>JAEWUM010000057.1 GCA_023459355.1 Bacteroidota bacterium | reverse complement strand
TTCCCGATAACGGTACGATCACCAGGATTGGATATAGTACTACTGCCAAGTGAAAGCTTATTGTCACCATCCAGATCAAGATACTTCAGGTCTCCTGCCATCCATCCAGTATAAGGAGGCTTAGCATCAGCAATGTATTTTTGCAGATAAGTAAGATCAACCGTAGAAGCGTATGCCTGTGCCTCTTCATTAGACTGGAATAGCCCATCAGTACGCCATCCCCAGAGTTCTCCAAGTGTCTCACCTACATAGTGATCACCAATTTTACCTGTTTCATTATCAAAACGAGTAATCTTTGTTGTATAGTCACCAATATTGGCACGAATGTTATAAGTGAATTTAGAACCACGGAGTTTAAAGCTGTCATGATACGTAACGCCTATTTCCCAACCTGTTGTGCGAACATCAGCAGCATTCTGTTTTGGAACCGATGCACCATAAACAGCCGGCAGAGATGCTCCTGCTACCATTATATCAGTAGTATTACGAATATAGTAATCGGAAGTGATATTGAGTTTATTGAAAAAACCAAGGTCAATTCCGACATCGTAAGTTGTTACTTTCTCCCATGTCAGGTTACTGGCAACTGGTGCTGACTCCTGAGAATAAACCAGAGGATTTATGCCATCAAGAGTATAACTTGCATTTGATTTTTTAGTGTCAATTTCATCTATGAACAAATAGTCGCTAACCTGTTGATTTCCCAAAGAACCTATAGAGTAACGCAATTTTGCATTGTTCCACCAACTGCTCATTGACTTGAAGAACTTCTCTTCGCTTGCACGCCATCCAAAGGATGCAGAAGGGAAGAATGCCCAACGATTTTCTTTCCAGAAACGTGATGATCCATCAGCACGACCGGAAATTTCGACGAGATAACGACCTGTATAATCATAGTTTATACGTCCGAAATAACCGAGTGTTTTATACCTGCTCTTACCACCTGAAACTTGATACAAAGTAGGATTAGCCAGATTGAAGTCGTTAAGCTCTTCTGAAAGCAAACCATTTGCTGAAATTGAATTCTGATGATAGTAACGAGTATCATACTGCATACCAGCCATTGCCTTGAAGTTATGAATGTTATTCCATGATTGTATGTAGTCGGCATAAGCCTCGAATGATTTTTTGTATGTAGAACGATTACTTTCATTGAGTTCATTTCTAAACTTAGCAGAAGGGTCATCTGGTGTCCATGTTATCACACCTTCCTTAGTGGAATATGGAGCGAGTGTATAACGGTTCTGATCGAAAAGTCCAGAAAATGCATACGAATAACTACTATGAAAAGCAAGTCCCTTAGCAATGTCAATATCAAAACCGTTTTTAATGATAACTTCATTCGTTTCTTCAGTATTTGAGTTTTTACCATAAGTAAGCATCAGGTTGTAACCACCTGCTACATCGGCTGTCTGATTACTGTTTGGGTTCTGATGTACAATTGTTCCGTCTGGATTCAGTGCAGGTATATAAGGTGCAGCACCATAAGTAACCCCTGAGAAAACATGCTGTGGATTTGTCATACCAGGCCACCATGCTTTGCCATAGAAGTAGCTGATATTATTATGATAACGCAACCACTTGGTAATATTTACATCAACTTTACTACGGATACTATATGAATCGTAAGGGTCATTTTGAATATTCAAAATTCCTTCTGATCCAAAGTAACGACTACTTACAAAATACTTCACCTTGTCATTTCCACCGCGTATTGAAACATTGTGCTCCTGCTGAGTACGGGTGCGTTTAAAGAAATAACCATACCAGTCGAAGTTTCCATAGTACTTGTAAGAACCATCGCTCTGAGTTACTGCCCAGGGAAGTAAAGGATTTTCAGAAGAATCACCACGACGCATCCAGAGTTCAGCATAGTCAGCATCAGTATACTTGGTATAATTGCCACTTTTATTGGATGCTGCCCAAAAAGTATCTACGGTTCGCAACCAGTCGTATCCTGTAGTTACATAGTCTGTACTTGTTGTATTCTGAAGAAAACCCAGTCGACCATTATAGCTGACATTAACCTTTGATCCTCCACCACTCTTTGTTGTAATGAGCACAACACCAGATGAAGCTTTGGTACCATATACAGATGCTGCGGAAGCATCCTTAAGTATTGAAACAGACTCAATATCATTAGGATTAAGCCGGTTAAGTTCCATTTCAACACCATCGACGAGGATAAGTGGAGTACCACCATTCAGAGAAGCTGCACCACGAATATCAATGGTATAACCAGAATTTGCCTTACCAGAATTAATACCGATGTTAAGAGCCGGGTCAAGACCCTGTAAAGCTTGAGCAGCTGAAGTAACTGGTCGCTCATTGATATCTTTATTGCTAATAACAGAAACTGCTCCTGTTAAATTTACTTTTTTTTGAGTACCAAAGCCAACCACAACTACCTCATCAAGAAACCTGGAATCTTCTTCGAGCACAACTTTATAATTGTTCATTTCACCTACCTTTAAGTAAGTTTGTTTGTATCCAACATAAGAAATCGTAATCAGTGATTGCTCCTGAGTTTCAAGATTAAATGTACCATCGATATTTGTAATTGTTCCGGTATTAGAACCTTTTAGTACAACTGATGCTCCTACTATAGGTTCTCCTTTTTCATCGGTTACCAAGCCGGTAATTTTTTTTGATTTAGAGGGTGATACTTTTAATTCATCAGTCTTTTTTTCCACCAAATACAATTTGTTGTTTTCAATTTCAAAACTAAGGTTCGTACCTTTCAATAATTGCACTAAGGCTTCTTCAACCTGAATGGATTTTTCATTTATGCTAACCTTACGATTCAAATCAACAAGCTGTTCACTGAATACTAACATTAAACCTGTTTGTTGTTTGATGGATATCAACACTTTTTCAAAGGACTCGTTTTTAAACGTAAGTGTTATTTTCTGAGCAAGTGTATTCAATGAGAATATTGCTAGAAAAAAGGACAGCAAAATGACCTTTTCAATAGGTCTTGTACTTTTCATGTTTTTGTGATTTTTAAGTTACATTATGTTCATTAATACATAATAAACACACCATGTTTAAAAAGGTATGAGTTTAGTCTTATGAAATAATTATAACCTGTTGATAGTACAAAACTAATTACTTAATTATGAGATATTTTTTACCATTTTGGATAAAGACGCCTTGAATTTTCCGGGGACTTGAAATTATTCTCCCGCTCAGGTCATAAATAAACAAATTTTCTGATCCGGGGATTATATCAATTTCAGGAATGCCACTTGCATTTCCTTCTCCATACTCGAATGCCCCAGCACAGGAGGTACCGTCGGTTCTACGATTTAGACCTCTCTGGTCTGTAGTGAGAGATTCATCGCCCTTGATTTGAGCATTGTGGTTTACATCACCAATATATCTATACTCAGCAAAATTGCTATTTGGTATAAATGTGATGAGTTTTGAACCATAAGACGGATCTTTTACCTTTATTGTTGGAGTATTTGCTTCGAAAGAAAAATTTGCAACAAACTTGTCTTCCTTTATATCTCCATCTAATATATTTGAAATTGCAGTTTGTGCTGCAGCGTATGTTGACATGTAAAGATCGTTGCTTGATGGATTCAGTTGCATATTATCATTACATGAATAAACATTATGCTGCGTGTCAACATGAGTGGTATTAAAAAGATATACATCACCACCTGTTGAAGCTGTACTTTGATTTGCTGCGATGATGTTGTTATACAAACGAACAGTACAGTCCGATAATGTCTGTACAGCAGCACCATTAAAGTCTGAAGAAGGTTCATTATCAGTATAACAAGAAGCATAGTTGCCCACTATAGTATTGTTTACCAATGCTACATTGCTGCCTTCTCCATTCAGTTTTATCCAAATAGCACTTCCGCCTTTACTTGAACTTGAAAGTCCGGAAATAGTTGTTGCCTCTACAATATTATTTGCAAAAGTATTGTTCGCAAAGCATACATTGCTGTCGTAATTCGTACGCAGCACGTAAAAAGTACCTGAATTTGTAGTCTTGTTGTTATAAAAACTACAACCCGTTACACCAAGCCATGAGAATCCGCCATTATATCCTGCCCCCCCCATTGTGGCTTTATTACCGTAGAACTCGCTATCCTTGACCGACATTCTCCAATACAGTTCACCACTAAAGTTTACAGAATAGAATGCACCACCTGCACCATAAGATGAAACATTATTGTACATTTTACATTTATTTATATCCAAAGCTCCGGCACAATATATACCGGCACCATTACCATACGACATGTTATTATGAATCCAGCAGTTGTCGACCAATAATCTGTAACCAGAACAATATATCGCTGCGCCTTGTCCGGAAGATGATGCTAAAGGGGCATTCGCACCATGCAGATTGAAATTTGCGATTTCCAGTCCGCAAGTACTGTTTACTGTTATCAATCGATAGAGATTGTCAGATGTATTACTAATCGCAAAGTTTTCGTAAACATCATTTCCATTTAAGTCTCCATTCAGTTCGGTTAGTCCTGTTACTTCAGAAAAATCGTTATTATAACCTCCAATTATTGTTAGTGTTTTAGTAACATTAATTGTAGCGTTCTTACCACTGCCTGCTATATTTAGTTTACCTGCTTTTACAAAAATTGTATCACCGGACTGAGTAGTGGCATCAATGGCTTTCTGCAAATCATTGAAAGGATTCGTTATTGTACCATCTCCATCACCTCCGGCCGGATCAACATAAAAAGTATGTTGAGCAACATAGTCATTTAATGTTACAGTTGCCTGAATAGCAATGTGGTCGGAAGGACATTCTGCATTTCCAAAAGTATCGTCTATATGACGATATTCTGAAGCAATCATTCCACGTATCCAAATATAATCTAAACGCGAACTACTTTTATATGCAGGATCCCATACAATCTTTCCATTTACAGTGCGCTTACTCAAGGTACCGTCACCACTACTGATGTTAATTTTTGTTTCGGCAACGTTTCTACTATCCTGCATGTATGAGAGCATCATATTATAAAAGGGTATACGAGACTTTGTAGCATTGTGGTCACCACACACAATCGTTGGATAACTACCCGCAATTTTTCTCACTTGCTCCATGTTGATGCGGCTTTGCTCATTACGAGCAGTCTCTCCATAATGATCAAGGTGAGTTTGGAAGTAATATAAAATTTCTCCTGTTTGTTTAACTTGCAGTTTTGCATATACAGTAAAGCGATAATTGCCTGAGTTATCCCATGATATAAATGGCTTGGTAAGGTCATTTGCATTCAAAAAGAATACTCCTGAATTCAGTAAATTAAATTTGTCTTTCTTATAAAGAATTGGATTGTATGATCCAGGATATTGAAGGTCACTATACAGCACAAAATCAAAAGTATCACCTAACATATCCTGCATATCAGCCAATTGAACTGCACCCCGGCATTCATTTAATCCAATAATATCATAATCATAGCTTGTGATAGTTTGTGCCACATAAGTCTTTCTCTGACTCCAGTCTTTCCATCCTGTATCACCGGATGCACCAGCAAATCGAATATTGTAAGTTCCTACTTTAAAGCTTGTAGAAAAAGTATTTGCCGTAGTACAGACTGCGGCAAATACAAAGAGAAAAAATAAAATACTATTTTTCATTTTAATACCTTAGTATCTGATTACCTGTTTGATTGATAAGAAATTTCTTATTATTCATTATCACGATCACCATTCCGCGATAGTTTTTGTCAACCTTTTGTCCGGCCAGATTATAAATAACTGTTGGATACTGACCATTTGGTGTTGCAATTGAATTTAAACCTGTAAATGTAGAAAGAAAGTCGTAAGCACCTGGAGAGTAGTCTGCCTCAGAATCTGAGTTGCGTTTTACATTTCTTTGGTCTACGGTAAGATCAGGAACTGCAAAACCCGAAACAGAAAAAAGCTTTTGATATGCAATCTCTGCAGCATATGTATTTGCATCATTTACATATGCAGGCCAGAACTTTCCACTCGTATTAAGATTGTCAAAATAAGACTTATCAGGAGCAACAGTCATAGTGCTACCACCATTGTCCTTTAGTTCTGCAGCTCCAAATACAGTAGCCCAAGTGTTTTCAGCATGCTGATAATTGTAATTATCAACATCAAGTGATGGAAGTTGCCCATCAATGAGTGCATACATACTTCCAATTACATTAAAAGATAACTTGAAGCTTTTGTTTGCTGATCCTCTGAGACTATCCTTGAATACAATTGGAGCTTTTGCTATAGTACCATCTTCTTCCTTACCCACGATGATAGAGTTCCATATTTCGCAGCTAGGGTCGTTAGCCAAACGGATCTCACTTCCAACCCAAGAACCTGGATTTGTTACATTCCCTGTCAAAGGATCTGTAGTATAGAGTTCTGAAGGATTAGCCGTACAGTTATTACCCGCGATAGTACAGTTAATAATATGTAAACGCCGGTCAGCATTAGAACTGCCATTTGAAACAATACCTGCGCCTTCATATAAGGCTGTGTTAGCTGAAATTGTTGAATTTACAAGATACATCTCACCTGCAGTCAAAGCAATAGCACCACCAAAGCGGTCAGAAAGTGTGTTGTTATAGAAAGAACAACGTTCAACAACACCCCGGGTATAACGGGAAGCTGCATTAACGTTAATACGTAATGCAGAGCCAGTCTGTACAGCCACGTTGTTATAGAACTGACAGTCAGTAACTCTATACATTGAACCGTAGATATTAAGACCTGAAGCCTTTTCTGCATAAGTGTCATGAATATTACAGTTGTAGAGTTCAATCCACGCTTGAACTGAACAAACCGCACCCCAACCACTATGAGAATCTGCACTTTCTGATGACGGGAATGGATTGCCATTGTAAGTGCACTTAAATTCAAAACCAAAAATTCTCAGCGGAGCAAGTTCTCCATTACTACCAGTAGCCTTTGAAAGATCATACTGATCAGTAGCATCCAGATTCAGATTGGAACCACGACGCATAAAAATAAGATTCTTAGCATCTTCCGGGTCAGCTATACCATTACCATTGAGATCACCGGAAAAAATCGTAGGATTTGTAGATGGACGATAATCTGGTCTGTAATCAGGATCTGTAATCAAGCCATTAGCAGGATCACAACCTCCAACAAACTTAAAACCCCGATAAATACGTCCGGCAGTACCACCTGCAGTTAATGAAGGATAATAAATACCACCTGCAAAGAAAAACACGTCTCCGTTCTTCCATACAGCGTTTACATCTTTCTTAGCATATAACGTTTCATGGTTATAAATATCCCAGATAGTTAGAGCATTTTCCCATGACTTACCATCTTTACCTGTCATTTCATTCCCGGGAACTACATAATAGATTGCAGGCTCTGCACTAACACTGCCAAAGATAGCTAACACAGCCAAAATAAGTAAATTTCTTGATTTCATAAAATTATTATTTTAAAGTTATAACAAATAAACACACCAGATAAAAAAAAGTATGAGTTTGTTTAAAAGAAAACAAAACCTGTTAATTAAAACTCATCAAAAATGCGTTATAATCAACAGGTTACACAAAAAAATAATTTTAATAAATTAATCTATCTCATCGTAGTCACCTTAAAACTATTATTGCCATTTTTAGCAAATCTGATTTTTGAAACCTTTTCCAGGTCCTCAAGTATTTCTTTTGCATTAACCCTACTGGTTGAAAAACTGAATTTATAATTCAACAGGGACGAATCATTCACCAGAAACTGCACATCATATTGTCGTTCAAGAGTTTTTAAGATTTCTTTAAGCGGAGTTCTGTAAAAGTTCAAGTTCTTTGTACGCCATGCAGTATGTAAGCTCATGTCTCCAGCCTTATTTACAGTACAAATTCCAGTCTTCCTATCATAATCAGCAATCTCTCCTACTTTTAATAGATATTCATTATTGTTCGGATCTAAGATAATCACACTTCCCTCTTCAAGTGAAACAGTTATATTACTATCGGTTATGTATGATTTTGCATTAAACTGGGTACCAGTCACTTTCACATCAATTTCATTCAATTTTACAATAAATGACCTCCCCTTTTCTTTCGCTACAGAGAAATAAGCTTCACCGGATAGTTTAACTTTTCTGGTAAAAAGACCAAATGATTTTGGATATTGCAGCTGAGATCCTGAATTAAGTTGAACAGTTGTACCATCCTGTAAAACTACCTGAACCTGCTCTCCATTGGGGACTATAACTTCAGCCAATTCTTCACTTGAAAACACACCTGCGCGATTAGCTACAAATGTGAATGCGCCTGCTAAAAAAATAAAAGGAATTAAAACCGCAACTGCTACCCTGAAACGGAAAGTACGTATTCGCATTCTTAGTTGCGAAATAAATCGCATCTTCATCTTCTCAGTAGGAATTTCATGATCAGACCACTCATTTATAATCTTTTCATTCAGCATGTATGATTCTCTATCATATCGTTGAGAAAAATACTCCTGTCCTTCATTAGTAGCAAACCATGCGGCAACCTGTCGAGCCTCATCAGAGGAAGCCGTTTTGGAGAGCACTTTATCAATAATCTTCGGATCTATCATATTGGAACTATATTGTTTAATACCTATGAATATACAAATAAACAGTTACTAGACTTAAAGGTATGAGTCTTATGTTGATTATTTAAATAAAATATCTAATTGCTAAGATGATCATAATAATTTTATCAATTTGCGAACGCAATAATTTGATTACTTGGGTATAATGTGATTTTACTGTTGGTACTGAAATTTTCATGGCATCAGCCACTTCCTGATTGGACATTCCCTGTTGTATCTTCAACAAACAAACCTCTCTTTTCTGAGGAGCTAACTGATTAATTAATTTATATAAATGCATCTTAAAATCAGCATCTTCTAACTTGTTCAAAAAGTCTGTTTCCATCTCTTCAGATAACTGTGCCAGTTCATAGTTCTTTTGAATCACCAGATTATTATGCCTGATTTCATTCAGAATATAATTTTTTAAAATGGTAAACAGCAAATTTTTTATCCCTGACTTATAGTCAAAAGTTTCCTTTCCCTCCCACAAACGCATAAATGTATATTGCACAGCATCCTCCGCATAACTATCCGACATTAAATACCGGCAAGCCAACACATATAGGTATCTGTGATAAGTCTCGAAAATAACAGAAAATGCTTTTTCGTTCCCATCTTTCAACTGCATTAGCAATTCGTAATCTATGTGAATATGATTTTTTTGCATATTTCTTTACGAAGACATTTTTCCAAAAAGTATCATTAAGACTTGCAAACATACAAATATTTTTTTAATATGTATTATCAAACTTTTTAAATAAGTTTACTTGATTCATCCCCTACAACCCCAACTCTTTACTCTCCATCAGCACATGCTTGCCGTAGCGGTACTGATTCAACGACACCTGTAGTTTCTTTTTATCAGACTGGATTGGCGAGATGATTACGAAATGCATTTTAAGTCTGTCCTGATCTATCGTGACGTTCTTATCACGGGTTTTCTGATCTTCCCATGTGCCGGAATTGACATACAGACAGGGTTCCTTATCGAGGTTGACGTACGATTTAATCATCGGTTCGTGCGTATGTCCGAAAACAACAAGACGGGCACTGGAATTGGAATTACTGAAATACTGTACATTCGACTGCTCGTCGATGAATCTGGTATGCAGACTGCCCACTATCGCCGTGTCGATAACGGTCATTACGTCCACATTGTTGTATTTTAATCGCTCATCCCAATTATCTTGCGTGAATATTCCATTGTAAAGATTCATCTGTATGCTACCGTCAACGGTACTATTTTTCGGCAAAACATCGTTAATGGAGTAAATTTTTGTATAATTCCCTACATTTGTTTTGATAATCGGTTCACTGAAATCGTCTTTTACATAAATAACCTCTTCCATAACAGTTTTCCACAATTTATAATAAATGTATTTACTACGCTGTTCGGCATTTACCTGATTATTGAGCGTCACCAAAGGCACTTTGGTAGCATCTTCCTTCGTGGTAGGATCTGTAAACGAGTTGGCTGCAATACGGGCAAAGAAATATCCGGGAGGCAATGTAGCGCCGGGAGCATCTTCTTCGTTGGCATTCGGGGTCATCGCGCAAAAGAAATCGTAGCGGTGACCATGCTCAATGGCAATCTGCGGATAACCTTCCGGGTTATAAGTCCCGATACCATATTTAACGTCCGAATCACGTGCCTGATTCACACCCGGCAAAGCGATATCAACACTTTCCGCCGTAAACCCCATGTCGTGATTGCCGGGAATGTAGGTTAGTTTGATTTTACCATCCTTGATGATGCCGTTCAGCACATTGAAAACACCCTGATTGGCTGCAACTGTTTTCCGTATAAAATCGGCCTGTGAACCATCACCATAAGCATCTATCCTTGTGGGAATATACCAGTCATCAAAAATATCGCCTCCGAGAATCAGTTCCCTGATGGTAGCTGATGATCGAACCTCATTCAAAAATTCTTCGAGTCTTTGCAAATGTTTCACATTTTCCGAGTACGACAAATCGTTACCCAGATGCAAATCGCTGATTACAACAATTTTATCCCGCACATCATTAGTACTTACACTGATGGTATCAAACGGATTTACAACAACCGGTTCTTCGTTTGCCTCATTACACGATACAAAACCAAGTACCAATACAACCAATAGAGGCAGAAAATAGTTTTTTTTCATCTTACAACTAATTTTTAAAGTTTCTATTAATAATTTTAAACGGCAAAAAGAAGACTGAGGAAGCACAAAAATGCAAACTACAAAATGCAGCGCATTCATTTCTAATATCTTGTCGTACAAAAGTATCGAAATACAGGATTTGTCATGTTGCATATTTACAAAACCAGTGTTCCATAATTACAGCATTTTCATTTCTGGCAACCGGTAAAAAATACAGATAACACAAAAATACCGGTAAAAAACTTCCGTGACACAAGCGATAAATTTATCCGGATTATGTATATTTGCAATTGCTTTGCTGATGACGAGGCGACCATCTTCAGAACTTAGCAACCCGGCATATTGACATGTCTGATACCGATTGAATTACTCCATTTTTCTGATTTTATTAACGATTTCGCTTCATGCAGTATTTATATATCGCTACAATTTTTGCCGGTGCATTGGTATGCCTGCTCGCCTCAATATTACTGTTTGCCCGTCGTAAAGGCGGAGAACGTTCGCGCGTTATTCTGGCTGTCATCGTCCTTTTCTCCGTTTTTAATTACATTCCCCGCTTTATTGCGGTCTGCAACGGGAAAGAACCTGAGTTTGTAGTGTCAGCAAACCTGCTGTTGGTGGCAAATTTTATGATTATCGCATACATTCTTTATCCAATAGAGGTTATTGCACCGGGCTGGTTAAATTTCCGGCGGATTGTTAAGCTGAATACCATCCTGCTGTTGTTGATATGTGTCTATCTTGTCAGTTTATGGGCAGGTGTGGAATATACTCCCTATAGCTTGCTTTCGGAGATGTTTATACATGCCAATGGATTTGAAGTCTGGTTCCGGATCGTACTCTCTCTGCTCATATTCAGCCCTTTATTGTTTGTGTTTTTCATTCATCGCACCAGACTTTATCACAACTCGGATCGTATATGGATGAAAAAATATGTTTTCACATTATCGATCAATATCATCGCCTATATTTTGGTATTGATCTTCAATCGTCCGCTTATCCACACGTTTTACTACTATATTAGCGTCGGATGCAGTCTTTATATTGTCTACATGGAACTGTTCGATCGTTTGATCGCGAAACCGACTGTTGTTACAATGAATATTGAAGAACGGGAGGTACAATCCGGAGACGTGGAAACAGGTATTGCAGCTGTCGTTTTACCGACTGAAAAATGCGTTGTTGACACCAAAAATGCCGCTCTGATTAAGCGGCTGGACACCTATATGAAAAAAAACAATGCCTGGCGTGACCCGGACTTATCGCTTAACACCCTGGCTTCTGAACTATTTACCAACCGGACTACGCTTGCGCAGGCTATGCGCGAAAATGGATACGAGAATTACACGAATTACATTAACCACCTGCGCATCGACGATTTCTTACAACAGATTGAAACCGGAGAGTCAGAGAATTTCCAGGAAGCCTTTTATTTTGCCGGTTTTCGATCACGCGGCACGGCCCTGCGTAACTTCCGGCAGTTTACGGGGATGATTCCCTCCGACTATTTTCAAAAGAAGAATATAACAAACTATTAATCAGTCATTAAATTTACCGACCCAATATCTGTATGCCTCAGACAAGACATCAGCATATTCACTAACAGCTGTATAGCAACTCAGGTCATCGGGAACCATCACTCCTGTTTGCTGTAATCGGACTATTTCGTTCTGAATGTCTGTTAGTTTTCTGTAATCAGGTAAAAGGGCTTTCAGCGTAGTCTGGTATTGTGAAATGGCATCCGCCAGCAATGGAGACATTTTTTCACAAAACTTAATTTTCAGAGCATATATTTGTTTTTCTGCTGCCCGCGATCTTGCAGCTTCAGCGGGCGTGCATATCCCGGAGCAAAGTTGTTCTTCAAGCGGACGGGTTTTTTCTTCCAGTTTACGTGTTTCAATGGAATCCTGAATTTCGACATTATGAAGTATCCCGGCAACTCTGGTCATTCTTTCTGTGATATATTCCCCAAGCTTTTTCTGTTCGCTGGCAAGGTCAAACAGCCGTTTTGCCTTATCTCCTTTTTTTACGGCTGCTTCAGGATCCTTCTTAGCCTGATTCATCATTTTATCAGCATAATCCTGAGCCCATTTTTCCTGCTCTACATCACTCATCTCTCCAACTTTTTCCAGGTCCTGTAACGAAAGATTATACTGCTCCATAACAACTTTTTCTGCAGCCTTACGCCCTTGCTCTTTACTGCCGCCTGATTGTTGTAGCTTTTTCAAATCATTTCCGCTTAATCCCGATTGCCGAACAGCATCCGACATAATTTTATTTTTTGATGCTTCCATATCTGATTGCGCATTGGAGTGGATGCGGTCAATTTCCTGATCTATTATTTCTTTTACTTTGTAAATTCTGTCGGAAAAGCGGTTTATTTCCGATGTATCAGCAGCGCAATTGACATTGGGAATACCTGGTAACTGAGCAAGAAGAGCTTCAGGAGCTGACTGTGCCTGAACATGATAATACGAAATAAGTAATATTGATAATAAAACAGAGTATTTTCTTGTCTTCATATTATTTCTATTTATAAGTTATTGGTTATTATAAGTTATCGGTTATATTGTTCAGTTTCATATACCGGTATATCGTTGTAAACGTATAATAATTCTCCCACGTAACCGATAAGGATATCTAACCAGAAACCATACTGCCTGCGAACAGTATAGTCCGCATACATCATTCGCAACATTTCATCGGATAATTGATTCCCTTTTATACCAAGTTCAATCAGTCCTTCAAGACGTTCAGAATAATTTTTCAGGTAGTTTTTTCGGACTGCAGACATTTCCATACATTTATTCCTCTGTGCTTCACGTATCTCCTTATCAATAAGTGCCGTACTCTTTCCTTGTGACTGAGTATCTTTTTTTTGTTGGTAAAGTGGATCCAAAATAGCTAAATACTTTACATCCACGTCACCTCCTTTTTCAATAAGCAATAAAGTAATTTCAGTGAGTACTTTATTAATATCGTCTTCTACAACGGATATTTTTTCCCCTAATTGTTGTATTTTTTCTGCATTAGCTGGCTCAAACATATCCATTCTTATTGGGGCATTGGCTTTGGCCAGTTCCATTTGTTCTTTCTCCTTTTCCTGTAATTCGATCATTTCATTTTTCAATACCAACAAGCTGTTGTTCCATTCCATTATTACATCAGCGCTTGCTTCACAAATATTTTCGGGCAGAGCCGGCAATTGTTGCAGGTACGTTTTTGCTGATTGCCAGGCAAACACGTTTATAGAAAATAATAACATTGTAAGAAAAACAACAGCAAATACAATTCTATTCATTGTTTTGTGATTTATTATTCAAATTTCAGCCTATAAGGCGGAACAAATAGTGACAAATAGGCTGTTTCATATGACAACAACAAATTTTTGATACTGCTTATAAAAGAAATAATCACAAGCCATGTGGTATTTGTAAGGCTCTCATTATATTTCAATTAAATTTGATGCTTTTGATAATTAGCTCGATATCAGAAGCCAGTGAATCAAACTGTTTGCTTACTGAACCAAATGAAACAGTCTGGCATTTACCATTCACCATTACATAAATGGTCTGCATTTGCATTTGCAAATGCATTTTCCCCGCTTGCACTGAGTAGCTGTAAACTATACTTTTAGCATCCTTGCCATCAACCTTTACCCCATCCTCTTTCAACAGTTTATAGTCTTTGAAATATTGGCTGATTTGCTGTTTGGCAATTGTCACAGCATCGTTTAATGATTTCCCGTTCAAAAGCGTTTCTTCCTTGATCATAAACGAGGCGCCATCTTTCAGATACTGATGTTCGAGTACGGAACCTTCAACTTTTGTCCAACCTTCGGGCAGTGAAACCGTAATGCTTGATTTTTTCTGTTGGGCAAAAGCGATACACCCTGCGAATAAAATCAATGATATGACTGTCAATTTTTTCATTGTTTCAATTTTTCAAATGATTATATCATAGTTTGATTACTTAATCCTTACAAACTCTACTCTTCGGTTTTTAGCTCTTCCTTCCGCAGTGTTATTATTATCAATCGGGTTACTCATTCCATGTCCTTTAGCCGCAAGCCGACTTGCATCAATACCCATTTCCTGTAATTTATTGCATACAGCTTTGGCACGTGCTTCGGAAAGTGTTAAATTGGCAGCAGCATTTCCGGTATTATCGGTATGCCCTTCTACAGAAAATTTCAGATCAGGATTTTTTTGCAGTATGCTATAAATGTCATTGATTGTCCCCATTGATTGTGGTTTAATGTTAGCCTTGCCCACATCGAAAGTAATACCATAAGTAATAATTTTACCATCAGTCATCAATTTATCGTAAAGAGGTACAGCCCCTTTAGCAATACGAATATTTTTAATATGGAATACATTTCCACGTGCAAAAAACTTTACTTTTACCGGTTTACCATTCATGTTGGGAATATTCGCCACTCTTTTGGAATCCATGTACACTTTCATTGCCCGTTTATTGAACGACAAAGCGTAATGGTGCCATCCCTGACTATTATCATAAATATCTTCGCTGGTTTTCTCGTTCTCTGTTATATTCCATTTAAAAATAAAGCGGTCACTTTCTTTCCAGAAAAGCGACTGCGCGATGGTTTCATCACTGCTATTTAAAAATTCAACCGCATTTTCTCCATCGTTACCATCAATAAACACATCAAATTCCAACGTAAATTCATCTGGTAACCCGAATGATTTATCCTTAAACAAAGGTGTGATATAAGTATAGTCAACAATGGCTAGTGCGTTTTCTCCGTTAATTTGTGCAATTTCAGCATTACCTTCCACCAACTCCCATTTACTGGGGAATTCCCCTTTTTGTTCATTTTTCAAATCATCTTCAAAAATTAACTCATTTCCGGGAATAAAGTCATATTTTGTATACGATATATCTGTTTTTTGTTTCGCTGATGGAGTTTCCGGAGGAGTAGCCTGCTCGGTATCCTCTTCTTTTTCGGTTTGATCTGTGGATTCTGTTTGTTTCTTTTTTTGTCCTTTTTTAATGGCATCCTCGGTTTTATCTAATCCTTTATCCATGGCCTCATCTACTTTGTTTTCGATACGTTGTTCTACCTTTTCAACTGCTTTTTCTTTCACGCGGTTTCCCATTTTCTCGAGCCATGATTGCGCCATCATTTGTGAACCGATTATTATTAGCACACAAATAGTAAATAATATCTTCTTCATAATACTTATAGATTTAATTTGAAAACAAAAATAATAAGAGATAAAAAATCTAAATTGGAAAAATACGACAGCATTAATTATTCCCAGTTATTCTCAGTTATTCTCAGGCTCCCGTATTATTGTCATCCTTTCCTGAGAAAAGTTCTACAATATTTAAATTCCTGTTAAAGAAGTGATTGGGTGTTTCTCCGACAATACTTTTAAAATCATTGATAAAATGAGCCTGATCAAAAAAATTTCCCTCGAAAACCAAATCCTGATAATTGACGGCGTAATGATTATTAATTTTTGTCCATAAGTAATTCAATCGGACAATACGCATTAAAACTTTAGGCGTAACTCCTGTTCGCTTGATAAACTTACGCTGTAAAGTTCTGCAGCTGACACCACATTCTTCCATTATTATATGAAGAGGTGTTTTAATACTTTTTTCTATAATCTTCTGATATAAAATATCGATAACATCAGGTTGATAATTCTCAGACCTGCACCGGGATGTTATAAAGTTATTAAAATGTACAATTCTGTCCTCATCGTATTTTATTTGTCTAATTTCTTCCCATAACGGATAAAAAACATCCGCAGGCAGGTTAATACTTCTTTTAGTGACCGGGGATAGGTCAATATTAAAGATACGGGAAAAAACAGTCGGATTACAGGCAACGATGAAAACATCCATATTTCCATGAAATTTTAAGAATATGGCTTTAGGTATAACGGGGGCAACAAAAAATGGCTCTAAAACAATAGGATTATTCTCTATTATTAAAGGACGTTCATCAAAATGAAAAATAAGGGATATTACGGGCCTTGGAATAAATTTATCCAAAATGAAGGTAGACTCATCGAAACGAAACGTTTCAAAACGAGTTATAAGCCACTTCTGGTCGTCATTGGGATTATAATGAGCCACTTTAAACATTGCGGTTTAGTCATTATATTTTACAAAGCAAAAATATAAAATATTTTCCATTTATTTTTTTACCTTTGCATCATCTAAAATCATTGGATGTTTAAAATTAATTTGGATTTGGTACTGTAAATAACCTGTGACGACGCTTCACCGGTTATCCCCTCGTATTACTCAGACAGATTCTCCTGTCGGAGTTCTTTTCATGTCTTAATACCAAAACTAATCAACTGATGCAAATCTCTGTGTATGAGAATCAGCATCAATAAAAATTTTAACATCATGAGTAACGAAAATAAAACCATTCACGATTTCGATTTCAATTTAATCTGCGAATATTTTTCGAATGTTGAACGCCAGGGACCAGGCAGTCCGGAGGCTACCATCAAAGCCCTGAGTTTCATTGATAATTTATCGGACGACTCTCGTATAGCTGATTTGGGATGTGGCACAGGCGGTCAGACCATGGTACTGGCACAGCACGCACCAGGAAAGGTTACTGCGATAGATCTGTTTCCACTTTTTATCGACCTTTTTAACCGCAACGCGGCGAAGCTGAACCTGCAAGACAGGGTACAGGGTATCACTGGCTCCATGGATGCACTGCCTTTTGGGGAAGAAGAACTGGACCTGATCTGGTCGGAAGGTGCGATTTATAACATCGGTTTTGAACAGGGTGTCAACGAATGGCGTAAGTATCTCAAAAAAGGAGGATATCTCGCAGTGACGGAGGCTTGCTGGTTTACCGATAGCCGTCCGGAAGAGATTGAAACTTTTTGGGTAGAGGCTTATCCGGAAATCAATACGATACCAAAGAAACTGGTGCAATTGCAGCATGCGGGATATCGAACAGTAGCCACTTTCATTCTGCCAGATTATTGTTGGACAGAAAATTTTTTCAGGCCACAAATTCCCATTCAGGATGAATTTCTGCTCAAACATGCCGGAAATACGATGGCGGAAGATTTAGTTGTCAATTTACGCCACGAAGCAATGCTTTATAAAAAATACAGTGCTTTTTACGGATATGTTTTCTTTATCGGTAGAAAATTATAATTAAAAAAGCGTCCGTATTGAATAGTTCGGACGCTTTTCTGTTTTAATGCAGCCATCCCATCATGTGATCATGGCTGTTGCTGTTTGTTGTAAGGACGGTTATCACGATTTTCAGCCCTCATCTTCATTTTTTTGTTTGCTTTTTCCAACCGTTCAATACGCTGTGCCTGATGTTGCTGAAACTTTTCATTACCGATGATTTTAATTAGTTCGGCATCAAAAGCTTTGCGCTCAGCATCCATTTTTGCACGTTGCTCTTCGCGGTTATTTTTCATTTCTTCCTGACGCTGCTTTGCTTTTTCCTGCTGTTTTTCAAACAAAGCCTGCACTTTAGCTTTTTCAACATCAGTCAATTGTAATTGTTCAGCCATTATTTCAGCTCTTTTTTCCGGAGTAATCATTTTTCTTTCCGGTTGCCTCATTTCTTTTCCTGCTGCAGTTTTTTGTCCGGCCTGGCGAACCTGTGCCTGTAACGGCAAGGTCATGCCAAGAATTAAAATCGCTGCCATTGCGAATGTTACATATCTTTTCATACTTTTACTTTTTTAAAATGAATAATCTTGTTGTTTAGCATGCTGTCCCTATAGACTGAATAAGGTCGAAATGGTTTAAACGATGGTGAATAAATATTATGAATGTATGTAAATTCCATTGAACATCCTACCGGATTTGATCCCCAATCTTCTGGCTGAGAATAAAAGCTCATATTCGGTATAGGTACAGCGGCCGGCAATTGCGATGCGGTTGCTTACAATGCCTTCGCTGAGAAGCAGTAACTCATTTGCTTTCCATAAATCGAGGTACAGACCTGTATCTTTTCGGACAAAAATTTGGTCGACAGGAAAACCGGCCTCCTGAAAAGCGGTATATAGCTCCTCTCCTACCTGATATGCCTGCACAGAAATGGAAGGCCCGATTACTGCCTGAATGTCTTCTGGTTTACAGTTGTACTCGCATAGCATCAAGTGAATGGTTTTGCTTACAATTTTCGCACAAGTACCCCGCCAGCCGGCATGGGCAACTGCAACAACCTGCCTGATTGTATCATAAAGGAATACGGGCACACAATCGGCAGTTGTCACACCAATGCAAACTTCCGGGATATTAGTAACAAGAGCATCGATACCATGAAGCAGTTCCGCTTGTTCTTTACTGTCCGACTGCATGAAGCCAGCGTCAATCTTTCGTATTTCAGTTCCATGAGTCTGATACGGAATCAGTATTTTTTCCGGAGAGATACTTATTTTTTCTGAGAGTCGCTGCAAATTATGTTTGACATGTTCCGGACAATCGCCACAAAAGGGACTCACGTTAAAACTTGCATAGTTATCTTCACTGACACCGCCCTGGCGAGTGGTTGTAAAAAGTTGAATACCTGGTTTTTTATGTGGTAAATCGTATCTGATCAGCATGTATTCTGAATATTGTTTTATCGGTTTTTTCAGCACAAAGATACGTTTATTATTTGTTCCAATAAGTTTTCAAGATCTCCTTCACTACCTCAAAATAAAAAATAATCATTGTATATATTGTAACTTCAATTCAAATGATTAATATTGTAGCTGGTTTTTATGTTAATTTAATAACACATTAGAAATTTAACCTTATGAAACGAACATGGCAAAATTTAAACAATTTTGACCCACAGGGGAATGTTTAAATTTTGTTTTGTGAGTTCCATGTGACCATAAAAAATAAATTATAAACACATGAAACATTTAATTTTTTTCCTGTGCCTGACTCTCACATTAACCGCTTGCGTTGATGACATTAAAACAGAGAAAGATCTGAACCGCTATGTTAACCGTTGGGTCTATGATTACATGTCGGCAGTATATTACTGGAGTGACGAGTTACCAACTTACAAAGCATCATACGACAATCCGTCAGCTTATTTTAACACACTGATTAACCGTGAAGATCGTTTTTCATCCATCTTTGAAAATTATCAGGAGATAGCGGACAGACTGAATGGCATCACATACACTGATGTAGGATTCGAGTTTCAGTTATTCAGGGAAAGCGCTGCCAACAACAAAGTAACGGGTGTGGTGCTATATATGAAACCGGGCACTCCTGCAACAACGATGAATATCAAACGAGGTGATTTTTTTACTAAAATTAATGGAACAGAACTTAACCTCAACAATTACAGTGACCTGATTGCTTGTTTTAACGATGAGTCATCAAAAGTTACTGTTACTTTTGTTGAATATAATGACGGTTTAATTGTAAGTCAAAATCCGATCACAATTACGAAGGCCTCTCATTATAAAGAAGATCCGGTCTATCTCGATACAATTTACACCATTCAGCAAAAGAAAATCGGATATTTCGTGTACAATTTTTTCACCGACGATCCGGGGGATGAAACAAAATGCTACGATTTAAAATTAAATAACATGATTGCTAAGTTCAATCAGGAAAACATTACCGATCTTGTTGTTGATTTGCGTTATAACAGTGGAGGATTGCAGTCGAGTGCTGTAAATCTGGCAAGTATGCTTGTACCTGGACTTACATCAGACAAGGTTTTCAACTATACAGAATTCAATAAAAACTACACTGATTACTTTAACAGTGCAGCTTTTAAGAAGAAATACAATTATAATCCATTTGTTGATTATTTTGCAACGGCCATCGATGTCAAATCTCCGGCAGCAAATACATATCCATTGCAAAATGCCGGAGAAAAACTGCAACAGATCTATTTTCTCACAGGCCGTAACACAGCATCTGCCAGCGAAATGGTTATCAATGGTCTGAAACCATTCATTAATTGTGTGTTGATTGGAGATACCACGGTGGGTAAAAACGTTGGATCAATACTGATCAATGATGAGGAAAACAAGAAAAACCAATGGGCAATTATGCCTATCATATTGAAATACTTCAACAAAGACCATCAGAGTGATTTTACTAATGGATTTGCTCCCGATTTTCGAATCCGGGATGATTTTGCATATCCTCTGGGTGACACACGCGATGCTTTACTGGCCAAAGCAATAGAACAAATTACAGGAATTCAGCAATATGCACGACAACCAAGACGTATTTCGGCAAAAGAACATCCAATTTACGGTAACGGTTTAAGGTTCATAAACAGGGGATTGATTTTCGACAATAAAAATAATCCCTAACTTTGTGTCATGAACATCGAACGTAAAATAGGTTTTAAAGCTGCTGTTTTATACCTGTTGACAGGACTGATTGTTGTTGTATTAAGCGTCTACATTTATCGTCAACGCAATCAGATCAGACTTCAGCGGGAAAATATTGAAATGCAGCAGGAAATTTTTATACTCACTAACGAACTGATTCAGGCGGTTGGTGAGACACAGTTACTGGGAAGCCGCTATATTGTCAGTAACAATACCCGTTACATCGAACAGCTCGACATCAGGATACTTCAGGTCGATTCCCTCATCAACCTGCTGACGGCAAAAAACAATATGCAGCAAGCTGAATTACAACTCATTGTCGACCTGATGAATAAACAGGCTGCAAACATTTATATCCTAAACCGCCGTTTTACGGAAATGAATCCGCTGACTGACATCAGCAAACGTCTGCAGGAATACAAGCCACCGGTAAAAGAAGACATCAATGTGGTAACCATCCGGCAAGATACCATCATAAAAAAAACGGAAAAGAAAAATTTCTTCCGGAGACTGAAAGATGTTTTCAGTCCGGATATCGACAGTACGATTATCGTTACCAATCAACGAGTTGACACGCTTAAACTGGCAAATACAGAATCTCTTTCGATACTGACGGATGTGGACACCATCGCCCGAAAGGCTGGTAGGAAATACGAAGAACATATACGTGATATTGAAGAACAGGTAAGCACTTTAATCAGTGCCGACCGGAAAATTTCTGCGGAAATTTCCGCGCTCCTGATGCGTTTACACGAAGAAACTTTGGTTTCTGTACTTGAAGCCATCAATCAAAGTGAAGAAACCATCAACAGAAATTACAGCATTTCAATTATCGGTGGAGGAATTGTGCTGGGACTGATTCTGCTTTTCATCCTGCTCATCATCAATGACGTAAACAAAGGGAAGCAGGCGCGTGAGAAACTCAGGCAGGTGATGGACAGCCGACATCAGTTGTTGTTATCTGTTTCGCACGATATTAAAAGCCCGCTCAGTTCGATCCTTGCTTACCTTGAAATGAAAACCGATGAAAGTGAAGACATTCGCAACATGCAATATGCAGCAAAACACATTCTGGCCATGCTCGAAAACCTATTGGAGTACTCAAGCCTGGAACAGGGTACTTTACAGCTTACTTTATCCGACATCGACATCAATCAGTTGGAAAGAGAAACCGTTGATATTTTCAAACCTCTGGCAGCTGCAAAAGGTTTGCAATTGCAACATGAGACTGACAAAAAACGTATCCGCACCGATGCCATGAAAATCAGGCAAATCATCATCAATCTGATATCCAACGCGATTAAATACACGCCGGAAGGAGACGTGAACGTAAAACTCGGTTATGATGACAGTAACTTGATTATCTGTGTAAAGGATACAGGTGCAGGTATTCCGGCCGACAAACTGGAAGATATTTTCAAACCATTCACCAGGGTGGAAAGTAATAATTCACTGGCGCATGGAAGCGGCTTCGGGATGTATGTGGTAAAGGGGCTGGCTGATATGTTGGGCGGAACGATACACATTGAATCAGAAACCGGTAAAGGAACACAAATTGAAGTTATTATTCCCGTTGAAACTGCTGAAAATACAGAAAATATTATCAGCAACAGAAGTAGAAAAATAAAACTGCACGAAGATGACAAGATTACAGATGAATTGGTACGCAGGATGTTGAAACAGCTCGGTCACCAGATAGTGGAACAAGACTATGATATCATCCTGACTGACATGGAAATGGGTGATATTTCCGGGTTAGACATTTTAAATAGTGCGGGTAATATTCCGGTGATATTGATGACTGGAAGAAGTGATTTCTGTGCAACAAAAGCACTCGAAATGGGTTTTGCCGGTTTTATCGCAAAACCATTTACCCTGGATGATTTACGTTCTGTTTTCGGTGAATCCGATAACATTAAAAATGAAGATAGTTTTTTGGCAGCAGATGACGAAGAAATCATGATTTTGTTCCGCAGTTCAACTGCTGAAAATCAAGTGTTGCTGCAACAAGCAGTAGAAAAGGGAGATTTCAATCACGCGCAATCCATTTGCCACAAAATGCTTCCCATGTTTGCCCAACTGGGATATGATACTGAGGCCTTACGACGCATGGATGCCGGCCGGGGTAAACCTTACGACGGCTGGCAGGAGGATGTGAAGCAAATAATTACAATCAGAGTTTGATTCCGTATTGATGCATCTTGTTGTAGAGCGTTTTGCGGTCTATTTTAAGCAATTGTGCCGCTACCGTTTTATTTCCTCTGGCAATCCGCAGGGCATGTTCGATTTGCTGTTTCTCGTTGGCAGGTTGAAGGGCTAAATCATCGCCGGGAGCCAGCTGATTAAAAACCGGCAATTCATCGGCGGTAATCATATCTCCGGAAGCAAATAAAACCACACGGCGCACCATGTTCCTCAATTCCCGCAGATTTCCACTCCAATGATGCTGCTCAAGCGTTGCCAATGCTTCCGGTGTGAATCCGGAGATATTTTTATCTAACTCTTTATTTGCCTGTTTCAGAAATTCAGCGGCAAAAACGGTTATATCCCCTTTCCTGTCACGCAAGGGCGGTACAAATACAGCAAACTCGTTCAGTCTGTGATATAAATCTTCCCTGAAACGACCTTCTGCAATGGCTGTTTCTAAGTTTTCATTGGTTGCTGCCAGTATTCTTACATCGATGTTGATATCGCGGGCTGCACCTACGGGTCGCACCTTTTGCTCCTGAAGAGCACGCAATAACTGCATCTGTACTTCATACGACAGGTTTCCTACTTCATCAAGAAAAACAGTTCCCTGAGTAGCCTGCACAAAAACACCGGTTTTGTCTTCAACAGCTGAAGTAAAGGAGCCTTTCAGGTGGCCGAATAATTCGCTGGGTGCCAGTTCTCGGGAAAGACTGCCACAATCCACGGCGATAAAAGGTTTATCACGGCGCGGGCTGTTATCATGAATCATCCGGGCAATGTATTCTTTCCCGGTTCCGCTTTCGCCCAGAATCAACACAGACATCCGAGTTGGAGAAACTTTCAGAATATGATCGTACATTTGCCGTGCAACAGCGCTCTGCCCCATCACCATGTCATTTTTTACAACCATATCTTTCGAAGTTTTTTCCCGGGTTGGTTTTATCTTCAGCGCCTGGTCAATCTTTTCCTTCAGGATGGAGGGCACAATGGGCTTTTCGAGAAAATCCTCCGCACCGAGTTTTATCGCTGCCACAGCACTTTGCACCTCTGCGTAACTGGTCATCACGATTACCGGCATATTCATCTTCTGTTCCCTCATCCATTGCAGCAACAAGATGCCATCTCCATCGGGTAGCCGTAAATCAGTCAGCACAAGATGTATTTGTTGATTAGCTAAAGCATTCTGTGCATCTCTGACTTTAGTGCACAAAACAGCATCGTAATCATTACGCTGAAACCACTTCTGCAACATCAGTCCGAAAGCGGTGTCGTCCTCTACTATCAATATCTTTTTCTTCATCGAAAGCAAAGGTAATGATTTTATAAAATTTCACCGACAACAAACAAAAAAACTTCATCAGTAAACCTGATAAAAAACTTGATAAAAAAACTTCATCTGCACTAACACTTTAGTGACAGATGAAGTAGCATATAAAGTATTAAAGAAATTTTTCAGGTTAAGGTTCAGGCTCTTCTTGAGTCATTTGTCATTGTGTCAGAAGTATGCAAAATTTTATTTATCTCATTTATTTTTGAACCACCAAGTATTTTGAGACGCTCCAGAACTGAGCCGGATTCAGTATCTCAATTGTTATGGTTTTATCATCAGCAGTAACTAAGTTATAACTTTCCTTCGGATGCGAGGTCAACACTTTCACTCTCTTGCTGTTGGTCGTAATTACTTTCACGTTGCGTTTATCTGCTTTGGTGAATGCCGACTTATCAAAGTTTTGATCCAATACTGTTTTGGGTCTGAAAATTCCGTTTGAAGTCAGAATCTGCGAGGCTTTGAGGTCTGTTGAGGTTCCCACAACATACCACACTGAGTTCATGTCAACATCCTGACTTTCAATCAACTGTTTTTGTTTTGCAGAAGTTTCGCTCAACTCATCCAGTTCGGTATTCAGCTGTCCTACAGAGGCAGTCAGTTCGTCAATTCTGATGTTTTTCTTTTCTAATTCAGCCTGAAGGGAAGCGATAAAAGCAGTTTTCTCTTCCAGTTCGGTTTGCATCCGCTGAATGGTTTTATTCAGACTTGAATTTTCTTTACCACGCTGGCTCGACTGGCGTTGGAGTTGTTCGATGCGGGCTTTGTTTTGTGCCAGCATTTCCTTGAGCTGATTCATTTGGAAAGCAATCTGTTCTTTTTTGGAAATGTTGTTACCTTCGATGCGTTTCACATCCAGCATCATTTTACCTTCCGCTTCGCGAATCTGTGCAAAACCTTCCTCCACATCATTCAGAATGCCAATGGTTTCGTTATAATTGGCTTCAATGGTCTGGGCCTGCAACTGCAATGAATCACGTTCGGCAGCCAATGCTTTGTATTTACCGGTGTTTTCTACGCAGGAAGTTGCTGTGAATACAAGCGTTGCAATAATAGCTAAAAATTGAACTGTTCTCATAATCGTGTATTTTATTGATTTGTTTGATTACTGTTAAGCAATCGTTGTTCCAAAACAATAAAATTCACGTTATGAACACATTAACAGAAAACGCAATTGTGGAAAAGTGTGGAAATTCGTGGCATAACACCACAACTTAATTTTAGTTTTCAAAAAACACTATCAGTTAAACCTGATAGAAACTACGAGTTCTTACCTTATTTTGACCTTATTTTCTTACTAAAACTACCTTAGTAGCTGATTGAACCCCCATCACCAAACCTTATTACCTTATTTCTAAATTTCTTATATTAAAATAAGGTAATAAGGTCAGAGGATGCGTTGGTGTGCTAACAATTTGCTACTAAGGTAGTTTTAGTAAGAAAATAAGGTTGAAAATAAGGTTTGGTGGTGGGGTTAGATAAATGCTACTATAACTCATCCGCAGGAAAAACAACACCCAATTGCCGGCGTATTTCATCCATAATTTCGAGTGTGATAAGGGAGTTTTGATGACTATTGATATCTGACTCAGGTTTTCCTGCTAAAACCAAATCAATAAAGTGCTTTAACTCGTAGTAATATTCGTCCTTATCAACTTCAGCGGAAATATCTTCCGGCTCCGACTGCATCCCTTTACCCATGGATGCCTGACCACCACCGATATAGGTGACTTTTTTAATCAGGTTGATTCGGTCAAGCAATAAATTGCCCGATTCTCCCTGAATTTCAGTCGGAAGTATCGAATCTGAAACTTTAGAGTACAAAACTGTGGCATTCATGCCGTTTTCATACTCAAAGCTAACCGTACCAAATACATCGGCACCGGTTTCGAGTTACGCGCCCAGCGCTTTAATTTTAGCCGGTTTTCCGAAGAGCACCACCATCGGATATATAGTATACACACCAATATCCATGACTGAGCCATTCGATAGCGAAGGGTCAAAAGCATTCACGGGAATACCGGCCTTGTATTTCTCGTAACGGGATGAATACTGGCAATAAGATGAAAAATAATGCCGCAACTTCCCTACCCTGTGCAGATTATCCCTCACAACACCGAAGTTGGGAGTCAGCGTGGGTTTCATGGCTTCCATCAGTGTGACATTATACTGCTTAGCAGCTTCAATCATCTGGTTTGCCTCTTTTGCATTCGAGGCAAGCGGTTTCTCACACAGCACATGTTTGCCATGCTGCATACACAGGATGCTTTGCTCGGCATGCAAAAAGTTGGGAGACGCGATGTAGACTGCATCAATCAGCGGACTTTTTGCCATCTCTTCGAGCGAAGTAAAGGTATATGGAATGTTATGTTTGGCAGCATAGGCATTAGCTGTTTCCTGCGTACGGGAATATAACGCGACCAATTCAAAACGTGACTCCTGTTTGGATGCTGCAATAATCCAGTCGGTTATGAAGTTGGTCCCGACAATACCAAAACGAACCTTGGAATGTTTCAAAAACGACATGCTTTGTTATTTATACCAATCATCCATAATTTTAAGAAACTCAACCACTTTTTCCTCCAGCACCTGATTGCGGCTTTTCAATTGTTGATATAAATACTGTGTTTCGAGCAGGTTCTTGATGCGATAACTCACTTCAATTAAATCAAATGGTTTGGAAAGAAAATCTTTTGCACCACATTTCAAAGCCTTATGTTTTGCTTCGGTAGTGATATCGGCAGTGAGTACCAGAATAGGCAAATATCTGTTGGGGCTCAGCGATTTCATTCTTTCTTCCCTCAGTTTATCCATCACCTCGTAACCGGTCATGTGAGGCATCATCAGGTCAAGTAAAATCAAATCAGGGTCGTATGTTTTAACAAGCTCACTTACTTTGCGCGGATCCATCGTACTCTCTACTTGAGTATAGCCTTCAATTTCGAGTAATCCTTTCAATACATCGATATTGGACTCGAGATCATCTACGATCAATATCTTTGCGTTTTTTAAATTATGTTCAATCATAACACAACAAATTTTATTTAAACAAATTACACAACATTCATTCTTATTTTTTCTGGTATTTATCGATTTCCTGCAAGAGTTCCAGCACATCCAACGGTTTTGTCAGGTAGCGTTCTGCTCCTGACTTCATCAGGCTTTTTATCCGGTACGGCATGGCATCTGCGCTGATGATGACAACCGGAATGTGTTTGGTCTGTCTATGCTGCTTCAATTCCCGGATTACTTCACTGCCGTGTGTATCTGGCAAGTCAAGATCGAGCAGAATCAAATCAGGAGCATGTTCAATCGCCAGGTCAATAGTCTGTTTTCCGTATTTACTACAAATCAGTTTGATATCGGGCCTGTGCGTTGTCAACACCTGCTCGACCAGTTCAATATTGGAATGGTTATCTTCAATGTATAAAACCGTACCCTTCGCTTTTTTATTATTACTGCTAACAACATCACTCCCGTTTAACCCTGATAAATTCAGCTTATCATGACTAACATGAGGCAGCGTAATGAAGAATGTACTACCTTCACCTGACTTACTTTGAACAGAAATTTCGCCATCCATTAAGGCTGTCAGTTCTTTTGCTATTGACAAACCCAGGCCAGTTCCTTCAATCTGCATTTCTGTATTGGCAAGTCGTTCAAACGGGATAAATAATTTATTGATATCTTTTTCGGCAATACCCACGCCAGTATCCTTTATGGCAATTTTAACCCTATCATCTTCAGCAACATCTCCCGGTTCAACAAAAGCTTCGACTGTTACAGTTCCACCTTTCTTATTGTATTTAATTGCATTGGTCAGGATATTTACCAATACCTGAATCACCCTCTGTTTGTCAGCTTTTATAGATAAATCATCCGTTTCGTGCGGAATATAACAAATTGTAATTTGCGGATTGATTGTAAGCGGGTGCACCAAATCTATGGCTTCTGAAATCGCTTCCTTCACCTTTATTTGTTCAACACTCAACGACATTTTTCCAGCTTCAATTTTGGAAATATCAAGCACCTCATTAATTAGTTTCAGAAGATGATTACCACTGGTCAGAATATGATCAACTCCACGTCGCTGCACAGGTGACAATTCACCCATTGAGAATAACTGTGCGAAACCCAGTATTGAATTCATCGGGGTACGAAGCTCATGACTCATCCTTGAAATAAATTCACTTTTAGCCTTGTTTGCCTTTTCTGCCTCATTCCTGGCTAATTTCAACTCCGTTTCGTGTTTTTTACGGGCAATTACCTCTTTCATCAAAAACTCATTGGTAATAGACAACTCTGATGTTCTTTCCATCACCTTCTGTTCCAGACTCAGATTTAATTCCTGAAGTTCTTCCTCCACTTTCTTTCTGCCACTGATATCCTGCATGATAGATACAAAATGTATGGTTTGGCCATTTTCATCTAAAATGGGATTAATAGATACATCCTGCCAGTATAATTCTCCGTTTTTCCGTTTGTCAATATTTTCGCCATGCCATACATGGCCTTCTCTTAATGCTGTCCATAATTCTTCATATTCCGGCTCATCTGCCATGGCCAACTTCAGAAATTTATACTGCCTGCCGACAATATCTTCCTGAGAATACCCAGACACTCTCGAAAAAGAAGGATTTACATATTCAATAACGTAATTCAAATCGGTGATTAAAATCATATTGGGACTCTGTTCAACTACTTTAGAGAATTTATGTAGTTGCTTTTCCGATAATTTACGTTCCGTTATATCTTCTTTAATTCCCAGGTAATGGGTAATCTCCCCTTTGTCGTTGGTAATAGGCGAAATGGAAGCAAGTTCCCAGAATAAATCACCATCTTTTTTGCGGTTATGAAATTCTCCTTTCCAGGCTTTACCTGATTTAAGCGTATCCCACAAATCAACATAAAAAGCTCTCGGGTGCTCTCCCGATTTTAAGACACGTGGATTCCGGCCGATTAACTCATCTGAACTATAACCTGTGAGATCTGTAAATTTTTTATTTACATACTCTACGCTGGCATTCAAATCAGTAATTACAACAGAAACAGGACTTTGTTCTACTGCAAGAGACAATTTGCGCAGCAAATCATCCGATTTTCTTTTCTCTGTTATATCTCTTGCGACACCATCAAAACCAATTATTTTTTTCTCATGATCAAAAATCGGCGAAGCGCTTGAGCTATGCCAGTGCCAGGAACCATCTATATGTCTTACACGATATTCGACACCCGATATACGTTCTCCGGTTACCAGCAAATTATTCAGAAAAGCGAAACAGTTTTCCCAGTCTTCTTCATACACAAACTCTGTAAACGAGTGCCCAACAACTTGTTCGGGTAAATGCCCCAGCATATAAGTCCACGCAGGAGATACAAACAGGAAATGACCTTCTTTAGAAAGCTGGTAGATTATTTCATGACTATTTTCAATCAGTTTCCGGTACTTTTCCTCACTTTTTCTAAGGTCTTCTTCTGTCTTTTTTGAGTCGGATATATCGATAAAGATGGTTGCAAAATGATTTTTCTCGGGAGAATAAACCTGCACTCTGTACCATTTATCCAATGGCAGCGAATACTGATCAAAGTTCTTTTCCAACCCTTTCAGTGCCACCTCACCATAAAAATCAATCCAGTCAAAATCTCCTTCTGCAATTCCGGGTAATGTTTCCTTAATGGATTTATTCAGAATATTTTCTCTTTTTAATCCTGTCAGATTTTCAAACGCTTTATTTACTTCGAGAAAAACATAATCGACGGGCATCCCTTTATCATCCAACACAATACGATGATAGGCATAACCCAGGATAGGACTGTTTAAGATGGCATTCAGTGATTTTTCATCCATATATGAGGTATCGACAAGACCTTTTAGTACAATTAAAAAAGTTGCACTGCAAAGTTACTTAAAAGTCTGACAAATACAAGATATAATATGGTTTATTGTAAAACTCTGTCAATAAAACACAGGGGTTTTAAAGATATGTAAGTAAACTGATTGTCGATTGACACAGGTGGTTTTAACTCAAAATTTATCAATTTCAATCAACAGGTTAACAAGATCCACCGGCTTGGTCAGGTACGCTCTGGCGCCTGTTTGCATCAATTTTTTCATTTGACTTTGAGTAGCATCTGCAGTTAATACTACGACAGGAATATGAGCTGTTTCAGCGTCATTCTTCAATTCTCCCAATACTTCGCTGCCATGAATATCAGGAAGATTTAAATCGAGCAGGATCAGGTCCGGCTTGTGTTGTTTAGCTAAAGAAATCGTTTTCTTTCCATGCATATCACAAACCAGCTTGATATTAGGACGAAGATTGCTCATCACTTGTTTAATCAGATCCGTATTGGAAAGATTGTCTTCGATATATAAAATGGTCGCAACCCGCTCTACCGGATCCGACAAAACAGAAACAGTAGTATCCTGGTTCACCATGTCCCGGCTCTGATGTTCAGCCAACGGAATATCAACCCAAAATGTACTCCCAACGCCATACTGGCTTTTTACCCCTATATTTCCATTCATAATATGCATTAACTCCAGGGCAATCGGCAATCCCAGTCCGGTACCTTCCGGAGAAAAATCTTCCGTTTCTATTCTTTCAAAAGGAATGAATAATCGCGAAATATTTGCATCTTCTATTCCGACACCGGTATCTTTGATGGTAATTCTTATGAAATCTTTATTGGTAGGATTAATAAAAAAATTTAATATGATAGAACCGTTTGGTTTGTTGTATTTGACGGCATTGCTCAACAGATTTACCAACACCTGAATCAACCGTTGTTTATCGGCTTTGACGAAAACAGTTTCAGAAAGATCTTCCAGCAACTTCAGGCTGATATTCTTTTCTTTCATCAAAGGTTTTATGATGTCAACCGCTTCTTTGATGGTTTCCTGTATCTGGATATTTTCGATCGACATAGAAATTTTACCGGACTCAATTCTGGCCATATCGAGTACCTCATTGATGAGTTTTAGCAGATGCCTGCCATTATTCATGATGTGCTTTACACCTTTACGCTGAGAATCCGGTAAATCATTATTCATTTCCAGTAGTTGAGCAAAACCGAGAATAGAATTCATGGGAGTACGCAATTCATGACTCATTCTGGAAAGAAACTCACTCTTTGATCTATTGGCTTCTTCTGCCTCTTTCCTGGCCCTTACCAGTTCATTCTCCGCTTCTTTTCGCCTCGTAATATCAATCATGGTAATCAGCAAGCACTGATCTTTACCTACATAAATTGAATCGGCAGAGAATAATCCGACCATGACTGAACCGTCTTTTTTGACCAAATCCGCTTCAATTTCCTTAAACGGAAGGCTGTTTTTAACATATTCAAAATCAACATCAAACTTCTGCAGATTACGGAATAAATTTAACTCAGGAACAGTTTTACCCACCACCTCTTCACGTTCATATCCGGTTTTTTTTATCATGGTATCGTTTACATCAATAAAACGGTCGGTTTCCATATTGATGATACCCATTAACACCGTATTGGATTGAAAGGCTTTTGAAAATTTTTCTTCCGATAAAAGTATCCCCGAAATATCACGGCTAATTGCAAAATAAGCCGGCGTATCATTCCAGAAGCCATGTTTTACAACGGTCTCAACCGGAATCATTTCTCCCGATTTTGATACCAGAGGCATTGTATGTTTGTCGATCAGACCGACATACATTTTATACACAACTTTTTTAGCTTCCTGCTGTCTTTCTTTCGGATATACAGATTCGATGGGCTGACCAATCAAATCCTCCGAACTGTAGTTAAGTCTTTTCTTAACAATCTCATTTATCTCCACAATTTTCCCCTCGGCATTGAATACAAAAAGAAAATCGTTGTTAGCCCTGAAAAAGCTCTCAAAATTCCGCTGTGTCTGATTCAATAGTATTTCTTTTCGTTGATTTAGGATGATCCCGGTAAACATATTGCCCCAAACTTTCAGAATATTTATTTCCGAGGCAGAAAACTTTTTTGAACTCTGGACATAATCCAGGCCTAAAAAGGCAATCAGTACCTTTTCTGCAAATATAGGTATAATCAAAACTGCTCGTATACCTAATCCTTTCATTGTAAGACGCTCTATTTTCCAGCGGTCATCCAGTTCGACAACAGAGGAAATCACAATTTCACGATTGCTTTGCAAAGTTTCCATCCACATGGGAATCGTATCACATGGAATTTGCTGCAAAATATGGATTTGAGGCTCTACTCCTTCGTTACACCACTCGTAGGTATTACTCATGGTTTTATAATCGGAACTGAACTCGAAAATATAAGATCTATCAGCTCCAAAAAATTTACCGATGCGGCTTAGTGCAAAGTTAAATGCGGATGGAATTTCAATACCGGGAGTTGCCGTTAATTTAATCGATACTTGCAACAATTCCGCTTCAAGTTCCTTGATGTGCTTTTGTTCCGTGATATCAGTTACTGAACCAAATATACCAATGCGTTTATTTTTATTATCCTGACTGATCCATGCAAAAACCTCCACCCATCTGACTACCCCGGCTTTAGTCATCGCTCTGAACTGATGAGGAACATATTCTCCTTCGTGTTTTAATAAATTCTCAAAAATATTCTGTGCGATTAAACTATCATCTGCATAAATAAACCTATCAAAATGTTCACCTAAAGATTCTTCTACTGTATAGCCTAATATTCTTTCCCAGGCCTTATTCAAAAATATAATTTTCCCTTCGTTGTCGACATGAAAAACAATATCTTTCAAATTATCTATCAGGGACCTGTATCTTTTTTGTTTGTTCCCGAATATTAGTTCAATATTATTGGCTGTGGATGATTCCATCGGCAGTTCGATTCTTCAGAAAGTATATTTCGTACCAATTAGTTTATCGCTTCAGTTTTACAACAACTAGAAAAATATTTTGTTTATTTATTCATCAAATATACCCAAAGTAAAAAGGGCTGACCTGTAACAAACAGATCAGTCCTTTACATATTTTTATAAGTCAAAATAATAACTTATTCTTCCAGTAATATTTCCATAATGGTGCAAGCAGCTTTAGCAACAGAAGTACCCGGACCAAAAATAGCTGCAACACCAGCTTTGTAGAGGAAATCATAGTCTTGCGCCGGAATAACTCCTCCTGCAATCACGATAATATCCTCACGACCCAGTTTTTTCAGTTCTTCAATTACCTGAGGCACCAGTGTTTTATGACCTGCAGCAAGTGAGGAAACACCCATGATATGCACATCATTTTCAACGGCTTGCTTGGCAGCTTCGGCCGGAGTCTGGAACAACGGTCCCATATCCACATCGAATCCGCAATCGGCATAACCGGTTGCAACTACTTTAGCACCACGGTCGTGGCCATCCTGTCCCATTTTGGCAATCATGATACGGGGACGGCGACCTTCTTTTTTTGCGAACTGTTCGGTCAACTCACAAGCTTTCTGAAAGCCTGTATCGTTTTTGGTTTCTGATGAATACACGCCTGATATTGTTCTGATGGTTGCTTTATAACGTCCTGCAACAGCCTCGCAGGCATCTGAGATTTCACCTAAGGAAGCACGAACCCTTGCTGCTTCAACAGCCAGTTCGAGCAAGTTACCCTTACCTGTTTTAGCACATTCGGTGATGGCGGCAAGCGCTTGCTGTACTTCAGCTTCGTTTCTGTTGGCTCTCAATTGTTTGAGACGTTCAATTTGCTGAAGGCGAACAGCTGTATTATCTACTTCGAGGATATCAATCGGATCTTCTTTTTCCAAACGATAGTGGTTCACACCCACAATTACCTGTTTACCTGAGTCGATACGGGCCTGTGTACGGGCAGCCGCTTCTTCAATACGCATTTTAGGAATACCGGTTTCGATGGCAGCTGCCATACCTCCCAGTTTTTCCACTTCTTCAATCAATGCCCATGCTTTTTCGGCAATTTCATTGGTAAGCGACTCTACATAATAAGAACCAGCCCAGGGGTCCACCTCACGACAGATTTCTGTTTCCTGCTGGATATAAATTTGGGTGTTACGGGCAATACGGGCTGAGAAGTCGGTCGGCAAGGCAATGGCTTCGTCCAGTGCATTGGTATGCAGCGACTGGGTATGTCCCAGTGCAGCGCCCATGGCTTCGATACAGGTACGTCCCACGTTGTTGAAAGGATCCTGTTCGGTAAGCGACCAACCTGAAGTTTGCGAGTGGGTACGCAAGGCCAGGGATTTTGGATTCTTCGGATTGAATTGTTTTACTATTTTCGCCCACAACATACGGGCAGCACGCATCTTGGCAATTTCCATGAAGTGATTCATCCCAATTGCCCAGAAGAAAGACAAACGCGGAGCAAAGGCATCGATATCCATGCCCGCGTTTACACCTGCACGCAGATACTCAAGTCCGTCGGCGAGCGTATAAGCCAATTCGATATCGGCTGTAGCACCTGCTTCCTGCATGTGATATCCGGAAATCGAAATCGAGTTGAATTTCGGCATATTCTTCGAAGTATATTCAAAGATATCAGCAATGATTTTCATTGAAAACTTCGGAGGATAAATATAGGTATTACGCACCATGAATTCCTTAAGGATGTCGTTCTGGATGGTACCGGCCATTTCTTCGAGTTTGGCACCCTGTTCCAATCCTGCATTGATGTAGAAAGCCAGGATAGGCAACACCGCTCCGTTCATGGTCATGGAAACCGACATTTTATTCAATGGAATACCATCGAACAACACTTTCATATCTTCCACAGAACAGATTGACACACCCGCCTTACCTACGTCGCCCACCACCCTTTCGTGGTCGGCATCGTAACCGCGGTGTGTGGCTAAGTCGAATGCAACCGACAAACCTTTCTGACCGGCAGCGAGGTTACGACGATAAAATGCATTGGATTCTTCAGCTGTTGAGAAACCGGCATACTGACGGATAGTCCACGGTTGCATGGCGTACATCACCGAATAGGGACCTCTTAAGTAGGGCGGCAGACCGGCAGCATAGTTCAGATGCTCCATGCCTTCCAGGTCATCTTTTGAATAATAGGGTTTTACCGGAATCAATTCAGGTGTAAGCCAGTTTGACTCAGGCATTGTGGCAGCTTGTTGTGCTGCAAATTCATTAATTTGAATGTTTTTGAAGTTGGGCTTCATATTTTTTTAATTTAAACAATATTTTTATCCGATAGGGAAAAGTATAAATACAGCCACATCCCACACTGCATGAGAAATGATGAGTGGCACAAGATTCTTTTTACTGTACATGAACATCAGTCCCCAGAATGCACCACACACCAGAGCAGCCATTATCAACATGAAATTAAAAGACCAGATATGAACCAACGCGTAAATCAGTGTAGTAACGACGAAAGCAGTCCAGTCACCATATTTTACACCCACAGCACGTTGAATAAAACCACGCCAGAAAATCTCTTCGGCCGGACCAATAACCACGAGCAACAACAAACCTATTATATAAGGATTACTGCCGTCTTTCATGCTGTATATGTTTCCAATCTGCGGTTTGGCAAAATCAAACCAGGCTGTTGACAGGTAATTTCCGAGATAAAAAACACCATACAAAGTCACAGCAGAAATCAATCCCAGCGCCACATCTTTTGCTGTAACCCTGAATTGTTGACGGAAATCTTTGGTAGAAATCAGGCTGATCCAAATCAGCAAAGCACCGGAAAGACTCATTGTCAGCCAGAAATTTGTGATTCCGGCTGTCCAGGGCGAAAACATGAAGAACCAAAGTCCGGCTGCAAGCAGTATCGCTAATAATATTCTACTATTCATAATACTTTAGCAATAAAATTCAACACTGAAAACAGCAAAGAAAACATCATCACCAACTGAGCCGACATGGCATCAAGATCTTTGATAACCTCCGGTTTTTCAATATCCGCCTGCATCATCACCCGGATGTTTTTCAGGGCAACGGGAACAGTCAGCAAGGTTAGCAAGGTTAGCGGATGTACCATCCCTATGGCGTTCATCAGAATCAAAACGACATAAGACCCAAGCGCCAAAATGACGTATTGAATTTTGGAACCTTTTATTCCGAGTACCATCGCCTGTGTTTTGATATTGGCCATGGCATCGTGTTTGATGTCGCGTGTATTATTGGCATGTAGAATATTAACAACCAGCATGGCAACGGGCACATTCAGTAAAATTACTTCCCAGTACAATTCACCGGTCATCACAAATGCAGTACCCATACCAATCAGGGGACCGTAAATGATAAAAATCAGCAAATCACCGAGTGCAATTGACTTAAATACATAATAAAAATAAGTACCCAATACGCCAATCAAACCAATCCATAATAAATCCGTTCCGGTGAATAAAGTCAGTATTAGTCCGATCAGGATACCAATAGCCAGTAGGATAAGCCCGAAAGATAATATTGTTTTCGGCTTGAAAACCCCTTCGACCAACATACGGCTTGAACCAAACGATTCCTTACGATCAATGTTATTTTTATAATCAAAGTAATCGCTGATCAGATTTCCGGCAGCATGTACAAACACAACCCCAATGAGGGCTATAATTCCAGACCACCAGTTAATCTCATGGAATACATGTTCCTGTTTAAAGAAAAGATACGACATGGTCAGAATCACAGGCATGGTAGATGCCGGGAAAGACCAGGGACGGGTTGCTATGACCCAGTTTTTAATTGGTTGTTTCATGTGTAAAATAATTAAATTCCTAATAATGCATTGAAACCTTTCAAGGATTCCAACACATTGGTTTTTACATTCACAAAATGAACAATTCCAAGGGATTTTAGTTCATCGGAACAGGCAGGAGCACCTGCAACAACCAGAATTTCGTTATTTTTTGTCAATTCAAATGCTTTTGGAGCCAGTTCGGCATATTCATCGTCGCTTGAACACAATACGATGATATCAGCCTGCACTTTACGGGCAGCTTCAACACCTGCTTCGACCGTAGCAAAACCAAGATTGTCAATTACCTCATATCCAGCGCAAGCGAAGAAATTGCTGGAAAACTGAGCGCGTGCCAGCCGCATGGCCAGGTTGCCGATTGTCAGCATAAAGGCTTTCGGTCGTTTTGCAGCGGTCTCTGTGGCAAAACGTAAATTTTCAAACTCTTCGGCAGCTCTTACTGTTTCCAGCGTTTCAATACCCTCTGCATGTTTATGTTTTGCTTTGTCGGTTGTTGTTTTACCTCCTGATACTTCAGTGAAATTAGGGAATTGATTAGTTCCTAGCAACACCTCTCTGCGTGATGAAACATTTTTCAATCGGGCAGCAGCCGTAGCTTTAATCGCTTGCTGTACTACTCCGCCTTCGACAGCTGTCAGGAATCCGCCTGCATCTTCCATTTCCAAGAAAAGTTTCCAGGCTTGTGCTGCTATTTCATTGGTCAGTTTTTCAATATAATACGAACCGGCAGCCGGATCTGTTACCTTATCAAAATTTGATTCTTCCTTTAACAACAATTGCTGATTACGGGCAATTCTTTCAGAAAATTCATCCGGTTTTTTATACACAGCATCAAAAGGCGATACAGTCAGCGAGTGTACACCTCCCAACGAAGCGCTCATCGCTTCGGTCTGTGTACGTAACATATTGACATTAGGGTCGAAAATTGTTTTGTTGAAAGAACTTGTTTCCGCATGCAAACGCATTTTCATGGCACAGTAACAAATTCCTTCTACTGTTTCAGTGCATTCAGTCCTTCTGCAAGCTGGTTTGTAAGCTTCCACAATCAGCGCCCACAACCATTTAGCCGCACGGAACTTAGCTATTTCCATGAAATAGTTACTACCCACACCGAAGTTGAATTTAATTTTTTTAGCGGCTAATTGTGTATCAACACCTTTTTCAACCATCATCGACAGATACTGGTTACCCCAGGCCAATGCGTATCCCAGTTCTTGTGCCGCATAGGCACCAGCATTACTCAAGCTGAGAGCATTTACATTGATAACCCGATAAAATGGTAATTTCGCAGCAGTCAAAGCAGCAGCTTCCACCATCACAGCCATTTCATCAGCAGTAAATTTTTTACCTCGTAGCAACATGCTGTTAATAGGATCGAAATTAACCGAGCCCTGTAATTCAGGAGCATTATACCCTTTCGCCGTAAAATAATCAACTAGCAGATTTACAAGGTCAACTGTCCTTTTCGAACAGGTTTTGAAATTCAACTCTACGCAGTTAGCCGCGATTCCGTCGAGCAATGTTGCAATAAAATCAGCAGAAAGATCTTCTTTGTTGATAGTAAACCCGAGCGAGTTAACACCTCTGTTCAATAAATCCAATGCTTTTTTATTGGCTGATTTAGCGTCTTTCACTTCGATGTCCTGACGAACGAACCAGTCATTGTCAGCCTTAGTGCCTCGTACATAAGGAAACTTACCGGGTACAGCATCTGTTGTTTTATAGTTTTGAATGTCTTCAGCACGATAAAACGGCATTACCTTAAATCCTTCGTTGGTCTTCCATACGAGCTTTTTTTCGAAATCAGCGCCTTTTAAATCAGCTGTAACTTTATCCATCCATTCCCGGGTTGAAACAGGAGGAAAATCAGCTAATAAGTTTAATTTTTTTTCTGACATAATTTTAAATTGATGTTATTTTCAAACGGCTGCAAATTTACTAAATATTTATTAAATTCCTATGATTTTAAGCCAATAACATCCATGAAATTTTGTCCTGTTTTTTTATGAAAATTGAATTTAAATACGTCAAATCGGCAGGAAAAGCGTAATGGCTGATATTTTGATAGAAAACAGACAAAATTAAACAACAAACTATGAATGCAACAAACAACAATCAGAACGAAAAGGCATTAACCAAATATGCCATTAATTTAAACGAACGGGCGAAAGCTGGTAAACTTGACCCCGTAATTGGTCGCGACGATGAGATTCGTCGCGTACTCCAGATACTGAGCCGCCGCACCAAAAATAATCCGATTTTAATCGGTGAACCGGGTACCGGAAAAACCGCAATTGCAGAAGGACTTGCCCATCGGATTATCCGGGGCGATGTACCGGAAAATCTAAAGAGTAAACAGCTGTTTTCACTCGATATGGGCGCGTTGATTGCTGGAGCGATGTACAAAGGTGAATTTGAGGAAAGATTGAAATCGGTAGTTAATGAAGTGATTCAGGCCGATGGAGAAATCATTCTTTTTATTGATGAGATACATACACTCGTGGGGGCAGGAAAAAGCGACGGAGCCATGGATGCTGCCAACATTCTAAAACCAGCATTGGCAAGAGGTGAATTGCGTGCTATCGGTGCAACCACACTGAACGAGTATCAGAAGTATTTCGAAAAAGACAAGGCGCTGGAACGTCGGTTCCAAATTGTGATGGTAGATGAGCCCGATGTACAAAGCACCATTTCAATCTTGCGTGGACTGAAGGAGCGTTATGAAAATCACCACAAAGTGAGAATCAAGGATGACGCTATCATCGCAGCTGTCGAACTTTCGAACCGCTATATTACCGATCGTTTTTTGCCCGACAAAGCTATCGACCTGATGGATGAGGCTGCAGCCAAACTCAGGTTGGAAGTAGATTCCGTTCCAGAAGAGCTGGATGTTATCGAAAGGAATATCAAACAGTTAGAAATTGAACGCGAAGCCATCAAAAGGGAAAATGACACAAAAAAACTGGCTCAACTCAAGGAAGAAATCAGTAAACTGAAAGCTGAAAGTCAGGTCATGCATGAAAAATGGTCGGCCGAAAAAAAACTGATCGATAAAATCCAACAGGCAAAAATTGAAATCGAACAAATGAAGTTTGAAGCTGACAAAGCTGAGCGTGAAGGTGATTATGGAAAAGTAGCTGAAATTCGTTACGGAAAAATCAAAAATCTCGAAAACAACATAGCAGATTATCAGGCCAAATTAGCGAATTTACAAGGAACAAATGCATTGATTAAAGAAGAAGTCGATTCGGAAGATATAGCCGATGTGGTGAGTCGTTGGACAGGCATACCTGTAAATAAAATGATGCAAAGTGAGCGGGACAAACTACTGCACCTCGAAGATGAGCTGCACCTGCGTGTAATAGGCCAGGAGGAAGCCATCGTGGCTGTGGCTGATGCAGTGAGAAGAAGTCGCGCCGGTCTGCAGGACCCGAAACGACCGATTGGCTCTTTTATCTTCCTGGGGACAACTGGTGTTGGTAAGACTGAGTTAGCCAAAGCATTGGCCGAATACCTGTTCGATGACGAAAATATGATGACACGTATCGATATGAGCGAATATCAGGAAAAATTCTCGGTAACGAGACTGATCGGTTCACCGCCGGGATACGTGGGTTATGATGAAGGTGGCCAGTTAACTGAAGCCATCAGAAGAAAGCCTTATTCAGTAGTATTGTTTGATGAAATTGAAAAAGCGCACCCTGATGTTTTCAACGTATTATTGCAGGTATTGGATGATGGACGGCTAACCGACAACAAAGGACGGACAGTCAACTTTAAAAATACCATCATCATCATGACTTCCAATATAGGTTCGGCATTGATTAGGGAGAACTTTGAGAAAATGAACGAAACAAATCATGACGAAGTGATAGAGAAAACGAAAAATCAAGTTTTTGAATTGCTGAAGCAAAGTATCCGGCCGGAATTTTTGAACCGGGTTGACGAACTCATTATGTTTGCACCTTTAAATGAACAACAAATTACGGACATTGTCAGGCTACAACTTTCGGGTATTCAAAAACTGCTTTCCGACAGTCAGATTCACCTCGAAATTAATGAAGAAGCAATACACTTTATTGCCCGTGCCGGCTTTGATCCTCAATTTGGTGCCCGACCGGTTAAAAGAGCCATCCAGAAACTGTTGCTGAATGATTTATCGAAAGCCATTCTCTCAGGAACAATCCGGCAAAACGACACCATTTACGTCGAACCGGATGGAGACAAATTACGGTTCAGGAATTAAATTGCAAACGACATATGAAATGCAAACAACATATGATTGCAAACGACATATGATTGCAAACGACATATAAAATGCATTAAAACAACGTAGAGACAGGGCATGCCCTGTCTCTACAACATTTGTTTTCCGTTCAACAATATCCGTTTTACGTTTTACGCTAATTACGTGTTCATCCCCCCGCAAACATGAATTACCTGTCCGCTTACATAAGAAGACAGATCTGATGCAAGAAACAAAGTAACATTAGCAACCTCATCCGGCTTGCCTCCACGGCGAAGTGGAATCATTTCAGCCCATTTGGCACGTTGCTCTTCGGTCAGCGCATGTGTCATTTCCGTTTCGATAAAACCCGGAGCAATAGCATTGGCGCGAACACCTCTTGAGCCCAATTCCTTGGCTACCGATTTTGCCAAACCGATCATACCTGCTTTAGAAGCAGAATAGTTTGCCTGTCCGGCATTTCCGGAAACTCCAACTACAGAACTCATGTTGATGATAGAACCGGTACGTTGCTTCATCATGATAGGCGTACAGGCATGGATAAAGTTGAATGCTGATTTCAGGTTTACATTGATAACAGCATCCCACTGCGCTTCACTCATGCGCATCATCAATCCGTCTTTGGTGATACCGGCATTGTTAACCAGAATATCAATTCGTCCGAATTCTTTGTGTATTTCTTCCACCACGGTGTGTGTTTCGTCAAAATTAGCTGCATTCGAAGCATAAGCTTTCACTTTCACACCCAGCGCTTCAATTTCTTTTTGTGTGTTCAGGGCATTTTCATCGATATTCAAATCTGTAAATGCAATAGCAGCACCTTCACTTGCAAGTTTCAACGCGATCGATTTACCAATTCCACGTGCAGCTCCGGTTACGATAGCTACCTTTCCTTCCAGTAATTTCATAAAATCTTGTTTTTAATTAATAATAGAAGTATTTACTCTTATATTTATTTCCTTTCACTCATCATCGACAAAAGGAATTCTTCATTATTTTCTGTTCTTTCCATGCGGTCTTTCATGAATTCCATAGCTTCCACTGCGTTCATATCCGACAGATATTTACGCAGAATCCACATACGGTTCAGGGTGTCATTATCGAGCAACAAATCATCCCTGCGGGTACTGGATGCCATTATATCAACAGCAGGGAATACACGTTTGTTCGCCAGACGACGATCAAGTTGCAATTCCATGTTACCGGTACCTTTGAATTCTTCGAAGATTACATCATCCATTTTGGATCCTGTCTCTGTCAGCGCAGTAGCAATAATAGTCAGACTACCGCCATTTTCGATATTACGGGCAGCACCGAAGAAACGTTTGGGTTTATGAAGGGCATTGGCATCTACCCCACCCGACAGAATTTTACCTGATGCCGGTGCTGATGTGTTATAAGCACGCGCTAAACGGGTAATTGAGTCAAGCAGAATCACCACATCATGGCCACATTCCACTAATCTTTTGGCTTTTTCATGTACCATGGCAGCTACGCGAACATGTCTTTCTGCCGGCTCATCAAAAGTGGATGAAATCACTTCGGCATTTACACTGCGGGCCATGTCGGTTACCTCTTCCGGACGTTCATCGATCAGTAACACCATCATATATACTTCGGGGTGATTGGATGCGATGGCATTAGCAATTTCTTTCAGCAAAACAGTTTTACCAGTTTTAGGCTGAGCCACAATCAAACCACGCTGACCTTTTCCGATAGGAGAAAACAAATCGACCATACGAACTGATAACGGATCTCTTTTGCCCGAGCATAAAGTAAATTTCTCATCCGGAAACAAAGGAGTCAAGTGCTCAAAAGGTACACGGTCGCGCACATATTCCGGACTGCGGCCATTAATTTTATTTACACGAATCAGCGGAAAATACTTTTCACCTTCTTTGGGCGGACGAATCGAGCCGGTTACCGTATCACCCGGTTTCAGTCCGAATAACTTAATTTGTGATTGAGACACATAAATATCATCCGGAGAACTCAGGTAGTTATAGTCGGCAGAACGTAAAAATCCATATCCGTCGGCAACCATATCCAATGTACCGGTTCCTTCCAGAATACCATCGAAATCATATTGTTTGTCAGGTTTCTGTGGGTTGAATTTCGGACGATTGTTATTTTGCTGATGTCCGTTTTTATAATGTCCGTTTTGGTGGTTGTTATTTTCCTGTGCAGGTTGCTCAGTATTTTCAGCAGGTTGCTGGGGAGTTGTTTCCGGATTTTTGTCATGTTTTTTTTCTAATACGATTTCATGCGTGCCGGTGCCGGTTTCATTTTCAGTATTCGAAGTTTCTTCTTTTACAGGAGTCTCCTGAACAGGAGTTTGTTGAGCCATAACCGGTTCTGCCCCTCCCTTATTCTCTTCTACTGTAACCTTAGCTGTTTTTTTAGCTGTACGCTTTTTTTGTTGTTTTGCCTTGTTTTCCGGTTCAGCAACAACGGGAACTTCAGGCTGAACTGGTTTTTCTTCTGGTTCCGGTTTCTTTACTGTTTTGGGTTTTAGGGTGATTGATTCTTTTTTCTTCTCTTCAACAGGCGCCTTTTTCTCCGGTTCATCAGCCTGAACTGTTTTCTTACCTGTTGCCGTCATGACTTTCTGATCAGTATTTTTCTTTAGTGAAACCCTTGATCTTTTTCCCTTCTGGGGATTACTCTTTTCTTTGGCGGCTTTCAGTTGAGAATTGACAACAGCCTGGCGATCAAGAATATCGTAAACAAGTTGTTGTTGTGAAACAGAATTGGAAACTTTTAATTCCAGTTCAGCCGCAATCTTTTTTAGCTCAGTCATATCTTTTGACTCAAGCTGGGTGAGGTTGTAATTACTCATAAAGTTTTGCAAGTACGTTTATCCGGACAGTTTAATCGTAAAGTGGATCTAAACGTTTGTAATAATAATAATTTAATAATGTATTTTATATCGGTTGATGTAAAGCAGGTTTGCTTCTTATAAGAACAGAAATATGCTGCAAAGGTAAATTAATATTTTGAAATAACAAAGTTTTGTCTAAATTTGCGTGCATAAAATGCTTATATAAATTAGAAAAATGGGATTAAAACTCAGACTTACGATTATGAGCTTCCTTCAATTTATGATATGGGGAGCCTGGTTGATTACCATTGGTGTATATTGGTTTGAAAACCGCAAATGGGGAGGCGCAGATTTCGGCGCCGTATTTTCAACTCTTGGAATTGCATCCGTCTTTATGCCGGCACTTTTTGGCATCGTTGCCGACAAATGGGTAAATGCAGAAAAACTATATGGTATTCTCCATATTTTGAGTGGTATTGCCATTTTTTCATTAAGCAGAGTGAATGATCCTGGCACTTTCTTTTGGGTTATGCTGGTTGCCATGACCTTTTATATGCCAACCATCGCCCTTTCAAATTCAGTTGCCTACAATGCCTTAAAATCTCATGGATATGATGTGGTAAAAGTCTTTCCGCCTATCAGGGTGTGGGGAACCATTGGCTTTATTGCGGCCATGTGGATTACAAATCTTACCGGGAATAAAGCGACAGAAGTTCAGTTTTACCTTTCAGCTATATTTTCATTGGTGTTGGGAGTGTATTCTTTTACACTGCCTGCTTGTCCTCCTCCATTAAAAGGTAAGAAAGAAATCAACCTGGTTGACTCGTTGGGCTTGAAGGCTTTTAAACTTTTTGCCAATTATAAAATGGCCCTTTTCTTTATTTTCTCCATGTTTTTGGGTGCTGCCCTGCAATTGACCAACATGTACGGTGATACTTTCCTGGATGATTTTAAAAATATTCCTCAGTATGCTGAATCTTTTGTAGTGAGATATTCCACCATCATTATGTCTATCTCTCAGATTTCTGAAACATTATTCATTCTGGCAATTCCATTCTTCCTAAAAAAGTTTGGTATTAAAAACGTGATGCTGATGAGTATGGTTGCCTGGGTACTTCGATTTGCTTTATTCGGATTCGGAAATCCCGATGATCGTCTCTGGATGCTCATTCTTTCGATGGTGGTTTACGGAATGGCCTTCGATTTCTTCAATATTTCCGGTTCTTTGTTTATCGAAACAACTACCGACACATCAATCCGATCCAGCGCTCAGGGGCTGTTTATGATGATGACAAATGGATTTGGCGCCATGATTGGCAGTTTTGCCAGCGGAGTAATTATCGACAAATACTTCATGGTTGACGGCATGAAAAACTGGGAAGGTATCTGGTTTACCTTTGCCGCTTATGCTGCTGTTATCGCCATTCTGTTTGCGATCTTATTCAAACATAAACACGAGAAACAGACTGTTAGCGAATAGTGGTTAGTGGTTTATTTTTTTTACTAACCACTAATCTTTATTCACTATTCACTAAAACGGTGTTTCATCACTTTTTGCATATCCGCCAAATGGCGAACCCGAACCAAATGCATTATTTGCATGTCCATTGAAACTGCTGTCGTTCATTTTAGATGAAATGGTCTGGTATCCTCCGTGTACCGGACTGTTTTCATCATCATCGTCATCTTTGTTCATGAATTTGGCATATACATTCTTGAACTTCAGCTGAACATCACCGGTAGCACCGTTACGATGTTTTGCCACAATAATTTCGGCAATACCCAACAGAGAGTTTCCTTGCGCGTCTTCAGTAAGCTTATAATATTCAGGACGGTGAATAAAGCAAACCATGTCGGCATCCTGCTCAATGGCTCCGGATTCACGCAGGTCGGACAACTGCGGACGCTTTCCTTCAATCCCGGTACGACCTTCCACCCCGCGGTTCAACTGAGAAAGTGCAATGATGGGAATATCCAGCTCCTTAGCCAGTCCTTTCAAAGACCGGGAAATAATACTAACTTCCTGCTCCCTGCTCCCGAAACTCATTCCTGATGCATTCATCAACTGAAGGTAGTCGATGATAATGCACTGTATTTTATGTTCCCGTACTAACCTGCGCGCTTTACTTCTCAGTTCAAATATAGATAAACTGGGGGTATCATCGATAAAAACCGGTGCATCCATCAATTGCGTTACGTCTCTGTCAAACTTTTCCCATTCGTAGGCATCTAACTGACCGTTCTTAATTTTTTCGCCTTCAAGTTGACAAACATTCATGATCAAACGGTTCACCAACTGCACATTCGACATTTCAAGGGAAAATACGGCAACAGGAGAATTGTAATCGACCGCCATGTTTTTGGCCATAGAAAGAATAAAGGCCGTTTTTCCCATAGCGGGACGGGCAGCAATGATTATTAAATCCGACCGTTGCCAACCGGATGTAATTTTATCCAAACTGTGAAAACCACTTGGAACACCACTTGCTCCCTGTTTTTTAGCCGCCTGAATCATCCGGTTTCTCGCTTCTTCAATCACCGGGTTGATTTGAACGACATCTTTTTTCAGGTTACGCTGTGAAATCTCAAATAACATTCCCTCTGCTTCCTGCATGAGATCGTCCACGTCCGTTTTGTCATCGAATGCCTTGGTCTGAATCTCTGAAGAAACGCGGATTAATTCCCTGGCCAGATATTTTTGAACGATGATCCTGGCATGGTACTCAAGATGCGCCGCTGAATTGACTTTAGCAGTAAGCAGGGTAATATAATAAGGTCCACCAACTTCATCAATGGTCCCGTCTTTGCGGAGCTGCTCCGTCACAGTATGCATATCGACCGGTTGCTGATGAACAGCCAGCGATTGAATAGCTTCAAAAATCCGTTGATGGGCAATTTTATAAAAACATTCCGGTTTGAGAATTTCCGACACCATCGAATAAGCATCCGTTTCGAGCATGATAGCGCCCAGCACTGCCTCTTCCAGTTCAGGCGCCTGTGGCGGAAGTTTCCCAAATTCGTTAGCTGCAATTATCGGTGACTGATTCTGTCGTTTATTATTGTACGGTCTTTTTTCCGCCATGATTGAATTATTAAATGGAAGGCAAATTTACACTTTTTACCTGCAAGGTCAATACAGAAATATCAAAAGCTATCAACAAAAATGAAATACTTTTCAAACGTTTTTAAACCGTCGGGTATATCCTCAAACAAACCATAGACCGATGAACCTGATCCTGACATGGATGCATAAACAGCCCCCATATTATACAAAGTATCTTTAATATCTTTAATAACCGGATATTTATTAAATACAGCCGGCTCAAAATCATTTTTCAGGTACTTTTTCCATTCGGAAACCGGTTCTTTAATTATTTCAGATATCTTATTTTCGGGATGACGGGGAGTAACAGACGCATAGGCCTCCGGTGTGGGAACATGTACATCCGGTTTAACCAACACAAAATGATAACCCGCTAATGAGATATCAACGGGAGAAAACACATCCCCTATTCCACTGGCAAATATGGGGCTGTTTCGAATAAAAACCGGACAATCAGCGCCCAGTTTCACCGCGTATTTTTCCAATTCGCCATCAGAAAGATGCAGGTCAAACAACTCATTCAGCGCTTTCAGCATAAATGCCGCATCAGAAGAACCACCTCCAAGTCCGGCTCCAAAAGGAATATTTTTACGCAATTGAATATCAACCGGCTCGATATCAAAATCTTTCTGAATCAAACGCAGTGCTTTGATTATCAAATTCTTTTCCGGATTATCAGTTACCTCAGTCCCAAAAACTTCCAGGCTGTAGTCGATCTTGCGTGAATAAACAATTTCGCTCTTCGCAACATACAACTCATCTTTCAGTCCGATTGGATAAAACACAGTTTCGATATTATGATAACCGTCTGGCCTCTTTTCAACGACATTCAATCCAATGTTTATTTTGGCATTAGGCAACAGGTGCATGTTAATTTACTGAATATGTTTTATATAATATATGACGAGATATTGTATTGATGACTGCAAAAATAGCAATAATAATTAATAAAAGAACCCGGGAACTAAATTAATTCCCGGGTCGTTAAACTATCAGAAAAATTCTCGGTTGTATATAATCAAGTGTTGTACACGATTTCGAAATTATTCCAAATATGTCTGATGTAACAATCTGTTGCAAAAGTAAAATGTAAATTAATTTCAGGCAGGACAATTGGTAAAAAAAAGAGGACAATTGGTAAAAACTATCTTTTTTTTAGTACGTTTGTACCAAATTTCAGCTTATGATAAAAACTATACTATTATTAAATCCGGTATATGTCACTTTGTTTTGGGCAATTCTTCTCAACATACCTGGCCGAAATGTTAGTCCTGCGAGAACTTTTCTCGGTAAATTCATGATTTTTGCCAGTATTGTATATTTCTCCCACTTTGTATTTTATTACCCGCTGAAAGAAATCTACCCTTATATCGACCCTTTATATCAATTTTCATCGCTGATTGTATATCCGATGTATTATGTATATTTAAGACTACTGACTGTTGATGAAAAGTTTTCCTGGAGCATCCATTGGAAATTTTTTATAATTCCTGCTGTATTAGTTCTTCTATACACTGCCGGCATATTGATTGGAGGTTTTGCCGATTTTAAAATCTGGATTTTCGAGAAAAACATTACACCAGAATCACCCATTTTCAGGTTTGTAAAAAACATTCTTTTTTCTATGCGATTTTTATTTATTGTGCAGGTATTATTTTTAATGATAGAAAGCTCCAGACTCTTGAAACAATATGCTTCCAAAGCTGAACAATTTTATTCCGATATTGAAGATGGAAAAAATCGAAATGTAAAAATTCTAAATATATCGATGATACTTACCGGTATATTTTCTGTAATTATAGCCTCTTTGGGCAGGGATTTCTTTAAAAACGAACTGACTTTGACCGGAGTTGCATCCATAATTTTCAGCGGTTTATTATTTATAGTCGGCTACATGGGATACAAACAAAAATCGGTTTATCAACTTGCCTCTGTTTTACCGGAAGAGCCTGACAGTTCAACACACGAAGAACAAGCACAATTGGAGTTATCCGGAAATATACTCATTAACAAAATCATACATCTGTTTGAAGAACAGAAGATCTACCTGAATGAAAGCCTCACCATTGTTGATTTAGCCAACATTACAGGAACTAACCGGACTTATATTTCCCACCTCATCAATCAACATTACCACCAGAATTTTTGTACCTTTGTGAACAATTTCAGGGTTGAAGAGGTTAAAAGAGTCATACTCAAAGATCCTTCTGCCACGAATCAGATTCTGGCGGAAAAATGTGGATTCAGTTCGGCTGACTCACTGAAGCGGGTTATTAAAAACATGACCGGCATGTCGGTTACCGAACTGAAGAATTCGTTATTAAAAAAAATAAATTATGGAACATGTACGCAAACCTGAATGGTTACGCAATAAATTATACAGTGAAGCAAAATATGCCAATGTACACGGACTTATCAAGGAAAAAGGGCTAAATACCATCTGCACCAGTGGCCGTTGTCCGAATCAAAGTGAATGCTGGAGCAGAGGCACTGCCACCCTGATGATCCTGGGAGATATTTGTACACGCGCCTGCAAATTTTGCAACACCATCACCGGGCGCCCGCTTCCACCCGACCCTGCTGAACCGCAGAAAGTGGCCGATACAATCAAGCAATTAAATCTGAGGCATACGGTTATAACATCAGTCGACCGCGATGACCTGCCGGATGCTGGTGCCGGCTTCTGGGCTGAAACCATTCGGGCAATCAAAACAACCAACCCCGGCACTACATTAGAAGTGCTGATTCCTGATTTCAGTGGTAATACTGAATTAATTGACCTGATTATTGCAGAAAAACCCAATGTAATTTCGCATAACCTCGAAACAGTCAGACGACTTACTCCCCAGATTCGTACCAAAGCTAAATACGATACAAGTCTGAAAGTGATTGAACACATTGCATCCAGGGGATTCAGAGCTAAAACAGGTATCATGCTCGGACTGGGCGAAACAGAAGAAGAAATTCTGGAATTGATGGATGATGCGCTGACACACAATTGCTCAATTCTAACTATCGGCCAGTATATGCAGCCATCACGCAAACACGCACCGGTTTCAGCCTATATTCATCCCGATAAATTCAAAGAATATAAGGAAATTGCTCTGAAGAAGGGTTTCAGATTCGTTGAAAGCGGACCTTTTGTGAGGTCTTCTTATCATGCAGAAAAGCACGTTTAACTTAATTTACGACTCTTCAACATCAATTCACTGATAGAGAAAGCATTACATACTTTCTCTATATTCCTCCTTCTTTCCGCTCTGCTATGCGTTTGTTTGCACTGTCACGATCTACTCCCGACATGTGTTGCTTTCCTTCATCATCTCTGAAAGTCATCGGAGGAGCTGAACTGGATCCAGAACCACTACCGGACAAAGCTCCTCCACTCATATCATTGGCTTTGCCCATTATCATAATGACTACGAAAGCTATTACACCCGGTAGTATCAGATATATAACCCATCCTGCAACTATCACTAATCCAACAATCAAACAACCTAATGCTAACTTGCCGGGATAGTAAATGAGCAGCCACCAGGTTCTGAATTTAGCTGCCATCTCCCAAGCCATTGCAATTGCCGAAAGCACCCAAATAACTAACACAAAAGGTACGATTTTGAGGAATAGCGGATACTCCGACCAATGGGCAAAGAAATCGGGATTAAATCTTAACGAAATGATTAACGGGTCATCTGTTTGAATAAAAAACACCAATAAAGCGAGTGTAGCTGATGAAATTAAAAACACATATTGAGAAACTATAGAAGATTGTTTCCAGAAGACTTCCGACTTGACTAAGAATCGGATAACCAGCCAGTATATCAATCGCCAAAAAAGTGCAATAAGTACAACAAATAAAGATAAAAAGATCAGTGTTACTAAAAAGTCCGCAGACGAAACATTGAAAAAATATGACCACCAAACAGGCGTATCCGGCTGCACTAATTTACATAAATTATGCTGACCGACTGTCCAGCCTTTTGCAGTTACCTCTCCATTCTGAATGCGTTCCACTTGTACGAAACCCTGATATTTGGATGCTGTTGCTTTTTTTACATGCTTAAAAATCTGATGTTTATAACCACCCACCACCATCAGGGTATCTCCCGTAAATATGCGAGCGCCTCTATACTCATCAACAGACCACTGGAAATCTGAACCCGGGCGCACTTCTTTTTTATCCTTATATTCTGATTTCGCTTTCGTATTGATGTAAAAAGTATCCGTAGCTATCAGCATATCTCCTTTTTTCAAACCTGTGTAATAGTAAAGAGAAGCTGAATCCTTTTGAACACCTTCCGGCATAGAATTGATTTCGTCGATATTGATCCCTCTTTTGCATGAGGCAAGAGATAAAAACAATGCTATACAGGCGATCAGCTTAAAAGATAATCGTATGTGTTTCATAATATTTTGATTGTGTTCTGTTCTTTAATCACTTCTTTTGAATAATAAACTTACCCACTTCCTTACCATTTCTAATGATGTACAAACCGTTCGGGCAAGAGGAAACATTAAGCAATTTATCATTCCCTGTTACAGACATTAACTTATTTCCCGAACAGTCGAAGATTTCAACAGGTCTGTTTTCATCAAAATCAAACAGTTTTAAATAACCATCGGTTACCAGGCTATTGAAATTCAATCTACTGCCCGCTTGCAGATCATCAATTCCAGATCCGGTATCTTGACGGGTAATCGCTATCGAATAACTATTTGATGTTACACCATCGGGCGCTGTTATGCTAATTACAAATACATTTAAACCTATATTTAAATCGAAAGCTCCTGTACCGGTGATAGTCGATCCAATTGACTCTGCTTCGGCATATACACTTACACGATCAACTTCATAAGGTACGGTATAGGAATATACGTATTTATCACTTTTAAATCCATCCAGTTCTTGCGAATTGATAGACATCCGTTTAATTGATGCTGTGAAATAGGATGGCTCTACGATAAACACAAAATCGCGCCATTGATTAGTTCTTGAATAATTTTCATAAGCTTCTGAAGGTACTATCAACAAACAAACACCTTTATTTATATCATGAAATACTAAATTTCCTTCAAGTGTAGGTGGTGTTACATTATCACAGTAAATTTTATCCAATCCGCCACAACCTCTAAAAGCCTCCGCACCAATAGTTTCTACTGACGATGGAATGCTGAGAATATCCATACTTACGCCTATAAAAGCTCCTTTACCAATTTTTTTGATGGTAGGCGGAATGGCTATATCTCCTCTGTCTTCATAACCTGACACTTTTTGTCCCTGCTGATGATACAAGTTAAACTGTGACTCCAATCCACAGAACATATAAGGCGGAATTGTTTCGACATTCTCTCCGAAAATAATGGTTTGCAACCAACCACATTGTTTGAATACCGGATAGTATTCGGAACCGAAAGTTTGGCAATCGGTTGCCGTATATCGTAATGTTTTTAATTTATCGCAATCATAAAATGCATAGTTCCCAAGACTTTTCAGACCTGTACCAATCAGCACATAATCGAGGTTGTCCATCTTGTAAAACGCGTAATCGCCTATGGTTTCGGTCGCATCGGGAATGTACAAAGAAGTAGGCCCCGAACATCCATAGAAAGCATAATTTCCTACCGATTTAAGATTGTCGGGCAAGGAAATATCTTTTAAATTCGTGTTATTATAAAAAGCATTATCACCTATGGATACAAGCGACTGAGGCAATTGAATGGTCTTTAAACCGGCACGATCCGAAAATGCGTAATTCCCAATAGAAGTAATTCCTTCTTCAACTATCAGCTTTTCAAAATTTTTGCCATGATAAGGATATTGGTCGGCAGAATTTTTGTTATACATTGCACCCGAACCTGACAACACAAGCGTATTCCATTCCCAAGTTGCCACTATATCATCGCCCACCATCCATTGCGTATCGGGGTTCAACTTGCTGTTTTCGATGGTTATATCCTTGAAACAGACAGTATAACTATTTCGCGTTGTTCTTATTTTTATAAATTTAGTTCCGTAGGGAATATTCAGCGCGACCGAACTCAAATTTCCTATAAGATTATCTGTTTTTCCATCTTCCGTTGTAGCATAAACCTTAAAGTCAGAACCATTGTCGACTGTAGCTTTAATCGACATGTAATCTCCATCTAATTCCGGTAAAATACAATAATCAGTATTTCTATAAAACATCAGACAACCATTATATGAAGTGGAAAAATAACAACCTGATAAAGTCCAATCAGCTACATCCTCGGCGGTTGTAATTTCATTAGCATAAGGAAAAGTGTTGATAAGGGCATGAGCATTTGTAGCGATTGCCATGCACACAACAAACAGGAGTGATCGAATAGCTTTCATTTGTGTGAAGTGTTTATTTGTATGAACTATTATTCAAATTTTAACGTCCCAAAAATACGTTAAAACAGCTCAACAAATCTATCAATACAACAAAAAAACAGTTCAATACAACAAAAAGCACACAAAGCAGGTAATGAAAAAAACACTTAAACCGGATTGCGATATTTATTTTTGTACTCGACCGGCGTTTCATTCATGTTTTTTATAAAAGATCTTCGAAAAGTAGAAATAGAGTTAAACCCGCATAAGTCTGAAATATCTTCTAAGGTCCTGTTATGCTGACTTGTCAATAACTCACAAGCTTCTTTTACGCGAAATTGATTAATATAATCGTAAAAATTGGTATTCAGTTGATGATTCAGGTAGCTTGAAAGATATGTGCGATTAGTTCCAATAGCCGAAGCAAGCGTACTAATATTTAATTGAGGATTAAGATATATTTTTTCTTCTTCCATGATTCTCTGTAAATCAACAACAAACTTTTCGTTTTCTTCTGTTGAATTACAGTCTTCATCTGTCGGTTTTTCTCTATCATTTTTGAAAGAAAGCAATTCTGTTAAGTTAGGAGTACTTATGACGTGATGTTTCCGGGCATAATAATAAAAACCCGACCATATAGCTATTTGAAAAATATAAAAAAACACATCACCCAACCAAGTCGACCAACTATTAATTAAAGTCCACGCCACCAGTGCGAAATACAGAGCCACAATCAAAAAACGTATCCATTCGAGGGTCATATTATCACTGTAGGAAAAGTTTATCTTGATGAATTTATCATAGCGAGACGAAGCAATTAACACAATCCCCAGAGCAAGCAGCCCAACCACATTTGAATACACAACTAAAATCGTATAAAACACTTCATGAGCCGTTAGCACAAAAAGAATGGTTAACAACACCGATGGAAGAAAGACAAGAACCACTTTGCGCAATGTTGTCCATTGGGGTGAAATAACTTCAAAAAGCAAAACGATAATTGCCGGAACACACCACAAATCAAAACTCAAATGAATTGAAGATACATAAGGATTTGACCAAACGCCATCCAATAAATATCCGAGATCTTTCAACTCGATGAATGCCCAGAATATCATGACCCAAAATAGAATGTGCATGATACGATTCTTCTTTCCAAAAGGGAAAATCCGTATAGCCATTATAATAAAAAACATGAATGCCATGCCATGCGTGAAGTGCGCTAAGTGCCTTATGAAATTACTCATTAGATTAGGGTATAGTTTTTAGGTTCTCGGAAACAAAGATAATATTTTTTATGATTTTAGGGTAATTTTATCATTTGCCTGTTTTTTTGTAAATTTGCGCTCTTTTTGAACAAATTTACGGAAAAAACTTGCATATATCCTCATCAACAATGAGCCTACAATCAGAAATTAAACGTCGCAGAACTTTCGCTATCATATCTCACCCCGATGCGGGAAAAACCACGCTGACAGAAAAGTTATTGCTTTTCGGGGGCGCTATTCACGTAGCCGGTGCTGTTAAATCAAACAAAATCAAGAAAACAGCGACATCCGACTGGATGGAAATTGAGAAGCAACGTGGTATTTCGGTTGCAACTTCGGTCATGGGTTTCGAGTATAGAGACTATAAAATCAATATCCTGGATACACCGGGGCACCAGGATTTTGCTGAGGACACATACCGTACGCTGACTGCTGTCGATTCGGTAATCATTGTTGTTGATACGGCTAAAGGAGTTGAAGCACAGACACGTAAACTGATGGAAGTCTGTCGCATGCGCAAAACGCCGGTGATGATTTTCGTAAACAAAATGGACCGCGAAGGAAAAGATCCGTTTGATTTATTAGACGAACTGGAAAAAGAACTGGGAATCCACGTACGTCCGTTAAGTTGGCCAATCAATCAGGGGTATGCTTTCAAAGGGGTTTACAATATATATAAGGACAATCTCGAACTCTTCACACCCAACAAACAAACTATCAGCGAATCGGTTCAGCTGGCTGATATTAACAGTACGGAACTAAATAAGCTTGTTGGAGACAAGGATGCAGAAAAACTGAGAGAAGATCTGGAATTAATTGAAGGTGTTTATTCAACCTTTGATATTGAGAAATACCTCGCCGGCGATTTAGCTCCTGTATTCTTTGGTTCGGCATTAAACACCTTCGGGGTAAAAGAACTGCTTGACTGTTTTGTAGAAATTGCTCCCTCTCCCCGTTCCGTTCATACCTTAGAGCGGGAAGTCAATCCTTATGAAGAAAACTTTTCCGGATTTATATTCAAGATACACGCTAACATGGACCCGAACCACCGGAGTTGTATTGCATTTGTAAAAATATGTTCCGGAAAATTTGAAAGAAATGTAAACTACCGCCATGTCCGTCATGGTAAACTGATGCGTTTTTCTGCTCCTACAGCCTTCATGGCCCAAAAGAAAGAAACTGTCGACGAGGCTTATGCCGGCGATATTGTGGGTTTGCCCGATACCGGCACATTTAAAATCGGCGATACCCTGACATCAGGTGAAAACCTGCATTTCAAGGGACTACCCAGTTTCTCTCCCGAGATGTTCAAGTACATCGAGAATGCCGACCCAATGAAAACCAAACAACTGGAAAAAGGAATTAATCAGTTGATGGATGAAGGAGTCGCTCAGTTATTCGTCAATCAGTTTAACAACCGTAAAATTATCGGTACGGTAGGACAACTTCAGTTCGAGGTAATTCAATACAGATTACTTCACGAATACGGCGCACAATGCCGCTGGGAACAGATTAACCTATACAAAGCCTGTTGGATAGAAAGCGATAACCTCACCGAACTCGAAAACTTCAAAAAACGCAAGGCGCAATTCATGGCTGTCGATAAAGAAGGTCGCGATGTTTTTTTGGCTGATTCAAATTATGTGCTGCAAATGGCACAGAATGATTTTAAGAATATTAAATTTCATTTCAGTTCGGAATTTTGAGAAACGTCATCAAAATACAATTAAATGACACAAAATGTAAGCTTATCGCATAAAGATTTAATACAAGCTATTTTTTATTCAAAATTTAACTATCATTTTGTATTCATTTTATTGTCACACCCAATCTTTTTTGTAATTTTGCAGGAATTTTGGACTTATAAAAACCGCTTAACAATTTATGCAAATGCACAAACCTTTTCATCTTGTCTTAGAAGATGGAACCGTTTTTAAAGGGAAATCCTTTGGTTTCGAAAAACCGGTAGCCGGTGAAGTTGTCTTCAACACTGCCATGGTTGGCTATCCCGAGAGTTTAACCGACCCATCCTACGCGGGACAGCTCTTAGCAATCACCTTCCCGTTGGTTGGCAATTACGGTGTTCCGGGTGATGTCATACAAAACCAACTATCCACATTTTACGAATCGGAAAAAATCCAGGTAACAGGCCTGATTATTTCCGATTTTTCTTTTCAATACAGTCACTGGAACGCGGCTAAAAGTCTGAGTGAATGGCTAATTGAGAATGAAGTGCCGGGGATATACGGAATTGATACCCGCGAACTCACCAAAATGGTACGTGAAAAAGGAACCATGAAAGGCAAACTGGTCTTTCCTGATGAAAAGGACATCGATTTTATCAATCCAGATGATGAAAACCAGGTAGCTAAGGTGAGTTGCACAGAAGTTATCACCTACGGAAACGGGAAGAATAAGGTGGTTATGGTTGACTGCGGTGTGAAACAAAACATCATCCGTTGTTTGCTGAAAAGAGATACCACAGTTATCCGCGTTCCCTGGGATTATGATTTTAACCAACTTAATTACGATGCCTTGTTTATCTCTAACGGACCGGGTGACCCTGCCTATTGCGACGTTACGGTAAATAATATCCGTAAAGCCATGCAAACCGACAAGCCGATTTTTGGCATCTGCATGGGAAATCAATTGCTTTCGATTGCAGGTGGTGCAAAAACATACAAACTGAAATACGGTCACCGCTCCCACAACCAACCGGTTCAGCTTTGCGGAACACAAAGAGCATTCATCACAACCCAGAATCATGGGTTCGCAGTCGACAATAACACGCTGAGTGCCGAATGGGAACCATTGTTCATCAACATGAATGACGGGACAAACGAAGGTATCCGCCATAAAACCAAACCCTGGTTCTCGGCACAGTTTCATCCCGAGGCAGCTTCCGGTCCGACCGACACTGAATTTCTCTTCGATGTATTTATCAAAACACTTGCCGTAACCAACAAGTCTATCCCTCAACTTGTTGAAGAAGAAATGGATGCACGATTGGTTCGCAAGCAAGAATATCAGGGAGCTGAAAAAGGAACGATTAAAAAAGTACTTGTATTGGGCTCAGGCGCTCTCAAAATCGGGGAAGCCGGTGAATTCGACTATTCCGGTTCGCAAGCGCTGAAAGCACTTAAAGAAGAAGGTATTCAAACTGTATTGATTAATCCGAATATAGCCACAGTACAAACATCAGAAGGTATTGCAGATAAAGTTTACTTCCTTCCTGTTACCCCCGATTTCGTGGAAAGAGTGATTGAAAAGGAAAGGCCCGATGGCGTATTCTTATCGTTTGGTGGACAAACCGCTTTAAATTGCGGAGTTGCGCTATACAAAGCCGGTATCTTCGAAAAATATAACATAAGAGTACTGGGAACACCGGTTCAGTCTATCATCGACACCGAAGACCGGGAAATTTTCAACAGCAAACTGGCTGAAATCGATGTAAAATACATTAAATCCGAAGCAGTAACTAATTTTGTTGATGCCAAAAGAGCAGCCAATGCACTGGGATATCCGGTCATCGTAAGGGCAGCCTATGCTTTGGGAGGCCTGGGTTCTGGCTTCTGTGACAACGACGAAGAATTGAAAGTCATTACCGACAAAGCTTTTGCTTATTCTCCGCAAGTATTGGTGGAAAAATCACTGAAAGGATGGAAAGAAATCGAATATGAAGTTGTGCGCGACCGCTACGATAACTGTATCACCGTTTGTAATATGGAAAACTTCGACCCGTTGGGTATCCATACCGGTGAAAGTATTGTGGTAGCACCATCGCAAACGCTTTCAAACAATGAATATCATAAATTACGTGAACTCGCTATTCGCATCATCCGCCACATCGGTATCGTGGGTGAATGTAATGTACAATATGCGCTGGATCCTTATTCCGAAGATTATCGGGTAATTGAGATAAATGCCCGTCTGAGTCGCTCATCGGCATTGGCTTCGAAAGCTACCGGTTATCCGCTGGCCTTTGTAGCAGCCAAACTCGGACTGGGTTACGGACTCCCCGAATTGAAAAACTCGGTTACCAAAGATACGTCTGCATTCTTTGAACCGGCACTCGACTACATTGTATGCAAGATTCCACGCTGGGATCTGGGTAAATTCCAGGGTGTCAGTCGACAACTGGGCTCCAGTATGAAATCGGTAGGCGAAATTATGTCAATCGGACGTACTTTCGAAGAGGTAATTCAAAAAGGATTACGGATGATCGGACTCGGCATGCACGGCTTTGTGGCTAACAAAGACTTATATGCTGAAAACTTAGATAAAGAACTTTCAGAACCTACAGACAAACGTGTATTCCTGATTGCACAAGCATTGGAAAGCGGTTATTCAGTGGAAAAAATTCACGAACTAACCAAAATCGACTTGTGGTTTCTGCACAAACTGGCACGTATCAAGGAGATTGAAAAACAATTACAAGCAACAAAATCACTCAGCAATCTTTCCGATGAATTACTGAAAGATGCTAAGGTTGCAGGTTTCTCTGACTTTCAGATTACACGACTGGTCACCAAATGTAGTAACGACGAGTTGGATGATATGATCAAGATAACCCGTTCAAATCGTAAATCCAGAGGCATTGTGCCGGTTGTAAAACAAATTGACACGCTGGCAGCTGAATATCCGGCACAGACAAATTACCTGTATCTGACTTACAGCGGTGTGGCCGGCGACATGAAATATCTAGGAGATCACCGATCTGTAGTGGTACTGGGTTCTGGTGCTTATCGCATCGGTTCTTCGGTGGAATTCGACTGGTGCGGGGTAAATGCGCTGATGACTATCCGAAAAGAAGGCTTTCGTTCTGTTATGATTAACTACAACCCGGAAACGGTTTCGACCGACTACGACATGTGCGACCGTCTTTATTTCGATGAATTGAGCTTTGAACGGGTGATGGACATCATGGAACTGGAAAACCCGATGGGCACCATTGTTTCGACGGGCGGCCAGATTCCGAATAACTTAGCTTTGAAACTGGCTGCTGAAAAAGTAAATATTCTGGGTACTCAGGCAAAAGACATTGACAGGGCCGAAGACAGACATAAGTTTTCTTCCATGCTCGACGAACTGGGTATTGACCAACCCCGCTGGAAAGAGCTGACCACTTTTGAAGATGTACATGAATTCGTGGAAAGAATCGGCTTTCCTGTATTGGTACGTCCTTCTTACGTACTTTCAGGAGCTGCGATGAATGTTTGTCACGACGCATCCCAACTCGAAAACTTCCTGAAGTTAGCAACTGAAGTTTCCAAAAAACATCCAGTGGTAATTTCAGAATTCATCGAAAGGTGTAAAGAAATTGAAATTGACGCAGTAGCAAAAGACGGAGAAATTTTGCTTTATGCGATTTCAGAACATGTGGAATTCGCAGGGGTTCACTCCGGTGACGCCACGACACAATTTCCTCCGCAAAAAATTTACGTGGAAACCATTCGTCGCATCAAAAACATAGCCCGTGAGATTGCAAAATCGTTAAATATCTCGGGACCGTTCAACATCCAGTTCTTAGCTAAAGACAATTACATCAAGGTAATTGAATGTAACCTGCGTTCTTCGCGTTCTTTCCCATTCGTATCAAAAGTATTGAAAATCAACTTTATCGAACTGGCAACTAAGGTAATGCTGGGCATTCCGGTAGAAAAACCGGAAAAATCAGCCTTCGATCTGGATTATGTGGGTATCAAAGCGTCGCAATTCTCCTTCCATCGTTTGCAGCTAGCCGACCCTGTACTGGGTGTTGATATGGCTTCAACCGGTGAGGTGGGCTGCATCGGAGATGATTTTTCTGAAGCCATTCTTAAATCCTTGTTATCTGTAGGATTCAGAATTCCTCAGAAAAACATCCTCATTTCATCGGGCGAGCCTAAATCAAAAGTTGAATTGTTAGACGCCTGTAAAGTACTTGCAAATAAAGGATTCAAACTATATGCAACGAGAGGCACATCCCGTTTCTTAGCTGAAAACGGTATTGAAAGCATAGCGGTTCAATGGCCGGATGAAGAAGGCGAACTGAATGTAAAAAAAATGTTATCACAGAAAGCCTTCGATTTAGTCATTAACATTCCGAAAAACACAACAAAACGGGAGTTGGCCAACGATTATACCATCCGTCGAGGAGCAATCGACTTCAATATCCCCTTGCTTACCAACGCCCGGTTGGCTTCAGCTTTTATTACAGCCATTTGTACTAAATCGATGGAAGACATACAAATTAAAAGCTGGGATGAATATTGATGAACGAACTGAACTCCATATCCGCAACGCTCATACAATGGTATGAACAGTACAAACGTGACCTGCCCTGGCGGGATACGGATGATCCCTATAAAATATGGATTTCAGAAATCATACTGCAACAGACACGTGTAAATCAGGGACTTGATTATTACTATCGGTTTATCGAGCGTTTTCCGGATGTACAAAGTCTGGCCGCAGCATCTGAAGACGAAGTGTTAAAATACTGGCAAGGATTAGGTTACTATTCCCGTGCCAGAAACCTGCACAAAGCCGCTCAACAGGTTGTCAGCCGGTTTGGCGGTAAATTTCCTGATCAATATGCTGATGTACTCAGTCTTTCGGGGGTTGGAGAATACACCGCAGCTGCCATTTGTTCTTTTGCATACAATTTACCTTTTGCCGTGGTCGATGGCAATGTGTTCCGCGTGTTGGCGAGGCTATTTGGTATTGATACGCCGATTGATTCCCTTCAGGGAAAAAAGGAATTCAAACTCCTGGCAAATGAGCTGTTGGATGAGCAACATCCCGGACAACACAACCAGGCGATTATGGAATTCGGTGCTTTGCAATGCACTCCGGTCTCACCAGCCTGCGAATTATGTCCCTTCACAGATAAATGTATTTCTTTTGCAGCAGGAACCACATCTTTGTTACCGGTAAAATCTCAAAAGGTAAAAACCAGGATTCGTTATTTCAATTATCTTTTTATCAAATATAAAAACAAGACTTACCTGCAGAAAAGAACCGGAAATGATGTCTGGAAAAATCTGTATGAATTTCCCCTGATCGAAGCGGACAGGCTGTTAGAAGAAAGCGAAATTTGTAAACATGATTATTTTGGCAAAATTAATTCGGGAATAAACCTGGATGTTAGTATTAAACGAGTTTCCGCTCCTTTAAAACATGTGCTGACACATCAGCAAATCTATGTTCAGTGTTTTTTAATTGAATTGAAAGAAAAAAGTAAATTTCTGGAACATTTCGAAGAAACAGGAATTGAACATATCGGAGATTATGCCGTGTCAAGACTGATGGAGATACTGATTCAGAATCATATCGGATAAATCCCGATAGAGTTTTTTTAATGCTGGATGCTCACCTAATACCTCCAAGTGTTTGTTTATCACACCCTGATCATTTCTTTTGGCCGGACCGGTCTGCACTTCTTCAGGGGACAGCTCCATGACCTTTTCAGCAGTTTCCAGAATCAGCGGCTTCAATACCTCAAAAGGTAAACCGGCAGATGAAACTACGTCAGATGCGATGTGATACAGGTGATTCACAAAATTACAGGCAAACACAGCCGCTAAATGTAATCGGAGACGTTGTTCGGAATTTATTTTGTGGACCTGTTCGCTGACTGCATTCGCAAGTTGGAATAAAACTTCTTCCACATCAGGTGCCGAAGATTCAACAAAAACAGGTATTTTCTTAAAATCAGGCTGTTTAGCTTTAGAAAAAGTTTGCAAAGGATAAAACACCCCATATTTTTTCTTTCTTCCGTGAAAAATATCAATCGAAACACTGCCGGCCGTATGCACATGAACGGCCTGCGGTGCAACCGGTAATTGAAGCAACGCATCTAACGCATCATCACTTACGGCGTAAAAATACACATCGGCATCCTGAACAATGTCAAGAGGATCCGTAGTATAATCTACATGGAGCTTATTCGCCAGACCGGCAGCAGAATTTGTTGTTTTGCTGAATATTTGTACGATTTGCTGTCCCGATTGCTGTAAAGCAAGGGAAAGATGCGTAGCCAGGTTACCTGCGCCTAATATAACAATTCTCATCAACTATCTTATAAAATTAGTTTATCTTACTTTGTCATTGTATTAAAATATTTCTTACGAATCATCATATCAGAAATTCTCCATGCGGATATTTTTCGGGGAATGCTTACTTTATTCGACAAAGTATCTCCTACACAATTGAATTTTGTCCCAATTGCAAAATCAGGAGGGGTAGCGGAAAAGACACTGTTTCCTATCCCTTTCCAGAAATAATCATTCAAACCCATGATATCGAGGATCGTTGGGTAAATATCGATTTCTCCCATTACCTGATCCGGTCGTTGTAAATAAGTATATCCGGAATTAATAATAAATAAAGGTGTAAAAGTAATCTTATTTGCTATTTCATGCGCATTCAATAGCCCGGAAGAAGATTTTGCAAGATCTTCAAACATACTACTATTGTGGTCACCGGTGATTATAATAACTGAATTATCATACAATCCTTTGTTTTTCAACTCATCAATAAAATACCTGATCGATTCGTCGACATAATGAATCGATTTAATATAATACCGGATATCATCCGGAAGTTTTTCGGGAAAAGTTTGATATCCGTTATAATTTTTAAAATCAATTCCATCATGACTACTCAAAGTAATTATCTGGCAATAAAATGGTTTTGATATTTTGGTAAGAAGTTCGGATGTTTGATTGAAAACAGATTTATCCGATATACCCATACCAATAATCTCATGTTTGTCTAAATTCTCATAAGAAATCAAGGTATCAATATGATAGATAGAATTCATTGTTTTTTGATTCCAGTATGTCGATTTATTTCCCATCACAGTTAACGAATAATATTTGTCAACTAATGCTTCTACCAATGAGGGATAATATTGATTTGTATATAAATTTGCGACTGTATTATTCATGACAGGCAGTAATCCCGTATTAATAATCAGTTGCGCATCGGCCGATCTGCCATGTTTAACCTGAGGCAACACATTGGGAATAAAAATGACATTATCAGAATTAGTAAGTGTACTCAAAAAAGGAGTAGCCTGTCCGTTATCATATTTCAGAGTCCAGCTATCAAGAGATTCAACAAGAAGAATAATGAGATTTTTATATCTATTTGATTTATCCGTTATGTCAGCCGGGATGTTGTTTCCATTAATAAATGTTTTTATATCTCTGATTTCAGACGCGGTCAATGGTTCCTGATCAGAATTGAGATAGCTATAAATTTGATAAATCCAAAGGGGTAGGATGCCATAATAAGAAACAAATCCGGGTTGATTATTATCCTTATTAAAAAATTTCTGTTCAGATGTCGTCCCGTTTATCTTATCCTGAATAAAATTAGCTGAAATAATCACAACACAGAAAGCAACTACAGCACAAGCGCTTAAAAAACGTATTTTATAGTCTTCAACAATTGACTTTTTATGATAGATCAGGAAATGAAAAATAAATAAAGAAATGGTAGGTAAGAAGAAAATGAAATCAGACATGCTGAAATAGCCGTATAAGTTATCTGCAAATTCAAAAAGATTCCCCACATTCACATAAGATAAAAAAGGGATAACATTACCATAATAGTTATAATAAGCTACATTAGCTGTCAATAAAGCATCTATTAGCAACAAATAAATCAAAAAGAATATCTTCGGGCGATTGAAGAAAAAATAAGGCAGACTGAAGAAAATACAATTGATCAACGTAAACAAAACAGGTCCTACAACTTTTACCGGAGAATGAAGCGGATGTTCGATTGCCGCATAAAAAAATATAAAGTTCACATACAATGAACATAATACCAGAAAGTAATACAGAAAAAATAAGCGATGCTTCTTAAGATAAAGAAATAAATTTCTAAACAGATAAGTCATTAATTTATATTTTATATTTAACCTGTTTTACTTACTATAGAACAACTTATTTATCCAATCTGATTCAGCCTACAAAGTTGGGTCTGTTAACCGTTGACTGTTGACTGTTGACTGTTGACTGTTGACTGAAATTCATACGCCTCCACGATACGCTGAACAAGTTTATGCCGTACAATATCGCTTTTATCAAAATCAACCCGTGCAATACCTTTCACGTTTTTCAAAACAGACAACGCATCGATCAAACCTGATTTTTGTGAGACAGGTAAATCGATCTGGGTAATATCTCCCGTAACAATCATCTTGGTGTTTAATCCCATACGGGTAAGAAACATCTTGATTTGTTGGGTAGTGGTATTTTGCGCTTCATCCAGAATCACTACTGCATCGCTCAGCGTACGACCACGCATAAAAGCCAGCGGAGCAATCTGAATGGTGCCGTTTTCGAGGTATTCCTTGAGCTTCAGGGGAGTAATCATGTCCTGCAACGCATCATACAAGGGTTGCAAATAAGGATCTATCTTTTCTTTCATATCACCCGGGAGGAAACCCAGCTTCTCCCCTGCTTCAACAGCCGGACGACTTAAAATAATCTTCCTGATCACTTTACTTTTCAGCGACTTAACTGCCAGTGCGATAGCCGTATATGTTTTACCAGAACCTGCAGGACCAATCGCGAAAAGCAAATCATGGGTACTAAAATCCTTCACTAACTTCTGCTGATTGGCAGTCCGCGCCATGATAGATTTACCATTTACACCATGTAAAATCAAATGATCGAATCTTATTTCCGCCGGTTCACTGCCTTTAACGATCTGTATAATAACCTCTTCATTGAGTGAGTTATTGTCAATACAGTATTTCTCAATCTTTTGAAGATAATTAAGTAAGGCATTGACTTTTTCTTCCTCTCCTTCAATTTTGACTGTACGACCTCTACCCACCATCCTCACATGAGGAAACAGGTTCTTCAGCAAATGCAGATTTACATTGTTTACCCCAAAAAAAACGAGGGTATCTGTATGTTCGGAAAGTTCAAAAATTTGTTCGAGCATTTAAATTATATTGTATGTATCACTCACGACCCCACAGCAAAATTCAGCAATTGAGCAACCTAAATCGCGAAGCGATTTCGTTGCGAGATGCTGTATTTTGTTGTTCAATCGCATAATATAGCATCATTCAGCAATCGAGCGACCTTAATCGCGAAGCGATTTCGACGCGAGATGCTGAATGATGCGTACTATATTAAATTAATATGCAAACAACGGATACTTCGCCATGGTGGCATTCACCCTTTGACGAACAGAAGCAATCACCTCCTCGTTATCCACATTCGACAACACCGTTTCGATTAATTCTGCAATCTCGACCATCAGATCCTCTTTAGCGCCACGAGTCGTAATAGCCGGCGTACCCAAACGGATACCAGAAGTCTGGAAAGCTGAGCGACTATCAAAAGGAACCATGTTTTTGTTGCAGGTAATATCTGCCTCAACCAGCGCTTTTTCAGCTACTTTTCCGGTCAATTCCGGATATTTCGAACGCAAATCAACCAACATCGAATGGTTATCCGTTCCTCCGGAAATAATTGTAAAACCACGTGAAATCAGAGCTTCAGCAAGTACTTTTGCATTTTTCTGTACCTGAATCTGATATTCCTTGTATTCCGGTTGCAAACATTCACCGAAAGCAACTGCTTTTGCAGCAATAACATGTTCAAGCGGTCCGCCCTGAATACCCGGGAACACAGCCGAGTCGAGCAAAGCCGACATCATTTTCACTTCACCTTTCGGAGTTGTCTTTCCCCATGGATTAGGGAAATCCTTACCCATCAGGATGATACCACCACGTGGTCCGCGTAAAGTCTTATGTGTGGTAGAAGTCACAATATGCGCATATTTTGCCGGATTATCAAGTAACCCCGCAGCAATCAAACCAGCAGGATGTGCCATGTCGATCATGAGAATAGCACCTACTTTATCAGCGATTTCACGCATGCGTTTATAATCCCATTCACGGGAATAAGCCGAACCACCACCGACAATAAGTTTAGGTTGTTCACGCAAGGCCACTTCTTCCATTTGATCATAATCCACACGTCCGGTTTCTTGTTTCACATTGTATTCGCTGGGACGATACAAGATACCTGAACTGTTTACCAAAGATCCATGCGATAAATGTCCGCCATGTGCCAGGTTTAGTCCCAGGAACTTATCACCGGGATTTAAGCATGCCAGGAAAACAGCCGCGTTAGCCTGAGCGCCAGAGTGAGGTTGCACGTTTGCCCATTCGGCACCAAAAACCTCTTTGATACGATCGATAGCAATCTGCTCTGATTCATCCACCACTTCGCATCCACCATAATATCTTTTTCCGGGATATCCTTCAGCATATTTGTTGGTTAACACAGAACCCATCGCCTCCATCACCTGGTCGCTTACAAAGTTCTCCGACGCAATCAGTTCAATACCTTTCATCTGACGCTGCTTTTCGCGATCGATGATGTCAAAAATTAAATTGTCTCTTTTCATTTTTGTATTTATAATTTTTATCTCTACGTACTACTTACTGTCTAAAGTCTAAAGTCTAAAGTCAAAGGTCTAAAGTCTTTCCGTTCTCTTAAACTATTAAATTCTTAAACTTTAAACCAATAATTAACCACTATCCACTAACCATTATTCACTATTTCTTCTTCACCGTCCATCCGAATTTTCCGATCTCCTCTCCCAATTTATAATAATGTCCGTGAGAATAAGCGATTAATTTTGCTTTCGCCATATCAAAGCTTTGGGTTTCCGGATCAATGTATTGTTTGTCTGCCTGAATATTGATCACCTCTGAGATAAACATATCGTGCGTCCCCAGCGTAATGATTTCTTTTATCCGGCACTCAATGCACAAAGGAGCTTCCTTAATAATTGGCGCATTTACCTTTTCGGCCATGACCGGTGTCAGGTTCATTTCTTTAAATTTATTATAATCTCTCCCACTCCTGACTCCACACCAGTCGGCCGCGAAAGCCAAAGCTTCATTGGTCAGATTAATCACAAATTCGCCGTTAGCCTTGATAACTTCATACGATTTACGTTCACGGCGAACTGATATATAACACATCGGGGGACTGGAACAAAGCGTACCGAGCCAACTGATGGTCAACACATTAAATTCTTCCGGAGTTTTACCACAGGAAACCAGGGCGGCTGGAAGGGGGTAAATCAGCGTTCCCGGTTTCCAGGAGACATGAGATTTTTCGTTCATCTGCACTACTTCTTTTTCAGTTTAATTTCATCCTGAGCAATCTCTCTTTCACAATACCTGCATTTGAGGCGCACTTTATCTCCTTCCTGAATCACGTAGAAGCGGGTGGGTACCGGCTGATGATTGGTAATGCAAACCGGATTTACGCAATGCATCACATCATTGATTTCGTCACCCAACACCAGATCACGTTTTTCAATAACCTGATATTCTTTGATAATATTGATTTTTGCATTTGGGGCAATCAACGCTATTTTACTGGTTTCATCTTCAGCTAAAAAACGGTCAGAAATTTTGATAATTCCCTTCACACCCATTTTTTTACTGTCGAAATTATTACCAATGGTCAGTGGATGGTCATAATGCTTCAACCGCAGGATTGAAACCACCTGAAACAATTTATCTGCCGGAATATGATCTATTACCGTTCCGTTTCTGAGTGCCGCTACCTTTAATTCTTTTTCCATATTTCAATATTTATTCTTCCGGTTGAAACCGAAGGCTATTGATAATCATTCCACTATTCATTATTAGCTATATTCAACACCTTAGACAGAATTGCTTGTCTCACATACAGCCCGTTTTGTGCCTGTCGAAAATAATAGGCCTTCTCATTTTTATCCACATCCATGCTGATTTCGTTAACACGGGGAAGCGGATGCAGTATCCTCAGATTAGGCTTGGTATGTTCGAGCATTTCATTTTGCAGTGTATACACATTCTTCACCCGTTCATACTCCATCAAATCCTGGAATCTCTCTTTCTGAACTCTGGTCATATACAAAATATCCGCATCATTGAAATTATCATTCAACTCACAGGACTCTGAGAAAGAAATATTATTTTTTCTGCAGAAAATCCGGTATTCTTCAGGAATTTTCAACTCTTCCGGTGCAATAAATTTAAAAGTCGGATTAAAATGCGACATAGCCTGAATCAACGAATGCACTGTTCTGCCATATTTCAAATCTCCTACCATGCAGATATTCATATTTTCAAGCGTACCTTGTGTCTTCAATATCGAATATAAATCCAGCAAAGTCTGAGACGGATGCTGGTTGGCTCCATCCCCGGCATTGATAATGGGTACAGGAGATACTTCCGAGGCATACCGGGCAGCCCCCTCCAGCGGGTGCCGCATTACAATAGCATCAGCATAACAACTCACCATGTGAATCGTATCATTCAAAGTCTCTCCTTTGGAGGCACTTGATGTAGCAGCATCTGAAAAACCAATAACTTTACCTCCTAACCGGATAACTGCGGTTTCAAAACTCAGTCGCGTACGGGTTGATGGCTCAAAAAACAAGGTTGCAACCACTTTTCCATCCAATGATTTTCTGTTTGGATTAGCTTCAAAATCTTTTGCAGAGTCGAGAATGGAAAGAATTTCCTTCTTACTGTAATCGGTAATCGAAACCAAGCTGTTATTCATAGGTAGTTGAATTGAAATGACACAAAATTATGAAACAAAAAAACCAACACAAATCGCAGTTGATTTACATTGGTTTACCGATAACTCCACACTTGCAACTATCTTGATTTAAAACATATAAATCCTGATGATATGTTGAATTAAACTGTTTCATACTTGCGTGCAAAGGTATTAAAAATCTATCAGAAATAAAACATATTTTTCAGGAAATAACAACTCGACTGACAACTTTTTCAAGTTTATCAAATAAGACTGTTTTATTTGCTACCGGAACGATAAAGCGGATAAAGCAACTTTCATGAAAATCCTGTATCTTAATTTGTGCCTGATACTGTTTTATTGCATTCATAACCAAATCCATAACAGGATATTCAAAAAAAATATCCATCGTACAGTCAACTGTTAATTCAATAATCTCAGCCTGCTCCAATGCATCCGAAGCCGCTTCTTTGTAGGCGGTTATAAGCCCTCCGGTACCCAGCAATATTCCACCGAAATAGCGTACAACAATAACCAACACATTAGTCAGTCCGCGAGAATTAATCTGACCAAGGATAGGTTTACCTGCCGTGCCGGAAGGTTCTCCATCGTCATTCGCCCTGTATTCTTCCCGTTCGGCGCCTAACATGTAGGCATAACAAACGTGTCTGGCGTCATAATATTCCTTTTTAAATGCAGCAAGGTGTTGTTTAATCTCATCAATATGTCTCACAGGTAAAGCAAAAGATAAAAATTTACTCCCTTTTTCCTTATAAATACCATTTGATTGCCTCTGAATAGTCAAATATGTTTCAATCATACCTCAAATTTTAATTCTCATCAAAATTACAAAATTAATAATAAAAAAATATATCTTTGTCAGTCAAAGTCAGGAGCAAATTCATGTTGCTTCATATAAAACAGCCACTATGTACGAGTCATTATTAGAATTAGACCCCGTGAGAATCAACTTCAACGCGGGAGGAATGCACGTTATCAATATCATCTTGAGTTTTGTCATGTTTGGTGTTGCACTTGGCATTAAACCTCAACAATTCAGGGAAATGATTAAAAAACCTAAATCAACGATAGTAGGTTTAATTTCCCAAATAGTAGCATTACCGCTCATAACTTTTATCCTCGTTGTCACTTTCAGCGATCTTATCACACCAACAGTTGCAATGGGAATGATTTTAGTGGCTGCTTGTCCTGGAGGTAATATTTCCAATTTCATGTCGTCGTTATCGAAAGCAAACACTGAATTGTCGGTCGGACTTACTGCTTCCACCACCATGTTGTCGGTTATAACCACTCCCGGAAATTTTGCCTTATGGGGAGGTTTGTATGTACGCTATATAAACAGACATGCTACACACGTGCTTCAACCTCTGGAAATTGACAAATGGCAGATGTTCGAAACCGTATTTATTTTATTGGGCATTCCACTGGTTTTGGGAATACTGTTTGCCCATTTTCTACCAAAAGCAACGCAAAAGATAAAAAAGCCCATTCAATATTTATCTATCGTGTTCTTTTTAGCTATGGTTGTGTTGGCATTTTCAAACAATCTAAATCTCTTCTTAAAGTACATTCTTTTCGTATTTTTTATTGTGCTTGTACATAATGCACTGGCATTAGGAACCGGTTACAGCATAGCCAAGATTTTTAAATTGCCTGATGCAGATAAACGAACATTAACAATTGAAACCGGCATTCAAAATTCGGGGCTGGGATTGGTTCTGCTTTTCAATCCCAAGATATTTCCACCTGAACTCCAATTAGGCGGCATGTTGTTTATCACAGCCTGGTGGGGTATCTGGCACATCATTTCCGGGCTGGGCATTTCAGCCTACTGGAGCCGCAAACCTGTCAAAGAATCATAATTCAATCAATTACGCAGAAATTAAATATGTCTAAAATATTTGAGAATACCCTACCCTATCTCATTGCAAAATCTTACGTGGTTTGGTCATTCAAACAATATTATGATGAAATAATCATACCGGGACTGGAAAATATACCGAAAGATGAACCTGTTATTTTTGCACCCAACCACCTGAATGCATTGATGGATGCTTTAGCAATACTCTCATTGCCACCATGTAAACAACCAAAGGTTTTTTTAAGCCGCTCTGACGTATTTAAATTACCTGAACCAGTTGTAAAGTTCATTCGTTTTGCTAAAATCATGCCTGCATACAGGATTCGTGACGGATATGAAAATCTGACTAAAAACAAAAATACATTTGAAGCAGCCGATGAAGTTCTGTTACATAATGCTGCCATCTGTATCATGCCGGAAGGTGATCAGGGAACAGAACGAAAAATCAGACCATTGGTCAAGGGTATTTTCCGAATTGCCTTCAGCGCCCAGCAAAGACTACCGGAAGGTAAATCTGTAAACATAATACCTGTTGGCATTGACCTGGGAGATTTCATTCGATTTGGTCAGCACCTGATCATTCAGATAGGGAAACCTATCAAAGTTACAGATTATCTCGACAGTTATATTGAAAGCCAAGCAGTTGCCACTAACGCCATCAAACAGAAACTACAAACAGATCTCGAAGATCTAGCATTACATCTGGGCTCTGAAAAATACTATGATTGTTTTGCAACAGCCGTTGAAGCTGCCAATACCGCGATGATTAATGCATTAACGCTTGAAAACGACACGCTGAACCGATTTCTGGCAAGAAAAAAGTTGGGGAAATTACTGATGCGCTTAGAAAAAGAGGAACCGGAAGTATTAGAACAATTAGACTCAGTATGCAAAAAGTATCAATCAGAACTGCAAAAAGTAAAAATCGACCATAATATTCTTGAAAAACCGACACCTTCGACGTTCAAAGTTTTTATAAGTTGTATCACCATTTTATGCTCATTTATACCGGCATTACCCGGCATCGTACTGAATAGTTTTCCTTTCATTCTGTCTTCGCAGGGACCAAACATACTGAAAATAGAATTTAAAGGTTTTTATAGCTCTGTTTTTTATGGCTCAAGTATCGTACTTTTCCCCCTGTTTTACATTTTGCAGAGTATGCTATTAATACTGACATTAAGCCAACCATGGTGGTCGCTATTAATATTAATCCCGTTACATTTTGTAACCGGCAAAATTACTTTTCATTGTCATCGGATTGCAAAATCAGCTTATTCAAATCTGAAACTATATACTGTTTCAAGAAGGCAACCTAATGAACTGAAAACACTACAAAAACTGAGACAGCAAATCACTGAAACACTTATCAGTAGAGCTTTTTAATCAATCTATTCAGAATTGATTCGACACATTCATTCCAAAACTACACAGCATGCTTGTTTTTGCGCAAAAAAAACATTATTTTTGCGCCACATAATTTTGAAATCAAACTAAAAAATCAATAACAATTATGAGCAACACAAAAAGAGTGTACACCTTCGGGAACGGAAAAGCCGAAGGTAGTGCAACCATGAAAAATCTGCTTGGAGGTAAAGGAGCCAACCTGGCTGAAATGAACCTGATCGGTGTACCTGTACCTCCGGGATTCACCATCACCACCGATGTATGTAATGAGTATTACACACTGGGAAGAGAAAAGGTGATTGAATTATTGAAACCTGAAGTGGAAAGCGCCATTTCCGGAGTTGAAGTTTTGATGAATTCAAAATTCGGTGACATTGAAAATCCTTTGCTTGTATCCGTTCGTTCGGGAGCCCGCGCTTCTATGCCCGGTATGATGGACACGATCCTCAATCTGGGATTAAACGATGCTGTTGTCGAAGGTCTGACACGCAAAACCGGCAATCCGAGATTTGTTTGGGACTCTTATCGCCGTTTCGTTCAAATGTACGGTGATGTGGTACTGGGTATGAAACCTGAAAATAAAAACGAACATGACCCCTTTGAATTAATCATCGAAGAATTAAAAGAAGAAAAGGGAGTACATTTAGATACTGAACTTTCTGTTGACGATTTGAAAGAGTTGGTTGCCCGTTTCAAAAATGCAGTAAAGAAACAAACCGGGAAAGATTTCCCTAACTCTGCCTACGAGCAATTATGGGGTGCCGTTTGCTCAGTATTCGACTCATGGATGAATGATCGCGCTATCCTGTATCGCAAGATGGAAGGTATTCCTGCTGAATGGGGAACTGCCGTTAACGTACAGGCAATGGTATTTGGTAACATGGGACAAACTTCTGCTACAGGCGTATGCTTCAGTCGTGATGCCGCCACAGGAGAAGACCAATTTGTGGGTGAATACCTTATCAATGCACAGGGTGAAGACGTTGTTGCCGGAATACGCACACCGCAACAAATCACCAAAATCGGATCACAGCGCTGGGCCGAGCTGGCCGGTGTTTCTGAGGCCGAAAGGTTAGCACACTATCCTTCTATGGAAGAAGCTATGCCTGAAATCTACCTGGAACTCGATGCAATCCAGACCAAACTGGAAAACCACTACAAAGATATGCAGGACATGGAATTTACCGTACAGGAAGGTAAATTGTGGTTCCTGCAAACACGCAATGGAAAACGTACCGGCGCCGCCATGGTTAAAATTGCAATGGACATGTTCCGTCAGGGCATGATTGACGAAAAAACAGCCATTCTGCGTGTTGACCCGTTGAAATTAGACGAATTACTGCACCCTGTATTCGATAAGGTTGCATTGAAAAATGCCAAAGTGATTGCCAAAGGGCTGGCTGCTTCTCCGGGAGCTGCTACCGGAAAAATTGTTTTCAATGCTGATGATGCTTCTGCATGGGCTGCTGCCGGTGAAAAAGTAATTATGGTTCGTGTCGAAACTTCTCCCGAAGACTTGGCCGGTATGGCTGCTGCCGAAGGAATTCTGACTGCCCGTGGAGGTATGACTTCACACGCTGCCGTTGTGGCCCGTGGTATGGGTAAATGTTGCGTTTCGGGTGCCGGAACACTTAAAATCGACTACGCTGCCAAATTGATGACTGTTGACGGATTGGTTCTGAAAGAAGGTGATTATATTTCGTTGAATGGTTCTACCGGCGATATTTACTTGGGCAAAGTTGCTACACAGGAAGCAGAACTCGATGCTGATTTCGCTGCTATCATGGAACTTTCTGATAAATATACAAGAATGTCGGTTCGTACGAATGCCGATACTCCGCACGATGCACAGGTAGCCCGCAAGTTCGGCGCAACCGGTATCGGATTATGCCGCACCGAACACATGTTCTTCGAAGGAGACAAAATTAAAGCCATGCGCGAAATGATTCTGGCTGAAAATGCAGAAGGTCGCCGCAAAGCTTTAGCAAAAATTCTTCCATATCAACAGGCCGACTTTGAAGGTATTTTCGAAGCTATGGAAGGTTGTCCCGTTACCGTTCGTTTGCTCGATCCTCCTTTGCATGAGTTTGTTCCTCACGATGAAAAAGGTCAGCAGGAAATGGCTCAGGCTATGGGTGTTTCAGCACAGACAATCAAAGAACGTGTTGATTCATTACACGAGATGAACCCGATGCTTGGTCACCGCGGTTGTCGTCTGGGTAACACTTTCCCTGAAATTACCGAAATGCAAACCCGCGCTATTCTGGGTGCAGCGCTGAACCTGAAAGCAAAAGGTATTGCCGCAATTCCTGAAATCATGGTTCCTCTGGTTGGTATCAGCCATGAATTTATCATGCAGGAAAAAGTCATCCGTGAAACAGCAGCTAAATTATTTGAAGAAAAAGGCGACAAAGTTGAATTCAAGATTGGAACCATGATTGAAATTCCACGTGCTGCTCTGACTGCTGAAAAGATTGCTGCAAGGGCCGAATTTTTCTCATTCGGAACCAATGACCTGACTCAGATGACTTTCGGCTACTCACGCGACGACATCGCAACTTTCCTTCCAATCTATTTAGATATGAAGATATTGAAAGTAGATCCGTTCCAGGTACTCGATCGCAACGGTGTAGGTCAACTCGTAAAAATGGCAACAGAAAAAGGCCGCTCCGTTCGTCCTGATCTGAAAGTAGGTATTTGCGGTGAGCATGGTGGTGAACCTTCATCTGTAGAATTCTGCCATATGGTTGGACTGAACTACGTAAGTTGTTCTCCTTTCCGTGTTCCGATCGCGCGACTTTCGGCTGCACAGGCTGCCATTAAACATGCTTGATTAAAAGCTAACCGGGAGTAATCCTGTATCATAAATCCGAAGCCAATTATCCCCAAAGGATAGTTGGCTTCGCTGTTTTTATTATCTGTTTTCAACTTTTTTTAAAGAAATTTCATTTTTAACCTTAATTAAAGAAATTTTTCCGTATTCATATTCAGCTACTTGACTCAAAATACACTCTAAATACCATGATATAAGGGATATAGACCAAAAACAAAGCATTGTTATATAAAACAAATAAAGTACTTTTGTAGTATCAAAATGAATAATTAAAACATTTTTATAAACAACGGCAAATTAGTTTGAAAATAACAGTCAGAATATTTACGTGTGCAATTTACATTTATAAACAACAAATATGAAAAAGTATTTAATTAAGGTGAATCAGAACCAGTATGAGGTGGAAGTAGTCGAAGTAAAACAGGGTGCAACAGTACCTGTCGAAACCAGGAGAACAACCGAAACTCCTAAATTGAAGACAACCCTTTCAGAAACAAAGGTTAAGGAAAACAATACTCCCCAAAACGGTAAAAAGGTAATTGCTCCAATGCCGGGCAATGTAATGAAAGTATTGGTATCGCCGGGCGAACAAGTGAAAAAAGAACAAAAACTGTTGGTTTTTGAATCCATGAAAATGGAAAACGAACTTACCTCCCCATTCGAAGGTACTGTGATGCAGGTAAACACATCAGAAGGAGCTGTCATGGCAGCCGGCCAGCTATTGCTCGTTATCGCATAAATTTTCTGAATTATTATTTCAACACACTGATATTTTACAAAAATGGCTAAAGTAAGAATTACCGAAACCGTGTTGCGCGATGCACATCAATCGCTGATAGCAACCCGCATGAGAACAGAAGAAATGTTACCAATCATTGAAAAGCTGGATGATATTGGTTATCATTCGCTGGAAGCATGGGGAGGTGCAACATTCGATGCCTGTATTCGCTTTCTGAATGAAGATCCCTGGGACAGGCTACGGAAAATAAAGGCTTTGGCAAAAAAGACTCCTCTGCAAATGTTACTCAGAGGCCAAAATCTGCTGGGCTATAAACATTATGCCGATGATGTGGTTGAGTATTTTGTTCAAAAGGCAATTGCCAACGGCATGGATATTATCCGCATCTTTGACGCCCTGAACGATCCACGGAACATAGAAACAGCTATCAAGGCCTGTATCAGGGAAGGAGGGCATGCCCAGGCCTGTATTTCATATACGACAAGTCCGGTACACAGCCTGGAACTTTTCGCAAAAGATGCTAAAACACTGGAGGATATGGGCGCCCATTCCATCTGCATCAAAGATATGGCCGGACTGCTGAAACCTTATGATGCATACGAATTAATCCGGGCCATCAAATCATCGGTAAAAATTCCGGTTCAGCTACACACGCATTATACAAGTGGCGTTGCCTCTATGACTTTATTAAAAGCCATTGAAGCCGGTGTGGATGTAGTCGACACAGCCATTTCACCCATGGCATTGGGGACTTCTCAGCCAGCCACCGAGCCTTTGGTTGCTTCTTTGCAGAACACCGCATGGGACACAGGTCTGGACCTTGTCAAACTGAGTGAGATAGCCGAATATTTCAGACCGATGAAAGAAAAATGGATTGAAACCGGCCTGCTCGATACCAAAGTGATGGGTGTTGATGTCAACGCGTTGATTTATCAGGTTCCCGGAGGTATGTTGTCGAATCTGGTATCGCAGTTGAAACAAGCCAATGCTGTTGATAAATATGAAGAAGTGCTGAAAGAAGTACCACGGGTACGTGAAGACTTCGGTTATCCTCCGTTGGTAACACCATCGAGCCAGATTGTAGGAACACAGGCTGTATTCAATGTGTTGACAGGTGAACGCTACAAAATGATACCCAAAGAATCAAAAGGAATCGTAAAAGGAGAATACGGAAGAACACCTGCTCCAATCTCTGAAGAAATCAGAAAGAAGATATTGGGTGATGAAGAACAAATTACCTGCAGACCTGCTGATTTAATAGAACCTGAACTTGAAAGCACCCGTGCAAAAATTGCTGAATATATGATTCAGGATGAAGATGTCCTGACATACGCACTCTTGCCACAAGTAGCTGAGAAATTTTTCAAACTCCGCAAATCGGGGGAATTGAACAAACCGGAAGTACAACAAGAACCAGTTAAAACACAGGAACAAAGAGCAGAAGAAACGCCATCCAAAAAAGAAAATGAGGATGAAATTGCGGCTGTAATTTCTGCTGCTGTTGCAACAATGGAAGCGGAACACGGAACCCGTTACGCTATTAAAAGCATCAGACAGCTCAGTCCGTGGGTTCTGTCGGGAAGGCTGTTTTAAATGCTGAAGAAAAACATCATTACTAATCCCATATTCCGTTGGTATCAGTTAAAATGATTGGTTTATCATCGGTTACGACGATTGTATGTTCATGTTGCGCCATAAAACCGCCCTGATTGCCGACCATTGTCCACCCATCATTCAACTCGATTACATAAGTCGAAGCGGTTGAGATAAAGGTTTCAATGGCTACAACTGAATGTTTTTTAAATCTTCTTTGGTCATGCCGGTTCTTATAATTCAGGAGTTCATCGGGTTGTTCGTGTAAACCACCACCAATCCCATGACCTCCTAAATTTTTTATAACCTTAAATGATCTTTTCTTTGCCTCACTTTCTATCAGATATCCTATTTCAGCAATTTTAATTCCTCCTTTGATGTTGGCAATCGCTTTTTTTAAAATTTCGCGCGAGGCTTCAACCAAACTATTGTGCTGATTAATATCATTCCCCAACACAAATGATCCTCCGTTATCTGCCCAAAATCCGTCAAGTTCGGCAGAAACATCAATATTGATGAGATCACCTTCCTTTAATATCCTGTTTGAAGAAGGAATACCATGACAAAATTCATGACCAACACTGATACAGGTATAACCGGGAAATCCATAAGTTAATTTAGGAGCTGATCTTGCGCCAAAACCTGCTAATAATTCCGCCCCATAGTCATCAAGCTCTTTAGTTGACATACCGGGTTTTGCATAATCTATCATCTTTTTTAATGTATATGCAACCGCTTTGCCAACTTTTTGCATACCAATCAACTCTTTTTCTTTCGTAATGGACATCTGTATTCTTTTAAATCACTTACCAATATAAATATTTTTCTCGACTACATTATCAACAACTAAATAACTTCTAAATTACAACAACACACCAAACTTCACAACAGCACCTATCATATTGGCTCCACTAATACTTCCATTTAGAAATAGCTTTCCTCCGATTAGAAATTTCTCATAAACTATTTGTTCATCTTCAAATATTAGATTTAATCCGCCAGTCTTTCTACGGTCATACGTATACTCAAAGCCCTGGATTGAATCCCATGATTTCTCATAAACATTTGTATTATTGAAGAAAGAATAACCCGTTCCGATTTTAAAATTATTTTTTTTGTTGTTTTTAAATGGAGAAAAGAAAATATTTACACCACCCATTAAATAGTCTGAATGAATATCAACACCATGGTCACTTTTGCCATAATTAAGCAAAATTCCGGCAGAGAAATAATTATTAATCTTGTAATTTAAATCATTTTCAAATCCCAACGTCAGCATATCTCCATCACCCATAAAGCCAATCCCGGAACCAAATTTAAAATCAAACCTACTCATTTTCTGTTGAGCGTTCAGATAAAACAAGAAATTCAAGGCCAGAAGTAAAATTATTGTTTTTTTCATTTTATATGTAATTTAAAATTTAAATTTTTTACTCAGCAGAATATTGAAGATGCTCCATTGGCTTGCCTGCCAGAAACTTTCGCCCAATAGCTTTAAAGCCCAGCTTCAGATACAATTTTTGGGCACCCGGATTATTCTCATCAACCAGCAAACCCAATGTACATTTTTGCCGGCAAACATATTCATCAATCAGGAATTTCAACAATTGAGAACCAATTCCCTTTCCCTGCATGCCGGGATCTACTCCAAGGGTATCAATATAATACTCTCCCGGTTGAGTTTCATCTTCGGGATTGAAATCTTTATTAAAATGTTTTCGTACATATTTTATTACCGGTTCACGTAATTGCTGTAACTGCGCTCCATCATATAAATTAACGGCCGCGATAATGCTGCCTGCATCTTCTATAACCCAGCAATTCTGAAACGAATACTGGTTGTTTTCATTCCGGACAAAATAACGCATAAATTCCAGGGCTTGCTGATAATCATTACAACCGAGAAACTTATATACGATATCCTCCATGGCAAGCAATAAATAAACTGCAATGGCTTCTGAATCACCGGATGTTGCTTTTCTGATCATGGGAACTAAAATAAAAATCCTATAGTCAGGGTGGCTAAATCAACTTTTTGTTTTCCATCTATATCCTCCGAGTCAGAACCTACCATCACTCTACCATCCAAATCAAGTTTTCCCAAACCGTAATAATTGAAAGAAACCGAAGTATATTTATCTATTAAAATTCCACAACCGACTCTAAAACCGGCACCATAAGCAGTATCAATCAGTGTTACTAGTGTTTGACCATTCGCTTTCAAAAACATGTCTGTCATTTTAAAGAAATTAATTGTCAGTCCTCCTTTTGCAAACAACCCAATCTTATCATTAGCCTGATATGTATAGCTTAATCCTCCTGAAAACGGGATGTTGAAATACTTGGGATAAATTATCTCAGATACATTCAAACCTAAATCTTCATACGAGGTTTTAATTTTATTCATAACGTCCTGTTGCAGATTATTGTAATGAAAATCAACTCCTCCAAATAGACCTAAACCCTTATCCGACAACAGATAATTATATTCAACTCCAATATTTAATCCAAGAGCTGCCATACCTGCGTCTTCATCTGTAATATTATCTGATGCAAAATCGGACATGGGAAGACTTGTACCAGCATGTATTGAAAATCTGCCTTGTGCGAAAGCCTGAAAAGAAATGTGAGCTAAGCATAAAACCAGCAAAATAACTGTGATTTTTCTCATATTCAATTATTTTTTGTTGTTTCGCAAATTAAAAGATGTATCTGTGTTATTTCGTTAAACAATTTCCGTAAACCGGATAATCTTTATCGCTGTATGTTACAGGCAATCTGACCATCATGCTATCTATCAGGATGTTGTTATGATATATTGCACTTGTATAAACATTAAAGTTATTTTGTGACAGAGATCTGATAAATGCTCCTTCAATTACACCTGACTCCTTAAATCCGTTGATTCCTGTATCAAATTCTTCAAAGTATTCATTTACATGAGTCTTATTGCCATCCCCACCTTCAATCTCACCGTTAATACTAACTAAATTATTATTTGAATCAAAGAAAAAAGTCCTTGTTATAGAACTTCTTGTTCCATTGTATGAAACACTTTTACTCAAAAGACCCGATTCTGAATAAAAATAGGTTGTTGTATCTTTCGTATTGCAATTAATTCTCTTTATAATACGACCTTGATCATCGAGAGTCAACTGTACTGTATCAGGAGTGTATGATATCTCACTACTATTAATTTTCCAAATTATTTCAACTGAATTGCCTTCATAAAAATATTCGTGGTAACTATCAATGAAAGTATTTTCACTAAAACCTTCAACTGCTGACATAGGAAGCCAAACTGAGTTTTTATGAATTACTTTCGACACTTTTCCATTTTTGTATTCAATAACGCAACAATGAATAGTACTGGAATTACTTGAAAATGTTTTATAAAGACCTGACTGAGCATAACCGGAAACATACTCTTTCAGCCGAAATCTTGAATCCACAGCATTCTCGTCTGTACAACCTGAGAAAAAAAAATTCCCCGCAATAATTATTGACAAAAAAAAAATTCTCATATTTTAATCTTTTTGCTGCAACATATATGAGTATTATGCAAATAATCATGCATAAATATTAGTAGCTCAAAGGTAAAAACTTAATTTGAAACTGCTAACAATTATGGCATTTTTTTATATGGTAATTAAACATTTCATTTATGAACCCCAAAACATTTACATTCAAAACGCTATTTTTGCAATCCCGACATTGCAAAATACAAAAAAATATAGTACATTTGCGGCAAATTAATCCCATGAAGTCGTTTTACAATACACATCTCGATTTAGTGGCAAATGTGCATGCACCGGTCAGGCGTCTGTTGATGGACGAAATCGACTGGTCACACCGTCTCATCGGGATTAAGGGCAGTCGTGGCGTAGGAAAAACCACTTTCCTGCTGCAATACGCCAAAGAGCGATTTGGCAACGACAAAAAATGTCTTTACATCAATTTTAACAACCTGTATTTTACGGAGCACAGTCTGGTGGAATTTGCAGGCAAATTTTACGAACAGGGAGGCAGAACGTTATTGATTGACCAAACATTCAAGTACGAAAACTGGTCACAGGAACTACGCATTTGTTACGATTCGTACCCTGAATTGAAAATTATTTTCTCAGGCTCTTCGGTGATGCGTCTGATAGAAGATAACAAAGATATTCAGGACATTGTGGCTCTTTATAACCTCAGGGGATTTTCTTTCAGGGAATTTATCAACCTGAAAACGGGATTGAACCTGCCATCTTATTCGCTGGATGACATGCTGAACGATCAGGCCGGGATTGCCAAAAGCATCAGGGTAAAGGTCAACCCAACGAGTTACTTTCAGGATTACCTAATATACGGATATTATCCTTTCTTTCTGGAAAACAGGAACTATTCGGAAAATCTACTGAAAACGATGAACATGATGATGGAGGTGGATATCCTGCTCATCAAGCAAATCGACCTGAAATACCTGTCAAAGATCAGGAGATTGTTGTACCTGATTATGAACAATGCTCCGGGACCGGCCAACATCAGTCAGCTTGCCGTGGAAATCAACACCTCGCGCGCCACCATCATGAATTACATTAAATATCTGAAGGATGCGCGTTTGCTTAATACCCTCTATGTGGACGGTGAAGATTATCCGAAAAAACCGAAGCAACTGTATGTTCACAACACCAACCTGATGCATGCAGTTTTCCCTGACAACACAAATCAGGAAGCTGAAAGGAAAACATTTCTGTACAATGCTTTACACGCTAAACACAAAGTAAATACAGGCCGATACCACAGTGATTTTTGCGTTGACAAGAAAATCAACTTTAAATACGACACGAAGACCACTAACCGGCATGGTTCAAAAATATACTTTGCAGTGGATGCAACGGAAACAACCAATAAAAATGAAATACCGCTCTGGCTATTCGGGTTTCTGTATTAATTCTGTAGATAAAAACTAACACAATAATTATTTTACAAAATGGCTAAACAAAAAAAATTCTTAACCTGTGACGGAAATCAGGCTGCTGCACACATCGCTTACATGTTCAGCGAAGTAGCCGCGATTTACCCCATCACACCTTCATCAACAATGGCAGAATATGTTGATGAATGGGCTGCCAAAGGCCGGAAAAACATGTTCGGCGAAACGGTACAAGTGCAGGAAATGCAATCCGAAGGGGGTGCTGCTGCTGCTATGCACGGTGCTTTACAGGCTGGAGCACTTACTTCTACCTTCACTGCTTCTCAGGGACTGTTGCTGATGATTCCGAATATGTACAAAGTAGCCGGTGAATTGTTACCCGGTGTATATCACGTTTCGGCTCGCGCCCTTGCTTCTCATGCGCTTTCTATCTTTGGTGACCACCAGGATGTGATGGCTGTTCGTCAAACCGGTTGCGCCATGTTTGCCACCGGTTCCGTACAGGAAGTGATGGATATGGCTGCTGTTGCACATTTGGCTTCTATCAAATCACGCATTCCTTTCGTACACTTCTTTGATGGCTTCCGTACCTCACACGAAATTCAGAAAATTGAAGAAATCGATCAGGATGCAGTAACAAAACTGATTGATCAGGATGCACTGGCTGCTTTCCGTAGTCGTGCCCTGAACTCTGAAAGTCCTGTGGTTCGCGGTACTGCCCAGAATCCGGACATCTACTTCCAGGCTCGCGAAGCTTGTAATCCGTTCTATGATGCAGTTCCGGGAATTGTTGAATACTACTTAGACGAGCTGGCAAAAATCACTGGTCGTAAATATGGCTTATTCGATTATTACGGAGATCCGGAAGCAGACCGCGTGGTAATTGCCATGGGTTCTGCAACTGAGGCTATCCGTGAAGGAATTGATTACCTGAGGGCAAAAGGTGAAAAAGTAGGTTTGATTTCTGTTCACCTCTATCGTCCGTTCTCAGCTAAACATTTCTTATCGGTATTACCAAAATCGGCTAAACGTATTTGTGTACTCGACCGTACTAAAGAACCGGGAGCCGGTGGTGAACCGTTATATTTAGATGTAAAAGATGTACTTTACGGTGCCGAAAACCAACCATTGGTTGTAGGTGGTCGTTATGGCTTGTCTTCGAAAGACTTTACCCCATCTCAGGTATTGTCGGTATTCGAAAACCTGGCATTGCCTTCTCCAAGAAATCAATTCACGGTAGGTATCGTGGATGACGTAACTTTCACTTCTCTACCAATGAAAGAAGAAATCCCCATGGGTGGTGAAGGTATTTACGAAGCCAAATTCTACGGTTTGGGTGCTGACGGTACAGTGGGTGCAAACAAAAACTCCATCAAAATTATTGGTGATAATACTGACAAATACTGTCAGGCTTATTTCGCCTACGACTCAAAAAAATCCGGAGGTTTTACCTGCTCACACCTGCGTTTTGGTGACACACCTATCCGTTCGACTTACCTGGTAACTACGCCCGACTTCGTGGCTTGCCACGTGCAGGCTTACCTGCGTTTGTACGACGTAACCAAAGGTCTGAAAAAGAATGGCACATTCCTGTTAAATACCGTTTGGACTGCTGAAGAAGTGAAAAACAACCTTCCAATCAATGTAAAAAGGTATTTAGCTAAAAACAACATTAAACTCTTTATCATCAACGCGACAAATATCGCGCAGGAAATTGGTCTTGGTCATCGTACCAACACCATCTTACAATCAGCATTCTTCAAAATTACCAACGTGATTCCTTACGAACTGGCAGTAAAAGAAATGAAGAATGCCATCGTGAAGTCCTATGGTAAAAAAGGTGAGAAGGTTATCAACATGAACTATGCAGCTGTTGATCGCGGTGGTGAATATACCGTGGTTGATGTTCCTGCTGAATGGGCTAATCTGGTTGATGAGAATGATATTATCGACAGCAACATCCCTGATTTCATCAAAAACATCGTGGTTCCGGTAAACAAACAGGCCGGTGATGACCTTCCTGTCTCTGTATTCAAAGGCCGTGAAGACGGAACCTGGATTCAGGGAACGACCAAATACGAAAAACGTGGTGTAGCTGCCACTGTTCCGGTTTGGGAAATGGAAAACTGTATCCAGTGTAACCAATGTGCTTATGTTTGTCCGCACGCTGCCATCCGTCCATTCATCCTGGATGAAGCCGAACAGGCCAACGCTCCTTTCGCCAGTCTGAAAGCCAACGGAAAACAATTTGCTGGTATGACTTACCGCATTCAGGTTGACGTGCTCGACTGTATGGGTTGCGATAACTGTGCTGAAGTTTGTCCGGGTAACAAGAATGGCAAAGCCCTGAAAATGGTGCCTATCGAAACACAATACGAAAATCAGGATAACTGGGATTTCTGCGTGGAAAATGTGAAAACCAAACAGCATTTGGTTGATGTAAAAGCAAACGTGAAAAACTCTCAGCTGGCAACGCCACTGTTCGAATTCTCTGGTGCTTGTGCCGGTTGTGGTGAAACTCCGTATGTAAAACTGGTTTCTCAGCTGTTCGGAGAGCGTCAGATTGTGGCCAATGCAACGGGATGTTCTTCTATCTACTCCGCATCAGCTCCTTCTACTCCATATACTACCAACGACGAAGGTCGCGGACCAGCATGGGCTAACTCCCTGTTCGAGGACAATGCCGAATTTGGTTTGGGTATGTTGTTCGCGAATGAGCAAATGCGTGATCGTATTGAGCGTCTGATGACAGCTGCTATCAACGACAACTGCTGTTCTGATGAATTGAAAGGCTTGTTCGCCGAATGGATTGAAAACAAAAATGATGGCGACAAAACACTGGAACTTGCTGCTAAAATCAAACCGCTTGTAAAAGAAGGTAAATGCGCATACTGCAAAGAAATCAGCGGATTGTCGAAATACCTGGTAAAACAGTCACAATGGATTATCGGTGGCGACGGTTGGGCTTATGACATCGGATTCGGCGGATTAGACCACGTACTTGCATCCGGTAAAAATGTGAATATCTTAGTGTTGGATACCGAAGTTTATTCGAACACAGGTGGACAGGCATCCAAATCGACTCCGGTTGGTGCCGTTGCCAAGTTTGCCGCTTCCGGAAAACGCGTTCGCAAGAAAGATTTGGGTATGATTGCCGCCACTTATGGATATGTATATGTAGCGCAAATCGCACTGGGAGCCAATCAGGCTCAGGCTTTGAAAGCCATCCGCGAAGCAGAAGCATACGACGGGCCATCTGTAATCATCGCTTACTCACCATGTATCAGTCACGGATTAATTGCAGGTATGGGTAGCTCGAATGGAGAACAACAGGAAAATGCGGTAAAATCAGGATACTGGCATCTGTATCGTTACAACCCGGCTTTGGAAGAAGAAGGTAAAAACCCGATGCAGCTGGATTCTAAAGAACCGCAATGGGATATGTTCCAGGACTTCCTCCGCAGTGAAGTGCGTTACACCTCTCTGTTGAAACAGTTCCCTGAAGCTGCCAAAGAATTGTTTATCGCTGCCGAAGACAATGCCAAATGGCGTTACGCGTGGTACAAACGCATGAGCGAACAGCATTTTGCAGCACAAATTGTAGAGACGCCCTAATAGGGCGTCTAATAATGTGGCAATGTAAATGTTGCACAAACGTAGAGACGCCCTATTAGGGCGTCTCTTTTATTAACGAAATGCAAACATGTACATGACAGAGACGCCCTAATAGGGCGTCTCTACGTTTGTGCAATATTGAAAATGATGCAAAATTGATTTGAAAATAATGCGCAATGTAATCATCGTTCAAAAAAATGGTCATCAACCCATTTCAATGGATTATTGATAATGTATTGTTCTATACGAACATATGATTCATGATTTCTGATGATATGGTCGTAAAAACGGGTTTGCCATGCAAAGTGTGGATTGATTCTGCGTATATCGATGGTTACTTTCCGTTTGTACTGATTGATAATAACGCCCAATGTTTCAGGTTTCCATTTTTTTGATGCCGCCATTGTTTGTTTTATTGTAGAGACGCCCGAATCGGGCACCTCTACGTTTTGCGAATAATCGGGCATCCGTACGTTTGGTTTATCAATTATCACAATCCCATGAATATGATTCGGCATAATCACAAATGCACCTAAATGTACATACGGAAAATGTGTCGGAATTTCTGTCCAATATTGAAGCGCAATTTTCCCCATTTCTGATAATTCAATTTTCCCCTGAACGATATTTCCAAAATAACATGTGTGTTTTTGTGTGCAGATGGTTACAAAATAGGGGGCATTCCACCCATAATCCCAATTCCGCATACGTGTAGATAGTATACGAAATCGATTGAAAAATTTTTCATTCATGATTTGTAATAGGTTAATTGGTTTGTAAACAGGATGCAAATATAATCAAAAATTGATTATTTAACACCGTAGAGACGCCCTAATAGGGCGTCTGTTTAATAAATGTGCGAAATTGGTGGTATTGTTGTAGAGACGCCCTAATAGGGCGTCTCTACACGTTATCGCGTTATTAAATTATCGAATAATTGAATTATCGAATTATGGCATCCATCACCCCCCGCAATTCCCCCAAATATTCATGCGCCGTCATATCAATCTTAGTCGGCACCACTGACACATAATCATTGGCCAGCGCCCATTCGTCGGTATCCTGCGCTTCGGGTTCATGGTTATCGAAGTAGCCGGTTAGCCAATAGTAGTTGCGACCATGCGGGTCGGTGGCTTTAGCAAATTCTTTAGTCCAGTGCCCTTCGCACTGACGGGCAATCTTCACGCCTTTAATAACAGCTTTAGGTGCATTTACATTCAGACAGATACCATAAGGCAATCCGTTTTTCAATATCTGTCGGGCAATTTGGAGTATATAAGGTTCAAAAGCAGAAAAATCGGCATCGGGATCGAAATTGGAGATAGAATAACCTATCGATGGTATGGCATTCTCGCACCCTTCCAGTACAGCCCCCATCGTTCCTGAATAAATAACATTGATGGCTGCATTGGAACCGTGATTGATTCCGGATACCAGTAAATCGGGTTTCCGGTGTAACACCTCATTCAAAGCCAGCTTCACACAATCAGTGGGAGTTCCGTTACAGGAATACCGAATCAGTCCGGGTTTTTCTTCCAGCTTCTTGAAGCGAATCGGATGATTTACGGTGAGTGCGTTCGATTGAGCAGAACGGGGTCCGTCAGGCGCCATCACCACGACATCGCCAATCTCCATCATCAACTTTGTTAATACATTAATACCTTTGGCCGTATCGCCATCATCATTTGTAACTAAAATCAACGGTTTTTTTTGTAACATGCTATTTATTTAATCTATAATTGTCTGTTTTTTAATATTACATTTCAAAATATTCAAGGCTGAAATCTTTTCCGTCAAACACTCCGTAAGAGAAGATGTTAACAAAATCTCCCAGGATGATGACATGAGCATCGTTCCTTAACTTTAAATTGAGATCAATATGCCGGTGACCAAAAACAAAATAATCGATGTGTGGTTGAGACTGGTAATTTTTGGCGAAAACGACTAATTCTTCCTTATCCTCTCCCTGATAACTGTTGTCTTCATCCGTAATTTTCTCCCGGTTCAGTTTCGACCAGGTATAACCGAGCGTTTGTCCAATCCGTGGAGGCACCCATCCGAATAGCTTCTGCGTAAACTTACTGTGAAACATGCTTCTCAGAAAATTGAATTTCTTATCTGATTTCACGAGTCCATCCCCATGAGCCAAAAAGAAGTTTTTACCACTGTGTTCCACAATTACCGGTTCGTAGTGCACCTTCAGCCCGATCTCTTTTTCTAAATAATCGAATGTCCACAAATCGTGGTTACCGATGAAGAAATGAATTTCAATACCGGCATCCGTCATCTCGGCCAATTTACCAAGCAATCTGACAAAACCTTTGGGTACCACGGTTTTATATTCATACCAAAAATCAAAGATATCACCCAACAAGTAGATTTTTTCCGCGTCCTTTTTAACCATATCAAGCCAGCGCACCAATTTCAATTCGTGCGAACGGGGATCTTTTTCAAGCAAAGAACCAAGATGGGCATCCGAAACAAAGTAGATCATGGGCACCGTTTATTATAAAAATCCAAGTTCAAGTTGCGCTTCTTCCGACATCATGTCTTTATCCCAGGGCGGATCGAATACAATCTCCACATCGACACTTTTTACACCTTCCACACTCGCAGTTTTCATGCGAACATCCTCAACAATGAAGTCCACAGCCGGACAATTAGGAGCAGTCAGGGTCATGTCAATTACCAGATGACCATCCTCATTCAGGTCAATCTTGTAAATTAATCCAAGATCGTAGATATTTACCGGTATTTCGGGATCGTACACTGTTTTTAGCATGCGTACGATATTTTCTTCTACGGTCAGAAATTCATTTGTATCACTCATATTTTTACTTTTTACGTTGTTATAATGTATGTTATCGCGTAGTTTTCACACGATACTCAAACAACTGAAAACTGAAATAGTTTATGGATTCATCACCAGTTTATCAAACTCAGGAACGGCTGAAACCAATTTCCCGTTCACCGTCACCACCGCATCCACACGAGCCTTCAGACTCAGTTTCATATCTGCTTTGCGATAGATAACCTGATGAAACACATATTTTACACCTTCTTTCTGCACATCGATTTTGACAATAAAATCATCTCCCGGTCGCAGAGGGGTCTTAAAAGCCATTTCAATCCTGGCCACCACAGCATCCACACCACGATTGTGCATTTCTGCAAAACTAACGTCGTTGCTGCGCAGGTACTCATGTCGGGCATGTTCTAAATAATTCTGATAAACCGAATTATTCACGATGCCCTGGATGTCGCACTCGTAATCGCGCACTTTCATTTCGATTT
>JAEWUM010000056.1 GCA_023459355.1 Bacteroidota bacterium | reverse complement strand
AACTACCTGAATGAATTCTGTTACAAATTCAATAGAAGATATTTTGGAGAAAATTTATTCGACAGGCTTATGATAGCCTCGGTTACATATAAAAATCAATTTAGGTAATACAACGGATAATCATTTTCATTTATATTCTTCCGGGTATAACCATAGCTGGTATTATATCCAATATTCGTACTGGTATTGAAATGCAGACGTTTTTGAATGATGGGTGTATTAAACATGATGTTACCGTTTAGTGAAACCGGTAATTCGTCAGAATTTACAGTTTGCGTATATTGTTTTCCCGAGCTATCGTAAATACGGTTCGTTACCAGTTCGTCCTTGATAATATTACCAGAGAACCAGGTACTAAATGAAGAAAAAGATTGATCGTTGAAATTGCTGTACATCAGTCTCAGATAATTTGAGAATGCTGGATTTAATGCTGGATTACCGACTGTTTCCCGCATCAGATCTTCATTATTCTTAACCGGCTGCATCTGATTGACAGAAGGTTGCCGGGTGTTTCCCCGGTAATCGATCCGTAGAAATTCCTTTTTCCCGAAATTATACTGGAAGCGCCCGTTAGGGGCAAAATTGATCACCTCATTATCCACCTTACGGATATCACCACTTTTATAATAGGTACGGCTATATGTTTGCGAGGGTTCTGCTTTCATACCCAGCATCAAATTATAATTCTTTTCGGTATAACGGTAATTGAGTTCCATCGTTTCCCGGTAAAAGCTATTTTCGAAATTATTACTATAATCTTCCACAAACAAGTCATAGTCATCCGGATTTCGGTTGTCAAAGACATCCAGGTTATCGGATGCATACTGATCCTTTATACTGTTCTGACTTGTCGAACTGAACGCCAACACTGTTTCCAGCACATTTTTATTATTCCAGAGCGGTTCTACAAAAGAGATACGGGCATCGACAGTAAATCTGCCGGACGTATTATGGGTATATTGGTTGATTAGCGTTGTCGTATCCGATTTCTTATTAGAAAAATTAAAATACCTGCTCTCACTCTGTGAAAATCCCGAACTCACATTGGCAGTGAGCGAGCGACCCGGTTTCGACGAAAATTTGCGGTTTACGATCAGACGAAGTCCACCCGACACAGACTGACTCGAACCGGAATTTCTCGCATCACCATAACTGGTTGTATCCTGATCCTGCAGGTAAATATAATCTCGGTAACTCTGTGATGTTCCGGTATTATAGTTCATATTCGGCTGAAGGACAATCGTAGTCAGGCTATCCGGTTTCCATTCACCTTCCAGTCTGATATTTGCCTCATAATTATCATTTATAGCAGTATTGTAGGTCGAATCATTAAATACCGATCCTCTGAGATAACTTTCTTTCGTGCTATTGGTTTCACTGAAATTATTCGAATGGTTGAAAGAGCCGTCACCTCCGAATTTAAATTTGGGGTTCACGATGGTATTATTATTCAAACCAATATTCTGAGTCTCGGTTATTCCATTATTAGCACCCCAACTACCTCTACCTCTTCTACTACGGGCCGTATTCACATTATTTGCTCCGGCAACCAGCGAAGTTTGAGAATCGCCGTCCATAAAATTAATATTGGCATTACCATCATAACGGATGTCGTTTTCAGTATCTAATCCGGCACCACCAACTACATTCCCAAATACTCCTTTCCGACGGTTTGTCTTGGTTGTAAAATTTATAATTCGTTCTGTTTCATCATCTTCAAAACCAGTCAACTGAGCCATTTCCGACTTCTGTTCCAATACCTGAATTTTATCTATCATCTCAGCCGGCAGATTTTTAGTTGCCATTTCAATGTCTCCATCAAAAAACTTCTTACCATCAACCCTTATTTTGTTAATTTCCTGACCATTCACTGTAATTTTACCTTCATTGGTCACTTCAACCCCCGGTAATTTCTTTAGCAACTCCTCTACTACGGCATTTTCCTGCACTTTAAAAGCGGTAGCATTATATTCCAATGTATCTCCCTTTACAACTAACTGAGCTGCCGTACCTTTTACCTCCAATTCCTTCAGCGCCTGCACATTTTCTTCCAACTGAATATTTTTCAGGATGATATCTTTACGCTCTATCGTGATATTTTCACGGTAATCATTGTACCCAACAGAACTCACGATCAGCACATATTTTCCCGGATTAACCCGTTGCAGACTAAACCAGCCGTTGCTATTCGTCTGAGCCCCCTGAACTAAGGTTGAATCGGCGGCTTTCAACAGACGTACGGTAACCATCTCAAGCGGCATCCCGTTATTGGCATCAAATACAGTGGATTGAACGGTACGTTGGGCAATAGCAGCAAGACTTACAAGGAGCAGGAGTAGCGCAAAGGAATATCTTTTCATTCTATATTAATTATTTTTTTCGATGTAGAAACTTATCTACACAGACCTGTCAGGTTTATAAACCTGACAGGTCTTAATGGTAGAACAACGTCATAAAGACTGCAAAATTACTGAATGGTTTAATGAAATAATAAATTTATCTCCGTTTTTTTTATTTACTTTGCGCTTTGTTCATCCATAAACCCGCATCGCATGATTCTTAATTACATCTGGATTGGTTTTCTCCTGATAGCCTTTGTCGTTGCCTGTATTCAGGCGCTGTTTTACGGCAACACCCAGATTTTCTCCGATATCATCAATTCTACTTTCGATTCAGCCAAATCAGGTTTTGAAATCTCACTGGGATTAACCGGCGTACTTTCTCTGTGGCTGGGAATTATGAAGATAGGAGAGAATGGAGGTGTAATCAAGGCTTTTTCGAGGTTAGTTGCTCCTTTTTTCACCAAAATATTCCCGGAGATACCTAAAGACCATCCTGCTATGGGAAGTATTTTCATGAACATATCCGCTAACATGCTCGGACTGGACAATGCAGCCACGCCCATGGGATTAAGGGCCATGAAAGAGTTACAGGAAATTAACCCGGATAAAGAGAAAGCCTCCAATCCGATGATTATGTTTCTGGTATTAAACACATCGGGACTCACCATTCTCCCCATCAGCATCATGGTTTACCGGGCACAATTAGGTGCAATCAACCCTGCCGATGTGTTTTTACCCATTTTACTGGCAACATTCTTTTCAACTTTGGTTGGTTTCATCAGTGTTGCCATCATGCAAAAAATAAATTTATTCAATAAAACCATTCTGCTGACTTTGCTTGGGCTGACCGTTTTCATTGGAGGGTTGATTTATCTTATCGGTCAGTTAAGCAGAGAGCAATTATCTGTATATTCTAATTTCACTGCGGCTTTTATTCTTTTCTCGGTCATCATATCATTTGTGTCGATGGCAGCCATCCGGAAAGTCAATGTGTATGACTCGTTCATTGAAGGTGCAAAAGACGGATTCAAAGTTGCTGTGGGAATCATTCCTTATCTGATAGCCATTTTGGTTGCTATCGGCGTGTTTAGGGCTTCCGGCGCCATGGACTACATCATTGATGGGATTGGCCGGGTTGTTGCTTTGCTGGGTGTTAACACTGATTTTGTGGAAGCCCTGCCGACTGCATTCATGAAACCACTTAGCGGTAGTGGTGCCCGGGGAATGATGATTGATGCCATGAACACTTATGGAGCCGATTCTTTTGTCGGGCGACTGGCCTGTATTGTTCAGGGTTCAACTGAAACTACATTTTATATCCTGGCAGTATATTTTGGATCGGTAGGTATAAAAAACACGAGATATGCGTTGGGATGCGGACTATTAGCAGATCTGGCCGGGATAATTGCAGCCATACTCATGGGTTATTTATTCTTTTTCTAATGTTTACTTCTGTAACTCTGTGGTTTAATAATTAACAGTTTTTATGATACAGTTTTTAAATGAAAATACAAAAGCACCTAGCTTAAGAAAAAGAGATGTAACTCAATGGATAAAAAACACAGCAGAAAAACACGGCAAAAAAACAGGAGAAATCGCGTTTATCTTTTGCAATGACGATAAAATACTGGAAATAAACCGGCAGTACTTACAACACGATTACTATACCGATATCATTACATTTGATTATTCACAGGGTAACATCATTTCGGGTGATATATTCATCAGCCTCGATACTGTAAAAACAAATGCGGAACAATTTGAAGTTACTTATGAACAGGAGTTACACCGCATTATCATTCATGGTATTCTGCATTTGTGTGGACAAGACGACAAAACCCCAGAATCCAGAAAAACTATGACTGCAAAGGAAAACGAGGCACTAAATGATTTAGCGAATAACGAATAGCGAATAACGAATAACGGAAAACCTTTATTTTTTTAAACCATATAAGCCATATAAGTTACATGTAAGTTGTTTTTCACTATTCGCTATTCGCTAACATACATTTTATTAATGCAATAAATTGTTAAATAAAACACTTCCTTTCCGGTATTTTTTTTACATTAAAAGTAAATCATTACTTTTGTTGCTGCTTTTAAAGCGAAAAAATAATTTATTTAAAATAATACCGTTAAATAGCTGATAACATTCTACTATTACTCATTATAAGAATAATGCTGAAAAAAATCAGAAACTATTTAATATTGGTATGGTTGGTCGTTGCAGGAAACCTGCAGGCACAGGAAATTTACACAACAGAAATCGGACTCCACGGAGGTGGATCTTATTTTCTGGGAGACGTAAAGTTGAAATCATTTGATCTTCAGCCTGATTATGGTATTACTTTCAGATATGTTTTTAACCAGCGTCTGTTTTTACAGGCCGATTACAATCAAACATCAATTTCAGGAAACTATGTACAACCTGATGAAAACATATCAAATCCAAATGTAACCATTAATCAAAGACTAAATACGCTGGATCTCACTTTTGCTTTTAATTTTATGGATTACGGACAGTTGGATTATATTTTGAACAGCAGCAATCATTCTGCCTATTTATTTATGGGCGTGGGACTGATTAACATGCCTAACAACAACATCAAAAACCTGAATTTCAGTATTCCGGTTGGTTTTGGATATAAATTTAAACTGTCAAACCGCTTACATTTAAACCTGCAATGGACACACAGGCTCATGCTTGCCGACAATATCGAAGGACATGCAGCTTTGAATAATCCCTTACAGTTAAATGGTTCGAATATTTTTAATAATGATCACCTGGGCACCGGCACCATAGGTTTAAGCTACGGCTTATTCAGGAGAAAATGCAAGTGTCTGAATTATAAGTAACTGATTACATGTCGACATACAAAGATAAAATTGATTTATCCCGCTTGCCACAACACATCGCCATCATTATGGATGGGAATGGACGCTGGGCTAAAGAGAAAGGATATCCGCGGGTTTTCGGACATAAAAACGGAGTTAAATCGGTGAGTGTTATTACAGAAGCTGCAACAGAACTCGGCATTAAGTATTTGACTTTGTATGTATTCTCAACCGAAAACTGGGGACGACCACTTGAGGAAGTTAATGCATTGATGGAATTACTGGTAGATTCAATCGAAAAAGAAACCACCCGGCTGATGAAAAACAACATCAGACTGATGACCATCGGAGACCTCAATCGCCTGCCCGAGAAGGTAAGAGCAAAGTTAGTAGATTGCAGTCGCGTTACCTCTGGAAACACTGGCTTAACGCTGATTCTGGCGCTGAGCTACTCTTCCCGCTGGGAAATAAAAAACGCCATTCAGCACATTGCAGCTGATGTAAAACAAGGTAAGGTCAACCCGGAAGATATTTCAGACGAACTGATTTCGTCCTATATGCTTACCAAATACATCCCTGATCCTGATTTATTAATCAGAACCAGTGGCGAAATCAGACTCAGTAACTTCCTGCTATGGCAGATTGCTTACGCTGAATTATATTTCACAGAAAAACACTGGCCCGCATTCCGAAAAGAAGAATTTTACAAATCAATCGTAAATTATCAGAAAAGAGACCGTCGTTTTGGCAAATAAACATCATTAAATTGCGCAATAATAACCATATGTTCCAAAGATACTTTTTTTTACTTGTTCTTTTCAGTTCGTTTTTTCTCAAAACAACTTTTGCCCAACAAAACGAAAGTGCTGATAGTCTGACAACACCTGAGATTAACTATGGTTCGGCACCCCAAAAACTGGAAATTGCTGAGATTACGGTCAGCGGCGCTGATAATTACGAGGATTTTGTGTTGATAGGATTTTCCGGACTTTCTGTCGGTGACATCATCACCGTACCGGGCGAATCAATCACCGAGGTCGTAAAACGCTTCTGGAAGCAAGGTTTGTTCTCTGATGTAAAAGTTTTCGCGACAAAAATCGAAGATGGTAAAATATGGTTGAATATAAAATTGAAACAACGTCCCCAGGTTTCAAAAATCAACTACAACGGACTTAAAAAAGGTGAAATTGACGAATTGAGCACACGTCTCGGTATTGTCGAAGGGAATCAGATTACACCCAATATTTCCGACAGAGCCATACTGGTAATCAAAAAGTATCTGGAAGAAAAAGGTTTCATGAATGTGGAAGTTAACGTTTATCAACGTAATGATCCGGAGAAACCCAACCATGTGATTGTTGACATTGAAGTAGACAAAAAAATCAAAAACCGGGTAAAAGAAATCATCATCACCGGTAACGAAGCCCTGACATTTAACCAGATTAACCGGACCATGAAGAAGACCAACGACAACAACTGGCGTAACTTCTTCCGCACCAAAAAGTTCGTACGCGAAGAATACGAAAAAGATAAAATTGCGTTGATTGAGAAATACAATGAAATTGGCTACCGCGATGCACATATTATTTCAGACAGTGTGGTGGCCATTGACGATAAAAGTGTACGTGTGTATCTGAACATTGAAGAAGGGAAAAAATACTATTTCAGAGACATCAAGTGGGTTGGAAACACCATTTATCCTTATGAATATCTGAATGAAATCCTGAACATCAAAAAGGGTGATGTTTACAATTATAAAGAATTGATGAAAAGGCTTCAGACAGATGAAAATGAAGCAGTCAGCAAACTTTACCAGGACAGAGGTTATCTTTTTTCCAATATCGAACCGGTTGAAATCATGATTGAGAATGATTCCATCGATTTTGAGATGCGTGTCTATGAAGGAAAACAAGCAACCATCAATGCCGTTAACATCAAAGGGAATACCCGGGTGTACGAACATGTGGTTCGTCGTGAGTTATATACCAAACCGGGACAATTGTACAGTCAGTCCGACATCATGCGCACCTACCGCGAATTAGCCGGGATGGGACATTTTGATCCCGAAAAAATTAAACCCGACATCCAACCGGATCCTGAAAACGGAACCGTTGATATCACCTACGAACTGGAAACAAAAGGAAGTGACCAGATCGAATTCTCAGCAGGTTGGGGAGCAACCGGGATTGTAGGTACCCTGGGGTTAAAATTCACCAATTTCGCAATACAAAATCTGTTTAAACCCGAAACTTACCGCATCGTGCCACAAGGTGAAGGACAAACCTTCTCCATCAATGCAAGAACAAACGGGCAATCCTATACCTCATTCAGCGCTTCATTTCTGGAACCCTGGCTGGGAGGAAAAAGACCCAATTCTCTGTCGGCCTCCATTTATTATGCAGCCCAAACCGGTGTAAGCAAGCGCTTCTATGAAAGTATGCAAAATTACATGTATTCTCCTTACGGCTATGGTGGCTATGGCAGTTATGGCGGAAACAGTTACGGAGGTTATAACAATTATAGCGATGCATATTCAGCTATGTATCAAAACGAAATGGACCCGGGCATTTACATGCGCACATTGGGAGCTTCGTTGGGATATGGGAAAAGACTTAGTTGGCCGGATGACTATTTCTCATTCTACGGAGAATTTTCATTCCAGCGCTTTATGCTGAGTAACTGGGCATACTTACCACCTTTGACAGACGGAAATTTCAACAACATCAGTCTGAATCTGACACTGAGTCGAAACTCCATTTTCAACCCGATTTACACCCGCAGGGGATCGTCTTTCAGTGTGGGACTTAAAATAACACCTCCCTATTCAATCTGGAGTGGAAAAGATTACAGTGATCCAAATATGACTGATCAGGAACGCTACAAATTCATCGAATATCACAAATGGACACTGAATGGAAAAACATTCACTCCGCTTACTGTTGATGAAAAACTGATTCTGATGACCAGGGTGATGTTCGGATACCTGGGACATTACAATAAAGATGCCCGCTCACCTTACGAAACCTACTATATGGGTGGTGATGGTATGTCGGCATACACAAGTTACGGTACTGAATACATTGCCATGCGCGGATACGAAAGTGGTTCGTTGGTTCCATATGATACCGAACGTAAAACAAGAATCGGGTATTTGTACAACAAATTTACCATGGAACTCCGCTACCCGCTTTCACTCGAACAATCCGCAACCATTTATGTGCTTGGATTCCTGGAGGCCGGAAACAGTTTCAACAAAATCAAAAATTACAACCCCTTTGATTTGAAAAGAGCAGCCGGTGTAGGGGTACGTATCTTCCTGCCTATGTTTGGTATGATGGGAATTGACTGGGGATATGGATTTGACACCAACACGACCGGCGCAAAGAGTGGCAGTCAGTTCCACTTCGTATTGGGTCAGGAATTGTAAAATTTTGGCAGGGTATTTGAAATACATCACCGCATGTAATAAAAACAGATTAATTATTCATAAAATCGGAAAGATATGAAAAGAATTATTTTAATCTCAGCAATCCTGGTGGGTATGGTATCATCGGTAGCCGCTCAGAAGTTTGCCATTGTCGATATGGAATACATCCTGAAGAACATTCCGTCATATGAAACAGCGAATGAACAACTGAATATTATTTCAAAAAAATGGCAGTCGGAAGTTGAAACCAAAATGCAGGAAGTACAGAGTCTGTATAAAAACTATCAGACCGAACTGGTATTTCTTTCTGAAGAAATGAAAGTACAACGGGAAGAAGAAATCATCGCCAGAGAAAAAGAAGCTCAGGAGTTGAAACGAACCTATTTCGGACCGGAAGGAGAGCTTTTCAAGAAAAGACAAAGTCTGATGAAACCTATTCAGGATGAAATATACAACATCATCCAGGAGTTAAGCAGAGAAAAGGATTACAGCCTGATTATCGACAAAGGTTCGGCAATGCACATCATCTTCAGTTCACCCAAAATCGACATCAGCGATCAGGTACTCACAAAGTTGGGATATTCAAAATAATGTGTTATTTTTGCGCACATTTCTAATTAAGAATTCAAAATAAAATAAATAATAATTTTTACAGACATGATTAAGAAAATTGTTTTCATAATGCTGTTGGCATTACCTTTAAATTTAGTGGCCCAAGATAAGTTTGCTTACGTTAACGTCCAGGAGATATTTCAGGTAATGCCTGAATTATCAGAGGTGGAGAAAACTGTAGCCGATTTAAATGAGCAATTTAAAAAAGAGCTTGATAAATTATATGAAGAGTATTATGCCAAAGCCAAAGATTATCAGGATAATCTGGCAACAATGGCCGAAACCATCAAAACCAGACGTCAGGGAGAAATTGTTGACATGGAAAAAAGAATAGGCACTTTCCAGCAAACTGCCAATGAAGAATTACAACGTAAGCAAATGGAACTGGTCAACGCCCTCCGGGAGAAAATTTTGAAAGCGACTGCAGAAGTCGGAACAGAAAACAATTATACTTATATCTTCGATCTGAGTACACAATCCATTGCCTTTCACTCTCCCAAAGCAATCGACGTTACTCCTTTGGTAAAAAAGAAACTCGGCATCAAATAATTTCAGCCGGCTTTACTCAGCTAACTATAAAACAAACGGGAATTGAGTTTCTTCAATTCCCGTTTTTCATGTACATTACAACACTTTGGGCATCTGCATTCTTTCGGAAAGTTCTTTTGCATAATTCATTTTTTTTTCCGAAATTTGCGAGCTTAAAATTTCAATTTTTAAGATCAAAAAACGTGGACAAAACTAAGTACATTTTCGTTACCGGCGGTGTTACTTCCTCATTAGGAAAAGGCATTATCGCGGCATCGCTGGGTAAATTACTGCAAGCAAGAGGCTTCAGGGTAACCAACCAAAAATTAGACCCCTACATCAACGTGGATCCCGGAACGCTTAATCCCTATGAACACGGGGAGTGTTTTGTAACTGTTGACGGTCACGAAGCTGATCTGGATTTGGGACATTACGAACGTTTTCTGGGAGTTGAAACCCACAAAGCCAATAATGTAACCACCGGAAGAATCTACCAGAATGTAATCAACAAAGAAAGAAGGGGCGATTATCTGGGAAAAACAGTACAGGTTATCCCGCACATTACCGATGAAATCAAACGCAACATCAAATCGCTCGGGAGCAAAGGAGAATTTGATTTCGTTATTACAGAAATCGGGGGTACGGTTGGCGACATTGAATCGCTGCCTTACATCGAGAGTGTACGCCAGTTGCGCTGGGAACTCGGTAAAAACTGCCTGATTGTCCACCTGACTTACGTTCCATATCTGGCTGCGGCCAAGGAACTAAAAACAAAACCAACCCAGCATTCTGTGAAGACTTTACAGGAGCAGGGAGTTCAACCTGATATTCTGGTGTTGCGCACAGAGCACAACATTTCACCGGAAATGCGCAAAAAAGTAGCTTTGTTCTGCAATGTGGAACCCAATGCAGTTATGCAATCAATTGACGTACCCTCAATTTACAGGGTTCCGTTGAATATGCAGGCTGAAAAATTAGATGAAGTTGCCCTGACTAAAATGGGTTATGATTTGGCAACCACCAAACCGGCCCAAATGGAAAAATGGACTGCTTTCGTTGAAAAGCTCGAAGGAGCTAAAGATGAAGTCAGAATTGCGCTGGTAGGCAAGTACGTTCAATTACCCGATGCCTATAAATCCATCATCGAATCTCTGATCCAGTCGGCAACTTACAACGATAGAAAACTAAGACTCGAACTGATTCTGTCTGACAAGGTAAATGATGAGAATGTAGAGAAAAAGCTGGCAAAAGTGGATGGAATCCTCATCGCCCCGGGATTTGGAACGCGAGGAATGGAAGGTAAATTCAGTGCATTGAGATACGCACGTGAAAACAATATTCCCTGTCTGGGTATCTGCATGGGTATGCAAACCATGTCGATTGAATTTGCCAGGAATGTATTGGGACTGAAAGATGCCAACAGCACCGAAATTGATGCCAATACACCCCACAACGTAGTTGATATCATGGATGAACAGAAAAACATCCTGGACCTGGGAGGTAGCATGCGGCTAGGCGCTTATCAGTGCTCGATTAAACCCGGGAGTAAAGCGGCTGCCATTTATAACCAGACAACGATTAGCGAAAGGCACAGGCATCGTTATGAGTTTAACAACAAATACAAAGACGCTTTTGAAAATGCCGGTATGATTTGCAGCGGAAACAACGAGGAGTCGAACCTGGTTGAAATCATCGAACTGGAATCACACAAATGGTATGTGGGTGTACAGTTCCATCCGGAATATCGCAGTACGGTAGTTAATCCGCACCCCTTGTTTATCAGCTTTATCAAAGCTTCTATTTCTAAATAGATGAAAGATGATTATTGATTAATATGAACTACAAAAGGCACAAAAAGAAGTTAGAAACAAAAATTAAGAACTAAAAATGTTTGGGATGAACCCTTAAATTTTTAAATCCTTATTTTTTAAAACCATATAAGCCATCTAAGTTACATGTAAGTTATTATTCACTAATCACTATAATATTTAATGTTTATCGTAAAGTATATTTAAATGGATAAGAATACAATTCTCGGATTTGTTTTAATTGCAGCCATCCTGATTGGTTTCTCGGTTCTGAACCGTCCGAGCGAGGAAGAGATTGCCCGTCAGAAAGCTTACAACGACTCAATCACCCGGGTTCAACTGGCACAACAGGAAGTCGAGAAACAAGCACAGGTTCAGCAGGACATCACGGCTGAAAACACAGCAGTAGCCGGCGACTCTGCATCAATGGAAAAATTCCTGAATGCGCATGGCGATTTCAAATCTTCCGTTTACGGAGAAGAACAACTATTCATACTGGAAAATGAATTAATTAAAATCACACTGAGTAACAAAGGTGGTAAAGTCATAGCTGCTGAATTGAAAAATTATCTTTCGCAGGATTCACTTCCTGTAAAACTTTTCAATCCGGAGGAAGCTGATTTTAGTTTTACCATGGCGTTGCGCAACAATCACATCGTCAACACATCAGCCCTGTACTTCAAACCGGTATCGGGCATTACCAAGGACGAAGCTGGCAACCAGAAAATCACATTCAGACTTCAGTCGGATGCGGATGCCTATTTCGACTTCACCTATACCCTGCCGGCCGACGATTATATGCTTGATTTCGTCGTGAAGTCGAAAGATATCAATACCATCATGCCTCTGGGAAGCAATTATATGATTGTAAACTGGGATACAAAGATTCGTCAGCAGGAAAAAGGTCGTCAGTTTGAGGAACGCTATTCCACACTCAACTACAAGTATGTTGCCGATGACATGGAAAAACTGAGTGAATCGAAAGACGACTCTAAAAAAATATCCAACAAATTAAAATGGGTTGCATTCAAAGATCAGTATTTCAGTTCCATTTTAATTGCAGAAAAGGATTTCAGCAACACCAGCTTATCGAGTAAGGTTGAACCGAAAGAAAGTAATTACGTAAAATCCTATACCGCTGAAATGACGGTGGATTACAATCCGAATGGAAATGAGGATCTTGCTTTCAAATTCTACTTCGGCCCTAACAAATACAAAACCCTGGCAGCATACGACAAAGGTGTACCGTCAGATCAAAAACTGAAATTACGCGAACTGATTCCGCTGGGATGGGGAATCTTCGGATGGGTGAACCGGTTTGCCATTATCCCGATGTTCAACTTGTTCAGCTCTTTCATCGGCAATTTCGGTATCATCATTTTGCTGATGACCATTGTGATCAAAGTCGTATTGTTTCCGCTTACTTATAAGTCGTATGTTTCAAGCGCCAAGATGCGGGTATTAAAGCCGGAAATCGATGAAATAAATGCACGAATTCCGGCGGATAAACCGGCAGAACGTCAGAAAGCAACGATGGAATTATATCAGAAGGTGGGTGTAAGCCCGTTCAGTGGCTGTCTCCCTACCCTGCTCCAGATGCCTATTTTATTTGCCATGTTCATGTTCTTCCCATCTTCGATTGAGTTAAGGGGAGAAAGTTTCCTGTGGGCAAAAGACTTATCATCCTACGATGCGATTGTAAGCTGGGATACCTACATTCCGCTTATTACACCCTATTTTGGGAATCACATCAGCTTATTTACCCTGCTGATGACCATCACCACCTTGCTGTCAACCAAACTGAATATGGCCAACACCGCCACTCCTGATCAACCGGGTGCAGGTATGATGAAGTGGATGATGTACCTGATGCCGATTATGTTCATGTTCATGTTCAATAGCTATGCTTCCGGTTTGAGTTATTACTACTTCATTTCAACTTTGATTTCTGTAGGACAAACCTATATCATCAGGGCTACGGTTGATGAAAAGAAATTACTTGCCCAACTGCATGCCAAAAGAGTCGCCAATGCCAAGAAGCAGCCCACCAAAAAGAAAAGTGGCTTCATGGATAGACTGGAGAAGATGCAAAAAGAGCAGGAGAAGATGATGAGGGAGAGGAGTAAGAGGAAGTAATTATTTTAGCGGAAAACGGAGAGCGGAAAGCGGAAAACGGAAAGCGGAGAGTGAATAACGGATTCGCCCCGAAGGGGCAGCTTAATTCAGCCCAATGGCAACGCCTTGGGTTCAATGGTAACAAACATACCTTGAGCGCCCTGTAAGGGCAGATTAATAGTAGTTAGTTTAAGGGTTTCCACTATTCGTTATTCACTCTCCGCTTTCCGCTTTCCGCTTTCCGCTAAATAAAATCATCATGTTTAAAACCATCTCAACTATTCTCACAATTACGCTGTTGCTTGCTGGTTGTCAGCAAAAAAACAGGTTTCACGTTGGCAGCTTTGAGCAACCGGTGGAAGTGCGTGTAAATCGTTTTGATCTTGATTTTATTGCGCTTGACACAACAAACACTGTATCCGGATTGATTGTGCTCGGGAATAAATACCCTGCTTTTACTCCTGTTTTCTTATCTGAGGTTTTAATGATGGAGGTGACAGATACAGTTGAGAATGCCAATCAGATCAAAGCATTTTTACAGGACACTACTTTTCAGACTGTTCATCAGTTGGTAAAAACCACTTTTGATGATATAAACGCAATTGAAAAACAGTTTTCAAAAGCTTTCTCCTATCTCAGGTTATATTTTCCGGCCATTAAACTTCCCGAAATATACTTTCTTGTTTCAGGCTTTAACCAACAGTTTTTATTGACCGATTCGACACTCGGCGTCGGCAGTGATCTCTACTTAGGTGCCGACTTCCCTTTGTATAAAGATATTACCCACGAATACCTGCTTCCGGGCATGCAGAAAGAAATGCTGGTGCCGGATGCACTCAGCACATTTCTACACCAGCAATTTTCATTCAGCGGTGAAGTAAATCTGTTGAGTACGATGATCTACGAAGGAAAAATCCGGTATTTATTAGAAGTACTGATGCCGGATGCAAGTAATGAATTAGTTATGGGCTATTCGAATGCTGAAACAAGGTGGTGTAAGCAACATGAAAAAGCCATCTGGACAAGCATGCTGGAACAGAAACACTTATATTCTACCGACTACATGCTGATTAACCAATACATCAATCCGGCTCCCTTCACTTCACCTGTATCACAAGATTCTCCTGGCAGAATTGGAGTCTGGATGGGTTATCAAATTGTATCACACTACATGCGAAACAACAAGCATGTCGGTTTAGCCGAATTGATGCAAAACTTAAATCCTCAGTCTATTCTCGAGCAATCATTGTATCGTCCCTGACAATACATCAGCCAGGTGGATGCCTTTAATTGGCAATTTGTGTTTGGCAATATAACCATTGACATTCATCAGACAAGATGCCTCCGTACTCACGATGTAAGCTGCACCTGTCTCTAACGCATGTTGCACCTTTTTCTCTGCCATGGCAGTTGATATTGCCGTATTCTTAACCGCAAACGTACCTCCAAAACCGCAGCAGGTATCCCGTTCTGCCATCTCAATCAACTCCAGTCCTTTTACCATACGCAGCAATTTGCGGGGCTCTTCTTCTATTCCATATTCACGTAAAGCAGAGCAGGCATCGTGGAAAGTTACCTTATGATTGAATGAAATATCCAGTTTGTCAATCTTCAGTACATTCACCAGAAAATCAGACAATTCATATATCTTGTTTTTAATATTTTGCTGTTTGAAAAGTAATTCAGGATTATCTTTTAGTATTTTCGGATAATGATACATCACAAAACCGGAACAGGAAGCAGATGGTGAAACAATCGGCATTTCATCTCCGAAATCACGTAGAAACTTACCGGCCAACTTCGCAGCCTCATCCCAGTAACCGCTGTTATAAGCCGGCTGTCCGCAACAGGTTTGTTCCGGATTGTAATGCACTGTACATCCGGCTTTCTCCAGCACTGTTACGACATTAAAAGCCGTTTGCGGATAAAGCTGATCAATAAAACACGGTATAAATAATTGAACATCCATTGTAAATATATTAGGATTTAATACCAAAAATCGATATAAACCGGCAAATGATCGGAGAAGCCTCCAACATACTTCATGCCTGAATACGTTCTGAATGGCTTTTTGCCAAGGTATTTCATGTCATCCTCCAGCAAAAAATCAACATTGAAAATATGCACATCAGCCGGCGTTGTGTACAAGCCCTGCTGCTGATCCAGCATATACCCCGAAACGATTATCTGGTCGAGAGCACCCCACTCCGCTTCATGTTTATGCGTACCCTTTCCTTCCTTGTGCAGCGGAAACATCAGGTTATACAAAGACTCCTTACGAAAAGGCTCACGCGGTTCCTGCGCCTGTAAAACATCATGCAGACTTGTATTATCCGGATAATCATTGAAATCACCCATGATCAGGATATTCGCCCTTGCATCTTTCTCCTGAATAAAGTTGACCTGCTTCCGCAGCATATTTGCTGCATCACTACGCCGATCGGCCGATTCAAGCTCTCCACCCAAACGTGAGGGAAAATGACAGACAAACACATGCAGGGTATCGCCCGATGGAATCCTCCCACAGACATATAAAATATCGCGGGTCGTGCTGTTAGGAGCATCTGTAAACCGTATCCGAATGGGCTCATCGTGCAGGACCTTGAACATCTCCGGCAAATAAAGTAATGCCACATCAACGCCCCTCGCATCAGGAGAATCGTGATGTACGAAACGATAATGCAGGTTATTTAACGGTCCCCTGACCAAATCAAACAAACCACGCCGGCTTTCCACCTCACAAAAACCAACTAAAGCGGGTGGTTCCCATGCTCCTAAAGCAACAACGACCCTTGCAATATTTTGTTGTTTACTCACATAACGATTGTAATTCCACCCCCGAATGCCCCCGGGCAGGTATTCTTCATCCCGGGTGAGACTGTCATCGACACAGTCGAAGTAATTCTCAACATTGTAACACATCACCCTGAAAACACTTTTTCGGGATTCACACCAGCTCAACATGCCTGATTCAATAAGAAACAACAAACAAAACATCCAAATTTTCATTTTTATTTTCTCAGTTAGGTTTGCAAAGATAAAAAATACCCGGCATACACATACCAGGTAAAACACGCAAAAAAGCAAAAAGATAAAACTTTATACTTTTTGATTGAATTTTTACTTATTGAGCTGATTTAGGATACCATTCATACGCTCCGGCATCAGGCTGACCGTCGGCAAGGCGATTCCGGCCTTTCAAATCGAGCGGATACTGACTCGAAATCAGCGGATCGGCAACCGTATCGCGGGCCGGAGATATTGAATCAAGCATAAAATCGAAATAGCCTTCCTTTTTATAATCGTATATATCCCTTACAAAAACAGTATCATTTTTTGCATACCAGCGAATATGCTGAAACACCGATAATTCCGAAGGTTCTGTTTTCCTGATGTAAGAATGCTGAAAATCGCCCTTATAAAGTTCCTTGAACTTTGTCGCAAGCGTAAACTCATTGGCTGAAGTTCCGGTGATGATACAATTTTTAAAAACAGTCTCCATCGCCAGGGCTTTATTCAAATCCATGAGCATCACTGCCGGTGTGTTATCCCTGTTTGTCGGGCGACCGGAACTCCGGCTGAAGAAGTTCACAATCGTGCAATGATAAAAGGCATGTTTTCCCCCGTTCAGGTATACGGTATAACTTCCGGAGTTCGAAATTTCAGAATTGGTAACCAGCAAATCACCATTTACCGCGACAATATTATAAAGTAAAAAATTATGGATAATGCTGTTGTTAATTTCCAGCGAGGGTATATAATTTCTATCTTCATTGTAAAAATACAAACCAACATATCCACTGCTCATCTGCAGATGATTTAATACATGATTACCGGTTTTAGAAAGCAGGTAAACCCCACCCCATTGCCCAGCAACATACTTATATGGCACCGGCTTATCGTACATGATATTATCCAACCGGTCACCCCGCATCACAACCGGGCGCTCAAACGTACCTTCCGCACGAAGATTACCATATACAATCAAATTCGCGTTATGATGAAAATACAATACTGCCCCTGCCGGTAAAGTCAGCGTAACATCTGGATTTACCCGTAAAGAGTCATAAATCAGATAGGGTTTATCAGCATTCAGTATCGTATTGTTAGTAATAACCTGACCTCTGAGCACTTCCACATCCTGACCGTAGGCCTCAAGCAATATCTGCTGATGCTGATCCTGCACATTGAAAACAATAGAATCCTGTACCAACACGGGCGTATTCACATCATTCGGATCGACTTTTACTTCAATGAAAATATACAACGAGTCTTTGGCCCGGATGGAAATGTCCCTGAAAAGATGATTAGCGCTTTTGGCTCCATCGACATTAATCCTGAAAGCGGAAGCAGCACCACCGGCTAATTTAATTTCACTGATGTTTACTGCTTTATTTTGTCTGTTGTATACAAGAATTTTAGCCGTTGCACTGCCAATATTGGTAAAAACCGTATCAAAAGTGAGCGTATCTTTCGAAAACTGCAATACGCCACCCTGATTGTCAATCCGGAGATTATCTTCACAGCCAACAACAGAAATGAAAAAAAGTGGTATCAGCAGAAAAAGCAAGTATGTTTTAAGTTGAATCTTCATGCCGTAAAATTACTCAATATTCAATGAAAACACAAGTACGCGGGACAACAAGCTCGAAATGGCATTGGTATATTTGAGATTGGCCGAAGTATCAACTGTAACTTCTTTGGGAGTCAACACGTTCATCCGGCCAAAATTAAATTTCAATTCAGGAGACAATTTGAAAAAACGAAAATATAAATCACAGCCGATTCCCGCGCTGAAATAATAATCAGAAAGGTTCAGCGTCACATCCGTTTGCTCGTCGCGTCCCAGGTCGAAATAGGTCCCGGCACCGACTTGCACATAGGGTTTAAAATTTCCGTATCTTTCAGCGCTATATCTCAGATAAACCGGAAAATCTATCGGTAGAGAGAACATATTAACGACCTTATCATCTTCGATGACTCCGGTGGCTACATCGTAAGTCCTGAACTTCAGATTACGCTCACCAAGCAGCAAGGTCGGTGTAAAACGTAAATTAAAATAGCGGTGAAGCCTGAAATCGGTAATCAATCCCACCGTAAATCCGGGAACGATATTGGCCACATCAGCATAATATATTTTTCCATCCTGCACCAGCTCAGTATGTTCCACATCAAGGTCCATATAATTGGTACCGAGCGAGAACCCGAGCCTGAACGTTTTATAATCCAGATCCGTCAGGTTGCCCTGAGCCGACAAAGCAGGTAAAATAGACAGAAATAAAAACAAGGAAAAACACTTCTTCACCATATTCTCAAGTAAATATCCAATAAAACGGCAATACAAATTTATTATTGCTGAAATCGGCACAAAAATAAGGATATATTTTGTAACCTATTAAAAATTTTCTACATTTGCAGCGCTAATTAGTACTAACAAAAAAATTTCGAAAAATGGCTTACGTAATTTCAGAAGATTGTATTGCATGTGGATCTTGCATTAGTGAATGTCCGGTTGATGCGATTTCAGAAGGTGACATCTATGTTATTGATCCTGAAGTTTGCACCGATTGCGGAACCTGTGCCGATGTTTGTCCCTCAGAAGCAATCAGTCCAGCATAATTGACGCTGTCTTAAAGAAATCGAACAGGAGGAAAATCGAAAGGTTTTTCTCCTGTTTTATTATTATGTGAATCAGTAGTAAAAAACTAGATCCCTCACTTCCGTTCGGGATGACAATTTTCATTTTATCAATATTACCCGTCGGCACAAGTCTGCAAAAACTATTCTATTTTTGCAGCGACGGGTGCTATGGTTCCCGAACCGTCGCCGTAAAGAATCTAGTTATTAATGGAAAGATAGTGCGACGGTATATGACCATACTGAATCGTTGTCATCCCGAACGGAAGTGAGGGATCTAAGAGAACGCAGCGAAAGATCTAATATTAACTCCTGATTCACATTATTTGATATTTTGTTACAGTTTATGTGTGTCAATTTTACATAAGGATTTTATGCATAATAAATCCCGACAAACTAATACATACTTCATCATAAACTATGCTGAATATCCTGTTAAAGTAACAAACAAAACAAGGAGTATTAATCGTAGCATATATATGGTAAAGCACTTAGGGTATATATGCTAAACAACCTACCATATATACCCTAAATAGTGTAGCATATATATGTCAGGCATAGTTTATGCTGAAGTATTTATTAGTTAAACCTGATATCCAGAATAGACTGACAAGTTTCATACATTAATACAACAGTACTTATGTCCATCAATTACAAGATGATCTTTCGGGGCGACTATTTGAACCCGAATGATAAAAAGAAAACCGGTTTTTATCCACAGGTAGTTCGCAAGCGAACAGTAAGCATCAAAGACCTGGCAGAAAAGATGTCAAAAGGCAAAAAAATGGGCGCGATAGAAGCAGAAGTCAATATCAAAGCCTTACTTGCCTGCATCGAATCAGAGCTACTGGAGGGCAACCACGTTTGTCTGAACGATTTCGGCACGTTTTCACTCACAGCTGAATGTCGCGAAGTAAGCAACCCCGATGAAGTTCGGGCTGAATCCATATCTGTGAAACGCATCGTATTCACGCCATCGAAAGGGCTGAAACAGAATATGCGTATGGCGAGGTTTGTGAGAGTAAAAGGGTAAATATTTATTTAAACATGCGTCACAAACAATGGAATATCAGAGTGATAAATCATTTTATATGCCAGTCCGGGATTAAAGATACGTGCAAACAATTTCTTGCGTCTGGTATTGAAAGCCAGCACATCAATCTGCATTTGTTCGACAAATTCGTTGATTTTATCAGGAGAATCGGTCGATTCCACAACGGCATAATTTGTTTTTAGTTTGGGGTAGTGATTAGAGAAATAAGCCTTTATGCCCGAAAGCATGATTTCATCCCACGCGTGTTTCTTATCAGCAGCATGAATAAAGCAGATTTCCAGTTCGGGATTGTCGAAGGTTGAAATTACCTTATCGATAGCGATTAAATCTTTCTGATCAAAATTAGTTATAAACGCTATTTTTTTCAAATCCGTAAATTTCTCCTGTTTAATCATGATCGGGATAGCAAAAACAGGCGTTTCGCACGATTCCATTACTTCGGCAGTAACGCTTCCCAGCAATTCGTTGGAAATTTTCTTGCCACGTGAACCCATCACCACCAGATCCGGACTGTGTTTCTTGCAGTAATCAAGAATCTGATCTTCGGGAACACCTTCTTTCAATTCAAATCTGTATTTCATATTGGGTAGTTCACCGTTGGCAATACGTTTTTTTATCAGATTATCCATGTTTTCAACATCCGCATTCGCCGAACTGATGATGCGGCGAAGCAACTCGCTATCACTGATGCTGTATGTACTCACATCATTATTCATGGAGATGGTAAACGCAGGTGTGAAATAGACGTAGAGAAAAACGATTTCAGCACCTATATTCCCGGCCATTTTAAACCCGAAATCGATGGTTTTAGGCACCTGGTCAGCAAAGTCAACCGGGATTAATACCGTTTTGGAGTCACGCACCGGTTTTTCATCTTCCCAGGCTTTTTCCATTTCTTCCACAATCTTCAGGGCACGGGGCAAGTCGCTTTCCTTGATCCTGACACGAACACCTACGGCCATTTCCGGATTCTCCAAATTCAGATTATGAATAGCTGTTTCAATACCTTCTTCTTCTAATACGGTCTTTATCATTTGTGCCCTTTGGTAGGTACGAATCGCGAGGGTTACCAGTTTATCTTCCATAATACAACATTTTTAAGGTGATTTATAGTTGTTTTACGCTACAAATATAACATATATTGTTTGGAATAGGTTCGAAGTCACGAAAAATATCTATTTTTGCAATACAACAATTTTGAATCAAATTTTAACATCTACCATGGTGTGTCCGATTATAACATTATTATCCATCAGTTTTAATCCGTTTACTTATAACGAATTAATTGCACTGATAATCAGTTTGATTTTATTATTTATTTCCGGATTAATTTCAGCATCTGAAGTTGCATTTTTTTCTTTCAGTCCGCAAACCCTCGACGAATTGGAGCAAAGCGACAAAAAGTCGGATAAAAGCATCCTGGGTCTGTTGCAACACCCTCAGAAGCTGTTGGCTGCCATCCTGATCGGGAACAATTTTGTTAACGTAGCCATCATCCTGATAATGACATTAGTAACTAACAGACTGATGAATTTTGAAGATGCACCGTTCCTGGGTTTTATCATCCAAACGGTTGTCATTACTTTCTTACTACTTTTACTGGGGGAAATCATCCCCAAGGTATTTGCGTCGCAGGAAGGAAAAAAGGTTGCAGCATTCACCACCCCATTTCTGGTGGTGCTTTTGAAAATCTTCAAACCTGTTGTACAGGTGCTTGTCAAATCTACCTCAGCAATGAACCTGCGGTTGGCAAAGCACAATAAAACCAATATTTCTATCGATGAATTATCACAGGCATTGGAACTAACATCCGGCAACAACGATGAAGATACTGAAATTCTGGAGGGAATCATCAAATTCGGAAACATCCAGGTGGTGGATATCATGACTTCACGGGTCGATATTGTCGACGTGGATATCAAAACATCGTATAAAAAGCTACTTGAAATTATCATCAGTTCTGGTTATTCCCGTATACCCGTGTACTCAGGCACACACGATAACATCAAGGGCATTTTATACAGCAAGGACTTGTTGCCACATCTCGACAAACCGGACTCGTTCCGTTGGCAAACGCTCATTCGTCAGGCCTATTACGTCCCTGAAACAAAAATGATTGATGACCTGTTAAGTGAGTTTCAGCAAAACAAAGTCCACCTGGCAGTTGTTGTTGACGAATACGGTGGCACCTCCGGACTGGTAACACTGGAAGACATTATTGAAGAAATTGTGGGTGACATCAGCGATGAATATGATGATGAAGAAGCCTTGTTCACCAAAATCGACAATCATACTTTTATATTTGAAGCAAAAATTCAGTTGAATGATTTCTTCAAGATAGAAGAAATTGACGAAGAAGACTTTACAAAAGTAACAGAAGAAGTTGAGACCCTGGCAGGACTGATACTCGAACTCAAAGGAGAAATACCGGCAAAAAATGAACGCATCGATTATCAGAAATATGTTTTTGAAATCCTGTCTGTTGATAACCGAAGGATTAAGAAAGTCAAACTTCACATAAAAAAAGAAGATGATGATGAGGAAGAGAATGGATAGTTTTCCGGTGATTTTTTTGTTGTTTTGCCTGTTGACTCTCATTTCTACCGGGTGTAAAAAAAACTATTATCCAAAGCCTTACGGTTACTTCAGGGTGGATTTGCCGGAACACCGTTACCATACAATAGATACGGTTTTGCCTTATCATTTTGAAATATCGGATATCGCAACAATAGAACTAAAAAAAGAAGAACAGGAAAAATACTGGATTGATATTGTTTATCCTACTCTGAACGCAGCGATACATTGCAGTTACAAGGGAATAAATGATAATCTTTATGAGTTATCGGAGGATGCTCATCATTCAGTTTACAAACATTTGGTTCGTGCCGACGACATCACCGAACAGGTTTTCAGTAATCCCGATAAAAAAGTGTACGGGATATATTACGATCTGAAAGGCAATGCAGCATCCGCTGCACAATTCGTACTCACGGACAACATCAACCATTTTGTCAGGGGAGCTGTTTACTTTAACCATGTACCGAATAAAGACTCCATTGCCCCCATGTCCGATTACATCAAACAGGATGTAGTCAGGTTAATGGAAAGTTTCAGCTGGAAATGAAAACAGAACAACTGACATACAAAGGTGGAACTATACTAATTGGTGTCATGGAAGAAGACATAGAATCCCTGACATGCCAATTAGACAATTTTGAGGCATACCGGGAGGAATTCTCTCAAATAAAAAGCGAGAAAAGAAAAAGGGAATTTTTGTCGGCGAGAATATTACTCAATCAGGCAACGGGTTGTCAGGTAAAAGTAATTTACGATGCAAACGGTAAGCCTTATTTGGAAGACAAGAACTTTCACATCAGCATAACACACAGTAACAATTATGCTGCAGTGATTATTCACCCGGAATTCCCGGTAGGAATTGATTTGGAAATCAGAACTGAGAAGGTAAAAACTGTATCGAAACGGTTTTTAAACGAATCAGAACAAATATTATTCAGCAAAGAAACAAACACAGCAAAGGTAGAAATTGCCTGGTCTGCAAAAGAAACATTATATAAAATCATAGGAAATGAAGTGCGGGATTTTGCCGCAACATTAGAAATTTTACCTTTTACGTTAAACGATTCGGGCACTTTACATGTTTTACATGAAACCGGTTCCCGAATTTACGAATTACAATATCAACAAAATGTGCTTTACACCCTTGTTTATGGGGTAGACAAAAAAATCAGATTATGAGACACAATAATACATACCGGAAGATTCTGTTGAACAGAGAAATGGACAGAAAAATGTTTGCCATTCTCATTGATCCCGAAAAAAGTAATGGACGTCAGTTTGCATCCATCATTGCAACATTGAAAATAGCACCTCCTGATTTTGTATTCATAGGTGGAAGTCATGCTGTTAAATCATTGGACAACATGATAGAAGTTTTGAAAGAAGAAGTCGACACAACTGTTGTTTTATTTCCGGGCGATGCATCCCAGTTTTCTGAGCATGCTGATGCTTTGTTATTTTTATCCTTATTATCAGGCAGAAACCCCGAATACTTAATTGGTCAGCACATCAAATCAGCAGTGGCAATTAAAGAATCAGAAGTTGAAGTTATTCCCACCGCTTATTTGCTGATTGATGGAGGTAAAGTCAGTTCCGTTGAATTTATCAGCAATACGAGAGCAATCCCCCGCGACAAAAAAGAAATTGCACTTTCGACCGCAGTAGCAGGTGAATTAATGGGCATGCATCTCACCTACCTGGAAGCGGGAAGCGGGGCATCTCAAACCGTACCGGAGGAAATGATTTCATACATTCGTGAGGCCATCGACACCCCTTTGATTGTCGGGGGAGGTATTACATCGACAGAAAAAATGGAAATGATTTACGATGCCGGTGCTGATATCATTGTTGTAGGCAATGCTTTTGAATCAGATTTACATAAAATGGTCGATTTTGTTAAGTCGGTTGAAGTTTATAACAACAGGCATAATTCAGGAATAGAGAATAGCGTTCCGATACATCCTGACATTATCAGTATGTAATATATTCCGTTTTTTAATTAATTATGCGACATTCTCTTATCTGAGTTTATTACGCAGGAAGTGAGGTCCGGCAGATTTTACAAAGTAGATATACGAGAACAACACCATCAGCGTTCCAACCATAAATGCCAGGGGTAAACCTCCCTGTGAGTCTGCAAACCTACCTCCGAGAATTAATCCGGAACCAACTCCTAAATCCCAGCTGGTCATGAAAGTTGAGCTGGCCGTCGCCCTCCTGTTATTGGGTGCCAGATTTACGAATAAAGTGTTATAAGCAGGAAACAGCAGTCCGTAACCTAAACCGAGGATCACCGGTATAAGAAAGAACAACACGTTGACCAGCTGATGATTGTACATATTGATTCGCTGGAGTGAGGCCAGTAAGATCAACCCTGTAAAACTAACCAGTAATCCGTATTCAATCGCTTTATTCAATTTTCCTCTGTCGACCATTTTACCGGAAAATAAACGGGATGTAATTAACCCGACAGCCAACAGCGAGAAGAATAATCCCAGTCCGGCATCAATGCCCAGTTCTTTACCATAAATTGCCAGATAAGTCGTGAACATTCCATAGGGAACTCCCGTCAGCAACAATGTAACACCAGCTTTAAAACCTTTGAAAAGGAAGAAACGATCGAAGCCCCGTATACTTTCCTTATTGGGTTCAAAAGGCTTATCCACTTTAATCAGCATCGCGAAAATAAATCCAAACAACCCTGTTGCGATAGAAAGATAAAATATATACTGATAATCAACACCTTTCTCGTGCATCAACAAACTGGTCATTGGTCCGACCACCATGGCCAGATTGTTGGCCACACCAAAGAAGCCAAGTCCCTCTCCCCTTCTTGATGCCGGAAGAATATCCACTACCAGACTGTTTCCGGCAGTTGTAACAAATCCGAAAGAAGCGCCATGCAACACCCTGACAAGCAAAAATAAATTGACAGTGGTAACCAACGGATATCCGATAAATGTGAGGACAAACAACAGGAAAGCAATCAGGTATTGTGGTTTTCTGCGAAACAAATCCAGCAAGAAACCTGAAAAAGGTCTTATAAACAATGCAGCAAGGGTATATGATGACAACACCACCCCTACCAGTGATTTCGACGCCTCAAAAGTATCAATCAGATACAGCGGAAATATCGGTATCAACAAATAAAAAGCAAAAAATAAAAGAAAGTTTCCTGCGCATGCACTCAGGAAACTTGCAGTCCACAACCTTTCCATACACTATCAGGCAATAAATTCCTTTAATTTATGAAGAATGATATCCTGTAACAAATCGTTCGTAGCAACAATGTCATTTCCAAAAACATAATTGTCGGTTCCTTTAAAGTCGGAAACCTTACCTCCGGCTTCTTTGATAAGCAATGCTCCGGCAGCCATATCCCAGGGTTTCAGGCCGTATTCCCAGAATGCATCGAAACGGCCACAGGCCACATAAGCCAGATCGGTAGCAGCAGATCCGATACGACGCACCCCACGCGAATTCCGTAACATCCACTTCAGGAAAATCATATAGTCATCCAGCATATCAAAATTGGTATACGGAAAACCGGTAGCCAGTAAAGACAGGTTCAAGTCGCTTTTATCCGAAACCCTGATTTTTTCGCCATTCAGATAAGCGCCACCATCTTTCCATGCATAAAAACATTCCTGTTGCCCGATTTCAAATACCACACCCACCACCAGTTCACTGTCTTCTATCAGCGCGATGCTAACCGCATAAGTCGGAATGCCCTGAATAAAATTCGTCGTTCCGTCAAGAGGATCGATAATCCAGTTGAATTTATCACCACGCGTGTTATTGGTACCTTCTTCCGCGATAAATCCAGCTTCAGGCAGCACTTTACTCAGTTCGGCAATGATCATTTTCTCCGCTTCCCGATCGACATAGCTTACCAGATCGTGAAGACCTTTGTGTTCCACCATCGACTGGCTAAAACCTTTGCGTTGTTCAGCAATGAATGCACCTGCTTTTTGGGCTATTTCGCAGGTTTTGAGGCATATATTTTGGTATAAATTAATCATTTAATATTTTTTATGGGAATGTTTTGTTGTTTGAAAATGTTTTGGGTTTGTGAAACGTTTTGGGTTTGTGAATACGATTTTGGGTTGTTGAAACGTTTTGGGTTGTTGAAACGTTTTGGGTTGTAGAGACGCACGGCCGTGCGTCTCTACGTTATTTGTTATCCATTATCCATTATTCATTATCCATTATCCATTATTCATTATTCATTATTCATTATTCATTATTCATTATCCATTATTTCAACCCCGCAATCGCATCTTTCAGCGAAGCAATCTTGCTTTCGGCATCTGCATGTTTTTTGCGTTCTGCCTCCACAACTTCCGGTTTGGCATTGGCAACGAATTTTTCATTACCTAATTTCTTCATAACCGAAACTAAGAAACCTTCCAAATAGGTAATTTCAGCTTCCATTTTCTGAATTTCTTCTTCAGCATTGATGAGATTACCCATAGGTACGGCATACTCGGTCGTTCCCACTAAGAATGAAATCGAACCGGAAGACTTTTCTGAAACACCTTCAATCGAAGTCAGGTTACACAACTTCACGATAACAGCATCGAAATCAGCATCATGCTCCCCGGAAATTTGCAAACTAAGTTGTTCCTTATTCGGGACATTCTTCTGTAATCGAATCGTACGCACCCCGGCAATGATTTCTTTTACCTTCTCAAACTGATTGATAAGTGGTTCATTTGTAGGTTCTGGATTCGGTTGCAAGGTCACCATGATACTTTCACCCTCTTTTCTGTCCTGCAAAGCCTGCCAAAGTTCCTCAGTGATGAAAGGCATGAAAGGGTGCAGGATTTTCAGTAACACATCGAAGAATCCCAGCGTTGCATCGTAGGTTGCCTTATCAATCGGCTGCTGATAGGCAGGTTTGATCATCTCCAGATACCAGGAAGAAAAATCGTCCCAGAACAACTTGTACACCGCCATCAGCGCTTCCGACAAACGATATTTAGAGAACAAATCATCTATTTCGGCCAGTGTTTTCGACAATTGTGAGTCGAACCATTTGATCGCAACCGCAGCAGATTCAGGCTGAGGTATTTCTTTCACTTCCCATCCTTTAACCAGGCGGAAAGCATTCCATATCTTGTTGTTGAAGTTTCTTCCCTGTTCGCACAAAGAATCATCGTATGGCAGGTCATTTCCGGCAGGAGACGTAAACAGCATTCCCAAACGAACGGCATCGGCACCATAATGCGCAATCAGGTCAAGCGGGTCAGGAGAATTGCCGAGTGACTTCGACATTTTTCTACCCAGCTTATCCCGCACGATACCGGTCAGGTATACATTTTTAAAAGGCAGTTTATCTTCATATTCATAACCGGCGATAATCATACGCGCCACCCAGAAAAACAAAATTTCAGGAGCAGTCACCAAATCATCTGTCGGGTAATAATAACGGATGTCTTCATTATCCGGGTTATTTATTCCATCGAACACCGAAATCGGCCATAACCAGGAAGAAAACCAGGTATCCAGACAATCCTCATCCTGACGCAAGTCATCGGCGTAAATCGTATAATTGACAATTTGCTTCGCTTTTTCTAAGGCTTCTTCCCTCGTTGCAGCTACCACGAAACCACCCTGCGGAAGAAACCAGGCCGGGATGCGGTGTCCCCACCACAATTGACGGGAAATACACCAGTCCTTGACATTTTCCATCCAGTGACGGTAAGTATTTTTAAACTTGGCCGGATGCAGTTTGATATCATCATTCATCACCGCCTGCAAAGCCGGCTGGGCCAGTTTTTCCATTTTCAGGAACCACTGCATCGACAGTTTGGGCTCGATAACAACATCTGTTCTTTCCGAGAAACCCACTTTATTGGTGTATGGTTCAATCTTTTCAAGCAGACCGGCAGCTTCCAGATCCTTTTCAATTTTCGTACGCACCTCGAAACGGTCCATGTTTGCATACATCTCCCCATGTTCGTTCAACGTACCATCCGCGTTGAAAATATCAATCGAAGGCAGGTTGTATTTTTCACCCAGCACATAGTCGTTCACATCATGTGCCGGCGTCACTTTCAGACAACCCGTACCAAATTCAATGTCCACATACTCATCTTCAATCACCGGGATAGCCCTGTTAATCAATGGGACCAGTACTTTTTTCCCTTTCAGGTGTGCATTCTTCGGGTCGTTCGGATTGATACACATTGCGGTATCGCCCATGATGGTCTCCGGACGAGTCGTTGCCACCACAGCATAGCCATCTTCTCCCTCAATTTTATAGCGAAGGTAATATAATTTACCACTTACCTCTTTGTAAATCACCTCTTCATCCGACAAAGCAGTCAGCGCTTTCGGATCCCAGTTTACCATCCTGACACCACGGTAAATCAAACCCTTCTCGTACAAGTCGATAAACACCTTGATCACGCTCTCCGAGCGAGCCTCATCCATCGTAAAAGCCGTCCGGTCCCAGTCACACGAAGCACCCAGTTTTTTCAATTGCTCCAGGATAATTCCCCCGTGTTTATGTGTCCAGTCCCACGCATGTTCCAGGAACTGTTCCCGGGTAAGATCCGTTTTTTTTATTCCTTCTGCAGCCAGTTTCCCAACCACTTTAGCTTCCGTAGCGATAGAAGCATGGTCGGTACCCGGCACCCAACAAGCATTCTTACCTTTCATGCGGGCACGGCGCACCAATACATCCTGAATGGTATTGTTCAGCATGTGCCCCATGTGCAGCACACCCGTGACGTTTGGCGGTGGAATGACAATCGTATAAGGTTCGCGATTGTCCGGTTTCGATTGAAAGAAACCTTGTTCCAACCAGTACTGATACCACTTCGACTCTATGTCGGCAGGATTGTATTTGCTTGCTAATTCCATTTGTGATTATATTGTTAAAATATTTCAAACCTGTCAGATTTTTAGAAGCTGACAGGTTTAATGAACGATAAATATTTCGTAGTGCAAAGATAAATAAAATAGCGGAGAACTAAAAGGAAAAAGAAATACAATAAATGCCATCCAATTGAATAATCCATAAATAACATATATGCAAAAAAGTTCAATGAGCAATTGAAGAGCAGAAAAGTTTTAGTATTTTTGTTTTCATAAAACATTCAAATTGTTGAACAAATAACACTTAAACTATTAAACATTAAACCATTTGTATTATTATGAAACGAATAATCTCCACTCCCCATGCCCCTGCAGCAGTTGGCCCTTACAGTCAGGCTGTTGAAGTAAATAACACTTTATACATTTCCGGACAACTCCCTATAAACCCATTAACAGCTAAGATCGAAGCTACTGACATTGCAGGACAGACAGATCAGGTATTTAAGAATATAACCGCCATTCTGCAAGCAGCCGGATATAGTTTGGATCACGTGGTTAAAAATCGGGTATATCTATCGGACATCCGTAATTTTGCTGCAATGAATGAGGTATATAAGCAATACTTCCAATCTGATTTTCCTGCCCGTGCCGCATTTGCAGTGAAAGACCTTCCTATGGAAGCCCTAGTTGAAATTGAAACAGTTGCGGTTAAATGACATTTTATCAATAACCTCCGGTTTTAACCGGAGGCTGATTATATTATTTTAAGAATATATTAATTTCTTTGGGTTGGATAAAAATTAAAATAGCGCTACTTTTACATCGAATTAATTTTTATCACCAACCTATAAAACAAAAGAATTATGTCTGTAAACAAAGTAATTTTAGTAGGAAACGTGGGCAGAGACCCCGAAGTACGCTATCTCGACAAAAATGTGGCTGTTGCTAACTTTCCTTTAGCCACAACAGAAAGAGGTTTCACTATGCAAAACGGGACACAGGTTCCCGACCGCACCGAATGGCACAATATTGTTGCCTGGCGGGGTCTGGCAGAAATTGCTGAAAAATATGTACGGAAAGGATCTCAGTTGTACATCGAAGGAAAAATTCAAACCCGTTCTTGGGAAAAAGATGGTATCAAGAGATACACAACTGAAATATATGTCGACAATATGCAATTGCTTGGCAAGAAAGCTGAAACGGGTGAATCTCAAGCGCCGGTAACAACACAACAGCCTGCTACACCGGCACCAGAACAGCCAGTTGATCCTCCGGCAAATGAGGAAGAAAGCGGACTGCCATTTTAATTTTAATTAAACCTGTCAGGTTTTTCAAACCTGACAGGTTTAAAGTTAATTTACCTTTTCTTTCAGTAGAGCAAACTCCAACACCTCCATGATGTCCTTTACATAATGAAATTTCAAACCTTTGAGGTAAACGGGTTTAATTTCATCGATGTCTTTTTCATTTTCATTACACAGGATGATATCGGTAATACCGGCACGTTTGGCTGCCAGAATTTTTTCTTTGATGCCTCCGACCGGTAACACTTTTCCACGCAGGGTAATCTCCCCGGTCATGGCTAAGTTCTTACGTACCTTGCGTTTGGTAAAGGCAGATGCCAGGGCAGTCACCATGGTAATACCTGCGGACGGACCGTCTTTGGGAATCGCACCTTCGGGCACATGAATATGCACATTCCATTCGTCGAACAACAGTGGATCAACCTGTAACTGTTCTGCATGTGACTTGATGTATTCAAGCGCCAGCATGGCCGACTCTTTCATTACATCTCCGAGATTACCGGTCAGCGTAAGTTTGGGGGCTTTACTCTTGCTCAAACTGGATTCGATGTACAAAATCTCGCCTCCCACCTGTGTCCAGGCCAACCCGGTTACCACACCGGCATAGTCATTCCCCTGATACTTCTCTTTGCTGTAACGGGGCGCACCCAAATAGGATTTCAGTTCATCCGTCGAGACTTCCACATTATAGCTCGCATCCGTCGCAACTAATTTGGCAATTTTTCGCATCAGCGAAGCAATTTCCCTGTTAAGCGAACGCACACCCGATTCTCTGGTATATAATTCAATCAGTTGCTGAATCACATCTTTACTCAGGGAAACATGTTCCGGTTTCAAACCATGATTCTCGAGTTCTTTGGTTATCAGATGCCTTTTAGCAATTTCCACCTTTTCTTCCTGCGTGTACCCACTCACTTCGATCAACTCCATGCGATCGAGCAGTGGACGTGGAATGGTATTCAGGTTGTTGGCCGTAGCCACAAACATAACCTTCGACAGGTCAAAATCTACATCTAAATAATTGTCATGAAAAGCTGTATTTTGCTCCGGGTCAAGCACTTCCAACAGAGCTGAGGAAGGATCTCCCTTGTAATCGGCTGTCACTTTGTCAATTTCATCCAGCACGAAAACCGGATTGGCCGATTCTGCCTTCAGGATATTTTGCATAATTCTGCCCGGCATAGCTCCAATATAGGTGCGACGATGTCCCCTGATTTCAGCTTCATCGTGCAAACCACCCAATGACACACGAACATATTTACGATTCAGCGCTTTGGCGATTGATTTTCCCAACGATGTTTTTCCTACTCCCGGAGGGCCATACAGACAAATAATTGGCGATTTCATATCCCCTTTCAGTTTCAGTACAGCCAAATGCTCGATGATGCGATCTTTCACCTTTTCCATCCCAAAATGGTCGGCATTCAGGACTTTCATCGCATTCTTCAGGTTGAAATTATCTACCGTATATTCATTCCACGGCAGATCGAGCATGGTTTCGATATAATTCAGCTGAATGGAGTAATCGGGTGAATGCTGACTTGTACGTTCCAACTTCTTCAGCTCCTTGTCAAATATCCTGGCAACAGGCTCACTCCATTTTTTCTTTTTGGCTCTTTCTTTAAAATCAGCCACATCCTGCTCTGGCGACACCACACCCAGTTCGTTTTGGATGGTTTTCATCTGTTGTTGCAGGAAATACTCCCTTTGCTGCTGATCAATACCCGCTTTTGCCTTATTCTGGATATTCATTTTGATTTCAATCAGTTGCGACTCCTTATTCAGAAGTTCTAACAGATGATATCCTCTTTCCAGCACATCATCGAGTTCAAGCAAATGAATCTTATCTTTAACCTGCAAGCCGAAGTTGACACAAATATAGTTAATCAGGAAAACAGGATTTTCGATGTTACGAATGGCAAAAGTGGTTTCAGGTGGCAACATGCCCGAATTCGTGATGATATCGGTAGCCAAATCCTTGATAGATGACACCAATGCCGAAAATACCCCGTCATTTTTCTTTTCTTCGGGAATAATATCTTCCATCAAATGCACGCGAGCTTTCATATAAGGTTTGATTGTCACCAGCTCCCCGAGACGGAAACGTCGTTTCCCTTCCAGGATAACCGTTGTGGAACCATCCGGCATTTCGAGAATGCGGACTACCTGCGCAACCGTTCCGATTGTGTACAGTTGATCTACAGAAGGATCTTCGAGTTTACGATCAATTTGGGTACACACTCCTATCAATCCATCATTTTCGTGCGCCTTCCGTACCAGTTTAAGTGATTTAGGTCTGGCAACCGAAACGGGCAGCAATACACCCGGAAATATCACCATATTGCGTAAGGGAAGAATAGGCAACACAGCGCCCTCATCTAATTGAATATCCTGCGAACGTTCATCCAGCGAGATAATCGGAAACACTTCCGAAGATCCCATCATTTCATCCGAAAAAAACTTGTCAAATTGATTCTTCATTGTTAAATAGAATATTTTGCTGCCAATATGGCATAAATTAGTACATGTCATGGTCAAAACACAGCGACCACATATCAAAGCACGCTTATTATCAACATCTTATAAAAACAAGTAACATAAGGGGCCTTCATAGTCAATTGATGTGCCAAAAATAGCAATAATCAGCGAGAAATGAAATGCCGTTGGTTTTGGCAAACGTGAAAAATAATGTAAATTTGCACTGTTTAAATATTAAATATCATGAATAAATTAGTATACATTTTTATTATCAGCGTTTTTGCATCTTGTAACAGAACCGGTAATTTTAAAGTTGAAGGAACCATTGAAGGAGGAGCAGGAGAAATGATATACCTGGAACACAACGGACTGGCCAAAATCACGTTACTGGATTCAACCCGTGTAAAAGACGACGGCAGATTCCGTTTCAGGGCAAAAAGTCCGGTTTATCCCGATTTTTATCGTTTGAAAGTCGGAAGCAAACAAATTCATTTCGCTGTTGATTCAACCGAAACAATTGGCATTACAGCTTCATATGATAATTTCTCAACGGAATATACAATCACAGGTTCAGCATCCAATACCGACATTCAGTTACTCCGGAAATCAGCTGCTGAAATTCAACGCAAAGCAAATCAAATTATCAAAGGGATGAATGATGCTGAAAGGGAAAAATTAGTCTCGGAATTACTGTCGTTAATTGAAAAACACAAAGAAATGGCGAGACCAATCATCCTGAAAAACCCACGTTCTACTGCTGCTTATTTTGCTGTTTTTCAGAAAATAAACGACAGCTACATCTTTTCACCCTATATTAAAGAAGATCGACCGTATTGTGCCGCAGTAGCAACTTCCTACAACACCTATATGCCTGATTACGAAAGGTCAAAAAATCTTTATGCATTGGTCATGGATGCCATCAAAACAGAGCGTCAAGCTCGTCAGCAGGCCAACTGGAAAGAAATTGCGGAAAATGCGGCTACCGGATTTATCGACATTGAACTCCCGGACAATAAAAACACCAACCGAAAACTGTCAGACCTGACAGGGAAGGTAATCCTGCTTGACTTTTCAGCATTTGAATCGCGGGAAAGTGTTCAATACACTTTTGCACTGAGAGAAATATACAATAAATATGCTTCAAGGGGATTTGAAATTTATCAGGTTTCGCTCGACCGTAACAAAATGCTTTGGGAAAATGCAGTCGAAAATCTTCCATGGGTTTGCGTTCGTGCTACTAATGGCCCCAACACCGTATATGCAACAACCTATAATGTCACGTCTATTCCCAGTTATTTCCTGATTGACAGACAAGGTGACATTGTTGGCAGGGACATGAATTTACAAACATTAGAGAAAGAAATTGAAAAACGTCTCTGATGCATGATTTCATTCAACATACAGCTTTATCGGTAGGTTTTGATGCCTGTGGCATTGCAAAAGCAGAAGCCCTGGATGAAGATGCGGCATTTATGCGTAGCTGGTTGGATGAAGGCATGCATGGTGACATGCATTACCTGAACCGCAATTTCGAAAAAAGAGTCGATCCGCGGGTATTGGTTCCGGGCTGTAAATCAGTAGTAGTTGTGTTGCTGAATTATCTTCCGGAAAAAAGACAGGCAGAACATTTGCCTAAAATTGCCAAATATGCTTATTCGAAGGTTGATTATCATACCGTCATGAAGCAAAAACTTTGGCAATTGGAAGCCGAAATCATTGCAGAATATGGTGAAGATTGTGTATCGAAAGATCATCAGCATAGCTTCTCGGATTCAGCGCCCATCCTCGAAAAGCGCTGGGCTGAGAAAGCAGGCTTAGGTTGGATTGGGCGAAATTCTCTGCTCATTCACCCGAAGCTAGGTTCCTATGTTTTTATTGGTATTTTATTGCTGAATGTGGATGTAACACCCTCGGAAGCACCGTTTCCTTTTCGCTGTGGCAACTGCCGGAAATGCATCGATGCTTGTCCGACCAACGCCCTGAACGGCAAAGGCATGGATCCGCGCAAGTGCATCTCCTATCTCACCTTAGAAAGCAAATCAGAAATTCCAGGAGAATTAAAAGACAAACTTGCCGGATGCATTGCCGGTTGCGACATCTGCAACGATGTTTGTCCCTGGAACAAACGTTTCGGTCACCCGCACAACCACGAGGAGCTAACACCCACCCCGGAAATTTTCAGTCTGACGAAAGAAGACTGGCAAAAAATGACACAGGAAGAATTTGATGCCATTTTTAGCAAATCGGCAGTGAAGCGGGCGAGTTTGGAGCGAATCAGGAAAATTGTGGTTAGTTGATAGTGGTTAGTGGTTAGTGGTTAGTTCTTTCGAGGTCTAATGTAATAAATTTGGTTCACTATTCACTATCAATTATTCTTACTTTTATGGTTCTGAATCAGGAAACACAGCCCCAAAAAAGTAAACATCGCATTCAGGATCAGCCGTTCGTGACTGAACTCATATCCATTGAACCAGACTTTTGAATTGAGGTCAAAAATAAGCGTCAGCACCGGAGAAGCAATTGCCACCCAGGGTACATAACGATCTCTGACCTGCTTTTTGATGAAAATACCAAACACGAAAATACCCAGAAGCGGTCCATAGGTATAGCTTGCCAGTTTATAAACCGTATCAATGACCGATGTATTATTGAGGATATTGATGACAAAAATAACAACTGCCATTACGACAGCCATGGCAATATGCACTTTCATCCGGGTAGATGAAACCTCCTTCTCCGACTTCTTTTTAGTCGTACCTAATATATCCACCATAAACGAAGTTGTAAGTGCCGTAAGCGCAGAACCAGCCGCTGCATAGGCCGCAGAAATCAATCCGACAACAAACAGCACACTCACGATAACCGGAAAATAACCCTGAGTAGCAAGGAAAGGAAATACTTCATCTCCCTTTTCAGGCAGAACAATCTGATTATTGGCGGCATAGGTGTACAACAACACACCCAACATCAGGAATAGCAAGTTCACGAAGACTTGCAGAATACCGCCCGTAATCATGTTTTTTTGAGAATCCCGAGTATTTTTACAACTGAGCGTTTTCTGCATCAAATCCTGATCCAATCCTGTCAGTGCAATTACCGTAAAGACTCCGGCCAGAAACTGCTTGAAGAAGAATCGTTTATCATTCACATCATCAAAAAAGAATATCTTCGACATTTCGGTATTTGCCATGATATTCCAGAGACTTCCGTCCAGATTCCGGGCAATGTAGAAAATACACAATCCGACTGTAACAATTAAACTGAATGTTTTTAGAGAGTCTGTCCATATTAAGGATTTAACACCACCCCGAAAAGTGTAGAGCCACACGATACCCACTGTAAAAAACAAATTCAGTACGAAAGGCAGGCCAAGCGGATCGAAAACAAGTAACTGCAATACCACGCAGACAATAAACAAGCGTATAGAAGCGCCCAGCATTTTGGAGACAAAAAAGAGCCACGCCCCTAACTTGTAGGTAGTCACACCAAACCTGTTCTCCAGATATTCATATATTGACACCAGGTTCATCCGGTAAAACAAAGGTATAAGCACAAAAGCGATGATCAGTTGTCCGACCGCAAAACCCAACACCATTTGCAGATATGAAAATCCACTGGTTGCTACCATACCTGGAACAGAAACGAAGGTCACACCTGAAATAGCCGCACCAATGGTTGCAAAAGCCACCACATACCAGGGCGATTTCCGGTTTCCGGTAAAAAACCCGGCATTATCAGCCTTTCGACCGGAGATGTAAGAAACGCCAAAAAGCACAGCGAAATAGAGAAGAATGATGAGAAGAATGAATGTTGGAGACATGGGCAATTACAATTTACGATTTACATTGAACGATTTACTCAGAGTATAGCAGGTATTTTTTTCTTTGTTGTTTAAACTTCTCCACATCACCTTTCCACATTGCTTTGATTTCGTCGGCACTTTTTCCCTGAATAATCATTTTACGGACATAATCAACACCAATGAGTTTTTCGAAAAATGAGCGAAAGAAATAATCATCCATATTTAGATTCCGGTAAGCTTCAATCAGATAGCTCAAATCTATTCCTTTTTTCCAGATCACTTCATCAGCAAGACCCGAAAGATTCACACCATAACACAACCTGTCTTTTTGTGGCGGATTGAGGGCTGATTTCATACTACGCGGCGTGAAGGTAAAATCATAACCAAGCATATTCGGGTGACCGTATATCTGAAACGGTAAGTCAGTTCCACGCCCCAGACTGACCGGAGTCGCTTCAAAATAACAAATGGAAGGATACAAATAAACAGCGGTCATATTCGGCAGATTGGGTGACGGCGGGATAGGAAGCCTGTAAAGTGTTTGGTGCGTGTAATTCAGACAGGGTATCACGGTCAGTTTGCACACGCGATTCTCGGGTAACCATTTTTCACCATTAACCATTTGTGCAAGCTCCCCGAGCGTCATGCCATGCACCACCGGTATAGGCAACCAACCCACTCCTGATTTATGCTTCATATCCAGAATGGGACCATCCACATAGTGCCCGTTCGGATTCGGGCGATCCAGCACAATCATTGATTTCCGGCTTTCAGCACAGGCATCCATCAGTTTAACCATTGAAATGTAATACGTATAATATCGTAACCCAACATCCTGTATATCGACAACAAGCACATCAAACTTACGCATGCTCTCCTTCGATGGCTTACCTGCATCCCCATCATAAAGAGAAAGAATGGGTACACCTGTTTTATCATCTACCGAACTGGCAACATGATCGCCGGCACCGGCATCACCTCTGAATCCATGTTCGGGAGAGAAGACAGCTGTGACATTTACTTTATTTTCGATTAAGACATCAAGCGTATGTTTATCTCCAACCATCCCGGTATGATTGGAAAAAAGAGCGACCCGCTGACCTTGTAAAAGCGGGAAATAAGCATCGGTTCTGGCAGCTCCAACGACAGCCGGATATTCCTGCGCCTGTAAAACGACAACAAGGCTAATGAAGAGTAATAAGATAAGAGGTGTTTTTTTCATGATGTTCAAAAAATAATATATCAGTTAAAACAATAAAGAATCAATATTTAACCATATAAGACACATGAGTCCACATAAGCTCAAATAAACAAGCTTTATTCAGTTGACAAAAGTAGAAAATTAAATCTGAAAACAACCATTTGTTATACTACCTTGAAATGAGTTAAACAACTACAATAATTGTCCTTTTTTTCAGTGTTTTAGTTGTTTTTTTGACGTAATTTTGCTATTTTTGCAACGTTAAAAATCCACAATATTAATTTTCAAATCAAAAATTGAATAAAAACTTTAAAATAAGTATTAAAATAACAACACGATGGAAAACATAACAGAATCCCCGTCACGCTTTGCGCATTTGGACAAAATGAGCGTAAATGAACTTCTAACCGGCATCAACGAGGAAGATGCCAAAATTCATTTGGCCATCCAAAAAGTCATACCGCAAATCGAACAACTAATTGACAAAATTTTAGAAAGAATGCCCCTTGGCGGTCGCGTTTTCTACATCGGAGCCGGCACGAGTGGTCGTCTGGGCGTACTTGATGCCTCGGAAATTCCTCCCACTTTTGGTGTTACACCCGGCATCATCATTGGCTTGATTGCAGGAGGAGACAAGGCATTGCGGAGTGCAGTTGAAGCGGCGGAAGACAACACCGAACAAGCATGGAAAGACCTGGAAGCATTTCAGATTAACAAAACAGACACCCTGATTGGCATTGCGGCTTCGGGAACAACACCTTATGTCATCGGAGGCATTAAAAAAGCACGGGAAGAAGGTTTGCTGACAGGTTGCATCACCTGCAACCCGGGATCGCCTTTGGCATTGGCTGCCGAGTACCCGATAGAAGCGGTGGTAGGACCGGAGTTTGTGACCGGAAGCACCCGCCTGAAAGCCGGATCGGCGCAGAAGTTAATTCTGAACATGATATCAACGACCCTGATGATCAAAATGGGTCGTGTAAAAGGCAATAAAATGATTAACATGCAGCTTACGAACAAGAAACTGATAGAAAGAGGTACCCGCATGATTGTTGAAGAACTTGGTCTGCCAAAAGAAGAAGCCAGGGAACTGCTGTTGAAATATGGGTCTGTGAAAAAGGTGTTGGATGCGTATAAATAGTGGTTAGTGAATAGCGGAAAATGGAGAGCGGAGAGCGGAGAGCGGAGGGGCGTAATGCTTGCGCCCTGATAATGAAGAGCGGAAAACCGTTTTTGGGGGTTTAGCTTCCGTAGGAAGCTACCCGACTATAGACCGTAGACCTTTATAAAATCCTTTAAAAACATGAAGAACACATATTTAATATCTATGCTTATGGTTTTGCTCATGGGATGTAATACCGTTAAAACTCCTGTCTACATCACCTGGGAAATGGGACAAAACGGCATTGAACTGGGCATCATGGAAAGCACTTTCCACATCACGAACACAAGCAAAAGAACGCTGAAAAACAACTGGGATATCTACTACACGATTATGACGGTTGTCCCGATAAACGAAGAAAACGATCCACTCAAACTGGAACGCATCGTGGGAAGTTTTCAGAAAATGAGTCCGACTGAACATTTTCAGGCTCTGAAATCGGGTGAAACCTTATATTTTACCTGTCGCCACAAAGGCAGCGTTGTACGGGAAGCTCGCGGTCCGGAAGCTGCCTACCTTGTTTTTAAGGATAAAAATGGCAAAGAAAAAGAACCTATCAGCATTCCGGTCACTGTCAAACCTTTTACCAAAGCGGAACAGTACAAACGTCCGGGAAAGGATTTGCCCTACGCGGATGGTGCTTATCTGTATGAACAAAATGCCTTTTTCAGCAAAAAAATTAAGCCGGAGCTCACCGACATCTTTCCAACTGTAAAACAAATGGATAAAAAACCCGGGAAAGCTATATTTTCAACAAACATCAAGCTAAAATGGGACAAAGCATTTGAGCATGAAGCTGATTTGTTCAAGAACACTTTATCAAACATTTTTAACTGCACATTTTCAGAACAGGGAGAAACAGTAGTCGAATTAAAGAAATTACCGGAAGATGATCCGCAGGAGTATTATGAAATCAGCATGCAGGACAAGCATATTGTGCTTGCTGGCAGTACTGCTCATGGGGTTTTCAATGCTTGTCAAACCCTGACAAACCTGCTTGGAAATGCAGGCAAACTACCGGCAGAGTTTGACAACATGCACATAACCGATTATCCGGATGCGGATTACAGGGGTGTGATGCTGGATGTTTCGCGCAATTTCACAAAAAAACATCATGTTTACAAATTGATTGATTATTTGTCGGCCTACAAAATCAACGTGCTACACATGCACCTGACCGACGACGAAGGTTGGCGCATCGAAATTCCGGGATTAGAAGAACTGACCGAAGTGGGATCACGCAGGGGACACACGACCGATGAATCCACCTGCCTATACCCCATGTACGGATGGGGTTGGAATGCAAACGACACGGCAAGTCTGGCCAACGGGTTTTACACACGACAGGATTTTATCGACATCTTACAATATGCCGCCAAACGCCACGTCCGTATTATTCCGGAAGTGGATATCCCCGGACATTCGCGCGCTGCAATCAAGGCCATGAATGCCCGTTACCACAAATACATCAATACTGATAAAGTCAAAGCTGAAGAATACCTCCTGATTGATTTTGCAGACACCTCGAAATACGTTTCTGCACAGCATTATACCGACAATGTGATTAACGTTGCCATGCCTTCATCCTATCGTTTCATCGAAAAAGTAATCGATGAAATTCACAAGATGTATCGAGATGCCGGACTCAGACTGGACGTTTTCCACATCGGCGGAGATGAAGTACCCCGTGGTGCATGGGAAGGCTCTGCTGTTTGCCATCAGTTTATGCAGGAAAAAGGCATGACAGAAATCCGTGAATTGAAAGATTATTTTCTGGAACAAGTCATCCCGATGCTTGCATCAAGAGGCATTCAACCTGCCGGCTGGGAAGAAGTCGCCATGAAACCCGGTCATACCGCGAATGAACGCTTTAAAGACAGCAACATACTCAGCTACACATGGAACACGGTTCCCGATTGGGGTGGCGATGAAATCATCTATAAATTAGCCAATGCCGGCTATCCGGTCATCCTTTGCAATGTCTCCAACTTCTATTTCGACTTGCTGTATTGCAACCATCAGCAAGAAGATGGATTGAACTGGGGCGGCTACGTGAATGAATACAATTCTTTCGATATGCTACCCTATGACATCTATAAATCAGTCAGACGCAACAGAACGGGCGACCCGGTCGACATTTTCAACATACACAAAAACAAAGTCCCGCTGAAGAAAGAAGCACGTAATCAGATTAAAGGTTTGCAGGGACAACTGTGGTCGGAAACCATCCACAGCTTCGATCAGATTGGTTATTACTTATTTCCGAAGATGTTCGGACTGATAGAAAGGGCATGGAACACCCAACCGGCATGGTCGCTGGAAAATAACAACCTGATGTACGAAAAGGCCCTCCTCAGATACAATGCGCAAATTGCATTCCTCGAACTGCCCCGATTAGCAGCCAAAGGCATCGATTTCAGGGTAGCACCTCCGGGAATCATCGTGAAAGATGGTTTCTTATATGCCAATGGAACAATTCCGGAAGCCGAAATACGTTATACAACTGATGGTAGTGAACCGACAAGTGAATCAACGCTTTGGACTGAACCGGTTGCCAGTGAGGCCAAAACCCTGAAAGCGAAAACTTTCTACTTAGGAAAATCAAGTATCACCATCACGCAACAATACGAATAAATCAACAGCCTAATAACATGCAAACACCAACCATAGAAGTCGGGATATTATCCGCCGAAACCATCCGTTTCAAACTGAATGGCACTTTCTCTCAAACTGATACCGGAGTGACTTTTTCCAATCAGGAAGGAGAAGTCAGGGTTACTGATGAAAGTACATTTACTTTGCAAATCAACGGAGAACAACACACATACCAGGATGCTGTAATTTTCGAGCCTAACCAAGAAGATGCCGATGATTTTGATTTATATGATGTGATAATCGGTGTGCAGTTTCATTGGGAAAGAGCAGAAAATCAGCGATTCAGGGGGAAATTAAAGTTCTATGCCGATAAAGGAAAGCTCACAGCAGTCAATATTCTTTCGCTCGAAGAATACCTGCTCAGCGTGATTTCTTCGGAAATGAGTTCAACCTCTTCAGATGAACTACTGAAAGCGCATGCCGTTATTTCACGGAGCTGGCTGATTGCTCAACTCGAAAAAAGCAAAGAAGTGAAAAGTGCCGGCTATACGCCCATCATCAAAAACGAAGATGGCTACATCCGATGGTATGACCGCGAAGACCACGACCGTTTTGATGTATGCGCCGATGACCATTGTCAGCGCTACCAGGGCATCACCATGGTTTCGTCGGAGCAGGTTTACAAGGCGCTGCAAATCACCCGAGGCGAAGTACTGACCTACAACAACAAGGTTTGCGATGCCCGTTTTTACAAATGTTGCGGTGGTGTAACCGAACTTTTTGAAAATGTATGGGAGCCGGTGCATCATCCGTATCTGGTCAAAGTAATTGACAATCCCGCAGCACCAACAGGCTACAACATGGATTTAAGCATCGAAGAAAATGCAGCAAGATGGATATTAACCAAGCCCGAAGCATTTTGCAACACCGATGATAAAGTCATTTTATCCCAGATGCTGAACAACTACGATCAGGAAACCCCTGATTTTTACCGCTGGGAAACCAAACTTACACAAGCAGAAATCAAGGAATTATTATGGAAGAAAGTCGGCATTGATGTTGGTGATGTACTCGATTTAATTCCCATCGAAAGAGGCGTTTCAGGCAGGATTATCCGTTTGAAAATCGTAGGCAGCAAAAAGAGTATAACCATTGGCAAAGAACTGGAAATACGCAAAACTCTCTCGAAATCTCATTTATACAGTTCGGCTTTTGTTGTAGAAAAGAAAATGCCGGCTGAAAAAGAGAATCATGTACCGGAAACATTTGTATTGAAAGGAGCCGGCTGGGGACATGGAGTCGGTTTGTGTCAGATTGGCGCAGCGGTGATGAGCACAAAAGGGTATACTTATCAGGAAATTCTGACACATTATTTCCCTTCTTCAACACTGGAAAAGATATATTAAAAAATCAGAAAGAATTAACAGAAAATACATGTTAATCCTGTCAAAAAAAAACACACATGAAACAGATTCTTTTTATTCTGATACTAGTCGGCGGATTACCGGTTTTCGGACAAAATTGCAAATGTGATTCAATTGAATCCATGAGGATTGACAGGCATCTGTTGCGATATGCCGATGAAGCTATTAATCAGGCTATAGCTGACAAAGAGATACCGGGTGCCGTGCTGGCAGTCGTACATCAAAACAGCATGGTGTATTTGAAAGCTTACGGAAACAAAGATATTTATCCTGACACCGTCCCGATGAGAACCAATACCATTTTCGACGTGGCATCGTTGACCAAACCGGTTTCTACTGCAACATCCGTGATGATATTAGTAGAGAGAGGTAAAATCAGACTAAACGATCCGGTTTCAATGTATATCCCTGAGTTTAACGATGAAATTCAGATCATACATTTACTAACACACACATCAGGTTTACCTCCTTACGCTTCGGTTGAATTACTGGAAAAAAAACTTGCTGAAAATCCGAATGTTTTAATCCAGCACATTGCATCTGCGAAGAGAAATGTCAAACCAGGTGAAGAGTTCAAATACAGCTGCCTGAATTTCATCACATTACAACATATCATAGAAAAAGTAAGCAATCAAAGTTTGCGTGAATTCGCTAATGAAAACATTTTTAAGGTGTTAGGCATGAGAAACACAGACTATCTTCCTGAAGAAATCAAACTGAAACAAGTTGCTCCAACGGAAAAACAACCTGACAATCAGGTTTTACTGGGCAAAGTTCACGATCCGTTGGCACGCGTACTAAAACAAGGTATTTCAGGTAATGCCGGTTTATTTTCGGATGCGAGAGATCTGGCTCAATTTGCCGCAATGTTGCTCAATAATGGCACACTCTTCGGAAGACGGGTACTAAGTCCGCTTACTGTCAAAGTAATGACCACTGTGCCATCGGGTTTTTCTACTTTCGGACGCACACCTGGCTGGGACATGTATTCATCGTATGCTTCCAACCAGGGAGACCTGCTTGGGCCGAACACCTACGGGCATACCGGCTATACCGGCACTTCAATTGTTATTGACCCGGATCATAAAATCGCGGTAATCCTGCTGACAAACCGGGTGCATCCCGACGACAAAGGGTCTGTGACACGATTAAGAGCGGTGGTTGCAAACGCGGTTGTCGGGGCGGTGAGAATGTGAAAAGCGGAAAGCGGAAAGCGGAAAGCGAAGAACGAACATCAGACAACGTTGTAGAGACAGGGCGCGCCGAATGATCGTAGAGACAGAGCATGCCGAATAATTGTAGAGACAGAGCATGCCCTGTCTCTACAACACCAAACACGAAAATATCAACAATTTTAATTTTTCAGCACCTTTACCATATTGACCTGTTTATCCTTTTCAATACGGAAGAAATAAACACCAGAAGCCAATGATCTTAAATAAATTACTTCATTGTTATCATTTATCTTCTGTTGATAAACCCTGGCACCTGTAATATCCATTACCTGCAACATACTATTTTCAGCTCCGGAAACATTCAAGGCATCTGTAAATGAACTTGGATAAACTTTTATACTGCTATTGCTATTTACGTTGTCTACATCATTGGGAGCTTGCGCTACGGTTGTTAATGTAAAACATTCGCTCTCAACGATTGCATTACTGCCGTTTCTCACAGTAAATTTGATTGTATTGCCATCAACTTCGCCCAACACCCACCGCAGACTGTTACCGTCGCTCGGCCTCATACCGCCAAGTTGCCAGTGCATGGTTCCTGCATCTTGTACGGGAGTCCCTGTTCGTGTATAATTAGAGGGCGTCCACACATTGTTTTTCACCTGTACGCGACGGAATGTATGGCCGTGACCACAGAATACAACCTGCACATTATGTTTATCCAACACCGGTCCCAATGTAGCCATCGAAGTCGGTGTAAAACTGGTATTCGGAACTTCATAATGGATGGTAATCATTTTCCATGTTTTATCAGCGTGTGCAGTCAGCACTTCATCCAACCATTTCACCTGCTCGGTTTGTCGCTGAGATGCTGTGTAGCCACCACCTTTCGACTCCCAATCAAGTCCAATAACAATCATATTTCCGTACACCGATGCATACGTACCATCTCCGACCTTTGCAACATCATACTTATCTGACGGCTCCAACGTAGGGTGCCCATTCAGGAATTTAATAATATCCGCGTTTGGTGTCCCCATGTATTCATGATTTCCATAGCCGGATACCATGTCGATATTGGCAAAGCCGGTACGCTGATCGAATAAACTTGAATAATGAGCATGATATGCCCAGTTATTGTCATTATCAACTATATCGCCCACATTCAGACTGAAGAAAGGTTTTTGTTCCATCGATTCAATCGTTTCTCCTGCTGATATCCAAAGCGCCATGTCAGCCGAACCTGTTGCCTGCAAATCGCCATAAGCACTGAACGAGAACTTATTGGTATTAGCAGTTGTTTTAAATTCTCTTGTTGCCGACCAGTTGGTACCGTCGCCCACCTGATAAATATAGCTTGTTCCGGGCTCCAATCCTGTCACTGTAACTTTACTGCCTTTAGCAACACCACTGCTTGATATCGCGTCGAATTCAAGTATTTTTGTGATCCCGGTAAATTGCTGAAAACTACCTTCTCCATCAGCTTTCTTTGCTATTTTGATAATTGAAGGCTCTGCAGCAGTTGCAGGATTTGCCATCCACACAATGGTTTTCGAAGTGGAAGGATCAAGGGTTGTGCCTGACCTGATTGCTGAAGGGATACTTGTCAGTTTCGGAGTAAGTGTACGAACGATATGTGTATAAGAATACTTACCATCTTTGCCTGCATACATATTAACAGCCTGCTCCGAAGCCGTGAAATTAAATGAAGCAATACCATTGGCACCGGTAACACCCGACACAGCATCGGCATAAACAGTGGCTCCTGCTATGGGGTTACCATTCAGACCAGTTACCGACACCTCCCCGGGAACTCCTACAATACGTTTGAGAACCGTAAGATTATAGGTTGCCAACACCGGCCTGGAGAATGCACTAAAAAGAGAAAACGCTCCTGTTGTGTCATCACCATAGGTTGCAGTTGCTACAACGGGGGTACACCTGAGTACGTCATCCGGATTGCTGTTTTTCGAGATATTTACCTTGATGGTTGCGAGTGTCTCCACCGCAGTAGCTGTATGATCGTTTTTCAGGTGAATCGTCAATTGATTATTTGCAGTATTGTAATTGTATGTTCCCTCAGTAACCGATCCGGCGAAAACAACACCATTGGTTGCATCAACAGCAGCATACTGATTCAATTCCAACGTGATATCCAGGGTCTTAATATCCTGCGAATTATTTGCATTGACTTTCATTTCAAACACATTGCCCACCTGCGCCTGAGCATCAGGAACCAGCGTAACCGTTGTTGCCACTACATTCGGATCATTCACTGTAAAAGTAGCGGTACTTGTTTGAATATTTCCAAAATTATCTTCCACATGCGCTACAACGGTATGTGTTCCATTGCGAAGTTTCAAACCTGTAAGCGTTGCCGAAGTAGCATCAGCAGTAAAGCCTGTGCTGTCAGCTTTATAAGCAATTCCGTTTACCGTAAAACTGGCGCTCTGGATGTTGATACCGCTGAGATTATCACTATAAGTAGTTGACAGATTTATTGCTCCAGTATTAAACGTAGCTCCCGAAAGGGCTGTTCCGTTTCCGGTTAAACTGCTGATGACAGGACGGGTAGTATCTTCCGTAACATTACCGCTTGTAACACGTATATTATCAATGATAAAGTAACCCTTTGTCAATTGCTTTCCATTCATCCCCGAACTCGTTTGCAGAAGCCGAAACATCCCATAAGAAGGCGTTGTTGTTGAGGGTGGACCAAGCGCTTTATTAGCGCCACCGTCAGGAAAATCAAATTCATGGTATTTCCATCCGGTCCAGAAATTATAAGATATCTCATTTCCAAAGACGCTGACAACTGAAGCTCCCGCACCCGGTGTACTGCCCGGAGGGGAAAATAACTGAAGCCTGAACCAAATATTTCCATGGCATTCGGGCGAAGCATAAATCCACATACCTATTTTCCGTGGTTTGGGAGCTGCAGGAATAGTAAAAGCCGTACCGGGAGGCGAATAAAGGCAAGCCAATGTTTGATTCGTTTGAGCTGCTGTTAAATCCCAATTCAGTTTAACCGCATAACGTCCGAAACGCACCGGATCTCCCTTTTCAGCATCCATCAGTTCAACACTTACTTTTTCACCTCTGTTGATGGTGTTTTTAGTCCAACCGCTGACATCACCGTTTTCAAAGTCCATGATTAACAACGCATTCGGATCAACTCCGGGACCGCTTGCCGGTTGCGCGTTGAGGGTTATTACTCCTGAAACACAGAGCAATAACATAAGTAATAAAATCAATCTTTGTGTTTTCATGTTTGTATTAAATATATTTATAGGATAATTTTCTTTATTTCGGATTTCACGCGAACCAAATAAACCCCTCTGGGTAAATCTACAATCAATTTATCCTGAACCATTCCCTGATAAACCACGATTCCACCTGCTGAATAAATTATTACATTTTCCGGCTGATAAACAGTTAAGTTTAACTTACCACCCTCGACATAAGCATGAAACGTGCTTTTTACAGATGCAACATCCGCGGAAATGATATCGTACTCATACACCGGAGTCGACATCGTTTCAAACCTGTTGACATAAGCAACTGCAAAACCATGTGAACTCAGTAAATTATTATAATTGCTCAAATCGAAGGTGTTGTTTTTCGTCCAGTGTCTGGTGAGCATATAGTCAAAACCAGTTATTGAACCAGGGGTAAATTCACGGGGTACAGCAAAAATAACGAAACTTCCATCAGTCTGAGAAGCACTCCACGAAAGGATATTTCCATTTCGCTGCACATTGGCAACAGGTAAAGCCTGGTTTGTTTTCCAACTGATAACAGGAGGCAATATTTTGGTTTGAAAGAAATTTGTTTTCAGATATGGGCCATAATTCTCTGCCACAAAATAAGAAGTATTATAAAAAACAGAACCCGGAGAGATGGTGTTAACAGCCCTGTTTTTATCAATCTGCAAACCTATTTCCGACTGATCCCATCCCCTGTAAAGTGCCTGACTCGAATAAAAATGCCGGCCGTATTTATTTGCAATACTCTGCCACCAGGGCGCCAACACATTGTAATCCTGACCTGACGATCCGGTCGGATAAGTTGCCCAATAAAGCTGAGGAGAAATATAGTCGATCGTACCCTGACTTAACCAGGCCAGGCCATCGCAATAAATAGAATTGTAATTATCGGCACCGGTGATGCCCGTAGGCAATGTAACTCCGTACTTATTAGCTGCAGTCTTACTTATGCTCCAGATACCACGTGGAGAAATGCCAAAACGAATGCCCGGATTAACCCGCTGAATGGTATCATACACTTCCTTCACGGTTTTATTTACATTATCCCGGCGCCAGTCTCCAATAGTCAAACCCTGCGGATTATAATTCTGATAAGTAGCAGCATCCTGTTCGCCGGCAGTGATAGCTGAAATGTAAAAATAATCATCCCACACGATGCCATCGATATCAGGATAATTAACAATAACTTCTTTGGTCACCTGTGCGATATGCGTACGAACTGCGGGAATACCCGGATTCAGGATCTCTTCATTTGTATCAAAGCTCAACAACCATTCAGGATGTTGCACCTGCATATAATCGCTTGAAGCATGGCTGGTAGATGAATTGGTGTACCGGTAAGGATTCATCCAACCATGCAGTTCCATGCCACGTTTATGCGCCTCTTCAATAGCAAAAGCCAGCGGATCATAGCCCGGATTTCTTCCACGTGTACCAGTCAGATACGACGACCAGGTAGTAAGTTGTGTCGGATAAAGCGCATCGGCCATCGGACGAATCTGCAAAAATACCGCGTTCATATTGGCCGCCTGCATTTTATCCAGTATACTGATTAATTCGGCTTTTTGTGCATTGATTTGGGTTTGACTTCCCGTTGTGGTGATTTTGGTTTTAGGCCAATCGATGTTGGATACTGTAGCTACCCAGTTTGCCCGAAATTCACGTTGCGGTTCGGTAGCAGTCGAAAACAGAAATGTAACTAAAAGCGTGAGAAGAAGCATTGATTTTGACATGAGGGATGTGGAATAAATAGTGTGGAAAGAATGACTGTATGAAATTTATTCTTGTTTCCAATGAATTATTTTCATACAGTCATATTAATTAATCAGAGATATTGTATGATAAAAGACAAATCTTACTTCACAAATTTAACAGATTCTCCATTAACCCGAAGAACATAAATACCATTCATCAAATCATGCGAATAGCTGTCTGAAGATACGGCCTTATCGATTAAAACGCCATTCAGATTATACAACTCAATGGTTGCCTGCCCGTTAAATCTAGCTTCAATTCCATTCGAAGTACGAACAATTTGAACATCAACCTTTTTGCCATTCATTCCTGTAGAAGGTATCGGCGTTCCAAATCCGGCAATTTCATCTGTCATGGATGGATAAATTGCCCATCTGTTACTTCCGCGATTCTCCCAATTCTCAGGTGAACCCATATCCGTTGTATAATATTTATACCCTGAATTTGAATATATTACGTCATCAATTCCATCACCTATGGTAACCGTAAAATCAGTTGTTCCATTTTTTGCTAATGCAGTTGCAGTAGCCCATCCATCCCAACCACCTTTAACATACAAATCAGATGGAATACCACCGGTGGTTATATCCGCTGTCAGAACAAATTTAGAAACAGCCTTCCAGTTTGCAACCACATCGCTGGCATTGTAAGAGCGATTGATTCCATCAGCAGGTTTCACCGGTGTACCATCAGCAGCATTATACTCAGTAGAACCAAGACCAGCAGACTCTTGATAATCCCAGTTTCCTTTTCCGTTCAAGTATTTGTATTCAATACCATCCTCACAGGCGAAAGTACCTGTAAATTCATTTGGATTTGCAGTAGTTGTAAGTTCATAAGGATCTGCATTATCCCAACTTTTGAATGTAAAGGAACCTGCAACATAGACTTTTTCAGTTCCCTGAGGTACGGTAACTGTGAATGTTTTGGCAGGAACTTCCATTTCATAAACAGCTAAACCGTTGTTTGGCGCCCATATGAATATTGTTGCTTTATTTCCCGAAACAACAGCATGTACAGAAATATGCAAGGTCGTGTTTGCATTTGCACCAATCTGGGTAGTTTCACCAATTAGTACAGGCGTAGCCGGATTTTGTATATCATATACTTTTACTACCCCATATTGTGTTGAACCTAATGCAACATAAGGTCTGCCTAAAACTTTAAAATATGCACCACCACCTACTCCAAAGGTTGCACTACCTATACTAGTAGAGGTACTATTAGCTGGCGTTTCTAAATCTAATTCGACTATCTTTGGTATAGCACTTGCCCCGGTAACAAGCATATGAGTTTCATCAATCCAATTGATATCAGCACCAGTGTAAAAATTTCCTCTTTTCCCACTAATTACAACTGGAGCTGCAGCATTAACAAATGCTCCAGATTGAATTTTCCATATCAAGATATTGTCAGCAGTATTAATTGAAGCTCCAGCTAAATACCCTTGAGTTGCAAAGTCACCATAAGCAGAAACAAAATCAAGTCTACCTGTTCCGGATAAAGCCGTATTTGCATAAGTTTTTGTTTCTCCTACAATTAGGGTTCCCTGAATGTTATTCGTCATACCATAAGCTCCGGAAGTAACATACAAATTACCAGCACTATTTGCAGTAACACTAAAACCTGTAAAATTAGCATCAGCTATTGCTGTTCCTTCAGAACCATCAACAGCACTAATAACTTGTACTTTTTTATTCCCTTTATCAATCACATAAAGATTTCCATCATAATAAGTTGCACTTCTTGAGTTAGTTCCTGTATTCCACGTGTAAGTCGTTTTGGAATACTTTGGAGTCAATGTAACTCCCGCGTATAAACCATTGAAGCAAAATGCCACAAGTAAAAAAGTAATTAATTTTTTCATAACATAACTTGTTTAAAAGTTTAATAATTAGATAATTTAAGATACAATTCGGAAAGATTGAGTAAAGCCTTCCATATAACTGCTGTCAAAAATATCGAATTATATTCAACATACAACCTATGAAAAAACAGACATTTTTTACAAGTTTGATGCTTTTTTCCCATAATACTAAGGGATACAACACTTTAACAAAAACATTTTGTTAATTTTTGAACACATATTTTTTGTTATTTTATATTTTATATTTTTTATTTAACTTTAAAGTATAGTCACACAACAGACCTCAAATTCATAAACTAAAGACAGATAGACAAATAAAAAATCATTCTATTTTTTTTTAAACGTAAAATTTATTGTTATTTCATAAAATATATTGCTTACATTTGCATTGAAAATTTAAATTAATCACATTTTATCTCATTATACAAACAACCAACACACCGTGAAAACAATCATAATGACACTAAGCTGGATTTGCCTGACAGCATTTGCACAGGAAATTAAAACTGAGAAAACTTACGAAACGGAAACTTACAAAAACAGAATAAAAACATTCCGCGAAGAAGGATTAGAAAAACACGGCATTATATTTCTTGGCAACAGCCTCACGCAGGGTGGCGACTGGGACACCTGGTTTCCGGCACACAAACCCGCAAACCGTGGAATTTCAGGAGATAACACGGAAGGTGTATTAGCCAGACTGGATGAAATAACCAACGCAAAACCAGTCAAACTTTTTCTGATGATTGGCATCAACGACATTTCACAGAATTATAAGAATGATTATCTTTGCAAAAATTTTGAAAAAATTATCCGGAAAGTATTAACCGAATCGCCCGAAACCACCATTTACATCCAGAGTATTCTGCCTGTCAACAATGATTTTGGACGCTACAAAAGACTGATTAACAAGGAAAAACAAATTGAAAACCTGAACATCAGACTAAAAAAACTTTGCAAAAAAGAAAATATCAGATACGTAAACCTTTATCCTCTGTTTTTACAGCAAAAACGCAAACTGAACCCTGCCTTCACGACCGACGGATTACATCTCAACGAGGAAGGATATCAGGTATGGATTAGCGGAATCAGCAGCTTAATAGAGGAATAAAGAAATACAACAGCATAAAAGACTAAACAATGAGACTAATAGCAGAAAGTGGATCAACTAAAGCCGAATGGTGCCTGCTCGAGGGAAACCACGTAGTTGAACACGCCTTTACAGAAGGGATCAATCCTTTTTTTCAAACCAGAAGGGAAATCAGCCGTTGCATCAGACTGCAACTGCCTGAAAAATTCTTCACCCGGAAATTAGACGAGATTTTCTTCTATGGCGCCGGTTGCACTTCGGAGGAAAAGAAGAATATTGTCAAGGCATCGCTGACTTCTCAGTTCAGGGTAAAAACAAAGGTTTACAGCGACTTACTGGCTGCCGGCAGATCTCTTTTCGGCAAAGAAAAAGGCATTGCCTGCATATTGGGTACCGGTTCGAATACCGGACTCTACGATGGAAATGAGATTATCCAGAACGTAAAATCATTGGGTTACGTGCTGGGAGATGAAGGTAGCAGTTCTGTACTGGGTAAAATGTTCCTCAGCGACTGCCTGAAAAACCTGGCTCCATCTGATTTGACCAATAAATTTTATGATCTTTACCACCTGACTTCCGACGATGTACTGGACATGGTTTACAACCAGCCTTTCCCAAACAGGACATTATCTAAGTTTTCTTTTTTCCTGCTGGATTTTAAACACGAAGAATACGTTTATGATCTGATTTCCAAAAACTTCAGAAGATTTTTCAGAAGAAACATCCTGCAATACGACTACCAAAAATATCCTATCGGCTTTATCGGTACAGTAGCCGACAGCTATCAGGATATCCTGTTGGATGTCGCCAAAGAATTTGACGTAAAAATCGCCAAAGTCACCGAATCACCCATGAAAGGCCTGGTGGATTATTACTACCCGAAACTCCTGTAACCGAATATACATGCAGCTTATTAACCCCGGACTTCAATCCGGGGTTTTTTGTTTTATATTTTATATACACTTATTAATTTATTTTATGTGTTATTTGCATTAATAAATAATTTTATATGTCTATTTTTGGGTTCTGAATTTATCATTTTCTACAATCAACTTTATCTTTATTCTAACACAAATCATGGTATGAACAAAATCATTTTTTCTTTATTAATGTTGGTTGCATTCTGCAATCTGACTTATTCCCAGGGAATTAAAGTCACAAGCAACCAGGCTATCCCATTGCCTCCTGCTGAAACAGGTTACAGTCCGGTACTGAGCCCGGCAGGCGATTACATCCTGATTACAGGAAATGACTTGAAAGGGCTGAGAAAATACAATCTGTCGACAGGAAAACTCAGCACACTTACCACCGACAAAGGTGCCGGATTTAACGTGCAAATTTCTGATGATGGGAAATTAGTGGCGTACAGAAGTCAGCAATACAAAAACAAGCTGCGCTATACCAGTTTGAGAGCACTGGACATGACCACCGGCAAACAAAACGACGTGGTAAAGGAAAGCCGGAACCTGGAACAATTTATGATTAAAGACGGAACAGTTATCGCGTTGGAAAACGGCACGCTCAAAACAAAAAGAATTACCGGAAAAGCGCTTCAGTCAGTACCTGCAATCAGCAGCATAAGCAAAGGAAAGTTATATCTGACCCGGCATAAGCAAACATCGCTGATTTCAAAAGAAAACGATAATTACAATTACCTGTGGACATCCATCTCTCCCGATGGAAAAAAACTACTTTATTATGTTATAGAAAAGGGAAAAGCCTACGTGAGCAACTTAGACGGCTCGAACCCGGTTTCGCTGGGCGTATTGCGCGCACCAAAATGGATGGGCAACAACTGGATCATCGGCATGGAAGATTACGATGACGGAACAGTTATTACCTCCTCAAGAATCATTGCAGTTGCTACTAACGGAGCTGGTCGTACGGCATTGACAGACAAATCGGTAATTGCCACCAATCCATCAGGCTCAGCTGATGCCTCTAAAATTGTGTATAACACTGCTGACGGAAAAATCTATCTTATGAACATTGAAATCACGAAGTAACATCATGAAAAAAATCATATACCAAACAGGTCTAATCCTGTTATTATCAATGCTGTCAGTTACCAGCCTATTGGCAGAAAACGTACTGAATCAGGCCCGGATTTACATCAACCCGGGACATGGAGGCTGGGGAGCAAACGACCGCCCGCTGGCAACAATCAATTATGCCATAATGGACACACTGGGATTTTTTGAAACAAAATCCAACCTCATGAAAGGATTGGCATTACGTGACGAATTAGTAAAAGCCGGTGCAGGTTACGTGCGCATGTCACGCACCCGGAACGGTATTGCTCCGGCGTCGCAAACTACGCTGAACAATTATGAAGTTTATGAAGGAGATGGTCAGATTGTGACACTCTCGGTAGTTTGCGCTGACGTGGAAACCAATAACATGGATTATTTCTTATCCATCCACAGCAACGCGGCAACTGAAGGAACAACGACCAACTATCCCTTATTGCTTTTTCGCGGAACCGATGCCGCTTCGGGCAACGGACTGACTTATGCCCGGGACATGGCCAGAGATGCATGGAAATACATCGCCAAAAATGGAATTTCTTATTATTCAGCCTATACCGATGCAACTTCGAACAACACCCGCGGCGATATATCATTTTATGGTTCAAGTTCTACTGTAGCTGGCTATACCGGTTATCTCGGCGTATTAAAACATGGCTGTGACGGCTTCCTCAGCGAAGGTAGTTTCCACACCTATCATCCTGAACGACACCGTTTACTGAGCCGGGATTACTGCGCACAGGAAGCCATACGCTATTCGCGTGCCATCCGCTCCTGGTTTGGAGATAATACCGAAACCAAGGGCTCCATCATGGGTACTGTAAAAGATAAAAACCAGGCGTTGACACACAGCTTATACGTTTACAAAATCGGCTCATTTGATCAGTATAAACCTTTAAATGAGGTTGATGTAGTTTTACAGGATGCTGACGGGAATACGATTGCAACTTACAAGACCGACAAAGAACACAATGGCGTATATGTATTCAACAATCTGAATCCGGGAAGTTACAAGCTGGTTTACGACATCGCGGGATATTGGAAGGAAACGGAAGAAATTGAAGTCATTGCAAATGAAACTTCTTTTATCAATAAACTATTGAGTGATTTGTCTCAACCCGACCCGAACATTGAAGAAGAGGAAACCATTGTAGAAGTGACTGATTTCCCCCACCCTGTACAGGATGGAGACATAGCAGCTGCCAACAGTTACAATTTTGCAAAAACAGTTGAGTTCAGTATTGACACCTTGCAAAACCTGACCGTTCGGCGGGCTATCTTAAGAGATGGAAAGTATTATGTTTTGGCAGTCGATGCAACAAAGAGTCCTTATTTACTCGTAATTAATCCGGAAACCGGCGAACTAATCAAAAGGATGAGCACTGAAGGACTTTCAACGCAGGGCTATAACGGCAAATCACATTTATACGTACTCTCAGACATTGCTTTCACACAGGACGGTGTGCTGCTGGGCGTGAACTCCACAGTAGTAGGGAAAGAAAACAACTCATTTCAAACAGGAGACTTCTTCGTTTACAAATGGCAGTCCACCACTGAAATCGCATTAGAAGATGCAACTCCCCAGGTATTCCTGCAGTTACCCACAAACACCAGTGCGAGTTTGGCCGCCGCCGGAAACAACAACTCCAACTTACTGGCAAACAGCTTCACTGCATCCGGGACCCTGAATAAACTCAGAATTTATTTCGACTCACATCCGAGTGACAATTGGGGACCGACCGATTGGGCAGTTCGCTATGTTTCCTGGAATGTAGAAAACGGAACAGTTACCGGTACACAGTTTAATAATTCGGGACTGACAATCAACGCAGGCGGTCTGGGAGAAGACGCTCAGATTTCTTTATCTCCTACAGCACCCAACCGGTTTATGGTAGATGGAAATAAAATCAGTCCCTTTGAACTGGAAATGAACTGGATGACAAACGACAAAATACAAACCGGCGCATTTCCGGCCAATATACCGGTTACGTCGAAAGGCGCCAACTATTTCAGGTATGCTAATAGAATTTTCATGAGCGCTCCGGTATCTGAAAAACAAACCGATGACACTTATAACTATTCAATTCAGCTATTCGATATCACCAACGGCTTGAGTAACGCGGTAAAAATCGGCGAATCGACCATCGATATCAACAATGAAACAAGCTTGAAAAACATGACAGGCTATGGAAGGGTTGATAACGCTGACATTGACTTATATTTATTAACAGGAGGCAAATCGGTTAAATACAGCACAAAAAATCTGGCTCAGCAGGTCTCGCCTGCCCGTATCTTTGCCTACGAACTGAAATCAGCATACAGCAATGCTGACAATGGATACAAGATAGACTTCAAACTGAATGAAGATGCAAGTAACGTTGACTTACTCCTTACCAATCCGGCTACCGGCGAAGAAGTGAAAGCCATTCCGTTAGGAGCAAAAAATAAAGGTGCCAATCAAATCATCCTGAAGAATGAAGATATTCCGGCTACAGATGAATTCAACTGGCAACTGAGAGCCACAGCACCTAACGTCACCCGTTTCACTAAAATATCGGACGATAATCCGGTGTATAAATACTTTGCACCAAAAGGCATTGCCATCGACAAATCACCCGAAAGTCCGTACTTCGGTCGTATATACGTGACCAATACAGCAGCCGGAGAATCAGCAGGAAGAAATACCACAACCGGAATTTATGTAACAGCTCCGGATGCATCCGACGTAACCGGACAAGGAAATTCGGCCTACGCGGGAGGCATAACCTGGACCGGTGTAAACGGTGAAGGTCCGCGCAAGGTTGCCATTACAAATGACGGACGCGTATTCCTGGCTGATGCCAGCACAACCAAAGCCGGTATTTATTATATGAATCCCGAGACATTCAATGTAACATCCATATTCCCGAATGCGACGGTTACCAATGGCTCCGTCAAAATCAACACCACCTACGTGTGCGGACAGATTGTAGCCATAGGCACACGGGGATCGGGGGCTGCAACCCAACTGTATGCTGTTGATAAAACAGCTTCAGGCTCCGGCTGGAAAAAGAATGTAAATACTTACAATATCGGATTGAACAACACCTGGTCGGCCGCACCAAGTTCTTCTGCAGCAGCAGGAAGCTATATCGGCAATGACAACAGCAGCATCGTACCGGTTTCAACCGGTTACTGGGGCGGACAATACCGTGGCGCAGGCAGTAATACCGTAGCCAATCCGTGCATGTTCTATTTCAGCGACAGTTTCAAAGAAACCGTATTCAATACTGCTGAATTTAAAGATAAAAACGGAGCTACCATCTCACTCCCGCTGTCATCACAAAACGGAGGACTGGCTGTGGACGAAGCCAAAGGCTTGATTGCACTCAGCTACAACGGAGGCGTGTATGTATTCGGATACAAACTGAACAAAGAAGGTGTACCGGTTGTGACTCCAAAATTCCAGCATGCACTGGATGTAGCTTCTGTTACTTATGATGACTTTGCATTTGACTATGCCGGCAACCTGTACGCGGTTTCCAATTCAGGAAAACGCATCAGTGTGTGGGCTATGCCGACGGACAATAACAGCAGCATCATACCCGCACCTAAATCGCTGACCATCAAACAAAATGACCAGTCATCGGTACTTGAAACCAAGATTAAAGCTACTGCATACCCGAACCCGACCGATGGTATCGTCAATATTGAATCAACGGATTTAATCCGGAGCATTCAGGTCTATGACTTAAGCGGTAGTTTGATTATCGGCAGGTATAATCTTGAAAACAACAAAGAAACGATTGACGTTTCGAATCTGCAATCAGGAGTTTATCTGTTAAGAGTCAATGGAACTTCAACAATTAAGATTACGCGTAAATAGTTAGTTTAGTTTGAAATCAAAAAGGGGGAAACCGATTGGCTTCCCCCTTTTTTATGCTGAATAAAATTTAATCAGTCCATCCATCGGCGATTGAACAACCTCACCGACTTCTATATGCAAGCGGGATGCAACTTCCAGCAAAACATCCTGAAAATGATACGCAACTGACCCGGCAAAAGAAACCTTATGATTTTTGTAATCATATTGCATAACATTTTTTCTAAAGAAATCCTCGAAGGCGCTGTTGACTAAATTATGAACAGACTCTTCCTTAATATTCTCCTTAATAAACGGGCAAACACTGGCTAAGAAACGACTTGGCATAGGCTGTTTGTAAACCCGGTCTAAAATCTGAGGAACTGTTAGTTTAATATAATCAAAGAAAGCTTCTTTGATAGCGGGGGTAAACTGATTTTTCAGGCAAGAACCCATAAAAAGCCGACCCAGCACAGCACCACTTCCTTCATCTCCCAACATAAAACCAAGCGGCGACACATGATCCACTATTTTTGTCCCGTCGTATAAACAAGAGTTAGATCCGGTTCCAAGCACACAGGCAATTCCGGGCTTATCACCCCAAAGACCAACGGCAGCACCGAACAAATCACTGTCAACCTGAATATTGGTCGTATCAATATTCTCTGCGATGGCAGCCCTTATCAACTCGTTCTTTTCCGGAAAAGCGCAACCGGCACCATAGAAATATACAGCATCAATTTTGTCATTTTTCAATTCCGGAACCAGAGAAAGACCTATCTCCTGACTTATCTCCTCTGTAGTACGATGAAAAGGATTTGCCCCTTTCGTGTACACTCTCTTCTTTAACACCCCATGATCCACCAGGCACCAATCTACCTTTGTTGAACCTCCATCTGCTAATAAAATCATATCTTAATATATATTTGTTTTTTATACAAAAAATGCCCAATTAACCAATTGATTATCACAAATAAAACTGCAAAAGTAAGTGAACCAAAGTAATTACCCAAATAAGTTTGCAAACCAATTTCATATAAGAACTTTTTGATTGAAATTAGTTCACCACTGTATGTAATAAAAATATTTCCCAATAAGATGGATAAAACCGCTGCTACCACATAAATAAACAAAGGATTAACACCAAATGATTCAAAAAAACGACTCCAGCGCTTGTGTCCTTTAATATCGATAATCCAAACAAGCAAAGCCAGCAAAGTAGCAGCTAACCCACAGGTAGTCAACACAAAAGTAGGCGACCAAATCTTTTTATTGATCGGACAACCATAGCTTAGCAATAAACCTGCAAAAGTAAGTATGGCTCCCAAAATAAATAGTTGCTGAATACGCTCGTGATTGTCCTTTGTTTGCATTAGCATTTTACCGGCAAGAAAACCAATCAGCACATGTGCAATAGAAGGAATGGTACTTAACAACCCTTCGGGATCAATAGATAGTCCACTATCTTTATACATGTGATTCACGCCCAGCACGGCCCTGTCGACAACTGAAATGATGTTTTGCTCACTAAAATCGAAGCCATTACCAGCCAAAAGCAGGATAAAATAACCGAGAAGCGAGAAAACAATGATGTGAGGAATATACTTATGTTTAACCAAAATAGCAATAATCGCTGTGGCGCCATAACTCAGGGCCAAGCGTTGTAACACGCCCAATATGCGCAGATGCTCAAAATTAGTAATGGCACGCAAAAAACGTTCAAAGAAACCAAGTTCTTCACTTTCCAGCGAACGGTAAGTCCTGAAGGAAAGCGACAACCAGGCAATCCCCATTCCTATCAGAAATATGATGACTGTCCGTTTTAATATTTTAAACAGTGTTGGTTTACTCCATTCAAAATTGAATTTTCGAAGGGAAATAAATGTCGAGATTCCCATGATGAACATGAAAAACGGAAAAACCAGATCGGTAGGTGTTAAGCCATGCCAGGCCGCATGACCAAGCGGAGCATACACATACGACCATGAACCGGGATTGTTCACCATGATCATACCCGCGATGGTGATACCACGCAGGACATCGAGGGAAAGAAGTCTATTGTTGGCTTGAGACATGGTTGTCATTTTTTATACAAATAATATTTTTTTGATATTTTTCTGAAATTATCGACTTCTTTATACCAAAAATCTTTGATATCTTCGAAACGGTTTGTTTTGGTGAAAGTCAGGCGAACAAAATCACTCCCACTGACTTTATCAAACATATTGAATCGCTGAGGATTAGCATAATCAAACACCGCACGATCGGGATATAAAGCTGCTATTTCCTGCATCACATAAAACTGTACTTCAGAAAGCCTCGCTGCAGCATAATCCATGATGTGTACCTGGATGCCGTTCAGCCGTTTTCCCTGTCCGGTTGCATAAAAAGGTTTGAAATAGATGGGTCGGAAATTCAGTCCCGGCAAATTCAGTTTATTCATATTTTCCGCCAGTTTCTCAGCATCAATCCATTCAGCTGCAAACAATTCAAAAGGAAGCGGATATCCTACCCCGATCGACATATAGCCCAATTCTCCCAAAATTCCGCTTACCGGATAAAAAAGAGCCGTAATAGGATGAGGAATATGTGGAGAAGATGAAATCCACTGCAATCCGGTTTCCTCGTAAATCATCTTTCTTTTCCAACCTTTCATCGAAACCACCTTCAATTTACACGATTTTTTCAGCATATTTTCGCCATTCAGCAACAAGGCAAGTTCACCGCAGGTCAGTCCATATATGTAGGGTATCTTGAACTGGCTGACAAAAGAGATAAACTGATCATCCACCAAACCACCTTCGACTTTCAATCCGCCCAAGGGATTGGGTCTGTCGAGCACCACAAACTCAACATCATTCTCAGCTGCCGCCTCCATGGCCAGTCCCATTGTACTGATGTAAGTAAAAGAACGGCAACCGATGTCCTGAATATCGTAAACGAGCACGTCCACATCTTTCAGCATGGCAGGCTCGGGTTTGCGGGTTCTTCCGTGCAGAGAATAAACCGGCAGCCCTGTTTTTGCATCTTTTTCATCGTCCACATGGTCGCCGGCATGCGCATCTCCCCTGACTCCGTGTTCAGGAGCATACAGAGCCACCAAATTCACATTGGACGCTTCAAATAAAATATCAATAGTCGATTTCATTTGATTATCAACGCCCGTCGGATTGGTAATGAGTCCCACCCTTTTTCCCTCCAGTATTTTGAAATTTTGCTGTTTCAGCACTTCGATACCGGTTTTTATATTGATTGATTGTCCGCTCAAATTGAGGGTTATCAAACTAATCAGTAATATGACTGATAATTTAAATGATTTCATATACTTTTATTTTAGTTTACAGTCTACGGTCACCAGCCATGTCGCTACCTACGGCAGCTCTGTATGGGTTGTTATTCTGTTTTCCGATCTCCGTTTTCCGCTATTCGTTATTCGCTTTCCGTTTTCAAGTTCCTCTTCGCCTTTCCATATTCCGGATCAATTTTCAGCATCATCACGGCAATAACCGGAACGATACAACAAATCATAACCCAGATAAAGAAATGATTGTAACCCAGCAACTCCTGCAGCCAACCAGCAAACATACCCGGAAGCATCATGCCCAGCGCCATAAATCCGGTACAAATAGCATAGTGCGCTGTTTTCAGTTCTCCCTCGGAGAAATAAATCAGATAAAGCATATAGGCCGTAAATCCAAAACCATATCCAAACTGCTCAATAAAAATGCAGATATTGATGACAAGTAAACTTTCAGTTTGAGAAAAACTCAGATACACGAATGTTGCGATTGTCAGCAACATGCTAAGCGTCATGGGCCACAGCCATTTTTTCAAACCACCTTTTGCAGCCACCAGTCCACCGATGATGCCACCCAACGTAAGTGCAATGATACCTATAGTTCCATACACCAGTCCAACTTCTCCGGTTGTGAGTCCCAAGCCACCAGTTTCCCGCGAATCGAGCAGAAACGGACTGATTAACTTCAGTGCCTGGGCTTCTGAAAAACGGAAAGTCAGCATAAAGAAAATAGCCTTCCCTACTCCCGGTTTCCTGAAAAACGAAACGAAAGTCTGTGCAAAATCCTTCAGTATAGTCCCCGCTGTAACGTGAACAGCCGCACTATCCGAATTCGGCTTCGGCAGGAAAACCCTGTGATAGAAGCTGAAGAGTATAAACAAGCCGGCCAATAAGAAGAATGTCACCGACCAGGCTAAAGCGATATTACCCGACAAACCTTTAAACTCAGAAGAAGTTGCAGTAGTCAGTTTCGGATCAAGTTGAAAAACGAGATACGCCGGTTTACTCCAGTTCGTTTCGTCGAACACCAGACGTTCTCCTCTGATGAGCGAAATACTCTTATCTCCATTGCTCAGGCTGGTATTTAAAATAATTTGTTCACCCGGCTCCGGAGATTTTGATAACCAAACCGATGTAATACCCACATTACCGGCAAGAGCCAACTCCTCGACTTCTTCCCTTTTTTCTCCAAAACTATTTTTAATCCAGTTACCTAAAGGCTGTGAAACATAATTTGTCCACCAGCTTTCTTTTTTCCCTGTTTGCTGATTTGCTGCTGCCTGCTCAACTTCAACAAAACCATTCTGACGGTTCAGTGCCTCAACGGCAGATAGAAATACCTGCAAGCTATCTTTATTTAATCCCGACACACCAATTTGAACGGTTTGATTGCCGGTTACAAAACGCAACTCACCTTCCAGTGACTGCACATCTTTTGCAGGTTCAATAATCATGGACGTTTGAGCATAATCAGGCATTGCATCTACCTTGAATTTCAGCGGCTCCATACCCGTTGCAGTTTCCAGGAATCCTGCCAGAATAATGAGAACCCCTTGCCCCATGATGGTTGCGATGCGATAGAAGGTACTGCGAATACCGACGAACTTAGCCTGGTTATTCGAATCAAGGGCCAGCATATAAAAACCATCAGCAGCAATGTCGTGGGTGGCTGAGCTAAATGCCAGCAACCAAAAAAACGCAAGCGTAGCCTGGAAGAAAAATGGCACAGGAATCATAAACGCAATTCCGGCAAACCCGGCGCCAATAAACAACTGCATGGTAACTATCCACCAGCGTTTCGTTTTCAGCAAATCCACAAACGGACTCCAAAGAGGCTTAATAACCCAGGGTAAATAGAGCCAGCTTGTATAAAGTGCGATATCTGTATTCGAAATACCCATGCGTTTGTACATGATAACCGAGATGGTCATTACGGCCACATAGGGAAGTCCTTGTGCTAAGTACAAAGACGGAATCCAACTCCAGGGTGATGTTTTCTTTTGCATACTATGTTTTATTAAAACCACAAAAGGCACAAAAGGAAAACTAAGGAATCACAAAAGAATAAACAGGAAATGAGAGTAAAAAAATCATCATTCAAATCGTGAATAAATAACATCATCAATTTAAAACTCTGACAACTCTTTTGTGATTCCTTAGTTTTCCTTTTGTGCCTTTTGTGGTTAATATTGTATATTATTTAAAATTTCATTTAGTTTTTCCGTACTGATACAAATTTCACTGAAAACAGTTCTAATATCGTCAGCCGTTATTTTCTCAAAATCCTTTTCCAGTGGCAGCACGCAAACTCCGCCTAAATCGACGGAAGCCGGACTGATCAGGATGTTATCATCCCCTTCGGCAAAAAAACAGGCCGGACGATGCACCTCTCTCGGGAAAATACAGGCAATCCATTTGTCCTTTTCAAACCAGGTCACGATATTCAGCATCGGTTCTTTTTCACCGTCTTTTATTTCGAGAGCAACGTAAATGCTGTTAAATAGTTTTTCAATTTCATTTTTGTTTGCCGACTCGATCACGATTACATTCCGATGATAATCCGGCAAGGTAAAACACAACAACTCATCCGTTGAGACAACCAAATCTCTTTTGGCTGACAGCACTTCTTTCTCCAGAGGCAGAAAACCTTTATTTCCAGCCTGAAAATGAATGTGATCCGGCGCTGATGCCCCGCATTTTGGTCCGTTGTAGAATACAATAAAATCATTCAGGGTTTTAGCCAGTTCGAGCATATCTCCGAATCTCCCGAGAATCAACTGATCAATATGATCCATATCAGGGATGGTCAGGTGTACCGGAAATATCGGAAACGGATTCACCAGAATCTGATAATTGCGCCCAAAAGGGATACCCCGTTGTTCCGGTGGTAAGTTAGCCGGACAAAGAAAGCATTTCCTTTCCTGAATCGATTTGGCATCCACCTTTGCTGCACTTGAACGCATGCGTTCCGGATTAAACTGGACACGTACAACAGTGCCACTCAGGTCAAAATCCTTAACCCGGACCTTGTTCAGCGCCTCGTAGTTTTGCCTCGCGAGAGGCCATTCGACCAGTTGTTCCTGAAAAAATGTTTTTATCATATTAATATTGTCAACATTCTGCTGTAGAGACGCACGGCCGTGTGTCTCTACATTTTTTTTCATCATTCTACATTATTTTTTTTCATTCAACGCAATGCGCGCCTGCAGTTCCCACGTTCTGATGCGGTCTTTGTAAGTGTTATGTCCGTTCATTTTCACCACATCAAGCGAAGCATCCGAATTATCTTCCCAGCGGCGACAGAGATACAACACATCATAAATACGACCGATCTGATATTCGCGGGAGAAAGCCAGTCCAAGCGCATAGTCCTCACCATAACTGGTATTTGGCACCCTGATTTCGCGCAACATCGGCGTGAAGAAGGCGCGTGGAGCCCCCAGTCCATTGATACGCAGGGCATTGTTTCTTCCGTTATCAGGCGTCCATTCCTTGTGATCGATGATTCCCGGAGGAATGGGTTCTTTATTGAAGTCAGTCAGCATATACGTACCTACCACCATCACACAGTTTTGTTCGTAGAAAGCATCTACAATTTTCTGAACTGTATTTTCGTCAGAATACACATCGTCACTATCCAATTGTATCGCAAATTTTCCACAGGCTTCATGCGCAACACCCACATTCCAGCACCCACCGATACCAAGGTCCTGCTGTTCGGGAATAACGTGAATTAACCTTTTATCGGAAGAAAAATTCTGAATCAGCTCTGTAGTTCCATCAGTAGAATAGTTATCCACAATAATCAGGTTGAATTTAAAATTTGTTTTCTGACTCAGCACCGATTGAATCGCATCAGCAATGGTCCTCACACGGTTGCGAACCGGGATAATCACCGAGGCCTCAAAATCAAAAGCCTGCACATTGAAATCCACCTTTTTAAATTCCGGCTTCAGATAGCCGCCAATTCGTTTCAGGTGTTCCGTACAAGCCTGTTCCATTTCGATTTGCACAGCCCTGTTTTTCGGATCCACATAATCGAACTGTTTCTCGCCGCTTTTGCGGTTGTCATTTTCGACTTCTGTATACAGATACTCATTGATATGAACCAAATCGGCAGACTGAGAAACGCGAAGACGTAAATCGTATAGTCCGGCATGTTCATAATGGGTTGTTATTTCTGAAACCACTTTTTTCAGCACAGATGTTTTGAATAACAGCACAGACCCAAAATCAAAATCATCGCGCAGACTTCCTTTTTGATAGGTAACCACGGGCTTGTTGGCTCTTACGCCATCTTTCATCTGATAATGATCGCTATACACCATACCTGCACCTGCATTTTCAGCAATCTGCACCATGCGTTCCAGCGCAAAATAGCCCATGTTCAGCTCATCCGTCTTGATATAAATCAACGTATAATCTGCGTCAGAATGTTCCGCTATGGCTTTCACCAGAGCTGTCGAACGAAAAGAATCCACTTCGATGCAAGTACTACCGGCAATCTTATCAGTTAATTTTTCTTTTGTAAGCAAAAAAACATGCGTAACAAGATTTGATTTTTTCAATGATGTTATCGTTTTTTCAGCCTGAACAACATCTTGAAATGGAATAAAGCAATTGATTTTCATATAATTGATTTTAATAATTTCATTATTCGTTATTCGGGCGCAAGCGTTGCGCCCCTACTTTTTCCGCTTTCCACTTTCCATTTTCCGTTCTCAACACTCCCACAATACCTTCCGCACTCGTAAACACACACTTTTCATCGCCAATTGGCAAAACAGTATTTATCAGGGAATTTCCAGCCTTGTGTTTCCACAATACATTTCCCGTAAACGAATCGAGTGCAAAGATAAGTCCGTTTTTAGTGCTTCCGTACACAATTTTATCTTTTTCCACGAGCATACTCGGTGCATGATCGTAACCATAGCCAACATCAACCGACCAAATCTTTTGGGGGGAGGATGATGTTGCATCATAACACACCACACTGTCCTGCATCGTTTTACTGAAAATTCTTTTCTTGTCGGCCGACAAGCCGATGGTTTCCCTCACCATGGATTCTTTGGTACGCCAGGCAACAGATCCGTTTTTGACATGCAAAGCTGTCAACACCCGATCCGGCGCCGAGAAGAACACCTTACCATCTGCACCCACCGGCCACACCGCTGCAGGAGAAAAATGCATCCGTTCATTACCATTGTTCCATTTCCAGGCAAGTTTTCCGTTTCTTTTATTCAGGGCATACAGATAACTATCCCATGCACCAAATATCACTTTATTGTCATATATCAGGGGACGCGTTTCCACGTAACCTTCAATCCCTTTGTATTGCCAGATCACCTTTCCTTTCTTAATCTCGATACAACGAAACACACTATCGCTACTACCTATATAAGCACGGTTACGCGCTATGGTGACTGCTCCGATAACTGCCGCACCGGCTTTTACAGTCCACTTCAACACTCCGGTACGCGCATCGACACCATATATATAATGATCCGTTGACCCGAACACAGCCACCTTATTGGCAACAGCCGGAGTACCCAGGATACGGCTTTTCGCGTTGAATTTCCACAGCAGTTCACCTTTCGACAGATTATAACAGGAAAGAGCCCCGAGGTCATCTCCCACATATACCTTATTATCATAAACAACAGGAGAAGCGTATATGGCCGCATTGTTCTTTACCATCCACCAAGCAGAAACAGCCGGAAACTGCTTATTTATTGAAAAATCGGGTCTGAATAAGCCTGTATTTTCAGCCTTATAATAAGGATAGTTCAGCGCATAACCACCCCACTTTCGGGCAGGTTTACCTATAATCTGTTCACTAACCAGGATAGAGTCCTGTGTTATTCTATAAATCGAAAAACCACCCGCATCTTGTTTACCTCTGAGATTCGACCGGTTGATAAATGCCGGGATACCATCATAATCTGTCAGTTTATTCTGATGATAATGACCGCCAAGCACTGCTTTCACATTATACTTACGCAACAGGTCGGTCACTTCGTACCAATTATCCACATCACCATGTTGTAAAGGATAATGCGTGACAACAACAATGTGTTTATCCTTATCAATAGCATTCAGTTCATTTTCCAACCAGATAATATCCTGCATTCCCACATGACCATCCATCATGCGGATGATTGGTCCGCTATTGAAACCCAGGAACACAAAGTCACCGTAATCGTACCTGAAGCGATCCCCTCCGAAAATCCGGCTGAAATCCATTACGCCCGATTCACTCCATTTGGTTTCATGATTTCCGGGAACAGCAAAATAAGGCACCCGTAGTTCATCCAATAACTCCTTTGCCTTTGCGATTGATTTCCTATCACCACCTTCCGTTAAATCACCCGAAACAAAAACAAATTGCACTTCAGGCGTGTTATTTATAGCAGAAACAGTCTTTTGTAAATCATCAACACTGGTTTCTGTTTGACTGATGTGGATATCTGTAATCAGGGCAAACTCAAACGGATAGTTCGTTTGAGCAGTCAGGCTCCATTGAATTACAAATAAAACAACAGCAGAAAAAACAGTTCTTAACTTTTTCATGGCATCCAATGCGGTGTTTTTTATTTGAATTGATATCATATTGTCGCACGAAAGTAAAATTTCTTTTTCTAATATACATCACAACACTACATTTCATTAAGTTTCATTATACATTATACACATATTTTAATTTCATATATTTCACTTAACATCTATTTATCAGCTTATTATTGCCATTTTAACACATAATTCAATAGTCAAAATATTTAATTATTGTAATTAATTATTTATTTTCGCTAACACATATATATATTGGTTAATTTATCAAAAAAATATAGCATAAAATAGAAGGAAAATTTTTTTTAACCGAAATGATTTCTAACTTGCGCAAGATTTCGAAACAAACAATTTCAACATAATCATCAATAAATTTAAGCAATATTATCCCCTTAAATCCATTTAAGCAGCATGAGAAAGTATTTTTATCTACTCATTTTACTTGTATTTACACCACTATGTGTTTTTGCACAAAAGTCGATTTCAGGAGTAGTTGTCGACGAAAGTCAGGAGCCGTTGATTGGGGTTTCTGTTGTCGTTAAAGGCACCACTACCGGGACAATTACCGATTTGGACGGAAAATACAACTTGTCGAACGTACCAAACACAGCTACCATCGTATTTAGTTATGTCGGCATGCAGACTCAGGAACAAAAAATGACTCCAACCACATCTATTCTCAACATCACCATGCGCTCCGATGCATTGGTCATTGACGAAGTAGTTGTTACGGCGATGGGTATTCAACAGGAAAAGAAAAGAATGAACTTTGCGGTTCAGAGTGTAAGCGCCGACAACCTGACCGACAGCAAAACGCCTAACTTTGTCAACGCGTTACAAGGTAAGGTAGCAGGATTAAACGTAACAACAGGAAGCGGTTCGCCCAATGCCGGATCACAAATTATTATCCGTGGAATTTCATCAGTAAACACATCACAAAGTAATGAGCCATTATTTGTCATGGACGGCGTACCTATTTCGGCCAATGGAAGTTCAGCTGCCGATATTAATCCGAATGACATCGAAAACATTACGGTACTGAAAGGTGCTGCTGCCGCTGCACTGTACGGTCAGGATGCTGCCAACGGTGTAATTATGATTACCACTAAACGTGGACAAGCAGGCAAGATGTCGGTAACAGCAAATGTAAGTTGGCAATACGACACACCAACAAATGTACAAGAACTACAAACCATCTATTCTCCTGGATACCAAGGATTTTACAAAGAAAAAACCATGGGTGGCTGGGGGCCTTTACTTAACAATAATGAAAAAATTTACGACAATGTTGGAGATTTTCTCGGAACGGGCTTTTATCAAAAATACGATCTCAGCCTGACAGGCGGAAGCGAAAAATTTCAAGCCTACGCTTCAGTTAATTATTCGAAAAACGACGGCATCGTGCCCAACGATTACTTAAAAAAGACAGGTGTACTATTAAAAGGGAGTTATACACCTATTAAAAAACTTACTTTTACACTATCAGCAAACATTACGCAGAATAGTTACCGTTCTTTCGATGCAACAGGTATGGAATCGGTTTACAGATGGCCCATTAACGATCCAATTACCGATTATGAAGAAGCCAACCATTTTCCACGTTATTTGTATTACAGCGACGTAAACAAATACAATTCACCGATAAGTCCACTTTACTCACGCTATAACGACTGGGGAGAAAACAACCGTCTACGTAATATTATCAATGGCTCGGTGGAATGGAAAGCTTTTAAAAACTTCAGCCTTACAGGCCGTGTAAGTTACGACACCAGTCTATCTTCATATGATGGATACAGCGTACCCCGCTGGGACGATTCGGTTATTTATAAAGCACTAAACGCTCCTGCAGCACTCGCCGAAGGGGCGACTCAGGCTGAAATTGATGCCTATGAAGCCGAGTTAGCCGCCTACAACGATTACCTTTACAAATACAACACAAAACCATATCTTTCCGATAAGGACATTAAAGATATGATGGGTAATGAAGATTATTATGATAAGCTCGGGGCTTACAGCGTTTCGTCAGGTCGTAGCCAATTATTTACTGCAGGAGCAATAGCCACCTACAAAATTGATTTGCCTAATGAATTCAGCATTGATCTATTGGCTGGTACAGAACTAAAAATGTCGAAAGGACTGTCTATGGCAAATAAGGGACGTGATTTTATCATCCCCGGAACATACAGTTTGAGCAACACGAACAGCGCTTACATTTTTCTAACTGACCGTACGGCAACGCACAGCCAAAGACGAACTTTCGGTTATTTCGGAGAAATTCGCGGCGACTACAAAGGAATTGCATCGCTTAGTCTAACAAGCCGTTGGGACTGGTCTTCGACAATTATCAGCAATCCATATTACTATCCTTCGATTACGGCAGGATTGCTTTTCTCGGAGTTGTTTGAGATTACAAACGACATATTTAATTACGGAAAATTACGTGGAAATTACGCTATGGTAGGAAAAGATGCGCCCGCATATCTTTACGACCGGCGCTACAAACAATTTGCGACTTATCCCGATAACGGTTACGGAATCGATCCTACACTCTCGTCAGCCGACCGTAACTTGCAACCTGAAATGTCTTCATCGTGGGAAATAGGTGCTGACCTGCGTTTTTTCGATAATCACACCCGATTAGATATTGCCTATTATCAAACTCAGGTTGACAATCAAATTGTAACCGTTCGAGTGTCACCTTCATCAGGCTACATACTGCAAACACGCAATGAAGGAAGTATCCGCAACGCTGGTGTCGAATTTGTACTGGAACAGGACATTCTCAAACGGAAAGATTTATCTTGGGTAGCTTCACTTAACTTTGGTTTGAACAGAGGGAAAGTCGTAAGCCTGCCTGATGGACTAACTTATATTAATGGAGTGCAATACGGCGATATCTTCACATCTGCATACGCCGGTGGTTCCACAACAGGACTGACAGGTACGACTTATGCTCGTACAGAGGATGGGAAAATTATTTGCGATATCAACGGCTATCCAACTATTGCCCCAGAAAAAGACAACTATCTCGGAAACCGCGAACCATTGTTTTCTGCCGGTTTGTCAAGTACCTTCAATTACAAAGGTCTATCACTGTCGTTCCTCCTTAATGGAAGGCTCGGCGGAGATGTAGCCAACATTACTGGACGCGGACTGATTTCGATGGGACAGAGTAAAATGCTTGAAACCTACCGTGGAAGACAGGTTGTGATCGACGGTATAGTGAAACAGCCTGACGGCACGTATGAACCCAATACGACTCCTATCACGCTCGACTACACAACAATCACAAATTATTTTTATGGCGTGAGCGAAAACTTTATCGAAGATGGATCATATATTCGTTTGAGTTATATAACATTGGCCTACTCACTTCCACAGCGCTGGCTCAAACAAACAAAACTTACCGGCGTGAAAGCCTCACTTACAGGGAGTAATCTCTTTCTATTGACAAAATACACCGGTGCTGATCCTACTTTGAATGCCAACACTGACGCCCGAGGAACAGGCTCGGCAGGCATCGACAATTACGCTGTACCGAGTACGAGAGGAATTAACTTCAGTTTAACGGCATCGTTTTAATTAAGAATTAAAAATCAAAAAAGACATGAAGACTATTTATAAGATTTTTACCAACATACACATCCTTCTTTCATGGGGGCTTGGGGGACTTTTCCCGCTGTTTTTTATTTCCTGCGAAGCCTTCTTAGATGTAAATACGAGCAAAGATAGTCCAACTACCATTACAGTTGACCAAGCATTACCTACCGCTTGTTTTTACGCAGCCTGGCAAAACTACGACCATGCCGAATACGGTGTATATTTGTCTCAAGCGCTTACCACGGCTGATAAAGCTCCATCAAGTTCGTATTCTTATAGTAGCGGATGGAGATTCCTTGGTATTGTCAACCGCCATCCGCAATGGCGCCGCCACTTCTACGATTTGGGAGCAAACATAGATGAAATGAAACGTGCCGCCGAAAAAATAAACTCAAAGAATTTCATTTTAATAGGGCGTACTATTATGTTGCAATCAACTATGTTGACCACAGATCTCTTTGGTGAAATGCCACGTTCCAACGCCTACACATCCACATCACCGACTTATGACAGTCAAGAAGAAATATATGCTTGGATGTTTAAAGAGGCCGATGAATTGGTTGCTCTCTACAACGATCCTGCATGGGTAGAGAATGCAGACAACATACCCATTACCGAAAAAATGGATCGTATTTACAAAGGCGACATGAAAAAGTGGGGCTTATATACTAAAGCACTGCGTGCCCGCTTATGGTTACGTAAACTGCCTAACTGGGAAAACACGCCTGAGGTGTGCAACAAAATTATTGGCATGGTGGACGAAATTCTAAACGACCCTGAATGGGAAGAACCTCGCTACAATTATTCGGGTGGCACCAATGAACAAAATTGTCCATGGGGACCTGCGGCACCAATTATTAACTCATGGGAAAGCCGTGCAAACCGTTTGGCTACATCAATTCCAAGTAAGTTCTTTGCTTACGGAATATTGGGGGCATATACCACCAATGTCACAAGCAACGGGCGAAATTATGCGCTTGATCCACGCGCTCAAAAAATAATGAGCCCACGTCCTTCCGCTTCACCAACAGACATTGTTCTCCGTTGGCTTGAAAACGGCATTGGCATGGAAACATCAATGAAAGTAACTTATTATCCTGATTTATTTTCAGAAGAAAATCCTTACTCAAAAAACAACGGTTATATAGCATTGATTACCGACGAAGAACTGATGTTTATCAAAGCCGAAGCACAATATTGGGCTGGCGATATAACCGCAGCATATAATACAACAAAGGCTACAGTATTGCATAACTTCAGTCGTTGGGGAGTACATGAACCAACACCTGCAGAAGGAAATAATGCCCGTAAACGTTACGAAGCTTTCTGGGCTATAAAATTTCCGGGCGAAAGTTTATTTACCATCGCTGATTTGATGCAACAAAAATACGTGGCAATGTACTTGCAAGCTGAACAATGGACAGACTTGCGCCGTTACAATTATAGCAGTAAAACTAATGGAATTAAGTATGACGATACTTATGTCTATACGATAACTAACTGTTATACCAGCAAAGGAGGTGGTACTAATATCCCCGGATTCGGGCCCGCAGGAAATGCTCAATTTGGCTCAGGTAATAACCCGATGACTACAGAGTTTTCATTACGCCGTCCCTACAACTTATATGAAACGTATTGGATGAAACCCGAAGATTTCGGACAAAATGCCGAACTTTCGCCCAACGCATGGATTCATCGTTTAAATCCTGACCCGGAAACTGAAGAAAAGTACAACAAAAAAGAATTGGAACGACTGGGCGCCTACCAAAACTATGAATGGATGAAGAAACGAATGATATGGGCGTATAACACCAGTGGAAAGGCTATTAGCAACGATGCAACAGAGTGGAAATAATGATGTGAATTAAAAATTAAGAAATGAATAATATGAAATATATTTTAAAAGAGCATGGAAATCTTATTATCATGCTAATCATGATTCTGACTTTCTCGGCTTGCGAAAAACACGATTTTATTGATGAAGAAGCCATTACGGGTAATGTTGGTCCACAAGCATATTGGGAAATAGAAAGTTCTACGGTCAGCGCGGGAAGTACGATGCCTTTCGTGTTGCAATATTACACTACGTCGGAGGATATCGACTATTCTGAAGTATGGTATAGCTTGACTGAAACACAGGAAAAAGCCGTATCGTGTCCATGGGTAACAACCTTTACCTATTCTATCAGTTCCACAAAGTCCGAAGAAAAACGGATTTACCAAAAAATACAAGAATATCCCCACTCACTTGCTGTATGGTCTGATTCAATTCATGCTTACACTTTTGAAGCAGAATTTCCTGTGAGTGGAACATTGGCACCACTCTCATGGGTTAAACCAGAAACATTTGATTCCCAAAAAATGGAATTGTATTTTGGAGAAGACTTTATGCCACATTTTAAAGATAGCTTGTATAATCTGATGAAATTCGCAGATTTCAAAAATATGATACTCGGTATGAGTTTGCTCGAAGATTTTGGACAATATACAGATTCGACTTACGACAATATAGCCACAATCAATTCGGGAAGTCCTGACAGTATTTTTGTGTATCATTTTCCAGGAGGAAGTCTCGAAAATGATGGACCGGTTCCGACTGAAATTAAAACTTTATACGATGGCATCACTTTCGACCAGTTGATAGCAGGAGCAGCGAATTATAATGTTGAATACAAACGTACTTATTATATAAATGCCATTATGCGCGTTTACGACAAAAAAGGCGTGTATGGAACAACAGTTTCAAAAAAAATTGACATCAATTAATTTACGATTTGGCTATTTACTATTAAATAAATAAAAATGAAAAAATATACAATACAGTATTGGTTAATCTGCCTGATTGGATTTATTGTTTCAGGGTGCATTGAAAACGAACCCGAAATAGAAGATTTGCCTTCGGCAGCTGTATCCTTTACATATGAAGTTATCGACGATAGTTATCAATTAGACTATTATGTAGGTGCACAAGTACAATTTACCAGCACTTCTACGTTAGATGGTATATGTATGTGGGATTTTGGAGATGGAACACCAGTTGAAACAGGCAAAACTGTTACACACAAATTCACCGATGCCGGCACTTATCAGGTAAAACTGACCGTCGCTGATTCGAAATACCGCATGCAACCAATCCTTATAAAAGACATCGTGCCGATAATGCGGATAAACCCAATAGAAGGTGGTATTTGCGAAGTACTTACCACGCCGGTCAGCATTTCGTTCGAATTACCAAACCCCGAAGGTCTAGGAGTAGAATATTCATGGATTTTCCCTGAAGGTACAACCGACGAGAATAACAACCCGATGACTTCTTCCACGCTCGAGAACCCGGGTAAGCTGAAATTCGGTCATGTGGGCTCTCAAACTGTACGTTTGCAGGTAAAACTTGGCGGACGGATGCTTGAAGAAGGTAAGGTAAATGTACCGGTGGCGTATAATGCTGAAGTTCCCACTTTATATTATGCTACGAAAGGCGGCAACATCATGGCATTAAAATTAGTTGCTAACAAGCCTGCTGGAATGAATATTTATCCGTTTGATATGGCGGTTTCGTCAGGAAAACACCCCCTAAACATTCTCTACAATGACCAGTCGCTGTATATAATTGATTGTGGTGTACAATTTACTTACGTGTCTGACGATGCCGGGTTGGGAGATGGGCGCATTACCGTGATGGCAAAAGACGGTTCGAAAGTTGAAACTATGCTGACAAACGAAAAAGGAGCTGGTTACAACGATCCCTATTATGGCTATATTGAAGGATCAGATTTGTATTTTTCGGATAGACGTACAGGTTTTGCTAAAATTCCTCTCAAAGACCGAAACAAAACATATTCGCCTACAGATTTTACGTGGTATGTGCAAAACGCCTTACTTGGCTATTACAGCAATGGTTTTACTTATGGTTCCTTAAACGCAAGTTTTACGAAAATCAATGGAACATGGTATTGGTGCAAAACCAATAATGGAACAGGTATTTTTCGTTTTACTGATGCTGATATTCTTTCGGCGCCTATTACTGGCGGAGGAATACCGCCTGCCGCAGGCATTGCTTTATCAGGCATGCTCCCAAAATCGTTGGCATGGGACTCGAAAAATCAGGTACTTTATTTTTCCATTTTCGATGCTGGTTACGAAGGATTATACCGTTGTACTTTAGCGGAACTGAACGAAATTGGAGGATCTAAAACCGCTTTAAAAAATTACTTATTGACAACTACCACTGGAAAAACTGTTACACCGATTACCGAAGCAGGAAAAGGCGAAGGATCGGATAAAGAGTATATTGGAATTTGCCAATTGGCCTTAGATGAAGCCACTGGTGACGTGTATTTCGGTTTACGTTCTGCCTATCCCGATGAAGTGAAATCAGGATTGATGCGTTACAATGCCGCAACAAAGAAGATAGAACACGTGATTGAAGGTATCGAAGTCTATGGAGTAGCAGTAAACAATGCGCCATCAAAACTTTTCTAGTTAAGTATTTAATATGAACAGTATATTTTTAAAAAAGATTTTTGTATTAACAGTTTGCATGTTGATTATAACAGGGTTACCTGCTCAATCACCTAAACGCGATGTACGGGCAACATGGCTCTCAACTGTGTGGGCATTGGATTGGCCAAAAGTAAATGAAAATAATATAACTGTCCCAGCAGCTACAGGAACAAATGAAGCTGCCCGTGAAGCCGCTCGAAGCGTACAAAGGTCTTCTCTGATAAGTCTTATCGACCGACTATATGCTGCTAATTTTAATACAATATTTTTTCAGGTTCGCGGTATGAGCGACGCCTTCTATAAGTCAAAGTATGAACCCTGGAGCCAATGGCTATCATCACCTCATGGAGCTGATCCTGGTTGGGATCCACTAGCTTTTGCTATTGACGAAGCACACAAGCGCGGAATGGAACTTCATGCGTGGCTTAATCCCTATCGCTATTCTACGTCCTCAAGTTCACATACAGGTTTGTCAAATGATTATGAAGTATCGCATCCGGATTGGTTACTTGACTATGGTAGCCACCTAAAGTACTTAAATCCGGGTATGCCTGAAGTACGTCAAAGAATATGTGATGTAATCGCAGATATAGTTGAAAATTACGATGTCGATGGAATTGTGTTTGATGATTATTTTTATGCAAACGGCACAACAGATGCAATGGATAACGCACAGTATCAGGCATACAATCCCAATGGGTTAACTCGAAACGACTGGAGGCGTGAAAATATCAATCAAATGGTACGTGATGTCCAAGCGAAAATAAATTCTATAAAACCTTATGTTACTTTTGGTATTGGTCCCGCAGGAGTATCGGCAAGCAGCGCATCGCATGCTGAAAAATATGGTGTTGAACCTTCACCTGGAAGCGATTGGCAGTACAACAGTATTTTTTCCGATCCGTTAGCATGGCTCAAAGACGGTTCGATAGATTACATTTCACCACAACTTTACTGGCCTATTGGGGGAAGTCCTGACTATAGCTTGCTAAGCCCATGGTGGTCCAAAGTTGCCAACAAATTCGGACGACATTTCTACTCGAGCAATACCAGTTCCTACGCCAATGCTTACAATGAATTACCCGCAGAAGTAAATGTGAATCGTGACGCCGACCGTAATGGTGTAACGGGAGCTGTTTATTTCCGCACTGCGTCTAACAATTTAGCAAAAAGGACACTGGATTCTCTTAAAAATAAAGTGTATCAACGCCCTGCATTGCGGGCTGTTTATGCTTGGAAAAAGCCAACACCACAAAACTCGATCAGTGGACTTACTATCTCCGGACAAAATCTGACGTGGAATTATGAGAATGAGAATGTCCGTTATACCATTTATGCCATTCCTAATGCTAATCGTAATGATGCTGATGTTTTTACAAGCACAAAATATTTACAAGGCATTTCTTACTCGAAAACTTATACCTTGGCTGCAGGTATCAGTAATTCTACGCATAAAATTGCCGTTGCTATTTATGACCGCTACGGTTACGAATATCCGCCGCGTGTACTGGGAGAAAGCGAGACTACCGCAGCCACTCCGGTTTTGAAGTATCCTGTCAACGGAGCAACAGGCATTGTTTTGCCGGCAATTTTCACATGGAACAGTGAAGAAGGAATAATCTACTATATTTGGGAAATCGCGAAAGATGCTGCTTTCACACAACCTATTGCTTCTTATGAAGTTTTCGAAGCTAAATTTAACTCGGGAGTGCTGGTCAATATCCAAAATGATAGTACCTATTATTGGCGCGTGAAAGCTATAAAACCCAATGCGCCAATTGCTACATCTGCTGTTTGGAGTTTTAACGGTACAAAATTCTCTATTATTTCACCTAAAGACGCTGCCACTAATGTGAGTCTCACGCCTACTATTACTTGGCAAAATATCGGAACAGGAGCGAGTTATACGCTTGAAATTTCACGTAGATCAAACTTCTCCGAGATAAACTACAGTACAACCGTACAGACTACACAAGTAACTGTACCAGAGAAAACATTGGCTACAGCAACTACCTACTACGTCCGTGTATATGCTTCGCTCGGTTCAATTCAGGCCATTTCTGAACATATTGCTTTCAAAACTGAAGAACAGGAAATTCCTATACCAGTAATTATCTCGCCTGCCGACGGGGCAACAATAGACGGTAAGACCCTTGAAATTTGCTGGCAACAACAACCTGCTACAAATTTCCGAATAGAAATTTCACAAGACATCTCGTTTCCTTCACGTAACATCAAAGTAAAGACTGTCGAGTGGAACGAAACTTGCGTTGCCTACGATAATCTAACAGCAGGAATATGGTACGCCCGTGTCAAAGCAGGAAGTTCTATAGGACAAACCGAGCCTTCATCTGTTATATCGGTATACTTGAACGGGCAAACAGGTCTAGAAAACATTAAATCAACTGACTTGTGTTACGGTTATCACGATGGTGCAAATGGTTATAAAATAATAATAAACAGTGAAGAAAACACGACAGCAACAATTCAGATTTTCTCTACAACAGGTGTATTATTAGAACAACAAACCTATGGATTGGAAACAGGGAAAACAACTATATCGCCAAATATAGAAGATCTGAATAAAGGCATATATCTAATCAAAGTAACAACAGGAACAATAAAGAAAACGATCAAAGTGACAAAATAAATCTATTATTAATTCTTAAAAACGTGTTTTATGAAAAAACTTACATTATTAACAATGGCTTGCAGCATGGCTATTTTGAGTTTTGCAGCAGGCGGAAACATCACCTACGTGTTGAATGGTGGTGTAACCAACCCTGATGGTTGGAAAGACAAAGAAGATATGTACCAGGGTTTGTATAATTCCTGGAACACTTTTAAAGGCGGTGGACAAACTGCGTGGACATCTTTGGCACAACTTATTACTGACAATGGTTCCGCCGTTAACGCTGTACCCAAGGGCATTCCTACACAAGCTGGTTCTATGGCCTTAGATTTCATCCAAGACGCTACGGTAAAAGCCAAGTGGCAATGGTTGATTGATTATATGAACGCAACTTGTACTGCTCAAGGCATAGCCGCCACAAATTTACCTTCTGCCAATGCTTCTTATTTGCGTTACAATTTAAGTGCATTTTTCTTTAATTCTGTTCGTACTTCATGGCCAGCTTCTGCCGATTATACCATCGCAGGAAGCATCGAATCCTTCCAATCAACTTGGAAACATGGCTTTGCCGGCCCCGCTACTTATGACGGAACTGTAGAAATCACTCTTCCAATCCCTTACAAAGAAGGCGAAAGTTTTCTAGGATGGTATAATAATGCTGAATTTTCAGGCGAGAAAATAACTGCCATTACTGCAGGTACAGAAGGTGATATTACACTTTATGCCAAATTCGGCGAATATATTGCTACTTGTAAGGAAGTGTGGGAAGGCGCAGCCGGAACTACAACCAAAACACAAGGTGTTGTAACTTATGTAAATGGTACAACTGCTTACATTCAAGATGCTTCGGCTGGTTTAGAAGTTACATTTGCCACTACTCCTGATATTGTAAAAGGCGATAACATTACCATAAGTGGAACTGTTGCCGCAGGCGGAAAACTAACAGGAACTGTTGTAATAAGAAAAGAAATCGCTGCTTTACCTGCTATTCAAAAGCTACTCCTTTCTACTCTTGTAACTGATGCTGCCAACCAATATACACATGAATTGGTGAGCTTCGAAGGGCTAAAAATCAGTGCTATTGATGGAAATAACCTGACATTGACCGATGAAACCAATTCCATTGTATTGGCATTGGATGCTTCGGCTGGATTTCCAATAGGCACGAAATTAAATCTGAAAGCCATCGCTTTGTTCAATGGCTCAACTCACAGTCTTGTTGGTTATGCGACTGACGTAGCGGCATCTCCCGTTCCACGCCCCGACACTTATGCTTATCCCGTACGCACAGTAGGTGAAAACACTTATACATTGACGAGTAATTGGCTGGTTTCCAACGTAATGGATAACCTTTCAGCAAATCCAGTAGCAAGCGCAGCGCAATTTGTACGTGGCATGGTAGCCAAAAACGGAAAAATGTACTTCCCTGACCGTGGTTTACATCAACTTACCATTGTTGATGGTGCAACAGGTGAACGCCTTCCTGCTCTTGTGTTGGATGATAATGTTTATTTCCAACACCAATGGAAAAATATTGCAGGCGAAGACAGTGTAAAAAGTCCGGCTGGAACTCTGCGTTATAATGATATAAAACTGGATGCCGCCGGAAATATTCTTTTGGGTAACTGTATCACTTCAGGAGCACAACCCTTCCAAGTTTGGAAAGTTGATGAAACAACTGGTGCCGGAACGCTGATTATTGATGAAATTTTGAATGACAACCCTGACTTGTCGGATCAGGGAGCTGCACCATTTATTCGTATCGATGCGTTTAGCATATATGGTGATGTGGAAAGCAACGGGTACATTCTTGGTGCAAATGCAAACTCTACACGTGTGTATAAGTGGGATATTATAAATGGTGTCGCACAAGCAGCGTATAGTATCGATATTAACACTGGTGTAGAAGATGCCGCCGGAACCGGACTTGTTGGACTTGCTCCAAATAGTGATGCTCCTCAAACATATCCATTTGATGAAAACTTATTCTATATTGATTATTTCCGCTCATTGCCGACTTTGATTGATATGGATGGCAATTGGGTAGACGGTTTCTACCAACCGTCGAATGACGGAGCTTTAGTTCCTGCTGCTACCGACGACGCAGGCGTAGCAATTGAAACTGGCGGAAACGGTATAACTGAATTTGAGTTTGGAGGCGATTACTACCTGATCATTGCCGCAACCGATGGTGCAGGTACTCCAGGTTATGCTTACCGTTTATTCAAATATGCCAACGCCAACAGAGAGTTCAAAGATATGATTTCTTTGTGGACATTCCCAAAAGCAGGTACAGGTATAGCAAGCAATGGAGCTCGAGCGGTAGTATCATCAGTAGATGTATCAGCAGAAAAAGCCATTATTTACATTTATTCTACCGATAATGGTTATGGCGTATATGAATTGAAAAAGGGAGTACAATCAGCAGTCGAGGAAGTTAACAACAATGCTGCGGTTACAGTCGGTGTAAACGGAAAAACGTTGAACTTCGGAAAAGAAATAGCTGGTGTAAAGGTATACAATATAGCCGGTCAATTAGTAGCTCAAGCTCGGAACATATCGTCTCTGGATGTATCTGTAAGTGGTGTATTGGTGGTGAAAGCTACCACCATAATGGGAGAAACAGCTATTCAAAAGATAGTAGTGAAATAATTTTATCTCTATTGGAGACTTCTCTAATGGAGATAAAATTGAAAAAGTTTGATCAAATAGTAATAAAAAGGTGGTGGGATATTCCACCACCTTTTTTCATAGTAAAAAAAAACAGATGAAACGAGCATGATTAAGGGTAATCACCAAAACTGATGAAAATCCGACATGCGAGTTCCATGCGACAATTAAACACAAATTACTTAGTCGACCCTTAAAAAGTCCATAAATATAAGATTATCAGTAAAATAAATCTAAAAAGTATTGTGTACATCTGCAAGTTTTAGTATATTTGATGCATAAATCTTGCAAATATATTATGCTATCAAAGAAGAAAGATACTCAGCAAAGCTGTATGTTTTTGGGACTAGAAGATATGTTAAACCAAAAACATCCTATGTATATTTTAGCCAATAAAGTGGATTGGCAAATGTTTGAAGATTCGTTCTCACGATTATATTGTTTGGACAATGGACGTCCGGCAAAGCCGATTCGACTAATGGTAGGATTGCTAATATTGAAGCATTTACGCAACATTTCAGATGAAAGTGTGGTTGAGCAATGGAGTGAAAACAACTATTATCAATATTTTTGTGGGGAACATGTATTTCAGCCTTGTGAGCCGTGCGAGGCCTCTGAGTTGGTTCATTTTCGGAATAGGATTGGAGAGAGCGGAATAGAATTGATTTTAAAGGAAAGCATTCGTGTTAATGGAAATGATAGTAATGATTCTACAGCGAGTATTGACACTACTGTCCAGGAGAAAAATATAACTTTTCCAACAGACAGCAAACTGCACAGAAAAATAATTGACAAGTGCAGAAATATAGCAGAAAAAGAGAATCTTCCTGTACGTCAAAGCTACACACGCACGTTAAAGAAATTAAGTTTAGATCAGCGTTTCAGGAATCATCCACGTAACAAATGGAAAGCCAGAAAAGCCGATAGAAAAGAGAAAACCATTGCAGGCAGATTGGTTCGTGAGTTGGAGAGAAACTTATCCCCCGATTCGAGATATCAATCAGACATTGATTTATTTAAGCGTATTTTAAATCAGAAAAAGAGCGACAAGAACAAAATTTATTCTGTGCATGAACCTGATGTTCAATGCATATCCAAAGGGAAAGAGCACAAGAAGTATGAGTTTGGGAATAAGGTATCAATCATTTACACCCAAACCACAGGTGTGATAATTGGCGCTCTGGGTTTTAGAAATCCGTATGATGGACACACAATAGAACCGGCACTGGAACAAACAGAAAGGCTATTAGGCAAAAGAACCCTAAAGACATTAATTGGAGACAGAGGTTACAAAGGGAAAAGACAAATTAACGATACGACAATCGAAATTCCAAAACCTTTCAACAACAGAAAACAATCTCAATATCAGCAAAATAAACTAAAGAAGCAATTTAGGAAAAGAGCTGCCATAGAACCTATAAATGGTCATTTAAAAACTGACCACCGCTTAAATCGTAACTTCTACAAAGGAATTACAGGCGATAATATTAATGTAATGCTTGCAGCAGCTGCATTTAACTTCAAAAGGATGATGAATAAATGGAAATCATCTTTTTGGCTCGAATTTAAAATACAAATTGTTGACTTGATAAAAGCTATGTTTTACCAAATCAACAATAATATAATACGAAAATGGGCTTTTTAAGGCTCGACTACTTACGCATGAAACAAACACTTTTTACAATCAGTATCTTATTTACATTCGTTTTCACGCAAGCCCAAACATTGGATATAGAAGGCGTTGCTTATACCGTCGATACACTTGAAAATCATCAGGTCGGACCTGGGACACAATACACCGCCCTCCGCCTGACAACTTCAACGAAACGCTTAGACGTTTATTTTCTGAAAGCGAACTTGAAACATCCGCATGTCGAAATACGAGCAGCATTGGGGAGAGACTCAATTTACAGCGGCGAACGCCCTTCAGCACTTGCCAAGCGTATTTCTACAGAAAATGCTTATTATTTTGCCGGCACCAACGGTGATTTTTATAATACCGGGACACCATATACCGGCTATCCAACTGGCGGCAACATGATAAACGGTGAAATAGCAAAAATTCCAACAAACTGGAATACATTCCTTATCGATGAGGCAAAAAAATCTGAGATAGGCGCCGCAAATTATGATGGGAACATACTATTCGGCACAGAAACATGGATAATAAATTCGGTTAATCACCTGCGAAACACAGATAAATTGGTACTTTACAATCATCACAATGGAAAAAGTACCCGTACCAACGAATATGGTACGGAAATATTGATAGAATTACTCGAAGGTTATACGTGGGGAACAAATAAAAGTCTGCGAGCCAAAGTATTGAAAAAAGAAATAAACGTTGGAAATATGTCTATTCCAAAAGGAAAAGCAGTTCTTTCCGGGCACGGTATCGCTGCAAATGAGCTTAATAACTTATCGGTAGATGATGAAATAGAACTTCGTTTGAATTTGAGTATTAACGGCAACAACACCTCTAACTTTGTTCAAATGACGGGTGGCGATAATTACGCTCCAATTATAAAAAACGGTGTCGTGGAAACTTCGAACTTCTGGAACGAATTGCATCCGCGTACTGGTTTAGGCTATTCAATGACGAAAGACACGGTTATTTTCTGCGTGGTGGACGGACGTGGAGTATCGAACGGATGCACCACAAAAGTACTCGGAGTTATTATGAAAAGCGCAGGTGCATACAATGCCATGAATATGGATGGCGGAGGTTCGAGCTGCATGTATATTGCCGAATACGGCGGACCTGTAAATAACGGTAGTGATGGCTCTGAACGCGCTGTAGCAAATAGCATTTTTGTGGTTTCTACTGCACCGACCAACAATACTGTTGCAAAAATAATTCCTTACAAAACAACTGTTTCGTTACCACGTTACGGCGAATACATTCCACAATTCCGCAGTTACAATCAATATGATGTGTTGCTTGACGGTGATATGCAGGGCGTCATACTGACTTGTCCCGAAAGTTTAGGAACGATTAAGGACAATAAATTTATTGCTACCGGAACTACTTCCGGCGAAATAACAGCAACCTTTAACGGAACGATAACGACAAAAATTGCAATTAATCTTTTGCCTGTTTCCGAAATAGACATCCGTCTCGACTCTGTTCTGGTAGATAATCGAGATGATTATTTGATAGAAGTGTTGGCTAGTACCGAAACAGGTAAAGTACCGATTGCCTCCGATGTATTGACTTGGTCGGTTGCTGATGAAAATATTGTTCGCATTGAAGAAGGAAAAGTGATTGCTTTGAGAAACGGACAAACAACCGCAACAGGAACGATTGGTTCGGCTACCGACAATATTAAAATTCGTGTGGAAAATCCTCTCGCTTCTGTAACAACTGCTGACAGTTTAAAGGTTTCTGACTGGTCGTTGTCTGCTTCGAACTGGCTTGGTGCACAGTTGAACACTGAAAAACTACCCATAGCTTGGGAACATGGAGCAGCAGTGAATTTTACGCACGCTGCCGGTCGCTCACCTTATATAACAATGACGCGGAAACAAACTTTTTACGGCTTACCTGATACTATTAAGTTTGTAATGAATATTGGCGACATAGCTATTTCGAGAGCTATTTTTACACTGAAAGCAAATAATAGCACCAAAAACGTGACCACCGAATTAAATACTTTCGTACAAAGTACCGATTTTTCTCTCAACATACCTGTAAATCGGGTTTTTAACATTACAGACAGGGCTGTTTATCCAATCAGTTTCGATAATGTCAAATTTTATTACGAAACATCTGCTATGACTGAAGGAAAATCCTATACATTAGCGCTGAAAGATATTCAATTAGTATATAAGGATTTTGTTGTAAGCGGAATGTCCGGAAAAAAGCTAAATAATTTTACTCTATTTCCTAATCCAGTTGAAAATAAAATGCTCCAACTTCAGTTGGAAGAAAACAATTCGCAGTTTGTCTACACTGAGATTTACAACTTATCCGGACAAAGATTAATGTCGCAGAATCATGGTATTTATCAGGGTGGTCTATTAAGTATCCCGGTAAAAAATCTTTCTGCGGGAAATTATTTGTTAAAGGTATATGAAAATGAAAAATACAGTATTAAAAAGTTTTCTGTTAAATGATTGTCTAACGACAGGAATATCTTGTTGACTCAGATATTCCTGTCTCTTTCATCAATACTTTAATTCCTGCAATCGTGAAAAAAACAACCCTCTTCATTGGGCTGATGTTGTTTCAGTCTGTTTTTGTAAGCACATCAGCCATCAACATCAACGGTGTTGAGAAAAAAATAGATACACTGGAACATCGTCAGGTTGGTCCGGGTGTTTTCTACACCCGCTTTCAGTTACCGGATTATCCTTTATCAGCCTATATCCTGCAGGTTGATCTCAACAATCCCCATAATTTTATTGAAACATTTCAAGCCGGCAATCAGGTAGGCAAAACGGAAGCCATGACTACGGCCTATAACCGTTTGAGCAGCACGACTCATTCGACCATCGCGGGGGTAAACGGGAACTTCTGGATTGTATCCGGACAAGGGCAACCAACCGAACTACTGGGCGTTCCACACAGCGGAAGCATGCTCGGAGGTGAAATGATAACAGACCCCAACAGCTGGAACCGGGGACATGGCAGCATTGGTTTTGCCATGATTGATGCCAATAAGAAAGTCTGGGTCGACGACATTGCTTTTACAGGCAAAGTAAATATCCCGGGCAAAGGCGGATATACCATTTCTCAAATCAACCGGATGCGGGGTGACAACCAGCTTGTTCTATTCAATAATTATCTGGGCGATGGTAAAACCACGCGAACAGACAACAACGGCATTGAGATCTTTATCAAACCTGCTGACAACGAACAATGGAAAACCAATGGGGATGTCACCTGCGTGGTAACGAGAATCATTGCCAATAAGGGAGGTAATTTACTCGAAAAAGGGGAATCGGTTTTATCCGGCAGCGGTACGGCTCAAACCTTTCTTTCCACGTTAAATCCGGGCGATACGGTTTTGGTCAACATGTCTATCAAAACACTGACTGACAATCAAACCCCACAGGTAAAAGAAATGATTACCGGCAATGCGCTGGTGATGAAAAATGGTACGCTGACCAACCGGAATACCAATGAGGCATACAACTCACAACTTTATCCACGCACGGGAATCGGGGCTTCGCAGGATGGCAAAGTATTGTACCTGATTGTTATCGACAAAGGAAGTGGTTCCAACGGTGCAAATACTGAAACCATGTGCGGTATTTTGAAAGCTTTCGGTGCTTCCGACGTCACTTCTATGGATGGTGGTGGCTCCGCGCAAATGATGTTGGAGGGAATGATTGTAAATAAGCCATCAGATGGCAAAGAACGCCCTGTCGCCAATGGCTGGTTCGTGTATCACAATGCGCCCGAAGACAAGAACATCACACAAATCGCTTTCGAAGATCTGAGAACTGAAATGCCTGCACTGGCAAGCTATAAGCCGGTTATACTGGGTTACAATCAATATGGTGTGTTAATCGACAAAAACATCGAAGATTACACTTTGAGTTGTTCTGAAGGGCTGGGACAAATCACGCCTGATGGCGCTTTCATTGCCAATGGTAACGCTACAAGCGGTACTTTAACCGTAAGCTACAACCAGATATCCATCTCCAAAACCATCCGAATCATTTCCGGAGATATCTTATTCCGTCTGGATTCAATACTCATCGATGAACAACGGTCCTACCCTATTGAAGTTTTCAGTATTTCCACAAGCGGAAGCCTGACCATCCCTCCTGCCCTGTTAAACTGGAGCATCGCGGATGAATCTATTTGTAAAATCGATAATGGCATTCTGAAAGGATTGAAAAACGGTAAAACAAAAATTTACGGTACAATCGGGGATATAAAAGATAGTCTGACTGTATACGTTGAAATACCCGAACAGGTAAAAATGAAATACGATGATTTCAGTCAGGCCGGTAGTCCTTGGAAATTAGCCGCATCTTCACAACTTTCGGCAACACTTTCTTCATCCGGTATACCGCTGGACTGGAGTAGCGGACTGGCCGTCGATTTCACATACAAATCAGGGCGTGCGCCTTTTATTAAACTGACGAACCAGAAACCTCTGTACGCTTTACCCGACAGTATCAGCATCATGATCAAAACCGGCGATATACTCATCGACAGAATGCTTATCAGTCTGCGTGCCAACAACAGCAAGCAAGCTGTTTCGAAAGAATTCAAGGATTTTGTCAGTGGTGGTGGCGATACCGAGATCAAATATGCCATCAGCGATTTTTTTGACACTAACGACATAGCAGTATTTCCCGTCTGGCTCGACAATTTCAACTTCTACCTGCAGGCCATGACGGAAAATCAGGCCTATCAGCTTGGATTCAAAGAAATTAACCTGGCTTATAACGGAAGAGAGTTTTCGGGAATCCACATACCATCGGACCAATCAGGTTTCAACATCTATCCGAATCCTGTGCAGGAAGAAATTCTTATCAAGACTGAAAACCAAACAGGTAGATTCGATATTGACTTATTTAATTTATCCGGTCAGAAAGTCAGAACGCTACAAACAGAGATAATGACCGGAAATACAATTGCTATCCCGGTTCAAAAGTTGAAATCAGGTTATTATTTGTTGACAATAAAGCAAAATCAAAAAAAGAGTACATTCAAAATTATTAAGAATTAACACTGACAGGATTTACATCATTAACATGTAGATCCCGTAAATCATGCTTAATTAATGGTGATAAAAAAAACATATTTGCTGATTATCGTTTTGCTCTGTCTATCGGTGAAACTATTCAGTGCAGAAGCATGGATACGCATTAACCAACTGGGCTATCTGCCCCAATCGGTAAAACGCGCGGTATTCCTGGCTAAAGAACCTGCCGATGTCAGTTTTTTTGCATTGCATCACGCCCTGACGGACGAAATCGTTTTTCAGGCTGAAAATCCGGCAGCAAAAGGTAAATTTCATACTTTTTGCTCCACTTATGTACTCGATTTTTCAGCATACGACAAACCCGGCGTATATTATCTGAAAGCTGGCAATGCCATTTCACCTCCGGTTATTATCAATAGAAATGTGTACGACGGCACTGCCGACTATGCGCTCAATTACATGCGTCAGCAACGGTGCGGATACAATCCTTCGCTCGACATGACCTGTCACCAGCACGATGGTTACGAAGTGTATGGAGACGACCCGCAAAAACACAAATTTGTGGATGTGCGGGGTGGCTGGCATGACGCTTCCGATTATCTGCAATATGGAACAACTTCTTCCAATGCTGTTTTCCAAATGCTTTTTGCATATCAGCAAAATCCGAATGCCTTCGACGATCAGTTTGAGGCAGACGGTAAAGCCGGTGCAAACGGAGTTCCTGACATACTCGATGAAGCCAAATGGGGACTCGACTGGCTGCTGAAAATGTATCCTGAAAAAGAAATCTTGTATCATCAGATTGCCGACGATCGCGACCATGCTTCGTTCAGGTTGCCAGCTGAAGACAAAGTGGATTATGGCTGGGGACCCGGCACTGGCCGCCCCGTTTATCGTGCGACAGGCAAGCCGCAGGGTCTATTTCTGAATAAAAACCGTTCGACAGGCATAGCCTCCATAGCCGGAAAATATGCGGCTGCTTTCGCTATGGGAAGTGATTTGCTGAAACCATATTACCCCGAATATGTTACCACATTACAGCAAAAGGCCGAAGAAGTTTTTGCTTATGGCGTTGCCAATCCGGGCGTATGCCAGACAGCCCCGGGCAAGTCACCCTATTTTTATGAAGAGGACAATTGGACTGACGACATGCAACTCGCTGCTTCAGTGCTATATCATACAACAAATAACAACCGCTATTTGCAGGAAGCGGCACGCTACGGACGCATGGAACCGGTTACACCCTGGATGTGCTCAGATACAGCCCGCCATTACCAATGGTATCCTTTCGTGAATGCTGGTCACTACTTGTTAAGCACAGTCGGGCATCCCCAAATTAAAAAGGAGTTTACCGGAAATATGCTGCTTGGTCTGGAAAGTATGTACAGACGAGCCCAAAGCAATCCTTTCCTGGTCGGCGTGCCTTTTATCTGGTGCTCCAACAACCTTGTGGTGGCCATGGCTACCCAATGCCGGTTATACCGTGAAACCACCGGTGATAATCGTTACCTCGAAATGGAAAGCGCCCTTGTCGACTGGCTGTTTGGCTGTAATCCATGGGGGACAAGCATGATTGTCGGCCTACCGGCTAAAGGAGATTATCCGGCGGACCCCCACTCGGCGCTGTGGCATAACCATCGGATCCAAACCTGGGGAGGATTGGTCGATGGTCCGGTTTACGGTAGCATTTTTAATCGTTTGCTCGGAGTGCACCTGACGAAAGAAGATGTATATGCACCATTTCAAACCGACTGGGCTGTTTACCACGACGATTATGCCGATTATTCAACCAATGAACCGACGATGGACGGTACAGCCTCGCTGACTTACATTCTATCAGCCAGACAGAAAGAAGGTGCAAGTAGTCCTGATAAACATATTTACGTCCAGGGAGGAATCATCCGTACCAATCCTGAAAAGAAAAACATTTCGCTGATTTTTTCCGGACATGAATATGCTGATGGGTATGAAACCATTCTTTCAACTCTGACGAAACAGAGGATATCCGCCTCGTTTTTCTTTACAGGCGATTTTTATCGGAATCCGGATCATAAGTCCTTGATTCAACAATTGAAAGAAAAAGGACATTACCTTGGCGCCCATTCCGATCAGCATCTGCTTTACTGTGCCTGGGAGAAACGCGATTCTCTGTTGGTTGACAAAGCTACCCTATTGCAGGATTTGAAAGCGAATTATGCAGAAATGAGTAAATTCGGCATTATGCCTGCGGATGCGCCCTGCTATCTGCCTCCTTTCGAATGGTACAACGACAGCATCAGTTCCTGGTGCAAAGAGGCCGGCATTCAGATCGTTAATTTTACACCCGGCACTTATTCCAATGCCGATTACACCATTCCCGACATGAAGAACTATCTTTCATCAAAAGATATTTATAAACGTATCCTGGCAAAAGAAAAGAAGGAAAATCTGAATGGTAGTATCCTGTTGTTCCACATAGGAACATCAGCCCAACGAAAAGACAAGTTTTATCCCCATCTCGATAAACTGATAAAAGAACTGAAAAAAAGAAACTATACATTCACAAACTTAAATGGATTAATAAATTAAGAATTATGTTACTCAGGTAACTAATGTGACAAAAATTAAACAACTAAATACAATCATGTTATGAAAAGACTATTAAGTATCGGAATCGTACTGTTGAGCATCGCGACTTTGTCGGCTCAAACAATTGCTGTAGAGAAATCGTATCGTCTCATGGATCAGCAGGGTTTTCATCCCCAATTCAATGCAAACGGAAGCATGCTGGCTTTCACAACCGAGTCCTACACTGGCCTGGATATTTACAACTTCTCCAACAATGCGGTTGTAAGGGTATCCGAAGATCCCGGCGCCGGTTTTCAGCCGGTATTCAGCAAAAGCAGTGATAAAGTTTTCTTCAAAAATATTATTTACGAAAACAGACTGCGTAAAGAAGGCATTAAAAGCTATGAGTTTAACAGCAATAAAAAGGTGACCATGCTGGAACCCCGCCGCAACATCAAACAGCCACAGGCATTTGAAAACGGCATCCTGGTTTATGCCGATGCCAGGTTGCTTAAAGCCACCTTCGGTAAAACCAAAACTCCCGTAACCGATTATGTTTGGAGCGATGGCAGCAACCTGAACATCTACCGTGACAACAAAATTCAACGGCTGAACCCGGTCGGTGATGCCAACGGTTACATCTGGGCTTCTTTGTCACCCAACCGAAAAATGATTTTATTTACCGCAGCCGGCACAGGAACATTCGTGAGTGACCTGAATGGAAAAATCATCGCGAAACTGGGCTATTTAAACGCGCCCGTTTGGTACAACGACAACCTGGTTGTAGGCATGCAGGACAAAGACAATGGTGAATATGTAACCGAATCGAAAATCCTGATGAAAAGCATCGATGGAAAAGTTGAAAAAGTACTGAGTACTCCCAATCAGATTGCCATGTACCCGACAACTGCTGCTTCAGCGAAAAAGGTAGCGTATAATACGGTGAAGGGAGAGATTTATGTTGTGGAACTTAAATAGTGGTTAGTGGTTAGTGGATAGTGGTTAGTTATTGGTTTAAGAGGTTTTCCATTATTCACTATTCACTATTCACTATTCACTATTCACTAACCACTAACCACTAACCACTATTCATTATTCACTATTCGCTAAAAATCAACTTCTTAATATTAAAAAGAATCTAAAAATGAACGCATATTTTACAAAAACACTATTACTATCCCTCTTCGTGCTGATAGCACTTGTGACCCCGGCGCAAGACCTGACCGGGGTTAAAATTCACATCAACCCGGGACATGGTGGATGGGATGGTGACGACAGGGGAATTCCCACACCATTATATCCCAGCGTAGGGCCGAATGTCGGCTTCTGGGAATCGCAGAGTAATCTCGATAAAGGTATGCAACTTAAAACCATGCTCGAAGCACATGGGGCAACGGTGCAGATGTCACGCACACAGAACCGTACGCAGGACGACCTTCCCTTATCGACTATCGTGCAAATGGCCAATGAGTTTCAGGCTGATTTTATGCTGTCGATTCACAGTAACGCAGGCAATGGTGTGGCCAACTATGTATTGCAGCTTTTCGCAGGAAAAACAGATGGTGACACCTACACCTATCCTACTCCCACACCCAGATCGAATGAAAGCAGAGACATTAGTACTGAAATTGCCAAAAATCAGTATAAAAACCAGTTGACCTACTGGACGGCCAACTACAACGTAGCTGGTGATAAGACTTTTGCACGTTTGTTCATGGGCTGGTCGGATGGTTATGGTGTGATGCGCGGTTTAACGGTTCCCGGAACAATTTCCGAAGGCTCCATGCACGATTACATCCCTGAAACATACCGCCTGATGAATATGGATTACAAATGGCTGGAGTCGTGGAATTTCCTGAAAGCATTCTGTACCTATTTTAAAAAAGCTGAAATTCCAACAGGAAACATCGCCGGATACGTGAAAGACAGCCGGAATCTGATTTTAGATGGTACCTATAAAAAATACGGGAAAGATTTACTGCTGCCTCTTGATGGTGCAACAATTACCATCCTCGAAACTCAACAAACCTACACGGTCGACAACAACCGAAACGGAGTTTATGTCTTTAAAGATTTACAACCGGGCACATACACAGTGAAAGCAGAAGCAGCAGGTTATTACCCACAGACAAAACAAATAATAGTACTCAAAAATGAAGTTAATCATTTACTGTTTGAACTGAATAAAATTCGCAACACACCTCCTCAGGTAACCAGTTACACGCCGAACGTAACATTAACTGATAGTGTAATCGCTTCTACCGATATCGTGCTGAATTTCAACTGGGATATGGACGAAGCAAGCACCCGCGCAGCTTTCTCTATCACTCCTGCTGTAGAAGGTACACTAACATTCGAAGACAGTCAATACCGCCTGCGCTTCACCCCAACCATGCCATTGGAAAAATCAACCCTTTACACGGTTAAATTAGATAAATCGGCCAAACATCCTGATAATCTCACGATGGAGGAAGATTTCGTCTTTCAGTTTGTAACCCAAAGCAGAAATCGTCTGGCTCTTATTGAAGGTTATCCGAAAGATGGTAGTAAAAGTGTATATGCAACCAAACCGTTGTTTATGCTGATTTTCGACAAAACAGTTGATAATGCCACCGCCCGTGATAACATCAATGTACTTGACGGTAACGGAACATCACTGAGCAAAATTACCCGTTCGGTGGTGTTTAACAAAGTGGGAGCTCCTTTTGGTGACATGTATTTCGAACTGTCAGACCCGCTGGTTGCCGGAAATGAATACACCCTGAGAATTGGAGGTGAAGTTATGGACAACACCGGTGTGAAAGTCGTTGAAGCCATAGACATCCGCTTTACCGCATCTGCTGTGGCTGTTACAGACAAAACGGTAATCGATGACTTTGAAGTTGCCGGAAAATACACTTATGAAGCGACTCAAAGTGAAAAAGACACGCTCTCAACCATTGCAAGGAGTACCACGCAAAAACTCTTCGGAAGTGCAGCTTATCGAGTCAGAACGACTTTCAAAGACGCTATAGCTTCTTCCCTTTATAAAATTGCTACGCCAACGGCAACTACAGAAACCAACAAAGTATTTGGATTGCATGTATATGGCGATATGTCGGGTAATGAGTTGCAATTGCAATTCCGTTCGGTTACCGCCGAAAATGTGGTAGTGTATCTGAAACTCTGCGAACTGGATTTCAAAGGATGGGAGTTTGTGGAAGCTGAACTGAACGAAACAGCAAACTTCCAGCTTACCGGAATACGGGTGGTGCGCAAAAACGGACTGTTGTCAAAATCGACTGATATTCACATCGATAATTTGTTGCAGTATGCTGAACCAATATCAGGACTGATTTCTAACAAATTTAATCCCAACATCAGCATTTATCCAAATCCGGCAACAGACATTTTCCATGTCAAAACTGAAGAAAATATATTACCTTTGTTGCAACTTTACACACTTAACGGTGTTTTATTGAAAGTTGTCAACGATAACCGCCTTTCTGTTAATGAATTCGTACCCGGGACTTATTTACTGAAAGTAAAAACGTCGAAAGGAGTGTTTAGCAAGGTGGTGATGATACAAAAATAATAATTCATGCACCCATTAAACCTGTCAGGTTTTTCATCAGACCTGTCAGGTTTTAAAAACCTGACAGGTCTAAAGATATTAACAATGATTCAATCTTTCTTACAGGAAATTTCGAAGCTAATCCCATCAGAGCGCATCCACACAGATGCGATGCGTCGTCTGGCCTGGGGTACGGATGCAGGTTTTTATCGCCTCATTCCGCAGGTAGTAATCCATTCGGAAAATGAGGCTGAAATCGTAGCCATTGTCAGGAGCGCCCAAAAACACAAAGTACCGCTGACGTTCAGGGCAGCAGGAACCAGCTTATCGGGACAGGCAATCAGCGATTCAGTGCTTGTTATCGCCGGGAAAGGATGGGAAAAATATACCATTGCTGAAAACGGGGAATCAATCCGCCTGCAACCGGGTATCATCGGACAGCGAGTGAACAACCTCCTGAAACCTTTCGGCAGGAAATTTCCACCCGACCCGGCTTCCATCAAATCGGCCATGGTCGGAGGGATTGTACTGAATAATGCATCCGGGATGAGCTGCGGAATACATGAAAATAGTTACCGGATGATTCAATCTGCACGTTTAATTCTGGCAGATGGGACTATTTTAGACACCGGTGATGCAGTCAGCAAAGCAAATTTCAGTAAAAGTCACCCGGAATTCATCGAACGCATTATTGAATTACGGAATCGTGTACAGGCTGACAAAACCCTTTCGGAACGCATCCGTAGAAAATATGCTATTAAGAATGTAACCGGCCTGAATATCCTGCCTTTCATCGAATTCGACGACCCGTTTGATATCATCACACACCTCATTGCAGGTTCGGAAGGTACTCTCGCTTTTTTGGCTGAAGTGGATATGCGGACTGCCAAAGATTTGCAACACAAAGCCAACGCCATGCTTTTCTTCGAGAACAACCGCACGGCCAGCGAACTGGTGGTGGCGTTACAACAATCGCCGGTGGCCGCGTTGGAGTTCTTCGACCGCAAAGCGTTGAGATCAGTGGAGGATGACAATCCTGCCCTACCTCTGAAATCACTGCCGGAGAAAGGTTCCGGATTGCTGATTAAAATTGAAGCGGAAAACGAACATGAACTGGCTGAAAAAACTGCGAAAGTCAACGAAATAGTGGCCAAATTCAAGACCCTGTATCCCGTTCGGTTTACCACGGATGAAAAAGAATACAGCGCATACTGGACCATGCGTTCGGGCATTTTTCCAACCGTGGGAGGTACACGTCCCATCGGCACGACCTGCCTGATTGAAGATGTCGCTTTCCCGATTGATGTCTTCGCGGATGCCATTGAAGATTTACGGGATATTCTGGATAAAAACGGCTATGAAGAAGCGGTCATTTACGGCCATGCAAACGACGGCAACTACCATTTCATCCTGAACCAGGCTTTCGATACGCCTGAGGCTATTGCGCAGTATGAAAACATGATGAACAAAGTCGTGGATTTGGTGGTGGACAAATACGAAGGTTCCCTGAAAGCCGAACACGGCACGGGTCGCAACATGGCGCCCTTTGTCCGTCGCGAATGGGGCGATGCTGCTTTTGAACTGATGCAGGATGTGAAACAATTGTTTGACCCGAACGGCATCCTGAACCCGGGTGTAATATTCAACGAAGACCCGAATTGTCATTTGCAGCACATCAAACCCCTGCCTGAAACGCATCCGATTATCGACAAATGCATTGAATGTGGTTTTTGTGAAGTTAACTGTCTGAGCTGGGGCTTCACCTTATCTTCCCGTCAGCGCATCGTCGTGCAACGCGAAATCACCCGTCTGCAACAGACCGGAGAAAATCCGGCATTGTTGAAAGAGCTGGAAGCTGCTTATGTCTTTGCTGGTGACGAAACCTGTGCGGGCGACGGACTCTGCGCCACTTCCTGTCCCGTTGGCATCAATGTGGGCGATTACATACACGTCGTACGTGAACGCAAAAACGAGCTGAATCCGCGGAATATACGCATCGGCAAGTGGACTGCCGACAACTTCAGTCTGCTGGGGGGCACGCTCAAAACAGCGTTGGGGGCTGCCAATATCGCCAGGACTGTCATCGGCAACAACAACGTGGACAAGCTCGGTAAGACCCTGCACCGCATCAGTGGAAATACAATTCCGCAGTGGACAGCCACCCTGCCGAAACCCGCGCCCAAAATCAAGTCACTCGTTCAGCCTAAGTCAGATTTGAAAGTAGTGTATTTCCCAAGTTGTCTGAACCAGATGATGGGCACATCGCACAACGACCCGGAGCAGGTTCCACTGACCAAAAAGATACTTTCTTTCCTCAACAAAGCAGGGTACGAAGTCATTTTCCCCGAGAAGATGAACAAACTCTGCTGCGGCACGATTTGGGAAAGCAAAGGCATGCCCGATGTAGCCGACTATAAATCCGGAGAACTCGAAAAAGCCCTGTTGAAAGCCAGCGAAAACGGCAAATACCCGGTACTGTGCGACCAAAGTCCCTGTCTGCTGCGCATGCGGCACACCATCAAGAGCTTAGACATGTACGAACCGGTGGAGTTCATCGACAAGTTCCTGCTCGACAAACTCGAATTTGAGCAAACCGATGAGCCGATTACCATCCATTCGACCTGTTCCACCATCAAAATGGGACTGACGCCCTCGCTGATTAAGATAGCGAAACTGTGTAGTCGCAATGTCTTTGTTCCCGAAGAAGTTGGTTGTTGCGGTTTTGCCGGCGACAAAGGTTTCTTCGTGCCCGAGCTGAACAAATATGCCCTCCGCAAACTCCCGACACAAATCAAACAAGCCGGAGCCAAAGTCGGCTACAGCAACAGCCGCACCTGCGAAATCGGACTCAACACGAATACCGGGATACCGTATGTGTCGATTGTGTATTTGGTGGATAGGTGTGCGAGGGGGAAGCAAAAATGAATTGATTAATCAGACCTGTCTGGTTTTGAAAACCTGACAGGTCTAAAGCAAATTACCTGCATGTTCATCCTGTCAAAAACACCCCTCTCATAATTTCCTTTATTTTTTGTTTGGATGTCTTAAAAATTATTAATACATTTAACCCGTCGTTTACATGTTTACAAAAGCACGCATTTTCGTGCTTTTATCTTTCAGTATTACATTTTTCTCCCTGTTTACACAACATTTTTACAGCCGAATTCATTTCTACACTTTAATATTTCATGAGAAAGTAGCTATTATATAATTAAAACTGTTGAGAGTGAAAATTTCTCTCAAATAAATATCAAACTATGTTTGCAGAAATTTTTGTTAACAACATTAAAATAATATAGAAAATGAAACAGATTATAATGCTTTTATTTGTCATTTGTCTAATCAACCCTTTTAATAAAACAAATGCACAGTGTGATGTAAAAATTGTTTCTGATTCAACAACCTTTTGTGGAGACTCAATTCAAATGAACGCAACACCTCAATGGGTTTCATTAGACATTAACACCGCGAACACGCTTCAATCAATTTTTTTTACTGATGAAAATACCGGTTATGTTGCAGGTATAGTTGGAAAAATTTTTAAAACTATAGATGGTGGAATTAATTGGACAGAACAGACATTTGGAACTAACGACTTTATTTCTGATATTTATTTTATTGACACAGATATTGGTTATGCTGTTGGGAGAAACGGACTTATAATAAAAACCACAAACGGAGGCCTAAATTGGACAATACAAACCTTACCTGAAAATTTCAACATCTTTACAACTTTGAGATCAGTTTACTTTATTAATGCAAATACAGGATATATCGTTGGTGATTACGGAAATATTCTAACAACATCAGATGGAGGTCAAAACTGGACCTTACAGAATAGTGGAATATCGTCAAATTTATGGTCAGTGTTTTTCACCAATTCAACTACCGGATATGCAGTAGGAAACCTGGGTACAATATTAAAAACTATTGATAGAGGAGTTAATTGGACCAAATACTCAGCTCAACCTGATTATGGAACACCAATATTAAGATCTGTATATTTTTCTGATGTTAATACTGGGTATATTGCAGGAAATTCTGGTACGATATTAAAAACTAATGATGGTGGAAATAATTGGTCAATTCAAGAATCTGGTACTACTATTTACATCTTCAGCATACATTTTACTGATAATAAAACCGGATATGCAGTTGGTGGTGGACAAATTTTAAAGACTACTGATGGTGGTTTAAAATGGATAACTGAGAAATTTATGTCAACATCTTTATATCACATTTATTTCTACAAAAAAACCGGGTACTTAGTAGGACATCAAGGAACAATTCTCAAATTAGATCAATCTGGATCATATATATGGAGTCCAGAAATTGGGTTAAGTTCTACTATTATTTCGAATCCAATTGCTTATCCAAAAGAAACAACTAAATATTCAGTGACTTATACCACTTTAAATGGTTGTTTTGCAAAAGATTCACTCACAATCAATGTAGATCCTTTAACTGTGAATGCTGGCGACGAGAAGACAATCATCTGTGGAGGAACTGCACAGTTAGGTAGTGTAACTACAAATTACACAGGAAACGGGACTTTAAAATACAAATGGACTCCTGAAACAGGTTTAAATAACGACACAATTCCAAATCCGACTGCAACGGTTACAAGTGACATCACTTACAAGGTAACTGTAACAACTCCCAATGACTGCACAGCAACGGATGAGGTACGTGTTAGTGTTTCTCCACTGACAATAAATGCGGGAAACAACAAAACAATCATCTGTGGTGCGACTGCACAGCTAGGTAGTGTAACTACAAATTACACAGGAAACGGGACTTTAAAATACAAATGGACTCCTGATACAGGATTAAATAACGACACAATTCCAAATCCGACTGCAACGGTTACAAGTGACATCACTTATACGGTAACTGTTACTACTCCAAATGGCTGCTCAGCTACGGATGAAATGCGTGTCATTGTTTCTCCTTTGACTGTTGATGCCGGAAATGACAAAACAATTGTTTGTGATGGAACTGCACAACTTATTGCTGATAGTGCTAATTACACAGGTATCGGCAACCTTAAATACAAATGGATTCCTGAAACAGGTTTAAATAACGACACAATTCCAAATCCAACCGCAACAGTTACAAGTGACATTACTTACACAGTAACTGTATCTACTCCAAATGGCTGCTCAGCCACGGATGAAGTGCGCGTGATTGTTTCTCCTTTGACTGTTGATGCCGGAAATGACAAAACAATCGTTTGTGGAGGAACAGCACAATTAGGTAATGTAACTACAAATTATACTGGCACAGGCAATTTGAAATACAAATGGACTCCTGAAACAGGTTTAAATAACGATACAATTGAAAATCCGACTGCAACGGTTACAAGTGACATCACTTATATGGTAACTGTAACAACTCCCAATGGCTGCTCTGCCACAGATGAGGTACGTGTGATAGTTTCTCCTTTCACTGTTGATGCCGGAAATGACAAAACAATCGTTTGTGGCGGAACAGCGCAGCTGGGTAGTGTAACTACCAATTACACAGGAAGCGGTACCCTGAAGTACAAGTGGTCACCTGTAACAGGATTAAATAACGACTCTATTCCAAATCCGACTGCAACGGTTACAAGCAACATCACCTATACGGTAACTGTAACCACCCCTAATGGTTGCACAGCAGCAGATGAAATAAATGTTATTATCATCCCTATGGATAAACCAGAAATTGGGATTGTTGGAGTTAGTAGCGACAATAAAAATTTGATTGTATGGAATAAGCCAATCTCTACAGGTATCGAATCATATTTCTTATACAGAGAAACAAATGTAAATGATATTTATGAGAAAATTGGTATTATACCATATGATTCAATGAGTATTCACATTGATGATCAATCCATGCCTGATGTACATTCTAACAAATACAAATTATCAATTTTTGATCGTAGCGGACTCGAATCTCCAAAAAGTAATCATCATAAAACCATGCACCTTGCTATAAACAAAGGAATGGGAAATGCATGGAATTTAAATTGGGAAGCTTATGAAGGTTTTGTGGTATCTACCTACAACATTTATAGAGGCACTAATTCATCCAACCTTACATTAATTGGCAGCATATCTGGAAGTAATACGCAATACAATGATTTAAATGCACCACCGGGTGATATATACTATCAATTGGAAGTAATAAGTCCAAATACTATAAATCCGACAAAAATCATTAATAAACAAAGAATTAACAAGCAGGAAAACTATATACATGAACCTTTAATATCGTATGGTTCTTCTAAATCAAATATTGCTACAAATGTAGTTAGTAGTGTTAATGAGTATGAAGAAAACAACAATATTAACATTTATCCTAACCCTGTAAGCAACGAATTTAGCATTGATTCTCCAGGTGGTTCAATATTCGAAATTATGAACTTAACAGGTCAAGTTGTGTGTAGCGGAGATTTAACCAACAACTCTGTTGTAAAAGCATCTAATCTATCTTCAGGTGTTTATTTAGTCAAAATCAAAACTGGTAAAATATTTAAATTCAGGAAGATAATTAAAAAATAGATTATTAAACTCTTAGCCCTGTTGGATATGCTATTTAAGTTGTACGGACTCGAAACGGTCATCCACGAGGATCTCAATGTGTACTTCGTAGAACTGGAAATCTGCCCGGAGTGCAATTCCAAATCTGAACGGATGAATTTTCGGTTCCGGAAGTTGGAAGGGGTGGAGGACGCTCTTTTATAAACTTAAACTCTGGTGGTTGTTTAGTGTGTTGAAGAAAAAATAAAGAAAAAATGGACCTATCTTTGAATTACAATTTTCACAATAGTTTTTAATTAAAACACTCCGTTCAATTTTCCATTCTTTTTCCTTCCAGGGCTTAGGTAGTGTTTTTAATACTTCAAATGCTACATGATACGAAATTTCGTCTCTCTTCAATTTATCTCTTAAATCTAGTAAAATGTCAATCCTCATTCTTTCACTCCTCCCCAATCACATAAGTTTCATTGTAAATATCCATCAGGTTTTTGCCGTTATACGTCCAGTAAGGTGTGGGCTGAATATCGTGTTGTAAACCCAATAACTCACGGGTCGCAGCTGTCAACGAGGTTTCTTTGTCATCAATAGTGATTTTCCTAGCTCCGCAAACAAATGCCTCTCTGATTAACTCATCTTTGGCAAAAACCAGTTTGGATCCGATTGGTATTCCCATTTCCAGATAATTCAGCGGTGGGCGGCGCACTATCTTCATCCGTTCTCCAGCGGCTTTGTCGATATCGGTCAGGTCATTATTGATTTCTTCCCGTATCTCAGTGGTGATGTCTTTGCTTTTGTCCAACAACTGAAGTATGACTATGGCCTGCTCGGGATTTATCTTGAAAAACTCCCGCTGCGCATGGATGCGGTAGGGATGAAAAGCCAGATGCAAGGCTTTCTCCACTTTTTCCGAGCTTTCCACCTTACAGGCATACTCGCATTCAAAGGGTACGGGTACACTGGTATTGAAAAGTTCTTTCAGACGTGCATCCACGCTGTCTCTGTTGGTCATTCCTATTTTAACCAAACCCGGCATGGCGGGGTTAGTGAGGACGTAAACGATTCCGTAGTTGGGTGATTTTGGGGGCATGATTATAGATTATGTGATTATATTAGTTCTACATTCTTGCTATTTCTAATCTATTCTAAAAATCTTTTCCACAGTCGCAATCTTCCATATAACCAGGTGTATAATGATTTACAAATCTCCTGACAGCTATCAGGCTACCCTCTATATTGAAATTTACCAACCTTTGAAACAAATCAATTTCAGAAGTCTTAATAAAACAATTATCACTTTTAGTATGTGCCAAATCGTCTCTGATTTCATGAAGATCAACTATATATTGATAATCCTGGATGTTTTCTGCCCAAAAGTTTTTCTTGCTTTCATAAAGCTTTGGAAATACAATTTTTATTTTTTCAAACAAGGACGAGTTTCTTTGAGGTTCAACTAATTCGATATTATTTTCAATTTTTTTATTTTAAAGCAGCGATCAGAGATACACCTATTTACATAAGACTCTAACGAACAGTATAAATTAAAAATGAAGCTTGATAAATAACCAAAGTAATAATATATTTCATTTTCACATAAATTTCTGTCGCTGCTTTTAATCCGTAAAGACTTCAACAGAATAACCTTTGCTTTCGCAAGTTCAGGTTTCAATAAATATGCGTGATTGTAAAACATTAAAACGTAATCGGGAATTGGAACTAAAAAAGTCTCGTTTTTAAATTTCATTGGAAAACTTAAGACCTCCTTTCCAGAATTGTGTTTCAACAAAACATAACTATCTTTTAAAACACGTCTGTCAAATCTGGTGTCTATATTAATAGACGAGGTCTTTTTTGAAGTTTTCAGTTCTTCAAAGAAACCACAATCTTCATATCGAAATTTTTTCTTAATGTGTTTCATAGTAATATTAAGTTTGATGACGCCAAATAACTTGTTATCATTTAATTAGACAAAACCAAACATTAGAAAAATCAACTTTCCTCCACCTCAAACGCCCCATGCAACAATGCTTTTAGCAAATCCTCAGTGGCTTGCTGATTGGCTATAATATGTTCTCTGAGCTGTCTGGTTTTTTCAAATTGCTTGTCTATCTCGGCTACTATGCGTTTTTGCTCGGAAAGAGGGGGGAGAGGGATTAACGCCATTTGACCTTCTTTTGTTCCAAGTCTAGGCATTTTCATTCCTTTTGTAACGCTGCTAACATATTTCAAAAAGTCACCTCTTTTTAATGCGAATTTAAAATATTCAGGATTTAATTCTCCAAAGCATTTCAGCGGCAGAATTTCTGTTGTACAAACTCCGTCTTCATCTGCAACAATTACTTTATCTAAATATGGACGAAGCTTTGAATATAAAACATCACCTGTTTTAAATACACTTTTTGTACTCAGTGAATTACGTTCACTGAATCGAATCTTACAAAGTAATTTTGAAGTTGTTTTTTCAATATCCTCCAAATCTAAAACCCATGTATCATTTTTCAAATCAGAAGGTTCAGCTTTGGGGCTACTTCCATAATTTGTAATTTCCCCCAACCTACACCACATCCAACTTCCCGGAATTTCAAACGGGATTTCCTCTGCTTTTATCGGTGGTAATGGTTTTTCCTTCTTTCCGGATTTAGCCTTTTCTGCTTTAATACGTTTTAGCAATTCACTGGCTGGTTCGTCTGCTGCATCCTGCGCAACCAACTTGCCTTGTACTGCTTCTTGTAGAATGGCTTGGTTCAGGTTGTCGAGCTGGGTGAGTTGGTCGGCAAATAATCTTTCAATTTGCTGTGTTTTTTCGTATTCAAATAGAATCTTTTCAATTTTACTGAATAACTCTTCATAACCGGGTAAGTTTTCGCCCTGAGAAATTCTGACAACGTCATCCTGAATGTTTCTTGGGCAATTTGGTAAAATCAATGCTTTCAAATTTTCAGCATTGGCTTTGGGTCTGAAATTGCCCTCGTTGAGGTTTACAATCTGACTCCAATAAGCAAAACTATGAAGAAATAAATATAGATAATCAGGATTTACATTTTGTTTAGCACGAATACGAATTAAATAGCCGGCATAAATGGAATGTGAAGGTGGAGTGTCAATTTTAAAACTTTTCCCTGTTGTTCCTCCAGTTCGAGCGATTAAAATATCCTCATTTTTAAGCAAATATGTTTCTTCATCATTACAGTTGCAAAAGGGAACAGTTTCCCAATCGACTTTACTTTCATGTATATCACTTATACGCAAAAATTTATTTCGTCCAGATTGTAAAGCAGATGCATTATAGCCATATTGAGTTCCTTCAATTAAGTTTTTTAGAGTGGTTGGATCATTGTACTTCTCAAACAAATGGATCAGAATCAAAGTGTTCTTGATTTGCTTCTTAATTTCCTCTTTATTTGTTATAAATGTCAAAGGAACAAATTCAAAATTTAATTTGCTCATTGTTCCAATTCGTTTATTAATTTATTAATTAGATTTTGATTGGCTTTAATTGTGTTAAGAATATGCCTTCTGTCATATACAACATTTTCCACTACCTTATTCGGATTTTTTATATCCAAATCATATCCCCGTTCAACAATCGTATCAATCGAAACCTTCCAGCATACTTCGCTTTCTTTTCGGTTGTTCCACCAGGTTTTTATGGCATCGAACTCTTCTATCCGTATGGGTTTAGTTTTGCTGTATGCTTTTTGTCCTTCGGGCAAGAGGTGTTCGTAATACCAGATTTCCTTCGTTTGCTTTCCTTTTTCGAAGAAAATCAGGTTGGTGTTAACCGTGGCATAAGGTGCAAAAACGGATTGTGGTAGCCGGATGATGGTGTGTACATTGCAGTCTTCGATGAGTTTCTGGCGTACCCGTTGCTTTACGCCTTCTCCCGTGAGGGAGCCGTCGGGTAAAACGATACCGGCACGACCACCCTTGTTTAGCAATTGGATAAACAAAATCAGGAACAAATCGGCACTTTCCTTGGTGCGGTAGTTGAGCGGGAAGTTGGTTTCCATGCCATCGCCCACCACACCTCCAAAAGGCGGATTGGCTACAATGATATCAACCCGGTCTTTGTTTTTAATCGATGTGAGTTCCCGACTTAAAGCGTCGCCGTTTTCTATCATTGGCACTTCAATGTTGTGGGTAATCATGTTAATGACACTGAGCATATAAGGCAATGGCTTCAACTCGCCACCGGTAATGGTTTCCTGAAGTATTTTGAGGTCATTCACATTTTTAACCTGTTTTTGCAGATGTTGTATTCCACATACCAGGAATCCGGCTGTTCCACAGGCAGGGTCACGCATTTTTTCACCCAATTGAGGGTTGATCATGTCAACAATAAATTGCGTTAAAGCACGTGGAGTATAAAACTCCCCGGTGTCTTTTTTAGTAGCAAGTCCCTGAAGAATTTCTTCATAGATGAGATTGAAAACATGATGTTCTTTGCTGCTGTTAAAGTCAATCTGATTGAGTTTGTTAATGGCCTGACGGAAAGTTGTCCCGCTTTTCATGTAATTGTTTGTGCCATCGAAAATGCTGCGAATAATTAATCCTAACCGATTATCCAATGCCACAGGTAAATCCTTCAATGATGGAAACAACTTATTATTCACGAAGTTAATCAATTCATCGCCGGTAATTCCCTCGTCGTTTTCAGCCCATGCCCTCCATTGTAGTTCTTTGGGTATCGGAGATTGATATTCCGGATTTAGCAATTCCTTTTCTTTGTCTTTATCATCAAATAGTTTCAGAAAAATCATCCACCCTAATTGTTCAATACGTTGTGCATCACCACTCAATCCGGGGTCTTTGCGGAAAATGTCCCTGATTGATTTTATTACTCCTCCTATGTTACTCATTTTTGTTATCTTGTTTCTTCTTTTTTGTAATCTTTTCTAATTGTTTTATTGTTTTCTCAAAATCGGATAGTTGCTTATCACTTTCGGCAATTACTTTCGTCCTGTATTTCTCATATTCATCTTCGGCAAAACCGATGGCTAATTCATGAGAAATTTTTCCGGCTGTAGTAAGTATATCTCTATCATTGAGCGATAAAAATCCATGTAACTTCTCAATCCAATTGGACATATACATGGGAATGCGCCGCATTGCCTGTCCCTGCGCAAAAATGAGATATTGTTCAACCAAATTATTCAATGAAAGGAGTTCCTCCTCGTTTAGGTAATTCTTTGCGATACTTACATCCTGTTTTCTTGGTTTTTCTCCACGCCAGTTGGTAAGTCCCATATTTGGTTTAGAACTGTCAGCTCTGCTGATAATTATTTCTGCAGCAGTTTGACCCGTGATGGCCCAGTGCATTTTGTTTTGTACCGTTTTAAAAAACGTGATACTTACATCGGAAGTTGGGTCGTAATCCACGCTTGTGGCATAAATATCAGTTATTTTTTGATAAAACCTCTTTTCTGAAGTCCGAATATCTTGTATTCGTAACATCAATTGTTCAAAGTAATCAAAAGGCAGGTCAGGGTTTTTAAGCCTTTCATCATCCAAAACAAAACCTTTGACAATGTATTCACGTAAGTGCTGGGTAGCCCAGATTCTAAACCTGGTAGCAATATTCGATTTTATGCGGTAGCCAACTGAAATAATGGCATCGAGGTTGTAAAATTTTTGTTTTCTTTCAATAGTTCGTAAACCTTCAATTTGAACTTGTAAGAAATCCTTACAAGTTGAGTTTTCATCTAACTCACCTTCTTCATAGATATTCTTCAGGTGAATGGTAATATTCTGCGGACTGGTTTGAAACAACTCAGCCATAAGCTTTTGAGTAAGCCAAACTGTTTCGCCTTCAAGACGTACATCAAGTTTAGTCTGACCGTTTTCAGTCTGGTAGATTATTATTTGAGAATTGTTCATGTTTTCTCTATGCTGTTTTATATAATTCTACTTCCAATTCTTTAATAGCGGTTAAATAACTTTCCCTGCTACCAAATTCGTTGATTATCTCAGTTAAGGAACCAAATTGATTGATTGGGGGAATTGTAAGTACCGACATGCTTTCAATATTTTCAATGCCTTCATCCGCATATTTATCCAACAACGCTTCCAATACTTTCCGCGCCTGCTCACCGTATTTAGTGAAGTAATTCCTTTTCTTTACATTGTTGGCTCGTTCTTTACGTGTCAAAGGGGGCTGATCGTATGCCAGATAACAGATCAGGTCGAATAAATCCATCGGTTTATCGACAGCATCAACCAAAGCATCAATCAACACTCCCTGTTTGGCTAACTCTTCAATGATAACTTCTTTCTTGTCGGTTGCCGACCAGGTATTCAGAAAATCATTTAGGCTACCGAAATTATGGGTTATGATGTCGCGGGTATGCTCTTTCAGGCTTACGGTGATTGGTCGCCCGTGGTGGTCGAAGTGCAATTCACGACTCACCAAAATCGACACATCAACTCCATTGACATAAATCTTTTCTCTTGGAGGCGGAGGGGTTAGGCTAATGGGAAGATCAGAAACAATATCACCACCACTTTCGAAATCCTCATTTTCACCGTAACCAGCACCTTCAGACTCTTCATGTTCATCTTCTCCCAAATCTTCATCCTGAGTGGCAATTTTTACCCGAATCGGATCGCCATCGAACGAACTATCAGCAAATAAATCGGTTGCATTCCGGAAATCGATGATAGTAAAGAACAGCTTACCGAAATCTTCGTTGATACGAGTACCGCGACCAATGATTTGTTTGAATTTGGTCATTGAATTGATGTTGGCATCCAACACGATCACTTTGCAGGTTTGGGCATCCACGCCTGTAGTCATCAATTCTGAAGTAGTTGCAATAACCGGATAGCGCTCTTCCGGATTGATAAAATTATCCAGTTCGCGTTTTCCTTCGTCATTATCGCCTGTTATTTGCATGATGTATTTGTAATTCTCAGCAACCAAATCAGCATTGCATTTGGCTAACGAAGAACGCATGCGTTCAGCATGGTCAATATCCACGCAAAATACAATTGTTTTGGCAAAACGATCGAATCCATTTAAAAACTCTGTTAGTTTTTGAGCAACCAACTCAGTACGTTCGTCAACAACAATATTTCTGTCGAAGTCAGTCCGGTTGTAGATGCGGTCTTCCACAAGTTTACCGTTTTTATCTTTGAAACCAACTGGTGGCCGCCAGCCCTCGAGGTCGATGTTCAGTCCCACGCGAAGGACACGATAGGGTGCAAGAAAGCCATCATCAATACCCTGCCGAAGCGAATAAGTATAAAGCGGGTCGCCGAAATACTCCGAATTGCTGGTGACCAATGTTTCTTTGGGTGTGGCAGTTAGACCGATGTGGGTAGCGTTATTAAAATAGCTTAGAATTTCACGCCAGGCACTATCTTCATTGGCACTTCCCCGATGGCACTCATCAATCACGATTAAATCAAAGAACTCTCTCGAAAACTGTTTGTAGATGTTTGCGACATCATCATTACCGGATAATCCCTGATATAAAGCCAGATATATCTCGTAACTTTTATCGACCTGACGATGTTTAACGACGGTCATTTTATCTTTAAAATGGCGAAAATCACCCCTGCGTGTCTGATCAATCAGTGCATTTCGGTCAGCTAAAAACAAAATACGTTTCTTTGCACCACTTTTCCACAGTCGATGGATAATCTGAAATGCAACATAAGTTTTTCCTGTTCCTGTTGCCATAACCAGCAAAATCCTGTTTTGGCCCTTAGCAATGGCTTCCACAGTACGGTTAACTGCAATTTGTTGATAGTAACGTGGCCGGCGGGTTGTTCCGTCAAAAAAATAATCCTGTGAAGCTAATTTTTCAGCTTTAGGTGTCGTTATCCCTTTGAATTGCTTGTATTTTTCCCAGAGTTGTTCTGGTGTCGGAAATTCATTGTTATTCAGTTCGGTTTCAATGTTCCCATCATTGGCAGTACGGTCATGAAACAAAAATCCATCACCATTACTGCTGAAAACACACGGAATATCGAGTATTCGGGCATAATCCAGTGCCTGTTGAATTCCTGCTCTGACTGAATGTTTGTTATCTTTGGCTTCAATGACTGCAACAGGGATATTCGGTTTAAAATACAAAATGTAATCAGCCCGCTTTCTTTCTCCGCGAGCTGTCAGCTTTCCTCTAACATGAATTTTCCCATCAGTAAATGAAACTTCTTCAAGCAATTGCGTGTGCTTGTTCCAACCTGCTTTTTCTATAGCAGGTGTAATAAACTTTGTACAAATATCTCTTTCGGATAGTAATTTTTTATCCATAACTAAAGACTGTTGCGGTATTTTTTTCAAACCCCAAAGCTACAAAAAAACACTTAAAATTATCACATTATATAGAATAAATTCAGGACGTTCAAAAAAATGCCCGCCCCTTATACTCATATAGATAAACATATTATTTATTTTTCTACTAAAATCAGTAAAAGTCATTGTGTTTGCTACGTTCACAGGTGACGCACCGGTAACCCTACCATCGACGTACCGGCTACCCTGCTATTGACGTACCGGCTACCCTGCTATCGACGTACCGGTAACCCTGCTGTTGACGTACCGGCTACCCTTATCACTACATAGAAGCTACTATTTCATTAAAAAGCAGATTGTATGTCTTTGTATGATTGTCACAAATGAAACCTTATTTTTAACCTTATTTTCTGACTAAACTACCTTAGTAGCTATTGGTTACCATATTACGTGAAACCTTATTACCTTATTTTGATATATAATACTCAAATAAGGTCAGAAGAGAGATGTTAATGAATCTCGACTGCTACTAAGGTAGTTTAGTCAGAAAATAAGGTCAAAAATAAGGTTTATAGATACATTAACAATCAATTATGTGCAAAACAAACCCCCGATCGAAATCCGACCGGGGGTAAGCGTGAACTTAAACTGAGAAAAAATCAGCCTACTGCCAGCACAACATCACAATCGTATGATCTTGGTTCTTTTAGCTGTGTACTTGAATTTGAAAATTGGGTGGTGATTCTGATTTTGTAATCGCCGGCTACTATATCCGCGGGCATCACGAAAACCACTTTGCTGGGTTCGTTGGTGGCAATAGCCGATGATGGAATTTTGGTCTCCTCACCATTGGCCTGATTAATGAGACTTAATCCGTTAGTATCCGAATCTCCGGCAACCTTTATCCGGCTCCCGATAATATTCACCGCCCCTCCCGGGGTCAGCACCGAATTCAACTCGCCGGTTACCACATCAATCACCTTGCTGATGGCGGTTCCAACCGGAGCATCGCCACGGAGGTTGACTGTTGCCGACCTCACATCGTTGCGCAATTCGGCGGTGGGGGTTACCTTCACCATGAGTGAATGTTCATTGGAATCCCATACGGGCTTATCGCCGATAAACACGCCGTTTACTCCCACACTGAAATAACCCAGTCCGAACGCTACCGACGAGCCATTGGCTATTTGCTCACGGGCTATGTTTTTCAATAGCTCCATGGTCGATTTGAGCGAGGTGGGACTCAAATCGGTACGCCGCTGTACCGCGATGTTGATTAAATCGTCCTCGTTGAGCGAGTTCTGTTTTACTACCCGACCGAAACGGTCATCTTTTCTCTCGGTGATTGCTAGATCATACAACTCTACAATCACATTTTTTTTGACATCTGCCATAAATAATGAATTAATTATTAAATGTGTATTTTTAAGCTTGCTCCTGAATATTTATCGAAAGCAAACCGGCTGCAATATTAGGGCAATATAACCTGTCAGACTATAACTAAATTATATACATTTATAACAAAATCCTAACAAAATGAACATATATAAACTAAATTGTTAGCTTATAATTGTTTATTGACACGAAATATATTAATTTCGCACCCGAATTTTATCTAAATGATTTTACAATAACCGTATCACTTTATCTCATGTCAAATTGTATTGTTAATTATGAAAAAGGCTATTTACATTGAAGATGATATCAGCTTTGCAACACCTATCATTTACACTCTGAAGAATCTCAAAATTAATGTTTTACACTTCACATCGGGAACAGATGCGCTGAATGAATTTGACCGGAGCATACCCGACCTTGTCATACTCGACATCAAGCTTGAAGGCAGTCTGGATGGCTTTGATGTGGCACGAATCATCAGATCGAAATCGCAGGTTCCCATTTTATTTTCAACCGGTATTACCGACGAAGAAGAGATGAGCAAACTGCTGAAGTTCAGCTACTCCGACCTCATGTTGAAACCCTTTAATATAAATGAGTTTCGGCTGCGTATTCAAAAAATGTTTGATTTGATCGTAGCGAAGCAGAAGTTTATGCTCGGTAACTTTAGTTTCAACCCAACCGAGCAGATGTTGTATTACGGAGATAAAACGATCCGCCTGGGGAATTGCGAAAACAATGTGCTCACGATTCTTTGCGAACACATCGGGATCTTCATCGGAAAGGATTATATCTGTAAGAAAGTCTGGGCTGAAGATGATTTCAAAATGAAGGATCAAACCCTGCTCAATTGTATCAGCAAGCTAAGGCGGTTGTTAAAACCTGACCCAAACGTGGTGATTGAAAGCAATATGAAGTTGAAATTGAGGATAATTGTGAATGTGTTGGCTTGATGCTCACCCAACTAGCAAACTTAAATGCAATGTCTTTCTGTGCATAAGTTCCACCTCCTTTCCCATTCTTTGTTAACAATCCAATTGCAGCGGTAAGTTCTATCCACCTGGAAGGGCTCATTGTAAATGCATTAGTACCTGCATCTTTCAAAAGGGGGTCGAATTCGACCCCTTTAAAGGCTGGATTATTCAACATCTCCCAAAGACCAAGATATTCTAATGTGTTTTTCAGACGCATCCAGTTCTTGACTACATCTTTAGGTTCATGTGGATTCTTTTGCTTCGCAATATCTGTAATACAAATATAATCAACGCCATTAACCATCATGGTTCTGACTGTCAATTCTTTTATCGTTAGTTTCATTTCATTTCTCATAGATTTACTGTTTAAATTTTTCAGCCCCAAATTTAAACATTCCAATTCATTTAGGCCACGCAATTCGTAAAACATTTCACAACCAATCCTGCAATTTCAAAAATATGGTATATTCCACCCTTTTTTTGTACTTTTGCAATAATTTTGAAACAAACAATATATGAGTATAGAATTAAGTGAACAGGAACTGTTCAGACGTGAGAGCCTCAATCGTTTACGTGAAATGGGCATCGACCCCTACCCTGCTGCCTTGTACCCGGCAGATGCGTATTCAACAGATATAAAAGCTGAATTTAAGGATGAAGAATCGGGTAAACCGGTGTGTATCGCCGGACGTTTGATGAGCCGCCGCATCATGGGAAAAGCTTCTTTCATCGAAATCATGGACTCGAAAGGTCGTATCCAGGTGTATGTGAGTCGCGATGACATCAACACGGAGGAACAGCCGGAAATGTACAACACGGTCTTCAAGAAGTTATTGGATATCGGTGATTTTATCGGTATCAAAGGCTATGTTTTCCGCACGCAGATGGGTGAAATTTCGGTGCATGCACAGGAATTAACCGTACTTTCCAAATCATTAAAACCCCTTCCGATAGTAAAATATAAAGATGGCGTTGCCTACGATGCCTTCGAAGATCCGGAGCAACGTTATCGCCAGCGTTATGTAGATTTGGTGGTAAACGATGGCATCAAAGAAATTTTTATCAAACGCACCAAGGTATATAACTCGATGCGCGAGTATTTCAACGCGCAGGGATACATCGAAGTTGAAACACCGGTTTTGCAGTCTATCCCCGGTGGTGCGGCTGCCCGCCCGTTTATCACCCATCACAACGCGCTCGACATTCCGCTTTACCTGCGTATCGCGAACGAATTGTACCTGAAACGCCTCATTGTAGGTGGTTTCGAAGGGGTTTACGAATTTTCGAAAAACTTCCGCAACGAAGGCATGGACCGCACCCACAATCCGGAATTTACCGCCATGGAAATTTACGTGGCCTACAAGGATTACAACTGGATGATGGAATTCACCGAAAAGATGGTGGAAAAGGTGTGTTTAGACGTGAACGGTACGACTGAAGTTCAGTTTGGCGACAAGACCATCTCGTTCAAAACGCCTTTCAAACGGGTTACCATGATTGATGCCATCAAGGAACATACCGGCATCGACATCAATGGGATGAACGAAGATCAGTTGCGGGATGTATGCAAACAATTGCACATCGAAACGGATAAATCAATGGGAAAAGGAAAGATGATTGACGAGATTTTCGGGGAGAAATGCGAAGGCAAATACATCCAGCCGACTTTCATCACCGATTACCCGATTGAAATGAGTCCGCTTTGCAAACGCCACCGCAGCAACCCTGAACTGACAGAACGTTTCGAACTGATGGTCAACGGAAAAGAATTGGCCAATGCCTATTCTGAATTGAATGACCCTATCGACCAGCTCGGACGATTCCAGGAACAATTAAAACTAAGCGAAAAAGGCGATGACGAAGCCATGCATATCGACATGGATTTCGTGCGTTCACTCGAATACGGCATGCCCCCGACTTCCGGCATGGGAATCGGAATGGACAGGTTAGTCATGCTGATGACCGGACAACAAGCGATACAGGAAGTGTTGTTTTTCCCGCAGATGAAACCGAATATTAGTGATTAGTGGTCAATGGTTAGTGGTTAGTTAAGGGTTTTCACTACCACTAACCACTAACCACTAACCACTAACCACTAACCACTTATCAATCATCCCTTTCAAAAGTAAACAAAAACTAACAACATGGCCGAACGACATAGAATCGCGATATTAGGAGGTGGTAGCTGGGCGACAGCAATTGCAAAGATATTGCTGAACAATGTCAGCGAAATAAACTGGTACATGCGCAGGCAGGAACAAATTGATGAGTTCATACGCCTGAGCAAAAACCCGTCGTACCTTACGGGAGTGAAGTTCGACACCGACCACATCCGTTTCACCAGCAATATCAACCACCTGGTTTCTACATCCGATATCCTGATTTTCGCGACACCATCACCCTTTCTGAAACAACATCTCCGTAAACTTCGCAAACGGATTAATAAAAAAATAATTGTTTCAGCCATCAAAGGAATTGTGCCGGATGAAAACCTCATCATCACGGAATTTTTTGAACAGGTTTATAATGTGCCGAAGGAAAACATTGCCGTATTAGCAGGTCCCTGTCACGCCGAAGAAGTGGCACTGGAAAGGTTATCGTACCTCACCCTGGCTTCCGCTTCACGCGATAAAGCCAAGATGCTGGCACAGCTATTCGCCACCAGCTTTGTCAAGACCTCAACAAGCGAGGATGTGATGGGCATGGAATACTCTTCGGTAATGAAGAACATTTACTCCATTGCTGCCGGTATTTGTCACGGTTTGAAGTACGGCGATAATTTCCAGTCGGTACTCATATCCAACGCCATTCAGGAAATAAACCGTTTTTGTAATGCCACCAACCCCCTATACCGTGACATCAGTCAGTCGGCCTACCTCGGTGACCTGTTGGTAACGGCCTATTCCAAATTCAGTCGCAACAGACTGTTTGGCAATATGGTAGGTAAAGGATATTCCGTTAAAACCGCCCAGATTGAAATGGAAATGATCGCGGAAGGATATTATGCCACCAAGTGCATTTACGAAATCAATCAAAAATACAAAGTGGATATGCCCATCGTGGATACAGTTTACGAGATATTGTACAACAGGGCTTCACCACTATTAAAAATCAGAGAACTAACAGACAAACTAAAATAATATTTACGAATTACAGGTATGCAAAACATCAAACTGACTATCGACAAAGCATTCGGATTTGTTTCGAAAGAATCCGTTGCAGGGTACAAAAACAGCGTATCAGCTGCTAATAAGGCCTTACATGAAGGCACCGGAAAAGGAAACGACTTCTTAGGCTGGTTAAACCTGCCGACTTCTATTGATGAAGCTCATTTGGCTGATGTGGAAAATACAGCAAAAATATTGCGTGAAAACTGTGAAATAGTCGTTGTTATTGGTATCGGCGGAAGTTACCTCGGCGCCAAAGCCGTGATCGACGCGCTATCAAACAGCTTTGACTGGCTTCAAACTGACAGAAAAGCGCCGGTAGTGGTTTATGCCGGACAAAACATCGGAGAAGATTATTTATTTGAATTACAGGAACTGCTGAAAAATAAGAAATTCGGTATTATTTCCATTTCCAAATCCGGAACAACAACCGAACCTGCATTGGCTTTCCGCTTGCTGAAAACTCAGTTGGAAGAGCAACAGGGAAAAGAGGCTGCCAAACAACTGATTGTGGCGGTGACCGACAAAGCCCGTGGTGCCTTGCGTACCTTAGCCGTTCAGGAAGGTTACAAAACCTATGTGATTGAAGATAATATCGGTGGACGTTATTCTGTGTTATCACCAGTTGGTTTATTACCCGTTGCCGTGGCAGGGTTCGACATCCGTCAGTTTGTACTAGGCGCGGTAAGCATGGAAAAATTGTGTGGCGTTGAAACTCCGTTCGAAGATAATCCTGCAGCTCAGTATGCTGCTGTGCGTAACGAACTATACAAAACAGGTAAGAAAATCGAGATATTGGTGAACTACCACCCCAAACTCCACTTTGTATCGGAATGGTGGAAACAATTATACGGAGAAAGCGAAGGAAAAGACAATCTCGGCATCTTCCCGGCAGCAGTCGATTTTACTTCTGATTTACATTCCATGGGTCAGTGGATTCAGGAAGGTGAAAGAACCATCTTCGAAACCGTAATTTCTGTAAACGAGCCCAACAACAAAGTATTGGTGCCGGGCGACGATGCCAACCTTGATGGGTTGAATTTCTTAGCCGGCAAACGTGTGGATGAAGTAAACAAAATGGCCGAACTGGGCACATTACTCGCTCACATAGATGGTGGTGTTCCCAACCTGAAAATTGAATTGCCGAAACTGAATGAGTTCTACCTCGGACAACTGCTTTATTTCTTCGAAAAAGCCTGTGGTATCAGCGGTTATATCTTAGGGGTTAACCCATTCGACCAACCCGGCGTGGAAGCATACAAGAAAAACATGTTTGCTTTGCTCGAAAAACCAGGGTTTGAAGAGGCGACAAAGGCGATAAAAGCGAGGTTGTAATTAAATAGCGGAAAACGAAAAGCGGAGAACGGAAAGCTGGTAGTGAACAGTGAGAAACTACAGCTATTATCATTATGAATATTGTTATAGAAATTAAATGCGAATAATCAGTAATGGTTGTTCGCTTTTATTAAATACAATCTAATTTCACTAATAGCTTTCAGTTCTCCGCTTTCCGCTTTCCGCTTATAAAAGTTAATCAAACATCTGCCCCGCGTTATTACTCAACTGCACCATGCGGTCGTATTCTTCGGGACTTAAATCGAGGAAGTAGAATTGTTGCGGGTTCATGACTTTGCCACGCAGATGCACCTCATAATGCAGGTGGGGACCGGTTGATTTACCGGTATTTCCAACAAGCCCGATTACATCCCCGCGATTTACCTTTTGCCCGACTTTTACATGTATCTTGTACATGTGACCATATAAGGTCTTATAGCCGAAACCGTGATTGATTTCCACGGTATTGCCATACCCCTGTCGCCAACCCGCTAAGCGCACTGTCCCGTTACCGGTAGCATAAATCTCAGTCCCGATAGGCGCCGTAAAGTCCATTCCCTCATGAAACCGCCGGGTTCTGTAAACCGGGTCGATGCGCCAACCGAAACCAGAAGCAGTACGCGTCAAATCTTTATTAAGAATAGGTTGAATGGCCGGAATATGTTTCAGCATCTCCTCCTGGTTACTGGCTAATTTCACCAGTTCGTCGTAGGATTTAGACTGAATATACAGTTGTTTTTTTAACTCATTATATTTTTGCGTCGTGGAGACTGCAATTTCGGAATTGGTCATCGTTAGCAGCTGTCGGTAGTATTCCGCATTACCGGCGGTTGACTTGCGAATTGAATAGGGTATCGGATCAGCCTGGAAAATAACGCGATAGAGATTATCGTCCCGTTGTTGCAGATCAGTCAGGATTTCACTTACTTCATCCATATTGCGCTCAAGCAACTTATATTGTGCCTGAAGTCTGTTTTTCTCCTGAATCAACTGCACCTCTTCCGGTGAACTAACTAAAGACACAAAAATGAAGAAGAACACCACCCCCAACGACACACCTGAAAACAAATGAATCAGTAAACGCTTCAACTTAAAAAGCAGGGTATTGTCCGTTTCCTCGTAACTCAGAGTTTCTGGGTTGAAGTAATATTTCTTCTTCGCCATGTTTTTTAGCTCAATTTTAAACTTTTATCGCGCAATTGGTGCAAAAGTAATAAAATTGGAGTATTTTTGCAGTCCTTATAAGGGGATTTTACCATTTATTAAAAGATTAAGAAAATTCTGACAGTTAAAATCCTCTTCTACAATTGTAAATTGTAAATGATTAAATAGTAAATATAAATGACTTCACAGGAAATTCGTCAATCATTTCTCGATTTTTTTGCATCGAAAGACCACAAGATTGTACCTTCAGCTCCCATGGTTATCAAAGACGATCCGACTTTGATGTTTACCAATGCCGGGATGAATCAGTTCAAAAATATCATACTCGGGAATGACCCGATTAAATACGCCCGGGTTGCCGACTCACAAAAATGTCTGCGGGTGAGCGGGAAACACAACGACCTCGAAGAGGTTGGTCACGACACCTACCACCACACCATGTTTGAAATGCTGGGCAACTGGTCATTTGGTGATTATTTCAAGAAAGAAGCCATTGAATGGGCTTGGGAATACCTGACAGAAGTACTCAAATTAAACAAAGACCGCCTCTACGTTACCGTATTTGAAGGCTCTCCGTCTGAAGGACTATCCCGCGATGACGAAGCAGCTGAAATCTGGTCACAGTTCCTACCTGCAGCACGCATCATCAATGGCAACAAAAAAGACAATTTCTGGGAAATGGGCGATACCGGTCCCTGCGGTCCCTGTTCAGAAATCCACATCGACATTCGCGATGATGCCGAAAGAGCTAAAATCGACGGACTAACACTCGTGAATGGCAGTCACCCGCAGGTGATTGAAATCTGGAACAACGTATTCATGCAATACAACCGCAAAGCCGATGGCTCATTAGAAGGACTACCGGCTAAAGTAATCGACACCGGTATGGGATTCGAACGCCTTTGCATGGCTATCCAGGGCAAGAAATCAAATTACGACACCGATATCTTCCAACCCATCATACATGCAATAGGTAAAATTTGTGGTATTGCTTACGGACAAAATGAAAAAACCGATGTGGCCATGCGTGTGATTGCCGACCACATCCGCACCATTGCATTTTCTATTACCGACGGACAATTACCTTCCAATGCCAAGGCAGGCTATGTAATCCGCAGGATATTACGTCGTGCGGTTCGTTATGGTTATACGTTCCTGAATCAGCGCAGCGCGTTCATGTACAAACTGATTGATGCACTGTGTGAAGTCATGGGAGGCGCTTATCCGGAGCTGATTGCACAAAAAACATTAATTGAGAAAGTAATCAAAGAAGAAGAGGATTCTTTCCTGAGAACATTGGAGACCGGGATACGCTTGTTGGAAAAAAACCTCCCCCCAACCCCCTCCCAAGGAGGGGGCGTGTTGAGTGGGAAAGTGGCCTTTACATTATATGACACCTTTGGATTCCCGCTGGATTTGACCGAACTCATCCTTCGTGAAAACAACATGAGCGTCAATATTGATGAGTTTAATGCTGAAATGCAACAACAAAAGGAACGTGCCCGCAATGCAGCAGCGATTGAAACCGGCGACTGGGTGATTGTAAGTGAAGGCGACAGCAAATTCGTGGGCTACGATTTCACAGCTTATGATACGGAAATTCTGCGTTATCGCAAGGTAAAACAGAAAAACCAGGAGTTTTATCAGCTTGTATTGTCGAACACACCATTCTATGCTGAAATGGGAGGACAGGTAGGTGACAGCGGCGTGTTGGTTTCAGAATCAGAATCCATTGAAATCATCGACACGAAGAAAGAAAATAACTTAGCTGTACACATCGCGGCAAAACTACCGGCTGATGTAACGGCTGCTTTTACTGCAAAAATAAACTTAGAAAAACGCCGGGCAACCGAAAGCAACCACTCGGCAACCCACCTGTTGCACGAAGCCCTGCGCGAAGTACTGGGCACACACGTTGAACAAAAAGGTTCTTATGTGAGTCCGGAAAGCCTGCGTTTCGATTTCTCTCATTTCCAGAAGATGACCAAAGAGGAAATTCGGGCGGTAGAACGCATTGCCAATCGCAAAATCAGGGAAAATCATCCGCTGCATGAAATGCGTGAAACACCGATTGCAGAGGCACAGGCCATGGGCGCCATGGCTTTGTTCGGGGAGAAATACGGGGAAGTGGTTCGTGTCATTCAATTTGGCTCTTCAACCGAACTCTGCGGAGGAACCCACGTGGATGCAACCGGCCGGATTGGTATGGTACGCATCATCTCCGAAAGCTCGATTGCTGCCGGCATCCGTCGTATCGAGGCCATCTCGGGAGAAGCTATAGAATTGTTACTGGACACGCAACAGGACATCTTATCAGATGCCAAAGATATCTTACATAATGCACCTGATATCCTGACAGCCATCCGCAAACAAACGGAAGAAAATGCGGAACTGAAAAAACAAATCGAAGTTTTCAATCAGGAAAAAATCATGCAACTGCGTGATGACCTGCTGCAAAAAGCAACCGAAGTAAATGGCATCAAAACTGTTCGTTACGAAGGTTCACTTACAGCCGACCAGGCCAAAACACTGGCTTTCCAAATCAGAAACATGCAAAACAACAATTTGTGCTTTGTGGCCGGTTGTGTACACGAAGGCAAACCTTCGTTAACCTTCCTGTTGAGTGATGATTTGGTTGCTAAAGGACTGAATGCTGTTAATATCGCCCGCGAAGCAGCGAAAGAAATACAGGGAGGCGGTGGCGGTCAGCCCTTCTTTGCCTCTGCTGGTGGAAAAAATCCGGCAGGCATCAAACAGGCCATTGAAAAGGCGGTGGCGATGGTGATGGTGGGGTAATGCCATTCGAATCCATAAAAATGGGATCCATATAAATTAAAATGGACCCATATAAATATTGTAGAGACGTTGCATGCAACGTCTCTACGTATTTTAAACCAATGTCAATGTATCTGTTAAAATTTATACCTCACACCTAATGCAACACCATTCCAGCCAAAACCAATACCTGGCACAAGACTGATTACAGGACGCCAATCGAGGGAGGCCATCAAAGGGATACCACCAAAATGATATTCAATACCTACTTGTCCCAATACGCCAAGTCCCAAACCGTTATTAATTCCAAGAGAAGCACCGGCACCATAATACCAATTAAAACCATCAGCAAGTGCTGATAAATCTTTCACCCATTGGTAGGTACCATTCAGGTAAACACCGCTAAAAGCCCAGTTACCAACTCCCAGATCTAATTCAAGTCTGTTAGCATCACCCAGCGGATGTTGATAGGAAATTTCACCCACACCTCCAAAACGAACACCAATGGCTTTACCATCTACCTGTGCACTCGCGAAACCTGCGAACCCGATAACGAGGGCTGCAACAATAAACATTTTTTTCATAACATGTAATTTTAAATTAATAATTAGAGATATATTTGATTTTAAAATGCCAGATTTAATCATGCCAATCACCATTGACCTTAATCAATTCGACTAACTTGTCGACCGCTTCATCTTCATTAATATTTCGTTCCAGAATTTCTTTCTTTTTATATAAGCTTACCTTGCCGCGACCAGCACCCACGTATCCGTAATCTGCATCCGCCATTTCACCCGGACCGTTCACAATACAGCCCATGATGGCAATTTTCAGTCCTTTCAGGTGTGAGGTGGATGCTTTCACCCGGGCTATGACTGTCTGCAAATTAAACATGGTCCGACCGCAACTGGGACAGGAAATATATTCCGTCTTGGTCACGCGCACCCGGCAAGCCTGCAGGATGCCAAAAGCAACCGCATTGATTTGCTCCACGCCAATTGATTTCAGCGACATTTCTTCATCCTTTTCAAGGAAGATACCATCACCAAAGCCATCTAAGAACAATACACCCAAGTCAGCAGCGGATTGGATCTGTAAAGAAGCTAAATCATTTACCACATATTTCCGGCAAAGAATCACCGGATTCAACAACTGATTATTCAGCAGGGTATGAAAGAAAGCACGCATTTCACCCACCTGATTCTGATGGGTTGAATGCAGTAATATTATGGTATTGCTTTGTTTTTTCAAACAATCAAGGACATTTTCATTTAAATCCGGATAACTAAGCCGAATGAATTTCATTTCAGCCTCATCCTGCATGAACTGTTCTGTTTGCTCAGCAGCAAAAACCGGATAAACGGCGCCCGTCTGACTAAACACCTGGTTCCCTTTCAACAAATAATCCGGAATGGTCGTAAATCCGCCATCCTTATTCATCAACACCACCGGCACCTG
>JAEWUM010000055.1 GCA_023459355.1 Bacteroidota bacterium | reverse complement strand
AAGCCTGCTCCCGGCACGGTGGATGCACCTACATAAAAGACATTGTTGTAATCTTCGTCTTTGTTGGCCGGACGAAATGCTCCGATTTGCATCATGTGATGAGATAATCCCAGGCCACTTCCCATGTATAGGTTGAAGTATTTCTCCCATTCCACGGGTGTGTAAACTGTTCTGGAAATGATGGATTTTGTAATATCCTGCCCAATGCGTTTGGAAAAATCGCTGATAATGCTATCTACAATCTTATCTTTATCATCCCAGTTTTTCTTGTAAAGCATGTTGGGTACGGGGCAGACAAAGAACAAACTTTCGCAACCCTCAGGCGCACACTCATCATTGTGCTTGGATAGCATGTTGACGTAATAATAAGGCTTCTCCAGTGTGTCGGGCTGCTTCAAAACCTTCAGCGCATAATCTTTGTAATTGCTCCCCAGAAAATAATTGTGATGATTTACCTGGGGCAATTTGCCTTTTACTCCGATGTAAAAGGTAAGATACCCCATCGTCCACTTCATTTTCCGGAGTTTGCTTTCTCTGTATTTCCGTTTGTTCAATACCCTGCCCCGGAAAACAGCCGCATCTGCATTGATGACATAGGCGCTGGCAGTCCAGACTTTACCAGTCTGATCGATGAGTTTGGCTATTTTTCCATCTTTCTGTTTAAATCCGGTGATTTCCACGCCATAGTTGATTTTAACACCGGCCTTTTTCAGTTCGTCAACCAATCCTTCCACAATTTTATACATCCCTCCCTTGACATTGTAATAACCGTCGTGTTTGAACTCTATGTGTGAAAGGAGGGTGTAAACAGCCGAGGTGTCGAATGGTGTTCTGCCTAAGAAAAAAGCAATGAGCGAAACAATCTGTTGTGCTTCTTTCGAATCAAAATGTTGCTCTACCTGCTGCCAGAAAGTTTTCAGCAAGACTGGCAGATGTACCGGATTTACCTTCATCAGGGTAATCAGGTACTGCAATACAGAGTCGAAATTGGATTTGATAACAATGTCAACCGTATCATTATAAAGTGCTCCCGATTTCCCGAGGTATTTCAACATTTTTTCTTTAAAATCCGGCTCTTTTTCCGCAAACTCGGCAGCTAGTCTGTCGATGTCCTTATATAACGTATAAGTTTTCGGACTGTCGCTGAAATTTACCGTATAAAGCGGATCCAGTTCGATAAACTCAAACGGAAGCTCTATGCCGCAATCTTTGGCAAATTCCTTGAACTCATACGACATGCTGAAAAAACTCGGGCCGGTATCGAAAGTAAAACCGTCTTTTTTAATTTGATTCAGACGCCCCCCGGCCTGGTTGTTTTTTTCAATTATTTCGACATCATATCCCTTTTTTGCCAGTCGCAAGGCAGTTGTTAACCCACCCAATCCGGCTCCTACCACTAATACTTCTTTTTCCATTTTATTAAATATTATATCATTTAAAAATATAAAAACTAATATTTAACCACATTAGTCACGTAAGTGCTAAAATAATTAAATGATAAAAACGCTATTTTTTTGAGAATTTCGGATATAATTCTTTTTTAACCCACTGAAAGTCTGGTTCGGCTTTTAGTGCTTTTTGTAAATATATTAATGCTTTATCCTGCTGATTGTATTCGTAATAGGCTGTAGCTAAAACGGTAAGTAAATTCAGATAATTCCAGTTTTTGTTTCTCCACGAAGGGTTTTCCTCCATGTTTTTTAATGCCTTTAGATAATGATTTAATGCTTCTTCCTTAGCACCACCGAAGAATTCCGGAGTATAAAATAAGATGTTGCCATACAGAAAGAATCCCAGCGGGTTTTTCGGGTCTGATTCCATGGCGGTTTTGGCGTATGTGATACTCTTACCTCCGATAAAGGGTGCCTGCATTTTATTCAGACCGATTCTGAATCCAATCATCGAACCTCTGTAAGCGGCAATCATCGAAGGCTGATAGTTCCTTTTTTCCAGAATCTCCATGTTCTTTTCCATTTTCTCCATCCAGATTTTTGCTTCGTTTTTTTTATTGGTACCCAGACACCAACCGATGTAACCGTATTGATAGTTAATTTGCTCTAGCAGAAAAGCACTACTCTGTTTTTTTTGTTGTTCAGTTTCCTGTAAGATCTTTTTCCACTCAGTCATGTTACCTGAAATGTAGGCATCGTATATCCGGCTGCTGAATGTGGGTTCTGCAACAGCAGGATACAATAACAACAACATCACCACAATTAAGCTATATTTCTTCCTTTCCATTGGTAAGTTTTATTTTTTTGATGTTGTATTGATTTTCTAATCAGTAATCCTAAGTTGTAAAGTTGAGCATAATGCAACAGGATGTTGTCATCTGTTTTTTGCCGGCTCGTAATTGAAATGAATACGCGCGTCCCGATGGTCATTACAATGTATATCGGGGTAAAAAACCAAGGTGAAAAGCACACTGTCCAAATGATTCCGGTGAAAGTAACGAACCAGAAAATGATAGCCAGTAAATATGAGTTACCAAAAAAAGCCGCTACATTTTTACTGAAACCTTCCATGGCTTCTTCGTAATTGTCATACATCCTGCAACTGATGTCGTCATTGCCGGTCAGACAGGCAATCTTCATTTTTTTCTTTTTCAAGAAACGGGCTATCTGAATATCTTCTACTTTCTCACGTTTAAACCTTTTGTGTGGTTCAAATGCCCTGTAAATATCGGTATCGAAAAGCATAAACTGACCGTTTGCCGCTGATATGGAAGAAAACCCCGATCGTCTGACCAAAAACAACGGTAATAAACTCAGTAAAATATAATTCATGATGGGTACCACTTTCTTTACTCCTCTGTTTTCGAGTATTTGTTTTGGAAACACTGAAAGAAAAACCGGACGTTTCTTTTCGAAATACCCCGTGATGCTGCCGATTGCTTCTGGTTTTAGCCTGACATCTGCATCTAAAAAAAACAAATATTTACCTTTTGCTGCTTTTGCTCCCCGGTAACAGGCATGATTTTTTCCCAACCAGAAACTGTCAGGCAATCCGGAACTTATCAGTTGTATTCTGGAATCTGCAACTGCTTTTTCTGTAACGATTTCTCTGGAATTGTCTTCCGAATCATCATCCACCACGATAATCTCTAAATTTCGATAACATTGTTGTGTCAGGTCATTTAATAAATTTTCAATTTTTCCCGATTCATTTCTAACCGGAATAATGACTGAAATCAGGTGGTTGGCAGTGGTTTTGTACGAACCATAATTTACCCTGAAGACAACATTCAGCAATGCAATCAGTAATTGCAATCCGGCAAAGATCATTATGAAGTAGGCGAAGTATATCATATTATTATTTTACTTTGTTCTTCCATGCAGGCATTGTAGAAAGCCTGGTATTGTTCTTCATAATTATTCTTCGTAGATTGCCCTTTGTCAGCTTCTTTGGTGTAAAGATATACAGTTGGCTTTTCGTGTTGAAAGTAATCGACAAATTGAACCAAAAGAACAGTTTTGGTTGTCTCTGCTGTTTTGATACGGTTAATTCCTTTCATAAACCGGATATCATTGCAACAAGATGAATAGAGTTTTCCCTGCGGATAAATTAATACCAGATTGTTTGTATCCTGTAATAGCTCAGATGCGTACCGGAGACTTTCAAGTATTGATTTGTTGTGCGGGGCTACAGAAAAACCGCCGGCATAAGAAAACAGCCACCTTTTTGCTAATTCTTTCTCATCCATCATAAAGTGGAATTTCTTTTTAAACAGCTTGATGTTTAAATACAAAGCCCAGAATCCATCCCACCAGCCGAGGTGATTGGAGACTAGTAATACAGCATGATTACTTACATCAATGTCTCCTTTGATCACTACCTGCTGAAAGTTATGTCTGATTTTCTTCTTTGAATATGTGTTGAAGAAGTTGACAACCAGTGGATTATGTTTTGCCTTGATAATCATTTAGAACAAGATGAACAGAATTACAAAAAAAACAAACTGAGCTATAAGCACTGTTTCTGAGAGTTTGTTCTTTATTTTAATGCCGCTGAACTGAATCAGGGCATGAAACAAGGACGCAATCACAAACCAGGCGATATAATTTTCAATCGGAATAATTCCATTTTTCCACGACCACATGTCCATCCGGGGAGCTACCTGCTCCATGATAAGATCATAAACCAACATCATGCCCGCACCCAATGCAATTCGTATAATATTATGGATTTTTATTTTTTGCGTGATGGTTGCGGTTGTGTAAACGAGCAATAACCAGTTTAATCCGATGATAAGAGGTGTATCCCATAGTTTCCATCCGAGGCCTTTTCCATAAACGTATTCACCGAATATAATGCCTGTTTGAACACCGATAATCTCAATAAAAAAACCTGATAGCAGAATCAAACTGAAAATCAGTATTGTTATTACTGAAAATTTAGTTTCGTGGTGTGTTAACAGCAATCCGAAGTTCATCAGCAGCGCTAAAGGAGTCAGTTTCATGAATAGAGCGGAAGTGGCCGGAATCACCATTCCTGCAATTCCAATGATATAAAACCAAACCAGAAAACGCCGTATTTCCTGCGGATCCTTGAGTATTGTTATCAGTTTATTTGATTTCATGCATGCATGTTTTTTGCGTGAGCCTGAACCTGCTGGACAATTATCTTAAACCATGCTGAGTATTTTTCCGGAGAAACACTTACTTCGTTCAGAAGGGTCAGGTAATCAACATAACGATAATCCATCACTTCCTGCGGATTGGGATTGGGTTTATCATCACATACTCCCCAGAAAACATGATCGATTTCGTGCTCGGTCAATCCGTTTTCAAGCTCAGCTTCGTAGTAAAAACTGAATAGATCGGTTAGAGGTGCTGTAATGCCCATTTCGTACTTCAGCCTCCTTACTGCAGCGTCAGCTGTCTTTTCTCCCGGGGCAGGGTGACTGCAACATGCGTTCGACCATAATCCTTTCGAATGGTACTTGTCGGTTGTTCTTTGCTGCAATAGCCATTCTCCCTTGCTATTGACGATGAAGACCGAAATGGCACGATGCAGATGAGCTCCCAGATGAGCTTCTATCTTATTCATACTCCCAATGGCAACATCCTGTTTATCCACTAATATTACATCATTATCAACCATATTGTCAAATCATTTTTAGTTTATACATGAATAAAGCTTTCAGCAATAACAAGGTTTTTTTGAAATTCGAAATGCGTACCCTGACATGCAATATCTGTGAGGAAGGGGTGTGTTCAATTTTCTTTAATAATGTTGAATAATACAAATAGGCTGTTAATACTGCCAGACGGGAACGCCCGGGCAAAAAGCCGATACCTTTGTAAGCCTCCTGAAATTCAACTTTAACCTCATCCACAATTATAGTTTTTGCCTGTTCATCAAATGAATCCATCCGGCAATTGCAAAAATAAGTGCGTTGTAAGTCGTGTATATCGGTTTTTAGATCCCTCAGAAAATTTACTTTTTGAAAAGCTGAGCCTAGTTTCATCGCCGGTAGTTTCAACTCCTCATATGAGTGCTTATTTCCGTGGGTGAAAATTTTCAGACACATCAGTCCTACTACATTGGCTGACCCATATATATATTGTTCCGTTTCATCTTTATTTGTATAGTCCTTCTTATTCAGATCTGCTTTCATACTCTGCATGAAAGCATCTATTAATTCGTACGGAATATCATATTCATTTACAACCTGCTGAAAAGCATGTAAAACCGGATTAGTGCTGATTCTTTCAGCTATGGCTTCCTTCAAGTCGTTTTCGAGTTTATCTAATAACTTTTCTTTGTTATAATCATGAAAAGTATCCACAATCTCATCGGCAAGCCTGACAAAACCATAGACCCCGAAAACAGCCGAACGCATATCTTTTTCAAGCATGCTTACAGCACTGTAAAAAGATGTGCTGTAAGATTTGGTAATAAGCTGTGCAATTTTAAAAGTTGCTTTGTTGTATACTTCCATAATTTGATTCATTTGACGAGCAAATATAGTATGATTTTGTATTATACCAAACAAAATAAGTACAAATTTGTTCTAAATTTGTAGTCATAACAAAAAATAATTGTATTTTTGTGTTGTTTTAAGTGTTTATTTTTATGAAAGCGAAACATATTTTGCTTGATCTGCTTGATTATCTGGAGCTTTATGTTGCAGATAATGAGAGAGATGGTCGAAAGCTGAGTACGGCTGATTTTATAGGTTTTCTCAATAAGAATATAGAGATAGCATCGCTTAAGCGGGATGCAATAAGTGGAGGAAAGGATGATTTTCTGATGGACCAGTCAGTTAACAGTAAAATTTCGACGGATATTTCTATTTTGGTTTCATTGCTTTTCAGATATGCCAAGAACTACATTAAAAAAGCGTTGAAAGGAAGTAAGATTAATACTGCAGATGAATTCTCATTTTTAATTACTTTGCTTACTTACGAGAGTCTTTCCAAACAGGAATTAATAAATATTCAGGTAATGGAAAAGACTTCCGGTATTGAGATTATCAATCGGTTGATAAAAAAAGGGTACATTTGTCAGTTTGATGATGAGGTCGACAAGCGGAGTAAGAGGATCAGGATCACGGATGCAGGTAGGAAAGAGCTTATTTCCATATTACCACAGATGAATATGGTTGCCAGAATAATCGTTGGAAAGTTAAGCAAAGATGAGCAACAGACCCTGGTTTATTTACTCCGCAAACTGGATGATTATCATAATGACATATTCCTGAATCAAAAACAGGCCGGATTGGAAGAAATAGCCGGTTTAAATGAATAGAGTTAATATTAACCGTATTATGGTGCCTATTTTAACTTCAATTTAAACAAGTTAACGTGATAAATAACGTTTTTTATGTCAAAAAACATTGTTTTTTTTGTGTTGTCCCATATAATAAAGTATCTTTGTGCCGTTATATACGTGTAGGTGTTGCTTAAAAGTAAATTATCTCAAGTCTTGATTTAAGGTCTGTTTTTGTTTAAGTTGTAAATTTTATTTGTCCTTTGCCGGTTTGCTTATTTGGGTATAAACAATCATTTAATTTGCAGGCAGCCGGTCCCGTCTGGTACCATCTTGTTTATTTATTTTTATTAATTTATAATAAACACTTCAGAAATTATAAAACAAACACTATTTAAAGTTGTTGCTGTTATATGACTTTTATTAGGCGTTTACATTGTTTTTCCAGGATGAAGAAAAAATATTTAATCATATTAAGTAGCCTGTTTGCATTCTTTTCGTATTCGCAATTACCTGACAGAACTGTTAATTTCAGCAATACAATAGGAAGTGCAGCCGGTTTTACATCTATTTCAGCAGCACTTTCCGGGGTTTCTGCTCCGGCTACAATCTGGGTGGCGGCAGGGAATTATACGGAAGAAGAGATTATTGTGCCTTCGGGTGTGACTATAATAGGAGGTTTCCCTGTCAATGCAACATCGTATAGCGATAGAATTTATCCCGGAAATGCCAGTTCAAATCAGCAATCGGTTTTAGATGGCAATTACGCGCATCGGGTGGCGACAGTATATGGTACATTGGATGGATTCGTGATTACCAAAGGCTATGTTTTTGATTCCATCCCAAATTCTATCAATGGTTCAGGTGGCGGTGTGCTGATTGACGGGGGTGTTGTGATGAATTGTATTATCCATAATAATGTTGCATCGGAAGTAACTCCTTCACCTGCAACTATTCCTGGTACTTTTGTGGCAAGTATTGGTGATATTTATTGTACAGACGGAACTATTTTACAGCCGGTTTATTCCCTGAACCAGCAGGGGAAAATTATTGCGACACTGAGTGGTGGTATTCCGGCAGGAAAAGTGGTGCAGGGTATTATTTTTTATGTCGACCCATCGCCTACTGCAAATAAGTTTTATGTGATGGCGAAGGTCAGTACATCAAAAAAAATGTTTTTTAACCCGACTTTTGATGTGCCCGGAATTCCCAATATTGCCTTGTCGAATGATGCCAGATCGGATTTTGACGGTCGGGCAAATACGGATTCACTGAATGCATATATTCCAAGATGGATTGCACAAATGGGAGGTAATCCCTGGTATAATAATGATTATGCTGCAAAATATGTGAATGAATACAATATCCCGGCTGGTACACAGGGGCAATGGCATCTTCCTTCAGGAGGAGAACTGTATAAGATGTGGGAGGTGTTTCCGCAAATGGAGGCATGTGCGCGTGATGTGCTGGGTTGGACCACTGCTCAGACACCCATGTTTAAAAAAGATTTTTACGTATCATCATCAGAATACGATTCTGATGAGATATGGGCATTATCTACTTACTCTTATCCCTGGGGGGGATGGGGACTGGCAAGAGGTAATAAAACACAGAGTGGGTATATTGTCCCGGTTTCGGTAAAAAGTCAGACTCAGAATTGATTGAAATGAAACAAAAGATAAAAATATTATTGCTGTTGTTAAGCAGTTTTGTCTTTCTTGCAGTGGCTTATTCGCAAACTGCAGAAGGAGGAGGTGTTTATATCAGAAATAACGGAAAGCTGATAAACAGTATTGTAACTAATAATTATGCTGTTACCGGTTTTGGTGTGGCTGGTACAACGGGCGAAGTGATGAACAGCACCATCAAAGATAATTTTTATCTGAAAACTTCTATTGTAAATCCGGGTGATCTGTTTTTTGATGATGGAGTTGTGTACACACCTCAGTATGATACGAATGGAAATCTTGTTTTTCCGGAAGGATATAGTGCATCGAATGTAGTAGGGGTTTGTTTCTGGAGTAATACGAATAACAATTATATGGATGGACGTTCCTGGATTATTGCGGTCACCGAGTCAAATACGATATGGTGTCCGAACGGGATGACCGGTAGCAGCGGTTACAATCCGATTGACATTCCGGGGTTGTTTAACTTTCCTAATGCAGAAGCTGCTTTGATGGATTATGAAGGAAGGATGAATACTTCTTTGATCGTAAACGAACCCGGATTTGTTCAAAACCCGCCGATGTCGTATGCTCTGACAATCACTAATTGCGCTGCAAAATACAGTTATGAATATAAAAGGATATCAGGAGAAGAAGCAAAATGGTTTCTGCCGTCGTTAGGACAGTTAAGGGTGTTGGAAGATGAATTGACACTTGTTAATCATGTGCTTATGAAATTAGGTAAAACAACAATCTCCGGGAATCATTGGTCTTCAAATGAATATTCCCGTCAGCAGGCTTGGTCATATTTCTTTCCACATTCCTCTCAACAACCGGCAAATACGGCTAAATCAGTAAGCTTGAAAGTTCGTCCGATGTCAATTATAACTCATAATTAAATGAAATGGTTAAATAACATATTGATGTTTGTCTTGCTGTCATTAAGTTGTACGGCAATAGCTCAAACTGCTCCTGTAAGTATAGCGGGCAGTCTGACTGTGTCAAATTCAATTGTTGATAATGATCAGAAATACAATCAGTTCGGACCGTCTGTTGTGTTGAGCTATTCCGCTGTGAGAGGCGATGTAGTGCCGGCAGGAACAGGGAACAAAGCAATTCTGGGTACGACGGAATATAAAGATCATGTTGTTTGGCCTAAAGATGAGTTTTCTTATTACGTTTCGCCGGTTACTGATTTTGTAAATGCCGGAAATCAATCAGTCCCGTCTTATGTGCCTGATAAAGATGTAAATGGCAATCCCCGGATATACAATGGACGGATTGACATCGGAGCTGTTGAATATTCCATGATATTTAACCGGGGCAATGGTATCTGGAATAATATCGCTAAATGGAATGTAGGACGTATACCTACTGAGCATGATGTGGTTACCGTTGTGAATGAAGTTACGGTGACAAATCCTGATGCTGTTTCTAAATCAATTATTTTAATTGGAGAAGCGGGTAAAATATATATTGATACGCTGGCCCAACTCGAAGTTAAAACAACGATTAATAATACAAATCCGGATAAAATTCACATCAAAGCATCTGCGACATCTCCAAATGGAACATTGATTTTCAGAAATCCTTATTCTGCACCCGTTTCCGCAACTGTTGAGATGTATTCTATGGCGTATATCAATGAAAATTTACCGGACGATGATTTGGATAAATTCAACTGGCAGTTTTTTGGTATCCCGATGCGATCTTTAAGCCCTTTGCCCCCCGAACCAGATACAGGTTGGTATATAAGATGGTTGAGGGAAGACCTGACGGGTTATAGTAAATGGCAAAATCTGACTGTAAATGATATGCTTACATCGTTCAGAGGATATGAATTAGCTCAGCCTGGTGAAAAGATCTACACTTTTAAGGGTATTCTTGAGAACAGAGATACAACAATTGCATTGACCAAGTCGGCAGTTCCCTATTATGCAGGTCAGCATTTACTTGCAAATCCGTACACAGCTTCAATCAACATAAGTGATATGGTGTTTGGGGCCAACACAGAAGCAACTGTTTATATATATCATTCAGGATCTTATGCTGATTGGAATGAAGATCAGGAAAACGGACGGCTTGGTACAGGCAGGGGCCAATATCTGGCTGTTCCTCAGAATGCTGCAAGTTTGATTTTGCCGGCAATCCCATCTATGCAGGGCTTCATTGTCAGAGCAACTGCAAATCAGGGGAGTGTTTCTATCCCTTATGTTTCAGCAACCAGAAATACAACCCGGCAAAGAGCAAAAAAGATTAGTCCGGTTAACCCGTATTTGGCGGTTGAATTAAGTGGGCAACGGGCATTGGATCGCGTTTGGCTTTTGTATGAGTCCACTGCAAGTAAACAATTTGACAATGGATGGGATGGTTTTAAGATGTTCAGTAAAGAAGGTTCTGCCATGATTTATGCCAATGAACCGGCTGGAGATCTTCAGGTGAATACGGTGAATGACTTTAATGATATCTATTTGCATTTTGTACCAGGTAAAGATGATAACTATACCCTGAAAATTGTAAACAGCAATATGAATGAGGTTTATCCTGATTTATATCTTATTGATATGCAGGAAGGTAAGGTTGTTGATATTCAGCCTGACACTACTTTTTATAGTTTCTCCGTTACGGAGTCAGGTGTGTCTCCTAATCGGTTTAAAATTACTACAAGTTCAGATACAAATCTATCCGGAGATGACTTGATCAAGATTTACAGCGTAGATGATAGGAGGGTTATTATTCATAATTTAACCGAAAACAATGGTATATATGCACTTTATGATGTTGCCGGTCGAATATTGAAAACGGGTAGTTTAAAAGCAGGTGCATATAGCTCATTCAACGTTCAGGATAACGGAGGGGTTATGATTTTAAAGGCAAATGCAGGAGCAGTTCATAAAACAGAGAAGATATTGATCAGAAAGTAAACACGGAATGAAAGAGTTTTTATACATATTATTTTGTGTGGTGATTCTGGGACTAGGGATCATACTTCTGAATTCAAAGGGAGCGAATGAGCTTTTTCTCTCCGACTATCCTGTTTATGTAAGTCCCGGTGTTGATTTCTCCAAAATGGATCATATAAACAGCACTTATCGTTCACCCCAAACATCCCAAACAACAGCCCGGAGTCTGATAGGGAAAGATTTGAGTAAGAAAACGGTTACAAAAGCTGGTTCTGCAGCTCTTGCTCAAAATGGTAATTCTGGTCTTGCATCTATTTCGCCGTATTCAGGAGGGTTGCTTGATAACCGTATGAATAAGGATAATAATCCCGTTACGGGGCAGGGCGTAAATGTAATGCCCTCATTGCCATTAATCAGATCGGATAATGGGAATGCAGTTTCAGGCAATCAGAATGGAAGTGGTTTGATTGCGGGAGGAGTCTCATCCGGAAATGGTTTCAAAGCTTTTGTTCCGCTAAATCCTGTCAATGACTACAGGGAAGGCGACATTACCCATCCCGGAGGAAACCCAGGTCAGGATGACCAATTAGTGAGTGTTCCTGTCGGTGATGGGCTATTACCTTTGTTTCTGATGGGTGTTTTTTATGTACTCATTGTGTTTTTAAAACAAAAATCTCGGAGAGAAGAAGGTGTTCAATAAAAAAACCGGCTATTAATTGAATAACCGGTTTTTTTATGGTGTGGAATTCTACTATTCCATCGGAATAAAGGCATTGTAATCTTCAACGCTAGCTCCGTTCAGACAGGCTTCGATAATTTCTCTTCCCAGTGGGTTCAGTTCAGGAACCAGATATTGTTGCAGTTCTTTCCTGAAGAAATCATAAAGCAAATTAGCTCCCTGATCGTAACCTTCATTTCCCATTTCGGTCTGCTTATGGACTTGCAGGAATCTGGATGGGATTTTGGCTCCTTCAATGGTCAGATAATTCAATTCGTAACCCAAAAGCGGACAGCGGGCAGTCTGATATTGATCTTTTCTTAATTTGGCATTGCCGCGTCGTGTCAGGTACTCACGCATTAACAGCTGTGGTTTGAAACCAACTTTCCAGACGCCGATGTATTGATTGGGAACAAGGGTATATCTGGTTGCCGGAGTATCCAGGATTTGTTGCAGTAATATATTAGCATGTTCTACCATTTTGCCGGTAGCAAAAGGCCAGTAGGAACCAACACCTTCTGATCCCATTCCGCTGCCACCTACGATGCTTGGGTTAGCATGTCCTCGCGGAGACACGAGTCGCCATAACCATGCCAACGCCGGCGGGAGGATGTGAAATAGTCCCACGATACCATAATTTGGTTTTTCAGCAGAACTCGGTGGTGTTCTTACTCCGAAACTACGCACATCGACAGAGACTGGTGTGCCGATTACATTCGGTACAATTTCTCTTGGTAAGATAACACGCGGATTCGGACAGGGTTTCCCGGGTTCATCTTCCGTGTGGTTCCAAATCAGGACGGTGCCATCAGGATTTGATTGCAAATTCAGAAATAACAGCGGCTTCGGAGGTTTGATGGTAATCTTTTCCAGGAAAGGATCGTCGCCATATTCTTTCACACTGTCGACACGAATAAACCATGCATTTTCTGCATCCAGAACTGTCAGTTTGCCATTGGCTTTCTGAATGGATGGATGGCACAGGGCCATGTCATCTGTTACCGGATTGAAAGATGAAAATAAAGGAAGGTTAATTAACCGGCGTTCTCCTGTGAGAGGGTTTTCTCCAATTAATACCTGACCGTTTGGTTCACGCAGGATATGTTGCAACATCTCACTCTTGCCTCCGCCGCTGGCGCCTTCGTGCATAAAAGTTGTCGTGTTGTCGTATGGACTTACAGCCTGAACGGTAGAGCAGTGTGCGGTAATCCATCCTTCTTTCTCACCTTTGGTGAGTAGTGCGCCATATAAACCTTTCTTGGCGCTCGGTCCCGGATAGAGGTTATATGAAAATATTTCATGACGATTATTTTCGCGGTTATGAACAACAATCTGTTTTCCGTTGAAATGGGTGTGTCTGAATGTAGGTGCGACATATATAATTGAATCCAGTTCCATATTCTCGGGAAGTTCACTGACAGGCATAATTATTTGTAACATTGCCAATCCCATGGCGAAAAATCCTGCATTGGCTGGTGCGATGGCTATACCGCTCACACCGATACCTTCTCTTCCTGCAAAATAGAAGAATACTGCGAGATCCTGGGATTTCAGCCAGTCGAATGTTTCCTTCTTCAGATTATTGAATTCATAGCCAAATTTGGTTTTAAATAATTCTTTATCTGTTGGTTCGTTGTCGGCAATAGCCATTGTGTCCGGGTCGCGGCGACGCATGTACGGGTCTGTGTAGTTGGCCGAAACACCATTGCTTACCCTGTGCACAATTGCTTCTGTGTACAATCCTTTTCCCGGAATATCGTATGTTACTTCAAAGGTGTTGTTGCCTTCGCCACCCAAAGCGGCTACGGCCAGTTCCTCCACACTGTTAAATACAGTGAAACTTTTGCAGTTGTTTAGTACTTCAACCGCCTCAGCAGGTAATTTGATACCTTTTTTTTCTAAGTTTGAAATGAAATTGTTCATGATTGAGTTTGTTGTTCTTAATACCTATTAATTTTGTGTCGAAAATGAAGTAGTACTTAATATTTCGGAGTCTATATGTTTTTAAATGATGTAACACAAAGCAGTTCTGCTGTGTATTTGCTGGAATTTAAAAACCTGAAATTTCTTCTCGCATTGAAATACACGCTGTCTCCTTCTTCCAGATTAAATGTTTGATGATCCAGTTCAAATTCGAGTTCACCTTTGATTACGTAACAAAAAATTTGTCCCGACTGCTTGTCAAACATGCCTGCGCTATTCGACTTTTCAGGAAAACGTATCATGAACGTATCCATGAGTTTGTTAAGTCCCTGATAAGAAAGAGAAAATATGTCGGCGCCGAATTCATTAGTTCCGGCCAGCTTGACTTCTTTTTTTCTGATTACCGGGATGTCTTCAGAATCATTTTCTCCTATCAAATCTCCTACAGTTGTGTGCAGATTCTCTGCTATATGTTTTAATGTAATGATCGTGGGAAATGCCTTTGCTTTCTCAATTTGAGATAATGCACTGGAACTGATTCCTACTTTTTTTGCCAATTCGTTTAATTGCAGGCCGATCTGTTCTCTTTTTCGTTTGATTCGTTCACCAATTCTTTGCATGTGTCTGATTTTGCTGCAAAGATAATATATTTATTTAATAAATTAAGTGTTACTTAATATGAATTTGCTGATATTTTTCTCGAATATATTCTTTTTTGTAGTTTAATGTATTGTTTAATAGTATGTTGTCTGTTTTGTGGAGTGTGAATAAAAAAACGGATGAATTATATTACTCATCCGTTTCGATTAAGTTGTAGTTAATTTGTGTCTGTGTTTACTTATTTTGAGTTGTATGCGACTAACATCCAAACCATCTTTTCCTGTTCTTTAATGTAATCACTCATCATAGCTACAGTAGATTCGTCTCCGGCCTCAGAAGCTAGTTCCAGAATTGCTCTTTCTGATGCAATAAAATGACCGTATGTTTCTAATACATGTTTCAAGCCGGTATCGCCATCTGTTACATATCCGCTTTCTTTTACTTGAGAGACTTTGAGATATTCGCTGAAATTGTGTGCAGGTACTCCGTCAAGCATCAATATGCGTTCGGCAATTTCATCAACCTTCTCTGCTGCATTGTTATACAGATTCTCAAATTGTTCGTGCAATACGAAGAAGTTTTTACCTTTTACGTGCCAGTGTAATCCTCTTAAATTTGTATAGAATACCTGATAATCAGCCAGTAGTTGTTGTAATGCTTCAACTGTTTTTTTTGATGATTCTGCATCTAATCTGATAAAATCTAATGTTTTCATTGTGCTATATTTTTTAATGTTAGTATAATTCTTATTTTGATGTTACAAATTTATATGATTTATCAATATGAAACAAATAGATATTGTTTATATCTCTATAGGAGGTTTAAATGATGTTTAATTATCTATCATAACCCTGATTTTTATAAACATAATTAATTATATTTGCATACGTATAAAAATAAAACAAACACAAATGAAAAAAGCTGGCTTATTATTCATGATAATGATTTTTACCGTGTCCTGTTCTCAGGTTTTAATTACGGGAAGAAAACAACTTGTGTTGGTCTCAGATGCAGAACTGTTAAACATGAGTTTGCAGAGTTATAAACAATTTATAGATTCGGTTCCCTTGTCGAAAGATGTTGTACATACGGCTATGGTAAAGAAAACCGGGACTAAAATTGCTACTGCGGTTGAAAGCTTTTTAAAAGCCAATGGTCATGAGGCTGAGATTGCAAATTTTCAGTGGGAGTTTAATCTGGTAGAAGATTCTACGGTAAATGCGTTTTGTATGCCGGGAGGTAAAGTGGTGTTCTTTGAAGGAATATTGCCGGTTACTCAAACTGAGGCTGGCGTTGCCGTGGTAATGGGACATGAAATAGCCCATGCGGTTGCAAATCACAGCAAAGAAAGACTTAGTCAGCAAATATTGTTGTCTTATGGTGCCTCAGCTGCTGATTTATTGTTTTCGCAGAAATCAGAGACTACCCGTTATGGAATTCAAACACTGTATGGACTTGGAGCTCAACTGGGTGTAATACTTCCTTATTCAAGGGAACACGAATTTGAAGCCGACAGATTGGGATTGATTTTTATGGCAATGGCCGGTTATGATCCCAATGAGGCTGTTGCTTTCTGGGAACGCATGTCGGCAAATGACCCGAACGCTCAACTCGATTTTATGAGTACACACCCAACCAATGCCAAAAGGATAGCCAATATGAAAAAAGTATTGGCAGAGGCAATGGGTTACTATCAAAAAAATTAATTATTCGTTTAAATTATTATGTTTTTGAATATTAGTCTGTTAGAGTGGATTGGTTACCTGAGTTCAGTGCTGGTAGCAGTATCTCTGACCATGAGTTCTATTGTGAAACTCAGGTGGTTTAACCTGGTCGGTGCAGGAATTTTTTCGTTTTATGGTTTTGCGATTGGCTCGTTACCGGTTGGTTTGCTTAATTTGTTTATCGTGCTGGCAAACATTTACTATCTGATTAAGATATACAACCGGAAAGAAACTTTCAAGCTGATTCCTGTTACATTAAAAGAAGCTTATTTACAGTATTTTCTTGATTTTAATAATAAAGAAATCAATACGTTTTTTCCTGATTTTAAACAGTCTTTCACAGCAGACAAGGATCAAACTGAGGATACAATCACACTGTTGTTGTTACGGGATGCACAGGTTGCCGGCGTTTTTTCTGGAATAAAGAAATCCGAAGACCTGTATGTTTATCTTGACTATGTTTCTGCTCCGTATCGTGATCTGAAACCCGGAGAATATATTTATAAGAAAAAAGTAAATGTGTTGAAAGATTTGGGTGTAAAACGTTTAATTTGTGAAATTGAGCATCCGCAACATAAAGAATACCTTCGGAAAATGGGATTTGTAGAAGATAAATCCGGAGATAAAAGCAGATTTGTGAAAGAAGTATAATATTGTTATTTGTTTGAATCAAAGTATATTTAATAATCCTAACCCTAATCATTTTATTGAATGCATACACATCAAAAGTTCGGAACGGCTCCTGTTTTTTTTACGGCTATTTCTACCATTCTGGGAGCAATTTTATTTTTAAGGTTTGGTTTCGCTGTTGGAACAATTGGTTTTTGGGGCGTAATCCTGATTATTTTGTTGGGACATGTGGTGACAATTCCTACCGCGCTTGCTTTGTCTGAAATTGCTACCAATAAACGGGTGGAAGGTGGTGGTGAGTATTATATCATTTCCCGTTCGTTTGGGTTAAATATCGGTGCGACGATTGGTTTGGTGCTGTATCTGTCACAGGCTGTGAGTGTGGCTTTTTATGTGATTGCATTTACAGAAGCCTTTTCTTTTTTATTTGATTTTCTAAAGGAGAAATTCGACATTTTGTTACCCAGGCAGGTAATCAGTATCCCGGTAATGTTTTTATTGGCTTATATGATTATCAAAAAAGGCGCTAATATGGGTGTTAAGGCATTGTATGTTATTGTTGGTATACTGGCTTTCTCTTTGTTGATGTTCTTCCTGGGCTCAACCGATTATGCCTCAGAATCATCTTTTAGCTTGGCTAATGCAGAGTTCAGAAATATGGGTAGTTTCTTTGTGATCTTTGCTATTGTATTTCCTGCTTTCACTGGTATGACAGCCGGAGTGGGATTGTCCGGAGATCTGAAAAATCCTGGTAAATCAATACCCTTAGGCACTATCGGAGCAACCTTGCTTGGAATGGTCATTTATTTTTTTATTGCTTATAAATTGGCAGCATCTGCAAGTCCGGCCGACCTTGCAGGCAATCAAATGATCATGGTGGATATAGCTGTTTGGGGTTTTCTGGTTGTGCCGTTGGGATTGGCGGCATCTACCATTTCTTCAGCATTGGGCTCTGTAATGGTGGCGCCACGTACTTTGCAGGCCCTCGCAACAGATCAATCATTTCCTTCCGCAAAAATTAATGATTGGTTGAGCAGGAGCAGGGTAAAAGATGGAGAACCGGTCAATGCTTCCATTGTAACCTGCATTATTGCATTCTTTTTTGTGTTGTTGGGTGATGTGAATGTTGTTGCTCAGATTATATCGATGTTTTTTATGGTAACCTATGGCTCAATCTGTTTGATTTCATTCCTGAATCATTTCGGATCATCGCCTTCTTATCGTCCTTCGTTCAGATCGAAATGGATTTTTTCGCTGGTAGGATTTGTTGCTTCAATCTGGATTATGTTTCAGATCAGCGTTTTATATACCATTTTGTCATTGGCTGTATTGGTCCTGATGTATATTTATATCAATTACCTGCACAAGAGCCGAAAAGGGCTCGAATCAATATTTGCTAATTCTATTTTTCAGCTTAACCGGTGGTTACAGGTTTATATCCAGCGTGAGAAAGTAACACGTACTGAAAAAGAATGGAGACCCAGTGCCATTTGTATTTCAAAAAATTCATTTAAATATGATAATGCATTCCGGTTGTTGAACTGGTTGTCTTACCGGTTTGGTTTTGGTACCTATCTTCATTTTATCAAGGACTATTACTCCAGAAGTACGAGTGAGCAGGCTAATCAGGAATTAGAAAAAATTCTGAAAAATATTGAAATTGAAAACAGTGTTTATGTAGATACAATTGTTTCACCATCGAATACTTCTGCCATTGTTCAGGCGATTCAGCTGCCTGGGATTGCCGGGATGGAAAATAACATGCTTATTTTTGATTTTGATAAGGATGAACCGGATGAGCTGGATGTTATCATAGACAATTATCGGGTTGTAAATGCAGGTAATTTTGATATTTGTGTACTGGCTGTTAGTAGAAAGCCTGTGTTTTATAAAAATGGTATTCACGTGTGGCTTAAAACCTTTGATGAATTGAATGCCAATTTAATGATATTAATGAGCTTTATTATCTTAGGTCATCCTGATTGGAAAAAAAGCAATATTAAAATTCATTATTTGTGTCGCGAAGAAGAAGCCGAATCTGTTAAATCATGGTTGGATGAACTAATCATGGGTGGCAGAATGCCTATTTACAAACAAAACATTGAGATTGTTGTCAGAGGGGAAAACAAGCTGGTTAAAGATATAATCAGTGATTATTCCTCAGAAGCGGGATTGTCTATCATCGGATTTATTCCTGAAGATGTAAAACAGAACGGTCGTGAAGTTTTCGAAGGCTACGACCGGTTGGGTAATGTGTTGTTTGTAAATGCTTGCTCAGCCAAGATAATTGACTGATATATCATTTTTTGAACATAAAATATACGGCCAGGATTATAAACACAAAAGCGATGATGTGATTGGTTTTCAGACTTTCATTTTTGAAAACCAACAGAGAAAATACGGCAAAAACCGAAAGAGTGATAATTTCCTGAATAACTTTCAATTCTACAAGCGAGAAAGGCCCGCCATTGCCGGCGTATCCGATTTTATTTGCCGGTACCTGAAACATGTATTCAAACAAGGCAATTCCCCAGCTAATCAAAATGATGGCGATTAAACCAAGTTTGTTAAACCATTTCCATTCGGCAAATTTGAGGTGCCCGTACCAGGCGAAAGTCATAAAGGTGTTGGATAATATCAACAACGCGATGGTTAGAAAACCTTTCATTTGATGGTAGACTGATAATATGGGTTGAATGTTGTGCGGAAAGTGAGGTCGGTGAACCTTTCCTCTTATATGCTTAAAAGTCAATGCTTTTATTTTTCCAAACTTGTTATCGGTAACGATTTAGGCACAAAATTTAACACCTAATTGTCCACCTTTGACCTATGCTTGTCT
>JAEWUM010000054.1 GCA_023459355.1 Bacteroidota bacterium | reverse complement strand
GAGAGATACAGCCTGTTTTTTTAAGATTGTTTTGTATCTTTGTCCTTCGCACTTAATTATATACAATAGTTCGTTATAAAATTTTTGTACACAGAGGCTCGAAAAAAACGATTATACAAAATTTATTTTCGATGTATCGGCATTTCAGCTGTATGAAATCTGAAATTATATAATTACGCGGAGTGCTTACTCCAATTTACCTTGGTTCTTATTTTCATCATCATGAACAAGTATCGTCTGCTTATCCTCTTTTTATTCCTGCAAGTAGATTTTGCTGCACTTCACGCTTCCGGAGCCGCTTCTTTGTACCGCTTCGAACACATTACAACCCACGAAGGACTTCCTCATCAACAGGTTAATAAATTGATACAGGACGACAAAGGGAAATTGTGGATAGGTACGCGTAATGGCTTATGTTCTTACGACGGCTATAATATGACCGTTTACCAGCATCGGAGAAACGATCCGGCGAGCCTCTGCCATAATTATGTAAAAGCCTTATACAAAGACAGCAGAGGGCGAATCTGGGTGGGAACGCACGAAGGAATTTGCCTCTACCGCCCCGAAAGCGACGATTTCAAAACTTTCCCCGGCTTCAACCGGAAATACTACATGTTTTGCGAAACTCTCGAAAACGAACTGATCTGCGTCGGGTTTATGGATATGCTTTTGTATGATGAACAGAATGAAACCTTTACGCCGATTATAAGAGACTCGTACAGAGAGCCGATTTTGTCGGCGGCGGTAGCTCCCGACGGGCGCATTTTTTATTCCGTATACAACGGCATATACTGCTTCAACAAAGAAAGGACATCTATCACTAAATTGAAAATTGAAGGCTTCGACAATATCTTCATGAAGCACGACAACGACAACATTGTCCCGCTCTTTTTCGATTCGCGCGGAAAATTGTGGATTGGACGCAACGACCGCGGTGCTATGTGTGTCGATTTGCAGACCAATGAATATGCCGTTTGGGATGAGCGCAAACTTTCGGACGGAATTGTCCGGATATTTGAAGAAGACGAATATGGGCGGATATGGCTGGGTACCGAAAGAGGCATCAGCATTATAGACCGCAGCGGAGAAGTCGAAATCATCCAGCAGTCATTTGACAGCCGTCACGCGCTCAGCCGCAATGCGATACGCAGTATCTTCAAAGACAAGGACGATAATATGTGGATCGGAACCTATTCAGGAGGTATAAATGTACTGCTGAAAAGCACCGGGCAGTTTGCCTGCATCGAACCCGGGCCGGGCGAGACAAACTTGAAAGGAAATGTCTGCTGTAAAATAATCGAAACTCCCGATGGCCGGCTGTGGATAGCCACAGGCGACGGTGGCGTGAATATTTATGATCCGGAAAGTGGGCGGGTTGAAAAATTTTCGAAACTGCCTGAAAATGTGCATAATACTATTTCTTTATGTTACGACAAACAATATGATGAACTGTGGATAGGCTCTTTTATGCTCGGACTTTTTCGTTATGATATGCGGAGCGGAAAAATATGGCATTACCGGAAAGATGATGAAACCGGCCTGCCGGCAGATGCTGTTTTTGCACTTACGCAGGATCACGACGGACGAATATGGGTCGGATCAAGCCAAGGACTGCGGTATTTCGACCGCACCGATTATACATTTAAACAAATTGCTACTGCACATGATGCGATACACAGAACATTTATTAACTCACTGCATGTGGACAGGCAGAATAATATTTGGATAGGTACCGTTGTCAGACTGTATAAATATAATATTCATAAGCAGGAAACTACGCTCTGGAATGAACAGAGCGGACTTTCCGACAGTTATATAACAGCGCTTTGCGAAACTGAAGACGGAAAAATGTGGATTGGAACAAATGCAGGCGGGTTACAGTACATTGCTCCAGGAAACGATGCGATTGTACAATTGGATCCTTCTTTAGGATTGTCGGACAAAATGATCTGCAATATGCTCGAAGATCATCTGCAGCAGTTGTGGATAGGAACTTCGTCGGGTTTGGTATACCTGAATGCAACGCGTGATAATACCACGCGTTTTACAACAGCCGAAGGACTTCCTTCCAATCAATTCCAGTTTTTTTCTTCGTGCTTGCGCCGTGACGATAATTTATGCTATTTTGGAACTGTAAACGGCCTGGTCGTCTTCGATCCGGAAAAAACAACTGTTTCCGAAGCACCGCTGTATGTGCGTTTAACCCAATTGAACATTGACAATGAAACAATAACCTCGGCACTTCCCAATAGTATACTGAAAAAACATATTGATGATACGGAGCAGATAAGGCTTTCATATAAACAGTCGCGTTCGTTTTTTGTTGAATATGCTGCTATCCTGCTGGGACACAGTTCCACGATTAATTACGCTGTTAAATTGGTGGGGAGCGACGAAGATTGGAATTTTGTCGGGCAGGAACGGAAATTTGTCGGTTCGAATCTGGCGGCCGGAAAATATACGCTGCAGATTAAGGCTTTCAACTCATTCAGCGACTTGTCTAATGCTCCAGTCAAAGAACTGAAAATCATTATCCGTCCGCCTTTTTATTTGTCAGGCTTTGCTTTCGGTATATACATCGTCATATTTATCATCTTGATTTACGCTTTCTTTAAATTATCTTTTATCCGTATGCAGGATCGAAATATGATCAGGCTGGCGAATATGGAAAAAGATAAAATGAAGGAGATTAATAAGATAAAGACGGATTTTTTCACTTCCATATCACATGAGCTTAAGATGCCGCTTTCGCTTATATCAGCTCCTTTGAAATGCATTGTCAAAGATGAGCCGATGTCGAAAGAATCGCAGGACCGGATCAATATTGTGTTGAAGAATACCAATGTGATGATAAATCTAATCGATGAGTTGACGGCGTTTAATAAAGTTGAAACAAATCAGATGCAGATATACCTTCAAGAAGGGAATCCGCTTGAGTTTATTCAAAATATCGCGAATTTGTTCCGCGAATCCATGTTGAGTAAACAGCTTTCATTTTCTATTTATCTGGAAGACAACGGAGAGATAGTCTGGTTTTCGCCATCATTTGTAGAAAAAATCGTGAATAACCTCATTTTCAATGCGATAAAATATACGCCGGCCGGAGGAAGTATTACGCTGATCGGCACGATAAAAGAAAAAGAAAATGCTGAAAAATATCTGACAATCAAAGTTGAAGACACCGGAATCGGTATTATGCCCGAAGAACAGGAACGCATTTTCGAAAATCATTATCAATCGAAGCGCGGACATAATACAAATGCGCAAGGCTGGGGGATAGGACTTGCCTTAACAAAAAAACTTGCTGTTTTACATAAGGGAACAGTAAGCCTGCGCAGCGAATTGGATAAAGGGAGTTGTTTTTCCGTTTCGCTGAATGTGTCGGAAAATGCATTCGATGAAAAAAACAAAATCCGCTTGAAAGAGCAGGAGAATTTCATAAGAAATTACAATTTTTCTACACCTCAATCAAATTATATCGAAAATATAGATACTCCCGCGCAATCCTCCGAAATAGAAAGGCAGCAAACGATTCTATTAGTCGACGATAACGATGACTTATTGGTGTTTTTATCAGATTTTTTGAATAAAAAATATAATGTATTGACGGCACGGGACGGAAAAGAAGCTTTGAAAATTGTCCAAAAACGCATCCCGGATATAATTATCAGTGATGTTGCAATGCCTAAAATGGATGGAATAGAATTATGCCAGACGCTGAAAAACGACATGCTGACCTCTCACATCCCGATAATTCTGCTTACGGCGCGGACGGGCGACGACAATACTATTGCCGGTTACGAAAGCGGAGCCGATATTTATATCGAAAAACCTTTCGATCCACAGGCACTCGAACTGCAGATTCACAACATACTGAACATGAAAGAGCAGAACCGGAAGTATTTAAAAAGTCATTTAGAGCATGATGCTGCTGTAGTGGCTGATCTGAATCCACGCGATGTAGATTTCATAACGAAGTTGAATCAATTGATAACTGATAATTTATCCAACGAGAAATTCTCAATTTCAGATATTACACACGAAATGGCGATAAGCAGGACTGTTTTGTATGTGAAAATGAATAATCTTTTAGGTGTTTCAGCAAATGAATATATAAAAAAAGTACGCCTCCACCACGCAAAAGACCTGCTGGTAAAAGGAGAGAATATAGGTGATGCCGCTTTTCAGACAGGTTTTACCGATCCTAATTATTTTTCAAAATGCTTCAAAAAGGAATTTGGAAAGACACCTTCACAGTTCAGAAAAAGCGACAGCAAATAATAGAGTCTTTTTGTGGGTTAGCCACTTATAATATCTCAGAATTTTAATCAGGAGGTTTTAATTCGAATAGTCTCAATCAGAAACTTTAAATTATTTTTCTTCTTTATTACCAAACGGTCTCTGGATTCGTCTTTATCAACTGTTCCAGCAATGCTTCATAAAACACATTTGCCAACGCATCAGCACACGATTCCACATCTGCCAGCGAATGAATCAAGCGCATATTGAACGACACATTCAAATCGAATCCGGTTATTTCAGCCATGATTTCGTTGCCATCGTAATTCAGTACACCGTACTTTTTCCGCTCACTTTCCTTAAAATTAAATTCCTGTTCCATATCTATAAAAGTCCCCTCTATGAGATTTAGGGGTACTATATTTTAAAATACTTTCTTGTTTTTTCAGTGGTAATCAATCCGGAATGCGAACTGTCTGTTCCGGCTCTCAACCTATCTGCACAACTAATCAATACATTTGTTGTCGCTGTAACATCCGCCATAGCGTCGTGTGCATCCGAGAGTTCTATTTCAAATTTTTCGCAGATAGCTCCCAGATTGTATGATAGCATATCAGGGTCGTGTGCGTAAGCCAAACGCGCCAAATCAATCGTATCCATGTATTTCGGCTGAAAGTTTCCATAGAAATCAAAAGTCCCAGAGAATGTTTTCTCAAATTCCTTGAGCATTCCGCCATAATTCATTAATTGCTGAAGGAAACCAATATCAAAAGTCGGATTCTGTCCGATAATAACCGGTTTGCATGCCCGGCTTGTGGAAAGCGTGCTTTGCTTGGCAAAGTGTATCACATCCGAAGCCACTTCCTTTAAATCCACGCCTTGGTCGTACAGCATTTCCATGGTAATAGCCGTGTAGGTCAATGCGTCTTTTTCATACAACATTAATTCCCCTTCACTCTCCAACGACTCGCTTTTTCGGCGAAGCGTTTTGGCTTTTGCTTTTCCACCCAATTCTTTTTTGTAATAAGGCGTAATATATTTGCAATAGGTATCGATTACGGCCATCGTATCAAGCCTGATTGAAGTCATGGCCAGTTCAGTACAGGCACAAGTAATGCAGTCACGTCCTCCGGTTTCAAAGTCCAAGGTAATTCCTGTGTATATTTTACTGTCGTTTGTCATTTTCGTTTTTTATTTTAAATGACGTGAGTTCGATATAAAAAAATGGTTAGAAAGTTAGCATAGTTGAAAGATAATTACTATATTTATAGTGCTGAAATACAAATAAATAACTAAAATTCATCACTATGCTAACCACTAACGAAATTACTGAAATTTTCTATTTATGCGATGATTTTTCAAAAGAATTTGACAAATCATTCAAAAAACATATTTTACAATCAGACAACGGCAAAAAGACCAGAAATAAGCCTGGAAAGCTTTCGCATAGCGAAGTAATGACTATTCTAATATCGTTTCATTTAGGCGGTTATAGAAACTTGAAACATTACTATTTGTTTTATGTAAGTCAACATTTAAACAAGGAATTTCCTAAATTGACGTGAGTTCGATATAAAATTAAAATAAAACGAGTTGATCTTGATCCACAAATTCAACCTTAATTGATGGTTTCTTAGGCATAAAACTGTAAGCGAGCAGTGCAGCCACAAGATTTGAAATGAAATTGGTAAAGGACCGATGCCTTGTGTGTTCTATCTGGCAAATGTTTTTGAGTTCATCATTGACTGTCTCAATGATGGCTCTTTTACGCAGATAAATTCTGTCCTGCAAAGGTATTTCTCCACCTTTCATATTATTTCTCATTTTGGTAACAAAATGAATTCCATCAACAAACAATATATCTCGTAGTGCCTGTGAAATATAACCTCTATCGGCATATAATTTCACAGACACTTTTTCAATAAACGATTCATATTGAAGTGGTTCCCGGTCATCAACATTTCCCTGGGTGATAACAAAGCTAAGAATTTCTCCTTTGTCATTAATAATCAGGTGAAGTTTAAAACCAAAAAACCATCCAAGAGTTCCCTTGCCCTTTGTGGCAATTCCAGAGAAAACCTTATTCATTTTCTCTCTCTTGATATGACACGCTTTAATGGTGGTTGAGTCAACAAAACTGATTCCGGTACATTGACCCATCCTAC
>JAEWUM010000053.1 GCA_023459355.1 Bacteroidota bacterium | reverse complement strand
TATAGAACCGCCGCAAATGAAATCGATGAAGTACTCAAGTCGCTCAAGCGGCGGTTTTGAACAAGTAATATAATAATTTGTCATTCCGAGCAAGGCGAGGAATCTAATTTCTAATCCTGATTCGCATTATATATTATACATTATTCAAAAAATAACTGTATTTTTGGAAGTCAATCAATTTAATTAATCATGCTGAGAAAGCTATTGCTTCTGATTCTTTTGATTATCAGCTCATTCGCTATAACAGCGCAATCGTCAAAACGTCCAAAGGTTGCGCTGGTTTTAAGCGGTGGAGGCGCTAAGGGCTTTGCGCACCTCGGTGTGCTGAAAGTGTTGGAAGAAGAAAAAATCCCTATTGACATCGTTGTTGGAACCAGTATCGGGAGTATTGTAGGCGGACTATATGCCATCGGATATACAGCCGATGACATCATTAAGTTAGCCACTGAAGGCAACTGGCCTGAACTACTTTCAGATTTCGTCCCCCGTCGTGAGTTGGATCAAACGTCCAAAACAGAACAGCAACGTTATGTCATCACACTTCCCGTAGCCGAAAATAAGTTCCCAACCATACCAAGTGGCATGGTTAACGGCCAAAATGTACAGAATTTATTTTGTGGCTTGATGGCTAATCTTCCCGAAAATGCTGATTTCACCAAATTTCCGGTACCATTTGCCTGCGTGGGCACAGACCTCGAAACCGGCAAAGAAATAGTCATGACAGAGGGATTTCTACCAACAGCCATTTTTGCCAGCATGGCTATACCCGGTGTTTTCGTTCCGGGAAAACATAACGGCTATTTGCTCGTTGATGGTGGCTTAGTAAATAATTTCCCTACTGATGTTGCCAAAAAGATGGGAGCAGACATTATCATCGGCGTTGATTTGAGAAAAGATCTCTATCAGGCAGACCAAATCGGATCATTGGATAAGCTGACCAACCAAATTATCAACTTTTATTCATTGAATAAAGACTCTGTCAATAATAGTTTATGCGATATAATCATCAGACCTGATATTACCGGTTATAATACTTCCAGCTTCAACAGACAGGCACTGGATACCCTGATGGTAAGAGGGACAAATTCCGCACTGGCAGTTGTAGACCAGTTAAGGGAATTAAAAGTGAAAAACAAACTTTTATACAAAACCGTACCCTCTAAACTTGTCGAACAACAAAAATGGAAAATTACGGGTATTAAATTTTCAGGAAACTACTCCATGTCCGACAATCTGCTGACCAACATGGTTAACAAAACTTTACCCGGAGAATACAATTATGATGACATTAAACAGTCGATCAACTCCCTGTATGGTATGGGCATCTTCAAGCGTGTTTATTTTAAGCTGGATGACGATAAGAACGGCAAAATTCTGCATTTTCACATAGAAGAAGGAAAGGCATGGAACTTCAATGTCGGTATGCGGCTAAATACCCGAAGCGGTATTTCTGTTGTATTAAACTCAACCAGAAAAGATTATACCAAAACATTCGGTCTGTTGTCATTTACGGCTGACATCTCCGCCAACCCCGGATTCAGTGTTTTGGCAGAACTCGATAAGGAAAAATGGCCTAAAATAGCTATTCAGGCAGATGGAAATTTTAATCAGGCTACAATCTACACTTCGAAAAACAACCATTTCGATACGAAACTTTATACTGCCTCATTAAAATTATTTACCTACCAGCCTTTTTTAAGACACTCTATCATAGGTGGAGGTGTTAAACAGGAATTTTACGGAGGAGAAATATTCAACATAAACGGCATACTCCCGGTCAATTCATCGACAGGAGGTGGTAAGTTCTTTTATCATCTGTATGGTTATTATCATTACGACAGCCTGAACGATTACTATTTTCCGACTAAAGGGTCTGAATTTTATACTGAATTTTCTCTTACGGAGGATCTGGTATTTAATATTATAAATCCGATCTGGATGCTAAAAAACAGAAGCGCCATTGCTTTAACAAAACAATCTACACTGATGTTAAGTGCCTATGGCCGTACCTTATTCAGTGATGTTCCTCTTCAGTTGGGTAATTTCATCGCATCGAAAGATTACGAGGTCAGATTTAATCACCATCTTCCCTTCTATGGCTTGCCTTCATTCTGGTCGACCGGGAAAAACACTTTTATCGGTTGTGTTGAATACAGAGCTAACATTTACAAAAAACATCACCTGACGCTCGCGGCAAACTTACTGTTGCATAGTGATGAATTCAACCGTTTCAGTACATATAAATCAATTATTGGCGGTGGTGTTACTTATTCTTATAAATCGCCATTTGGTCCGGTTGAGTTTACACTGGGTTACTCAGATGCTTACCGCAAATTAACCACTTCTGTAAATATTGGATTTTGGTTTTGATAAATATTCAAAACTTATTAACAATTCCCCGTTTTAATCTATATATTTTTTGTTAAATTGTTCCGTTTTCTTACTTTTGTGTGATTTTTATAAATATCAACATTTATTAATTAATTAATTAAATTCAACATTCATGAGAAAACTGATTTTAGCTTGCTTGCTGTTTGCAGGTGTAAGTCTGGTTGCACAGACTAATCTTCAGCTACATTACGATTTCGGGCAAGGGAGAAATTATCTCACCAGCACCATCGAACGTTTCAAACCGGATGCAAACGGTAGTTTATTCTACTTTGTAGACATGAACTACAGTGCAGGAGGCCCGTCCGAAGCTTACTTCGAAATTGCACGTGAACTGAAATTTTGGGATGGTCCCTTATCTGCTCACGTAGAGTACAATGGTGGTTTACATGCAGAAAACGGTGGAGCAAGTTTCCAGATTAATAACGCCTACCTGTTAGGTGGAACTTACAGTCTGAACAGTCAGGATTTTTCAAAAGGGATTTCACTTTCAGCCATGTACAAACTGATTCAGGGAAATACTGATCCTCACAACTTCCAGTTGACAGCAGTTTGGTATATGAATATGCTACAGGGAAAACTTTCCTTTACCGGTTTTGCTGATTTCTGGCGCGAAAAAACATTCTTCGGTTCATCTTATATCTTTTTGTCCGAACCACAACTCTGGTATAATTTCAACAAGAAAATTTCCGCCGGAGGCGAAATTGAATTAGGATACAACTTCGCTGGAAACGCCGGATTCAAAGTATGTCCGACTCTTGCTGTAAAATATAATTTATAAAAACAAACCACTTATAAGCTTATAATGAATAGTGAATAGTGAGCACTAACCACTAACCACTAACCACTAACCACTATTCACTATTTTCGCCTTCTGTGGTTCAAAACTTAATAATCATGTTAGAAAAATTCTTCAAACTAAAGGAAAACGGCACCACTCCACGTACGGAGATTATAGCCGGTATAACCACCTTCCTGACCATGGCTTATATTTTAGCTGTGAATCCGAATATCTTATCGGCAGCAGGAATGGATGCAAACGCATTATTTACAACAACAGCTATTGCTGCTATCGTAGGAACTTTGGTAATGGCTCTGTGGGCTAAACTACCTTTCGCCCTCGCACCGGGTATGGGGTTAAACGCTTTCTTTGCTTTTTCAGTTGTATTGGGTATGGGTCACACCTGGCAATTTGCACTGACAGCAGTATTAATTGAAGGGGTAATATTCATCCTATTAACGATATTCAATGTGCGGGAAGCTATTGCCAATGCTATTCCGAAATCAGTAAGGACTGCAATCAGCGCCGGGATCGGATTGTTTATTGCTTTTATTGGATTGCAGAATGCGGGAATCATTGTAAAGCACGATGCAACCCTGGTTTCTCTTGGAGATATTACCAGTGGAACAGCATTGCTCGGCTTAATAGGGTTGATTATCACTTCAGTATTGATCGTCAAAAAAGTTAAAGGCGACCTGCTCATTGGTATCATCCTGACAGCTTTGATTGGTATCCCCCTTGGAATCACACAAATCAAAGGTTTTGTAAGTGTTCCTCCATCAATCGAGCCTATTTTCTTTAAATTTGAATTCAGTCAAATTTTCACTTTTGACATGCTGATTATTGTATTTACCTTCTTGTTCGTAGACATATTCGATACATTGGGAACACTGGTGGGTGTTTCAACCAAAGCAGGAATGCTCGACAAAGACGGAAAAATACCCAATGCTAAAAAAGCATTTATGGCTGATGCCATTGGAACAACAGCAGGCGCTATGTTGGGTACCAGTACGGTTACAACTTATGTTGAAAGTGCAGCTGGTGTTTCAGAAGGAGGAAGAACCGGAATGACTGCCCTGATTACAGCATTATGTTTTGCTGTGGCGCTTTTCTTTTCTCCTGTCTTTCTGGCTATTCCGGGAGCCGCAACAGCTCCGGCCTTGATTTTGGTTGGTCTCTACATGTTAAGTCCTATCAAAGAACTTGATTTTTCGAACTTTTCAGAAACAATACCGGCATTCATCTGCATCATCGCCATGCCACTGGCATACAGTATTGCGGAAGGCATCACACTGGGTGTTCTGAGTTATGTGCTAATCAACATGATTGCAGGCAATTTCAAAAAACTCAGCATTGGGATGTATATACTAGCAATATTATTTATATTGAAATACATATTTATTTAATAAAATTAAAAAGAGCGTCTAACAAAAGACGCTCTTTTTTTGTTGTCTATACAATGGCTCTTAAAATGATGCTGGTACATGACACGAATACATCCTACCCTGCTAATCAATTTTTTATTCATGCTTACAATGCTTTATCCGGTTTCCGCACGTGAAATCAATCAGGATAAATCGTTGAGAGTAGGTGTTTATCAAAACAAACCTAAGATATTTATTAACGAAGAAGGAAAAGCTGATGGAATCTTTATTGATATTCTAAAAGACATCGCGAACAAAGAAAATTTAACACTTGAATATGTTCACGATGACTGGCCTGTTCTTCTCAATATGCTTTCGATAGGAGAAATAGACGTTTTACCCGACATGGCGTATACAGAAAAACGAGACTCCTTATTCAACTTCAATCATCTTTCTGTTCTTAATACCTGGCTGGAGGTCTTCACAAAAAGATCGAACAAAATTCAATCCATCAAGGAGCTCGGGGATAAGAGAATTGGTTTATTAAAAGACTCATATCAAGAGAATTTACTAAATAATAAAATAAAAAAGAAATTCAATTTATCTTATGAAGTTTTTGCTTTTAAAGATTATGAGTCAACCAAAAATGCATTGCTGAATGATGAGGTTGATCTGATTGTTGCCGACCGCTTTTTCTATTTCTCTGATGAATTTGATTCAGAGATTACACCTACCGGAATTGTTTTTCAACCAAATGAGATGTATTATGGATTTAACAATCGAGTACCTCAGGATATTTTAACTACCTTTGATCACAATATTGCACAATTGAAAAACAATCCGGAATCTGCCTATTTTCTTGCATTGCATACATGGCTCGATATTCATCAACATGAACACGGTATTCCGTTGCGAATTAAATGGATGTTAATCGTTATATCTCTTGTTACCCTGCTCGCATTTACTTTTATTTTCATACTCAGAAAATCAGTCAGGATTAAAACAAAAGAGCTCATGGCGGCTAAAATAAAAGCAGAAGAAAGCGATCACCTGAAAACAGTTTTCCTGCAGAACATCTCCCATGAAATTCGTACTCCTATGAACGGTATCCTGGGATTTATTGATTTGTTAGACAATCATGATTTGATGGAAACGGATCGAAAGAAATATTTAGACATCGTTAAGAAAAGCGGTAACCGATTGCTAAACACCATCAATGACGTAATAGAAATATCAAAAATTGAAAGCAATCAGATCATCCTACATAAGTCCGAAGTGTACCTCGAACAATTTATGTCGGGATTATTGCGTTTTTTCAGTAATCAGGCTGCCGAAAAGAGTTTGACACTTGTGTTGGATAATAAATTAACTGACAACTCAATACTCATTGAAACAGACAAATCGCTGTTGGAAAAAATTTGTATCAATCTGATAAAAAACGCTATAAAATTTACGACTACCGGGAGTATAAATTTTGGTTATAAAATTAAAGAAGATATGTTGGAATTATACGTAAAAGACACCGGATGCGGCATTCCGGCAAACAGGCAAAGCGCTATATACGATCGTTTTGTACAATCCGATCTCGACATCACCCGTTCTCACGAAGGTACTGGTATTGGATTAGCAATCTCAAAAGCTTATGTTGAAATGTTGGGTGGAAACATATGGGTTGAGTCAGAAGTTGGCAAAGGGAGTACATTTTACTTCACAATTCCTTTCAAACCAATCAGGCAAACCGAAAAAAACACGATGCAGCATCAACTTACCTTCGATTCCCTGACAAGACCGCTGAATATCCTTGTTGCAGAAGACGACGAAATCAGTTTTCTATACCTGGAGAACCTGTTGTTACATAAAAACATAAGTATTACCCGGGCTTGTGATGGTCTGGAAGTACTGGAAAAGCTAAAATCAACACCGGTTTTTGACATTTTGCTTCTGGATATCAGAATGCCGGGCCTTTCGGGTATTGAAGTTACTCAAAAAATACGCAAAAACAACCGGTCTTTACCTATCATTGCCCAAACTGCTTATGCATTTACCGAAGAAAGAATAAAAATTCAAAAAGCTGGATTTAATGATATAATTTCTAAACCAATCAATAAAAATGAATTGATAAAGACAATTCTCAAATATGCAAATAATTGAATAATACATAGAATTTGTATTATTTTGACATAATTTGAACATATTTTTTCTTAGTTTTGCATTTTCAAAAACCGTAAAGTCAGCTAAGCAGTTTTATCTGCTTGAAAATCATGCAAAACACTGTATTCCTGTACATCAAGAAATATTCATTCTATCTTATATTTCTGTTAAATATATTTTCTGTCAACACGTATGCTGATACGGACACAGCATTGAAAAATATTGCAGGTAAAATTATTACATACGAAGACAATATTGCTGTACCCCTACCCTACGCTTCTGTTCAATTGCTGTTGAAATCCGACAGTTCTTTTATCAAAGGAACAACCAGTAATGATGATGGCATCTTCAATTTTACAAGTATAAAGGAAAATGATTATCTGATTCTGATTACAAGTGTAGGCTACCAAAATCTTTATCAGGAATTAAAAGTCACAGCTAAAAAAAATAATTACGACCTGGGAGAAACAGTCATGGTTGAAAACACCATTACATTGGCTGAAGCTTCTGTTGTTGCACAACGAAGGGAGATGACTGTTAAAAATGATACGGTAGAATACGATGCCAATGCATATCGGCTGCGTGAAAATGCCGTTGTGGAAGATATGCTGAAAAGATTACCCGGCATAAGCATTGATGAGGAAGGTAAAATCTTTGTAAATGGGAAGGAAGTAAAAAAAGTGATGGTAGATGGTAAAGATTTCTTTCGAAGTAACCCCAATCTGTCTATTAAAAACATACCGGCCCATATCATGGAAAAGCTTCAGGTTATTGAAGACAAATCGGAGCTATCCAAACTAACGGGTATTGACGACGGAGAGGAAAATCTGGTTATCAATATAGGCATTCAGAAAGACAAGAAAAGAGGTTGGCTTTCGAGCAGTAACATGGGTTTAGGGCGGGAACCTGCAAGTAGCGAAGAAAATTTAATGCGTTATTCTGTCAACTCATTTGCTGCCCGTCTTTACGATGAAACTCAACTCGGTCTTGTGGTTAATGGAAACAATATCAACGGCATGACAATTGGAGGAAGCGGGAGTACCACCGGTAGCGGTAAACCCGGATTAAATTCATCTTTGTCCACCGGCATCAACTTTTCATCCGGAGTAGAGCGAAAATCTCCCTGGGTAATCAATGGCGATTTATCTTTCGGGCAAAATCAGAGTATTGTAAACCGGAATTCCAAGCGGCAATATTACCTGGCAGACAGCACCTCATTTCAATCAGATACACTGACACAAATTATTCATAACCGGGAAATCCGTTTCAGTGGAAAATTAGAGAACAGGAGTGTTAAAAACTGGACTTTCTCATTTATTCCCTCTGCCTCTTATGGCATCACAACAAGAACAAATGATGGTTTTTCTGTTTTGCAAGCAGGTAATGAAGAAAGAGATTCTGTAAACGCCAATAAATATAATAATTTTTCAACAAGTCCCGAATTAAACCTGAGAGGAATTTTCACTGTCTCTCACCAATTTAATAAAAAAGGAAGAAGATTGTCTGTGAACCTTGATTCACGATACACTTCGTCGACCGGAAACGGGGAAACCAATGCCCGTTATTACTATTTCAAAAGAAAAAACAATAAAGAGGTAATCAGAGACCAACAATGGAATACCGGCACAACCAATTTCAACAACCGGCTCTATCTATCCTATATCGAACCGCTGGCAAAAAAACATTCCCTGCAATTTGTGTATTGGATAAGGACTGATAGCCGTGAAAATCTCAAAAATAATTTTAAACCTGATTCGACAGGGGAATATACCATACTCGATATTCCATATAGTAAAAGCGTTGAGAATCTTACCCTCACACAACAACTTGGAATCAGTTACAGAGGGGTGCTGAGCAAAGTCAGCTATGTTTTCGGTGTGGATTTTAATCCTTCACGAATTAAGAGTCGCTCATTCATCCAAAACGGTTCTTCAACAGGTTCCGATTCAACCATTACCTATTTTCCGGGACTGCAAACCTATAATTTTGCACCGGTTGGCTATCTTATCTATAATATGGGCAATGGAAAGAACCTGCGTTTCGATTACCGGGGCAGATCAACTTCTCCGACCGTCGCTCAACTTGACCCATCCAGAGATGAAAGCAGTCCGACCAACATCCGGATTGGTAACCCCGATCTGTTGCCTAAGTTTACACACTGGTCAAGATTGCGCTATAACGATAACAACCGCGAAAGTCAGCAATCAATTATGGCCAATATTGAAGGCAATTATATCCTGAACGATATTATTAACTTTACCGACTATGATGGTGAAACGGGGATAAAAACCACCAGCCCTGTCAACCAGTCGGGCTCGTGGAATATTACCGGGATGTTCATGTACAACAGACCATTATCAACTTATTTTCAAATCAATAACTATACTCAATCCGGAATTCGCAACAATATCGGTTTTTCTACCGTAAACAGCAGCACGGGAAGTCAGAAAACAATTGCTACGACTACCACATTAAATCAGGATTTAGGTCTGACATTTAAATGGGATATATTGTATATGATGGCAAAAATAAAATATGAATTAAGCAACACAGCCTATTCTACGGAAAATATCTTAGACAAGCGTATCAGTTCACTGGGCGGTTTTCTGAGTGCTCAGCTAAACCTCCCGAAATCGTGGTCACTCTCAAGTGAATTAAACTATAGGTCGTTTACCGGATTTTCAAACGAATACAATCAACAGGAATTATTATGGAATGCCGAAATAAGCAAGAATTTTCTGAAAAATAATTCCGGAACGATCACCCTGCTTTTCAACGATATCCTGCAACAGCAGCTAAATGTAACACAACTAATTTCAAGCAATTTTGTGGAAGACAGGCAATTCAACACCCTCAAAAGTTTCGTAATGCTGGCGTTTTCCTATAAATTTAATACGATGGGGAAATAGTAATGTTTTTACTATCTTTGCAACGACACAACAAATAAGTTTATGGAAGAACCTATATTAAACGAAGCTAAAAAAGATTACCACCGTCCGATGCATACTGCCGAACACATACTCAACCAAACCATGGTACGGATGTTCGGATGTAGCAGATCGGCAAACGCCCATATAGAAAAGAAAAAAAGTAAATGTGATTATTATTTACCGGCCGCTCCCACAGAAGAACAAGTAGCTGAAATACAAAGAAAGGTGAACGAAATCATTAATCGTCACCTTCCTGTGTATGAAGAATTATTGTCGCGGGAAGAAGCAGCAAAAATCGCTGATTTATCCAAACTTCCTGCTGATGCGTCGGAAACTCTGCGTGTTATCCGCGTGGGAGATTACGACGCCTGCGCCTGCATCGGACAGCATGTTTCAAACACAGCCGAAATAGCCCGGTTTGAAATTATCAGTCACGATTTTGAAAACGGACGCTGGCGGGTAAGATTTAAACTGGTGGAAGATTAGTCCTCGTCGAATTTAATAACTTCTACCGGACAGCTATCAGCTGCTTCCCTGATTTCACTTTCGTAATCAGAGTAGTTCACACCTTCTTTCGCGTGCGAAATATCTGTGATTTCGAATACTTCAGGACATAAACTTTCGCATACACCACATGACGTACAATCTTCTTCAACCCATACTTTCTTGATTCCCATAATTTTAAACTTTAAATTGATTATATTATTACCACATTAGTTATATTAGAAATCATAAGCTGATTCTAAATTACAAATATCAGAAAAAATATTGAATTAAATGCTTTATTTCAAAAGTTCTTCTACTTTTTTCCAATTAACAACATGCCAGAATGCTTTGGTGTAATCAGCGCGTTTCGACTGATATTTCAGATAGTAAGCATGTTCCCAAACATCAATCGCAAGAACCGGTTTACCTTTTGCTTCAGCAAACGACATCAGTGGATTATCCTGATTGGGTGTCGATACAATTTTCAACTTACCGCTATTATCTTTAATAAGCCATGCCCAGCCTGAACCAAAACGGGTTGCAGCTGCTTTTTCAAATTCTGCTTTAAACTGATCCACGGAACCGAAGTTGGCAATCAAAGCTTTTTCCACAACAGGCGACATTTTGCTTTTGGATGCAGGAGTCAGCAACTCCCAAAATAACACGTGGTTGTAGTACCCTCCCCCATTGTTTCTTACCGCCGTTTGAATGTCAGCAGGTAGCTCTGAAAAATTCTGAAAAATTTCGACCAAATCCTTCTTATACAATTCCGGATATTTGCTCAATGCTGCGTTCAGGTTGTTGGTATAAGCCGCATGATGGTTGTTGTAATGGATGTACATCGTTGTACTGTCGATGTAAGGCTCCAATGCAGCATAGCTGTAATTTAACTGCGGTAATTTGTACTGAGCCTGTGCAGTAAATACTAAGGTGAAAACCACGAGTAATAACAATTGAATCTTTTTCATAAATTTATTTGTTTGAATTTTTAACCATATAAGTCATAAAAGGAACATATAAGATTCGTTATTCACTCTTTACGCCTTTTGTGACTATATTTGATAACTACTTCAAGAACAAATTATATGTTGCTTAGTTTATTATATCACATCATTTTAACATATTTTTTTAACTAAATTACGAAAAAGGTTGTACTTTTTCCCGAAATAAACCGTTATTCAATCGAAACATCCCATCTGAAAGGCATTTACAATCGGCAGGATGTCCGAAACGGTTTTATCAGGCCGATTATTTTTTTTATTTTTGTAGGTTTATAAACTGCATGCTGATTTGATAAGAATATGATAGATTACATAAAAGGAGAAATTACCGAATTAAACCCAACCTATGCTGTGGTAGAAACCGCCGGTATAGGTTATTTTATCAATATAGCCCTGCCGGTATACTCAGTGCTGAACGGACAGAAAACGGGTAAATTGTATATTTATGAAGCTATCCGGGAGGATGCGTATAATTTATACGGTTTTCTCAACCAGGCCGACCGGCAACTATTCCTGATGCTCATTTCAGTTTCGGGAATCGGGGCCAATACAGCCCGGATGATCATGTCATCGTACGCAGTTGCCGAAATTCAACAAATGATTGCAACCGGCAATGCCGTTGCATTGAGTTCAATCAAGGGTATCGGTGCAAAAACGGCACAACGCATCATCGTGGACCTGAAAGATAAAATCATCAAACTGAATGTGATATCCGATATTGATCTACCGCAACAACAAATCTCCGGTGAAGTTCGCGAAGAAGCTGTATCTGCCCTTGTGATGCTTGGCTTTGCAGCCAGTGTTTCACAAAAAGCTGTTGACGGTATCCTGAAATCGCAATCGGATGTTTCGGTTGAACAACTCATCAAACTGGCGTTGAAAAATATCTGATACGTAGTCGGTTTCGTCATTTAGCAGCAAAGTATGGTTCTGAAATCAAGGATATTATTTCTCACCCTCTTTTTCCTGGTCATTTTAGGTTCTGTGTCGGGCGTACTGAACACATTATCTGAACCGGAGCTGCTTTATCAGGAGCCTGTCAGTCAGCCTGACAACAACACACAGGAAACGACAACACCCAAAGACTTCAGCATCAGTAAAACAACCCTGGATGATTTTGAGACAATAAAACAACAAGTTCCTCTGGACGCTCCCCTTCCCGACAACGTAAAAACGACAGTGGAATATGATATTCGTTCCGGAAATTATGTGATGCGCACCAAGGTGGGTGACATGGAAATAGCAACCCCCTTCACATTAACCGGTAAAGAATATTATGATTTTTCAGCTAAAAAAGAGCAAAACACTTATTGGAAAGAGCTGAATAGTAAAGCCGAAGTCGACAATGAAGAGAAATTCTCTATTACAGACATCAAATTTGACATTGGTAAAGCAGATAAAGTATTCGGTCCGGGTGGAGTACAAATCAAGACACAGGGTTCTGCTGAGCTCATTTTCGGTGTAAAAACCAACAAACTCGATAATCCGGCGCTGACAGAACGCATGCGTAAAACAACCATGTTCGATTTCGATGAAAAAATTCAGATGAATGTGACTGGTAGTGTTGGTGACAAGGTCAATTTCAACATGAATTATAACACCGAATCGACTTTTGACTTTGATCAGAAATTAGTCAAATTGAATTACAAAGGTAATGAAGATGATATCATCCGGAGTATTCAGGCCGGTAATGTAAGCATGCAGCTCAACAGTTCGCTTATCACCGGTAGCACAGCACTTTTCGGTTTACGGACGGATTTACAGTTTGGCAAATTGAGTGTTTCGGCCATTGCATCACAACAAGAATCTGAAACCAAAACAGTGAGTTCGCGTGGTGGTGCGCAAACGACCAAATATGAAGTCAATATCGACAATTACGACGAAAACCGGCACTTTTTCATCGGACATCATTTCAGGGAAAATTTTGAAACGGCCATGAGCCGCCTGCCATTCATATCTTCGGGCATTACCATCAACAGAATCGAGGTTTGGATAACAAACAAACGCGCCAACTACGATGAAGCCCGTAACATCATTGCTTTCATGGATTTAGGAGAACACTCCCGTATCGACAACTCTCACTGGAAACCCAAGGGATCCGCTACCAATCCCTATAACGATGCCAACACGCTCTATCAGGAGATAAAAGATCTGGGAGATGAAGTCCGTGATATCAAAAGAACCAATGCGGTACTCGCCGACAATCTGGGAGGTTTTGGCATCAACGGAGGTGAGGATTACGAAAAAATTGAAAGCGCCCGCAGACTGAATCCTTCAGAATACAGTTTCAATCCAACTCTTGGAATCCTGTCTCTGAGAAGCACGTTAAATCCTGATGAGGTTGTCGGGATAGCTTATGAATACACACAGGGAGGAAATGTGTATCAGGTAGGTGAATTTTCGACCGACCAGGTTCAGGCTCCCAATGCTTTGATAGTAAAATTACTGAAAGGCACATCTCAGTCGCCGCAATTACCCACCTGGGATCTCATGCTAAAAAACGTGTATTACCTGGGAGCCATGCAGATGCAGCAGGAAAACTTCGAGTTAAACATTGTTTACCGCAATGATTCTATTGGTACCAACCTGCGTTATATTACCGAAGGAGACATCAAAAATCAACTGTTAATCAGGGTAATGAATCTCGACCGGCTGGATTTAAAACAAAACACAAATCCCGATGGAAAATTCGACTACATTGAAGGATATACCGCGTTTTCTTCCAGCGGCAGAATTATGTTCCCGGTTCTGGAGCCTTTTGGTTCGCATCTGAAGAAAATGATCGGCAACGATCAGATAGCTGAAAAATATATTTTTCAGGAACTTTATGATTCTACGCTGGTTGTCGCCAGAGAACTCAGCGAAAAAAATAAATTCATGATTGAAGGAGAATACAAAGCCACCAGTGGTTCTGAAATTCGACTTAATGCCATGAATGTACCAAGGGGCTCTGTAACAGTAACTGCCGGAGGAGCTACGCTTCGTGAGAATGTCGATTACATTGTCGACTACACCATGGGTACAGTTAATGTCATCAACCAATCGATTATCGAATCGGGAACTCAGGTGGACGTGAAACTCGAGAATCAGTCGATGTTTAACATGCAGCGAAAAACCATGCTCGGCACCCACATGGAATATCAGTTCAGTAAAGATTTTTCAGTGGGAGGAACTATTATGCGTCTTTCTGAAATGCCGTTGACAAAGAAAGTTAACACCGGCAACGAACCTATTGCCAATACCATCTGGGGATTGAATACGGCATGGAAAGGCCAATCGCAATGGCTGACCAACATGCTCGACAAACTACCATTTGTAGATGCAACTGCGCCTTCTACCATCGCCTTTAACGCGGAATTTGCACAATTACTGCCCGGTCACCACAAAGCCGTTGGTTCCGAGGGCTATGCCTACCTGGATGATTTCGAATCGACCAAAACCAGTTTCAATATTAATTATCCGTTCAACTGGTACCTGGCAAGCACACCTTCCATGTTTCCGGAATCTGCACTAAGCAACCAGGTAGCTTATGGAAACAACCGTGCTTTATTGGCCTGGTATTTTGTCGATCCCTTGTTAAACCAGGATAAACCGTCGACACCGGCCAACTTGCGTAATAACCTGGAGTCTCAGTCCAATCATTACACTCGTACCGTTTTGATTCCTGAAATATTTCCGAACAGGGACACCCCTTCCACCCTGACTACCAGTATGACTATTATGAATCTGTCATATTACCCGACTGAACGGGGACCTTACAATTTAGATGTGGAAGGAATGGATGAAAATGGCCGGTTGAAATTTCCCGATAAACGTTGGGGAGGCATCATGCGTAAATTAGATGTTACCGATTTTGAAACTTCCAACATCGAATACATTGAATTCTGGATGATGGATCCGTTCATTTACAATGACGGAAGTGATAAAGGAGGCGAACTATACTTCAACTTAGGCGATATCAGCGAAGATGTACTGAAAGATGGTAAAAAATTCTTTGAACACGGATTACCGCTGGATGATGACCCCGCCAAAACAGAACCAACAGTTTGGGGCGTAGTACCCCGTGTGCAGTCAACCGTAACTGCTTTCGACAACACAGCAGGAGCCAGAGCCAAACAAGATGTGGGATTAAATGGGCTCCCGACAGAAAAAGAATTAATATTTCCAATCTATCGCAGCTATGTCGATTCAATTCTGGCAAAAGTGAATGTAGCTACCCGCCAGCGGATGCAGCAAGACCCGTTTTCACCACTCAACGACCCTGCCGGTGACAATTACAGCTTCTACCGGAATCCTGCTTACGATCAGCAGGAAGCGGGTATTTTAACCCGTTACAAACGCTTTAATGGTACAGAAGGGAACTCACCGGATGCAACAAACAGTGATCTTTCCTACACAACAACAGCGACATCTTTGCCTGACAATGAAGACATCAACAACGACAACACGCTGAATGAATATGAGCGATACTTCCAGTATCGTGTTGAGATAAAGCCGGAAAAAATGGTGGTTGGAACTAACTACATCACGGATAAAATTACCTCTAATGTAAAGTTACCCAACAATAACATTGAACAAGTAAGCTGGTATCAGTTTAAGATTCCATTGAGGGAATTTGATGATAAAGTGGGTAATATCCGAAATTTCAAGTCAATTCGTTTCATACGTTTGTTTATGACTGGCTTTGAACAGGAGAAACACCTGCGTTTTGCGGCGCTGGATTTAGTTCGCGGTGAATGGAGAAACTACACCAAAATACTTCATGAACCAGGCAAAACTCCTATATCTGAAGGTAAAATAGATGTACAGGCAGTGAATATCGAGGAAAATTCAGAAAAAACACCGGTAAACTACATACTACCTCCGGGTATTTCCCGCGCAACCGACCCGGGACAACCCCAGCTGATTCAACAAAATGAACAATCCATGTTGATGAAAGTCATCGGATTGGCTCCCGGTGATGCAAGGGCGGTATATAAAAATACTACCTATGACATGCGGCAGTACAAACGACTTCAGATGTTTGTTCATGCCGAAAAACTGATTAATGATGAATATAATTTAAAAGATAATGATCTGACTTGCTTTATCAGGATTGGTTCTGATATGGTCAACAATTATTATGAATACGAAGTCCCGTTGATGTTGACTCCTCATGGCATATACAGTTCAAGCAGCACACGTGACCGGGAGGTCGTTTGGCACCCCGACAACATGATTGATTTTCCTTTTGAAGCCCTGACAGAAGTCAAGCTGAAGCGAAACAAAGACAAAGCATCAAATTTAGAACGATATACGTTAAATGACCCGGATAAACCCCGAAACTACATCACTGTTGTTGGTAATCCCTCAATAGCTGAAATTGAGAACATCATGATTGGTATCCGTAACACCAGCAACAACCTGAAATCAGCAGAAGTGTGGGTAAATGAATTGCGCATGTCGCAATTCAATGAAGAAAGCGGTTGGGCTGCCCTGGCAAATCTGGCAGTAGGACTTTCTGATTTAGGAAGCATTAATTTAGCAGGTCGTGTCGAAACAGCCGGCTACGGTAGTCTCGAAAGCAACGTGATGGAAAGAAGAAACGACGACCTCTACCAAATGAATTTTTCAACCTCTCTGGAGTTAGGCCGATTCTTACCCAAAGAGGCCAAAGTACAGTTACCAGCTTATTTCTCCTATACCAACGAAACCCTCAGCCCAAAATACAACCCACTGGATCAAGATGTTACACTGGAAGAATCGTTAAATAACCTGGATTCGGAAACAGAAAGAGATTCCTTATTGTTGATATCTCAAACGACACATACATCTAAAAATTTCACCATATCATCCGCCAAAGTAAACATCAAGAGTAAAAAACCTCAATTCTACGATCCGGCGAACCTTTCCTTCTCTTATTCATTTTCTGAAACTAACCAACACAGCGCTGAAGTGGAGCAGAATTTGATTAAACAGGAAAGAGCTTCATTAAATTATAACTTCAGTTTTGAAAATAAACCTTTTGAACCCTTTAAAAAAGCGAAAGGATTGGATAAGCCGGCTGCCAAGCTCATTAAAGAACTGAATTTTAACTACCTGCCAAATTCCATCGGATTCAACACCAACATGAACAGACAGTATTCACAGATTAAACTCCGTGATTTCAATACTGATTTTGGTGGAAGTACAGGAAATGACGCGCTGGATGTTACTTTCAGTAAGGATTTTATGTGGAACCGGCAGTTTGACATCAAATGGGATTTAACAAGAACCTTGAAACTCAGTCTGCAAACAGCCACCAATGCCATCATCGAGGAGCCTTATTATACTCCTGAATTTGGCAGAGAGCATTATGAACAATGGCGCGACTCGGTTTGGTCGAGTATCCGTAAACTGGGAACGCCTTACACTTATCAGCAGGTTTTCACGGCTTCCTGGGGTATTCCGGTAAATAAAATCCCGCTATTCGACTGGATTACATCAGTAAATACCTCTTACAATGCAAACTACAACTGGAACCGCTCAGCTCGTCTGAAAGACATGGCTGATTTTGGGAACACTGCTACCAGCACACGTTCCTATCAGATTGACGGGCAGTTTAACATGGAAACACTGTACAACAAATCGGCTTATCTGAAAGAAGTAAACTCCCGGTTTACCGGTAACCAGAGAAAAGTACCGAACCCCAAATTCAAACCCAAGACTTATAATGAGGTAATCAATATTGAAAAAGGCAAGAAAACGACCGTAAGACATCGCTTAGGCAGTAATTATTTCAATCTGAGTGCCACCGATAAAAAAGGAAATAAAATCAAACTGAAATATAATACCGTAAACCCGTCGGATATTGAAATCCTGAGTTTAAATAACCTTGACAGTGTATCGGTTACTTTAGTTACCTACGATCCGAATGTCAGGACGGTAACACAAAACATCACGGACATAGCTACCCGCGTATTGATGTCAATTCGCAGGGGTTCCATCACCTATCGTGAAACCAACAGCATGGTGATACCCGGATTTTTACCGAATGCCGAAATCTTCGGTCAGCAGGTTATGAACAACGGAACCTATGCCCCGGGGCTCGACTTTGCTTTTGGTTTGCATCACGACAACACGATAAGTAATGCCATTGACCAGGGTTGGCTGTTTATGAGTGATTCGATTATCAATCCGGCAAATACGGCCATGACATCCGATTTAGATCTGAAGATGAACCTCGAGCCTATACCCGGACTCAAAATCGATCTGAATGCCAAACGTTATGAAGCTTCCAACAGAACAATCCAGTATATGTTCGAGGGCATGCCAACAACCTTCAACGGAAGTTTTAATATTACTCAGGTTGCGCTGGCAACAGCTTTCAAGCCAATCGGTACAGCCGAGAATAATTACAATTCGGATGTATTCAATCAGTTCCTGACGAATCGTACATTCTTCAGAAATAAATTAAATGCTCAATACCGTGGTACACGTTATCCTGAAACCGGATTTTTCAGTGAATTCCCGCTGAAAGGAACTTATTATGATGATGACCCGAATAAAAAAGAATTCGGACTTAATTCATCGGAAGTCCTGATTCCGGCGTTTTTATCAGCTTATACGGGCAGAAATCCAGAAAGGATGGAAACTAAGCCATTCTTGTCCTTCCTCAGTATACTGCCGAACTGGCGTGCCAACTACGATGGTTTATCCCGCATCCCCTGGGTGAAGGATAAGTTCCGCTCTATCAGTATTACACATGCTTACACCTGCCGTTACAGCATCGGTTCGTACACATCCTATTCCACTTGGGTAGCCATGGGTAACGACGATAACGCACTCGGATACATCCGCGATGTGCAATCCAACAATCCGATTCCGGCATCGCCCTACGATATTTCTTCTGTGTCGCTGACAGAACAATTCAGTCCGCTTATCGGCATCAATGCAGCACTGAAAAACAGCATGACTACCAAATTAGAGTACAAAAAACAACGTAACCTGGCCTTGAATCTATCCAACACACAAATGATAGATGCCATGACCGATGAGTTTGTAATTGGTTTCGGGTATGTGGTCAAAGATTTTGATGTCATCCTGAAATTAAAAAACAGCACACAATCCAGGATTAAAAACGACTTGAAAATCAATGCAGATTTCTCGTACAAAGACATAAAATCACTCTTACGTAAAATTGATGAAGGATTGACACAAGCTTCCAGCGGAAACAAGTTATTAACCATGAAAATCATGGCTGATTATGTATTCAGTTCCAAAGTTAATATCCAGATGTTCTACGACCGACAAGTCAGCACACCGCTCATATCTTCTTCTTTTCCTGTATCTTCCAGCAATTTCGGGGTAAGTTTTAAATTCATGTTAACAAGATAAATCAAATAATCACTTAAAAACTTCACATATTGTATGAATCAGGGAAAAATCACCAACCGGTGGATATCGGTAATTGCTGCGGTAGTCATCCAGTTTTGTCTCGGAACAGCTTACATCTGGTCCGTTTTTCAAACCGGCATTGCCAACAAAGTATTCAATGGCGATAACGCATCTGCCGCATTGACATTTTCTCTGTTGCTGAGGACATTAGCGTTCGGAAGTACCTTCGGAGGCCGACTTCTGGGGAATGAAGAATATGGGTTCTAACTATGGAATCATCATGCTGGGATTCGGTTTTGGTGCTATCATTTCATCCAACATCGCCAGATATTTCAAAAACCTGACGAATGTAGCCGAAACGATCGATGGCATCACCAAAGTGGTAGCTGTTGACCTGACAAAGATGCAACCTGCATTTATCATTGCATCAGGTGCAGCGGTAATCGGGGCAATATTGATCGCGTTACTGAAGAAGCCAAAGCATATTAGTGAGTAGTGAATAACGAATAGTGAATAGCAATATGAGAATATCCGCTATTATTCATTTGCTATTCGCTTTCTATTTGTCTCATTTGCCAACGGCAACAAAATAATCAAAAGAATTGGTTTTGCTTATTTTATTATGGGGTAACAGAAGATAATGCCATGGCTTGCCTTCATTTTTTGTTGTGTAATCGGAGGCAAATCGACAATACTGCTCTGCTGCTGATTTTTTAGCCAATACATCCGCGTTGTCAAGCTCTGATGCAGATTTTACTTCTACCATATAAATGGCTGATCCAGTCTCAACAATGAAATCAGGCTCATACTTTTTTGAGTTGTAATCCCAGTATATTCTGAATTGATTGGGAGCAGGACGAAGCCATTTGATTACCTTCTCGTCATTTTCCAACACGAAAGCGAAATCCAGTTCTGCTTTGCTGTCGAATTTGTATTCAAAATGACAGGCTCGCTCGAAACCCCTAAAGACATATTTTGGAATCAAACTTACAGGAGTAACCGACTCACGATAATCACGATAGCCGGAATTTGCTAATGCAGAAAAGTTCCATTGTTCAATACCAACGAAAGGAAAAACACGGGGAGCCTTATACTCGGGAGCATGCAACACGAAATGCGTTTTCATTTGCTGGTATATTTTTTCAGCAATGATGGTTTTGTACTGAAAAATCGTTTGCAATAGTTCTTCCGGTGTTTCGATGTTTGCTTTGATGGATTCGTAGGCTTGTGTTGCCAACCGGTAAAGCAATTCGGCATTCTCATCATAATCAATTTCCGGGTAATCTATTAATGCTGCAATAATCAGTTTTACAGGATTGCCGTACGAACCACTCGATTTTGTTTTGATTGTTTCTATCAGCCTATCTTTCAAGCCCATGCGGATAATTTCTTCTTCAAGCGCCTGAAAATTAAAGTCTGATGTATCCAAATCAAAAGGCAAGAATGAAGCGGTTACTTCTCCCTGAACCAGGTCCATACGGGGTATCTCGATGATATTTTTCTTATAATCAGTTACCAGTTTTTCATACAGTTCCTCAGCTTCTTTAATTATTTGGTCTTTGAAGAGATTTTGCTGTCCTTGCGAAAGGTTGTACTCCACCTGACGAATTACCTTTCGTTTGACTTCTTCCTTATTCAAATCATCTACCTTGCGCACTTCGGGGAGCGTATTAAAATCAGGCAACACGGCTATAATTGCTTTTTTGGCATCTAAAGAATTTTGTGCTGTTTGTTTTTCAGGAAGCGATGTAATCGTGTTGACTATCTCCTGCTCTTTTTCTAAAGCAGCTTCAATAATGGGTTTAGAGCTGACGGGAACTGTTTTTGTTGAGAAATCCTCTTCCGAAATTTCTACAAAACTCATTTTGTTGAGCACCGAATCAGGATTTTGTGCTGCCTGTATCACGGCATCGAAGTTCTCGTGGGCTACCACCGTCAGCTTATCAATTATGTCCACGCCCGTACGCTTTCCTTCATAAGGCAATCGCAATCCCCTGCCGATGGTTTGTTCCACCAAAATAGCGGCATTGGCTGCCCGGAGCGGAACAATGGTATATAAGTTTGTAACGTCCCACCCTTCTTTCAACATGTTCACATGAATCACGATCTCAATTTCATTCTCCGGATTTTCCAGGGATATAAATTGCTTTTCAATGTCTTCTTCTTTTTTGGTCGATGAATCTATTTGCAAAGCTTTCCCGACATAAGCTCCTTCATAGAAAGCAGCTGAGTTAATTAAATCGTATATTTCCTTCGCGTGAGATATGTCTTTACAAACCACGAGGATAAATGGTTTTACCACCTTAACATCATTGTTCAGCGCGTAAATCTCCAGTTCTGTTTTTGTATCCTGATGAATACTGATGGCATCTTCGAGTTTGATGATTTCGAGTTCGCGGTCGGACAAATTCCTGCGCTCGAAGTTCTTGCGGGTAGCAATAGCCGGATTTTTCACGAACTTACCATCGGCAAGTGCTTGTGCCAAAGAGTATTCATATACCACATTCCTGAACGGATTTCCTTTCTCATCGAATGGTGTGGCAGTCATTTCAATACCGAGTACCGGTTTTAACTCGTTGATGGCATTTTTTGACGCATCGGCATGATAACGGTGGGCTTCGTCCATCAAAATCACCAGATCGTCTAATTTCGACAAATAATCCCAGTACGACTGTCCAAGATATTCTGAAAGCCGCTTGATGCGAGGTGCTAAACTAACTCCACCCTGTTTGGTGCCTCTGTTTTCGGAATTGAACTTAGCGATATTAAAAATATTGATTCTGATTTCTGAGGCTTCAAACAAATTGCCTTGCTGGGCGTAGTTATCGCCTGTTATAATAACCGGACGGTTATGCACAAATTCCGAAATGCCATTGAAAACATATTTGTGGTATCCCGGATTACCAAAATCCTCGATCAGTTTATCGTAAATGGTAAGATTCGGCGCCAACACGAAAAAGTTCCGGATGCCTTTTTTCAAATACAAGTAGGCTATACACGCCCCCATCAACCTGGTTTTTCCAACTCCTGTAGCTATTGAAAATGCCACCGAAGGAAAATCGCGATCGAAAGCTGAAACTGTCGGGAACAATGTCCTGACCTTTAGCAACTCCTCTGCCAGAAATGCTGCTGCATCGTCTTTGTCTTCAGGGCTTTTCCTGAAAGACAACGTTTCTCCCAATTGTGCAATGATATCCAGCGATTCTTGTAAGGGTTCACGAAGAGAAAGGCGAAGTTTGATGTTGTTGGTAATTGGGTTCATACTATACTTCCAGTTTAAATTCGCTTTTAATTCTCAATTGATTAACACCTCTAAAAATAACCCTTTTCAACCTCATTTTTTTTACATCTGATTGGGTATTTGCAAAATTAGGAAAGGGTGTTTGAAAATAGGGAAAAGAAACAATTAAATAACACTGCTGTTTATGATTAATAATTCCCTTTTGCTTATAGTATTTTAATGTTTCTATTAATTGATCTTTCGCTTCATCAATTCTAACTTTTTGATATTTAGAATCTTTATTGCAATATTTTAATTCAAGAAATAAAATCCAAGGACCTTTGTTGTAATCTGCAGAAGAGAAACAAATACATTCACATTGAGATAGTGCTTCTCCAGTTAATTCATTTACAAATGATTTATTGTCAAATTTTATCGAAGAAAAAGTTAAGCATTTTTTATTTTCCACAAAAAAACTTTTTATATCTTCCGGCTTTTCAGGACTTACCACTACGCCTTTCTTAACAGCTTCATTTTTTGTTTTTTCTGAATAATCGGACACATATACGTCAGTATTATAGTCATTTGACTCATGGTGAGGGTAAAACTCATTAATCTTCGTCTTCATCTCCGTAATAATTAATCATTTTGTAATAATCATCCATTATGTTTTTCATGATAGAATCAAAATAATTACTTTCTATAAGGTAATCATCCCCCTGAATGTTATTTAATGTTCCATTATCTGTAATTTGCCAAACTGAAACAAAACTTGGGTTTATTGACGATTTTAAACTTTTCAATTCTTTATATTCTTCTTCTTGTAACATTTTCTCTTTAACCAAATGACCTAACATAGTATTGTTTAAGGCATAAAGCACATATGGACTATGAGTTGTAATTGTTAAAACATTACCATCTCTGTTTACGCAATTCCCAATCAAATGATATACTAAACTACACTGAGTTTCGGGAAATAAATTTTGCTCCGGCTCCTCAATAATAAATTTCGAGTTTTTTGTTTTAAATAAATTATTACGTAACTCAAAGTATCTAGCAAAAACTTTGCGTGCAGAAAGATCACTTTCATTGTATTTTTTCACATAGTTGTTTATTAACTCTTTAACATCACTTTCATAATATAATTTTCCAAAATATGGCTTTAAAATAATTTCTTCAGTCAAAAAATTGTGAACTTTTCTCTGTTTTTCTTCTAACTCAAAAGAAGTATTATCTTCTTTATAAATCCATTTAGATAAGTATTCAATCATACCAATTATTGGTGTGATTGATTGCAAACCGCTAGAAGCATTTGAAAGGAGAATATCATATTGGTTTGATTTATTTAGACTTTTTATATGGTCCTCCTCATCCGTTCCACTTTCTTTGTAGTAATATTCTACTCCCAAATTTAAAATTGAAAGTTTATTTTCTTTCGGATAGTTTTTCCGGGCATCAAACCAGTCAAAAAGAAAGCTTCGAATATTTGTATTTCCTAATTCTACTTTTTTCACCTCAGGTAGAATTATCATATTTCGTTCCGAGGGAATGTAGGATATCTTACTTCGACTATAAGCAAACCGATCCACCCATGCAATTTCATTTTGTTGATTCTCCCATTTAATTTCAACCACATCACTTTTATAAAAGAGATAACTTTCCTGTCTGAAATATCCTTTGATTTTGTGAAAGTTTTCTATGTGTTCTCTAAAATAGGTTTTGTTTTTCTGGTATGTTTCCAATGACTGACTTGTAGCCACATCTTTTTCAACCCAGGTACAATAGCTGATAATTTTCGCAATGGTACTCTTCCCGCTACTTTGTGGCCCCATAAACACATTGATTTTATTCAAATCAAATTCAGCTTCTTTAATTGGTCCGATATTTTTTATAATTATTTTAGTCATGACTTTATAATTTTGACTTTATTCTTATTTCTATTTGTTCTAAATCAATGTAAATTTTTCGCGTGTAAATTTATTACATTTCATTCGGTATTAAAAATTGTTGGGTGCTCTTTCTCAACACAATCTTTAATTTTCCTTCTTCAAGATCATATAATTGCATGTCCGACAATGTGGCTTCAAAACTTTCTTTTACATCCTCACAACTGGGATCCTGAATATAAACCTTTTGTAGATTGGGCATGTTTCGAATAATTCTTCTGTCAACTTCACGATTAAAGTAGGGAAATGAGTAGCCAATTACAACTAATATTTCAGCATCACTGACTTTAGTCTCTATATTTTCATAGAATCCAGAATCAGTTCCTTCCCATGCAAAAGACAATGCATTTCTTACATTAGTTGCATTAGTTAAATAAGCCCATTTTACAAAAGATAATTCACTTGTTCCTCTACGTTCAAACAAAGGATCATAAAATTTACTACGAAAACCTCTATCTTCAAAAGATAATGCTGTTCCATTTAACTTAAAAATTGAGAACCCATCTTTTTCATCAATCGACTCTTTGGTTGTTTTACCTCTTATCTTAAGATCTTCCCAAATCGCATTTATGCTTTCTCTCTTACTATATGCTGCATGTGCTATTTCAAACTGAAAATCATAATTCCATGATAAAACTGTAACATCTTCTGGGAGTTTATTATAAATACTTCCAATTATATTTGCAAAGAAAGCATCATATCTTGAGTCTGGCTTATTATATAATTGTTCTAATGTTAAGAATGCAGAAAGTACTTTTTTGAGTTTAAGATATTGTTTGTTATCTGTAACCCATAGTTTCTTTGCATAAGTATCAACAGTTTGATGACTTTCGCTGGTTTCCTTAAGCCATCTCAATTCATCAATAAGTTTTGTCACATCCTGAGACTCTGCTTTAAACTGGCTTTTTGATTCAGTGCTTCCTGATTGAATTTTTGCAATTAGTCTATCAATTTGTATGGGAAATTCAGATACAATTGGAAGCCCCTCAACAATATAATCTTTACTGTTTGGATCCCGCTTCCCATAACTTGCTCCCGCTCCAAAAAGATATACAATTCTGCTCATAATTAATCAAACAACGTTGGTTCATTATTTTTCTTCAAATCATCCCTGATTTCCTGCACACTAACTTTGGTGTCGGGAAAAGAATCGTCAAATATAACAGTTTCTGTTGTATTATCCTCATCTGTTGGCAGATTCACGATGTTCAGGCTGTAATCGTCTTTGCCAAACTCGCACCGACCAAGTAACATTTGCGGGATTTTCTTGATGGTGATGTTGCCAAACCGGTTTTTACATTCCTGCTGAAAGGATTTACAGCATATCAGCAGACTTTCGCCGGGTTTCATCTCGTCGTGGATGCTTTCTAAGGTTTCTACCGTGAGGAACTGGGTGGTGACATAAATATAATCCTGTTCGCTCGAACGGCCTTGTTTCCAGTAAGTATGGTCATCGGGTCGATAGTTAAATCCTTCCTGCTTGGCCATGGCGGCTGCCAGCATCGAAGGGTTGTATTCTTTGCTGATGACCCAGTTGCCAAATTTATCCTGATTGAGCAAGCTGGGTGCAAGGGTGTAAAACTTGAACCCGCCGCCGCCTTTCCAGTTGACTGCTTTGCTGATGCCGCCCTGCTCTCCGTCAACAACTTGTTTTAACCGGGGATAACAATGTGTTTTGGCATGCTCGCCTAATTCCACGCCTATCCAGCGACGCCCCATTTTGTGGGCTACGGCTGCGGTGGTGCCGGAACCGAGAAAGGAGTCGAGGACGAGGTCGTTCGGATTAGATGCTAATGTCAATACTCTTTCTATCAATCTTTCAGGTTTTGGAGTACTAAAAACGCTTTCTGATTCAAAAACTTTTGTCTCTTTTTTCGCTTCTTGATTATCACCTACTTCTACCCTAAACCAAATTGTTTTGGAGACAGAACCTGCCTGTACTTCTGTAAGAAACTTCTTAACAGATGGCACATTATTTCCTGTACTGCCAAACCAAATTCTATTATCCTTTTTCAATATTTCAAACCTATCTTTTGAGGTAACCCAGCATCTGCTTTCAGGAGGTTTTACAATTCTACCAGAAGGCAATTCAATAGGATAATCATTTGCAACAGAATAAGTTTTTACCGAAAAATCAGCAGGCTTCCAAACTCCACGAGGGTCATTATCTGGATTCTTATAACGTTTATCCATTTCTGAAGTTCTTGGCAACAAATTTGGTCTCCAAATATCCTTATTTTTTGCATAAACTAAAATATGATCATGGCTATCTGACAACCATTTAGCATCATTCTGAGGAGAGTATTTCTTCTCCCAAATCACATTACTCACAAAATTCCTTCTGCCAAAAACCTCATCGCACAACACTTTCAAGTAGTGGCTTTCATCATCATCAATTGAAATCCAAATAGAGCCATCGTTCGCAAGTAAATTCCGGAGTAAAGTCAAACGCGGTTTCATCAGATTCAGCCACTGACTGTGTTCTACCCCATCATCATAATGTTCGAAAGCATTTCCGGTATTATACGGCGGATCAATATAAATACACTTCACTTTCCCGGCAAACTCTTGCTCCAGTGCTTTCAGGGCAAGTAAATTATCGCCATGAATCAGCATATTTTCGGCATGGGGGTCACCATAGCTGTATTCCGGGTTTTCGATGAGGATGCGCGGTTCGAGTTTAGGTTCGTCGCCTTTGCCTATCCAGGTGAGTTCGAGTTTTTGAAGGGTATGTTGTTTCGACATGAGATTAATGCAGATATTTTTTCTTGTAATGTAAAATTCCTAATTTGACACGAAAATAGTAATACTTTTTGGAAGGATAATGATTAAAAACATATTCCGTACGTTTTAATTCCCCTTTAGCTTATTTTTTGCAATCTTTTTATCTAAGGTTTTAACCCGGCGTTCCAATTTCTTAATGTCTTCTTCAGCAGGAAGTTCTTCGGGCTTTATGCCACTTTTACCTAAAAGGCTTCTTACATCTTTGTTATTTTTCACATGTTCAACTGTAATATGCTGTTCACCTTTGAGATCGTTCTTCCTTACGTTGAAATTTGTTATTTCTGTAGCCAATTGTTTGGCTGTAATCGCCTTTACTTCTAATCCTTGCAAAGCCTGAATTGTCAACACCGCGTTCGTAAATATTCTTTGAAAGCTCAGTTTCGGTGGCAGCCAGCTTCTCCCGGGCAGATAAACGTTCCATGAGCTGAATCCGTTCTTCAAGCACCTCTTGTTTGCGGGTTTGAATAGCAAAATAGCTTTGAGCAAAAGCAATTTGTTCTTTCTTTGGGTCTCCATTCTGTGCAATAAGATAACAAGCATAGCGGGTAAGCATAATATCATCTTGCTTACGTTCAGCTCCGGAACCAATCGAGACCATTTTGGTGACGTCAACGAAATGGTCAGAAACCGCTTCACCACTGGTTTCGCAACTTTCTTTGGCTTTGTTTATCGCGTTTAAAAAGTTTCGCCAATCGGCATAACCCAGCAGTTCCTGAAGTTCACGAGCCAACCAATATTCAATGCCATCCTGCTCATAAGCATATTCCTCGAATGTTTTGTTTAGTTTCGTAATCGTAGTCTTTTCCATAAATTTATCAATTTGTGTTTGGTTTATAATCAAGATGTTTTTAAATAATCCTCCATTTCAGGGTAAATAACTCATTCTTCACAATTTTTCTCTTCAATCTTAGTTCTATGTCAGTCAACAATTCTTCTTTCTTCCCATCAATCTCATCCTGTGACTGATACAAAGTTTGCCGTTTTTCACTACGTTTCTTTTCGAGTTCTTTAATTTGTCGCTGGGCTTTGACTTTGGCTTCGAGATTCATCATCTTTTTGGCCTCCGATTTTCGGAGTTTAATTTCCGCATCAAGGTCTTTAATTTCTTTTTCCAGACTGATTTTCATATCATCAGCCCATTGATCAAGTTTGTCCATTTCAGCATCAAAATACGACCGGTTACGTTCGGTGTTTTCCAATAAAATACCGGCTTGCTGACGCTCCAACTCTTCAACTAACAAAGCCCGGGTATCTTCATCAACCATCGCTTTGTCACCCACCACAGCATGCAGTGAAAACAACCGTTCAGCAATTTCTTTTTCAATCACCTCGCCAGCATTGGTAACGCAAGCCAGCAGCATGAAGTCCTCCTGATCAAAAGATTGAAGAGTCAGTTTTTGCACCTGCAACCAGCCGCTTTGTCCGATATGGTTTTCCAAAACTGAAATTTTCGTAGGAGTATGGGTATAATCGAAAACGACTTCTGTGCATGGCGTATCGAGAAGCTGACAAGCAGTCAAAATCCGTTGCGCCAGTTTATGCCCTATGCGATAAATATTGGTATCCTCCGGAATCGTTATTTCCGATTTTCGCCGACCTGTTTCCGATTTCAAAATCATGTAAGGTCCGGCATGAATTTTTTCTTCCGGAAAAGGGTTCTTTTTCAACACGAAAGAATAGTCATGCGGATTAAAAGCCGCATAATCTCCCAAAAAGAATTGAGTAGTTTTCCAGAGTTTTTGCTCAAACGCGTTCAAGTAACGTTGTGCATTGGCAAAGTCAACTTTCAGTTTCTCCCTTACTTCTTCGTCAAATTTCTCCAACAACGTCGCACGTACCAGCTGAATCTTTTCAGAAATTGCCTGTTTTAACTCCTCCTGTAATTCGTCGAAAGCCTGTTGAATTTCCTCTGTGGTACGACATTCATTGTAGATATGAGCAATGCGTTTTTCAAAATCCACCCCGTTGCCAATCGCACCAATCACTTCATCACTGGCACCAAAAACACCATCAAAAAGTCTGAATTTCTCATCCAACAACTGATAAACACGAACATCAGCAGCATTTTTCTTATTCAGGAAATTGACAACCACCACATCGAATTTTTGTCCGTAACGATGACAACGACCGATGCGCTGCTCAATTCGCTGCGGGTTCCAGGGCAAATCATAATTTACAATCAAGGAACAAAATTGCAAGTTCACCCCTTCGGCAGCCGCTTCCGTTGCAATCATAATCGTGGCATGATTCCGGAAATAATCTACCAATGCAGCCCTCTTGTCGGCCGAAGCAGAACCCGTTACCTTGTCAGAATGTTTATGCTCTTTTAACCAGCTTTTATAAATCTGATTGGATAATGGATCGTTATTCGTACCATTGAATAATACAACCGAATAGCCATTTTCTGAAAGCAATCGATACAAATACTCCTGAGTTCGTTTCGACTCTGTAAAAATCAAGGCTTTTTGATGAGCACCCAGGGTGTTTAATTGCTCAAAAGCCTTTACCAGAACTGTCAGCAAATGATTTGCCTTGGTATTGACCTTAATAATCTCAGCCAGTTCACGAAAAATTTTCAACTCATCAATCTCACGACGAATGGCGATTAAATCTTCCTCTGTATATTGTACATCACTAACCACATTATCCTCATCTTCTTCTATCCATTCATCCTGAACTTCGTCAAAAGTCTCATAATCAAAACCAATCAATTCTAATTCTCCGTTGGCATTGGCATCGAGGATACTTTGCAGTCGTTTTATCAGCGTATCAAAAGTACCACTGATGGCGTAAGTTGACGAGGCCAATAGTTTACGAAGAATCAAAGTCATCAGTTGCCGCTGACTAACTGGCAAGGCATACAACTTCGGTCTTTGCAAATACTCACTCACCAATTCATAAAGCCGGTGTTCATTGTCAGAAGGATAAAACTCCTCACAAATGGCTTTTCTTTCCGTATAATTGATGTATTCAAGTACTTGCCTGCGCAAGGTTCGTTTACATATTGGCTGCAATCTGTTTTTCAACTCCTGATAATCAGTTTCATCGAGCGCATGGCTATACCTGCTTTTGAAACTTTTCAAATCCCCAAAAACATAGTCATCGATAATGCTAACCAAACCATAAAGTTCTAAAATAGAGTTTTGAAGCGGTGTAGCTGTCAACAGCACTTTTTTCCTTTTCCATAAAGCAGATTTCAATGCATTTCCGATTTTATTCGAACTTTTGTACACATTGCGTAACCGATGTGCTTCATCTATAATTACCATATCCCAATGAGTCGTTTCCACATAGGATTCTTTGGACCTGGCAAATTGAAAAGAACAAATTACAATCGCGTTATCAACATGAAACGGGTTGAAATTTCCCTCTTTTATGGATTGATTAAATGACTTGGCTTCGAGAATAATTGAAGGCAAATAAAACTTATCCAACAACTCCTGGTTCCATTGTTTACGGAGGTTAGCCGGACAAATAATCAACAATTTTCGTTTACGTTCCGCCCATTGTTGAGACAAAATGATACCTGCTTCGATTGTCTTTCCTAATCCAACCTCATCAGCTAATACGGCACCTTTCGAAAGCGGAGACTGGAAAGCAAATAAAGCAGCCTCAATCTGGTGAGGATTGAGGTCAACCTGAGCATCCTGCAAAGAAGCTGTCAGTTTGCCAATATCGTTTGCCGGCAACTGACGGGTCAGCTCATGTGCAAAATATTTAGCGTGATAGGGGGTTATATTAAACATATTGTTTTTACCCTACAAATATACACACTTTTACTAAAAACAAAGCCCTACTTCTTTTGAAGTAAGGCTTTATTTGCGTGCATATTTTACCTTTTGCATGGTATAATAAGGATAAAAAGCTAAGTCAAGCTGTAATTACATCAAAACAAATGGATCAAATTGATTCAACAATCCTTTGAAATTGATGTTTACTCCCTGACTAATTGAGGTTTACTCCCTGACTAATTGATGTTTATTTCCTAACTAATTGATGTTTATAAAGGAGCATTGGCTCATCGTGCAATTGCGTTCTATGTTATAGAGCAAGTGCGTTCTTTGTTGTAGTGCAAGTTAGTTCAATGGCGTAGAGCAACGTTGCTCTTTATTGAAGAGCGATGTTGCTCTTTGGGGGGAGAGAAATACTTCCATTGCATGCTGCCGGTTGGTAATATCACAGTATGAAAAACCTGGTTTAAAGCACATTGGATAAGTCGTTTTGGCATTGTTCCTATAAAAGGAAAGCAAAGTTAAAATCAAAATTTGACATTACAAAATTTGATTCATGCAATATGTATAAATAAACAAGTAAAATCTCAAAACTTTATTATTGTCAGCAATTTACAACAATAATCAAGCCAATATTCATCAAAATATTACAAAATAGAATCGAATTTATATTGATATTGTCGGTATTTCTTTCGTTTTATCTCTCAACCACTCCTTTTCCACCTCATTCAAATACGGAGCAATTTTATCATACACTTCCTGATGATAGGCGTTTAGCCAGTCAATTTCATCTTTCGTAAGCAGGTCTATGTCAATCAAATTCACATCGACTGGGAAAAGTGTCAGAGTCTCAAATCTGAGAAACTGACCGAATTCCGATTGTTGATCGGGCGTAACCATAATCAGGTTTTCAGTACGGATACCATATTCATTTGTACGGTACAATCCAGGTTCATTTGAGATAAACATGCCTGGTTGCAGGATTACCGGATTTTCATCCATGCGTATATTTTGGGGACCTTCGTGTACATTCAAAAAATGTCCCACGCCGTGACCGGTTCCATGTCCATAGTTCAGGTGTCTGTCCCACATCGCTTTGCGAGCCAAAACATCCAATTGCGAACCTCTTGTTCCGAAAGGGAAAACAGCAGTAGCAATGCCAATATGCCCTTTCAACACCAGTGTGAAATCTGTTTTCTGTTGTGGTGTCGGATTACCAAGTGTGATGGTACGGGTAATATCGGTAGTCCCTTCGAAAAACTGACCACCTGAATCAAGTAACAGAATTCCTTCCGGAAGTATCTTTGCATTGCTTTGTTCATCGGCTTTGTAATGTACAATGGCTCCATGACTGGCATATCCTGCGATGGTACCAAAACTTTCGCCAAAGAAATTTGCCTGTTCAGCCCGGAAATCATATAATTTTTCTGCAATGGAGATTTCAGTAAGTTCACCTGAGCCGACAGCATTTTCCAACCATCTGAAAAACCTTGTCAACGCTACCCCATCTTTTATCATAGCCTGGCGCATGCCGGAGATTTCGGTTTCGTTCTTGATACTTTTCAGCAGCGTAACCGGCGACATGTGATTAATTACAGCACATGCCGGAGTAATAGCTTCAAACAAAGACTGATTTATTTTACTGCCATCCAGCAATATTCTTTTATCTTTCGAAACAGCACCCAGATCATTGTAAATTTGCTGATAATCCTTAATTAACACTTGTTGAGAGGCTAAATATGAACGAACCTCTTCCGTTAATTTTTCAGCCGGGATATAAATGACAGCTTTTGATTCATCAACCAGCGCATAGGCAGTAGCAACGGGATTGTAGCTGACATCATTTCCCCTTATATTAAATAACCAGGCAATATCATCCAGGGTATTTAACACAAACACATCAGCGTGGGCTTCTTTAATTTTCTGCCGGAGTACAGACATTTTTTCCGTACATGATTGTCCTGCAAAAGCCACATCATACACAAAAATCTTTTGTTCCGGTAAAGCCGGTCTATCTTCCCAAATGGGTTTTATCAAATCTGCCTGCACCAATTCAATTCCTTTAAAAGAAAATTGATTACGCATAGACTGGAATGCGTTCACCGAAAACAACAGCGGATTGACACCAACCTTATCACCGGATTTCAATTCTGCAACTATCCAGGTCAACATATCAGGAGTCTCCGACAATCCCATTTTCATAGCGACAAAACCTGTATCCTTTAATTGTACATCAGCCTGAATATAATAACGCGAATCGACCCAAACACCAGCTTTATCCAATGTAATTACTGCTGTTCCTGCCGATCCGTCAAATCCACTGATCCAGTCTCTCTCTTTCCAGTAATCCGCAAAATACTCTCCAGCATGCGGGTCCGTTCCCGGCACAATATAAGCAGCAATTCCCTGCTTTTGCATGGCTGCCCGTAGTTTTTTTAATCTGTTGCTGATGATATGCATATAGAATTATTTTTCTGCAAACTTACTAAAAATGATTGACAGCATAAAACCATTTATAAACAGAATAAAGGTTTAATGCTTATTTTTTACTGTGAATCAATGATATTTCAAAATAATTTTCGTATATTTGCGCGCTCAAAAGTCTAAAATAAAATTTAGTATTCATCATTTAATTTAGGGAGGAAACAAGCAATAGCTAAACAATTGATTCTCAGACAAAGGAAGGCACCAGTCAAAGAAATGCCCAATCGTATCAACGAACACATAAAGGGTGTAAGTCAGGTCAGACTGGTCGGTGATAATGTAGAAACGGGTATATACTCGTTTGATGAAGCCATGAAAATTGCAGACAACCTGGAGTTGGATTTGGTAGAAATTTCACCAAATGCAGCACCTCCTGTTTGTAAGATTATCGATTATTCGAAGTTTCTTTACCAGCAAAAAAAGCGTGAGAAGGAAAAGAAAGCCAACTCAGCCAAGATTGTGATAAAAGAAATTCGTTTCGGCCCCCAAACAGATGATCACGATTTTAATTTTAAACTTAAGCATGCGAGGGAATTCCTGAAAGAAGGCAACAAGGTAAAAGCCTATGTGTTCTTCAAAGGACGTTCTATCTTATTCAAGGATCAGGGAGAAATATTACTGGCACGTTTTGCTCAGGAATTGGATGACCTTGGGAAACCGGAACAAATACCTCAACTGGAAGGAAAGCGCATGATCATCACCATTGCGCCAAAAAAAGGAAAAGTATAATTTTTCAAACAACTAAATATTATTACAAATGCCAAAAATGAAAACTAATTCCGGTGCCAAAAAGAGGTTCGCCCTTACCGGATCAGGGAAAATTAAAAGGAAACATGCTTTTAAAAGTCACATTTTGACTAAAAAAACCACAAAGCAAAAACGTAATCTGACTCAAACCGGTTTGGTAGCAAACTGCGACGAGAAAAACGTGAAACACATGCTTTGTATTTAATTTTTCAAAAAGCTTTTAAACATTATCCAATTTAAAAATCAGGATGCACAGCTCAAAGATTCCTCAAATGGAACGCTGACATTCACAAATCATTTTTAATTATGCCAAGATCAGTAAACCACGTTGCTTCACGTAAAAGAAGAAAAAGAATTTTAAGCCTTACAAGAGGCTATTTCGGTGGTCGCCGCAATGTATGGACAGTAGCCAAAAACACATGGGAAAAAGGTTTGCAGTATGCTTACCGTGACCGCAAAAACAAAAAACGTAACTTCCGCGCCTTATGGATTCAGCGTATCAACGCTGCCGCCCGTCTGGAAGGTTATTCTTATTCAAGATTGATGGGTGCTTTGCACAAATCAGGCATTGAAATGAACCGAAAAGTATTGGCTGACTTAGCCATGAATCACCCGGAAGCATTTAGTGCAATTGTACAGAAAGCTAAAAACGCTTAGTCGTTTCAGATTACATAACTAAAAAGGGTGTTGAATTATCAACCCCTTTTTTTAATCATATAAATCTATGGGAAGAGCGTTTGAATATAGAAAAGCAACCAAACTGAAACGTTGGGGCAATATGGCCCGTGTATTTACCAAACTCGGTAAACAAATTACCATTGCAGTTAAGGAAGGCGGTTCCGACCCGGAAACCAATCCCCGTTTGCGCGTGTTGATTCAGCAGTCGAAGAAAGAAAACATGCCCAAAGAAAATGTGGAAAGAGCCATCAAGAAAGCGACGTCAAAAGACGAAGCAGATTACAAAGAGATGGTTTATGAGGGCTACGGGCCAAATGGCATTGCTATCGTAGTAGAAACGGCAACCGACAATCCTACACGCACCGTTGCTAACATTCGCAGTTATTTCAACCGGTATGGCGGCTCATTGGGCACAACGGGTTCTTTACAATTCCTCTTCGATCATAAGTGTGTGTTTAAAATCACACCCAAAGAAGGAGTATCTCTGGATGATCTGGAGTTCGAACTAATTGATTATGGTGTGGATGAATTGGGGGAAGACGAGGGAAACATTATACTCTATGGTGAGTTCCAATCCTATTCTTCTATTCAGAAGTATCTTGAAGAAAATGGTTTTGAAATTCATTCGGCAGAGTTTGAACGAATACCCAACGACATGAAAGAATTAAATGAAGAACAAAAAGCGCAGGTACAAAAGTTGCTCGACAAGATTGAAGACGACGAAGATGTGCAGAATGTTTTTCACAACATGATAGATTAACATAGGGGGCGTAATGATTACGCCCCTTTTCTTTCCCCATTACGCCCGGTACAATTTATTGATGTTCAACCCGCAACAGATCATTCACAGTTTTTACCGGATTAAAGGTAGCAACCGGAACCTCCACAAACACTGTATTCCAATCGGACATAGCTCCGTTCCACAATCCCGGCAACTCCAAAGCCTTTAACGCTTTTCCATTTTTAGATTTCAGCGAGATAAAACCTGTATTTTTATCCACATGTTGTAATAAATCAAACTTTTTCCCTTTATAATCTTTCACACCACATACCAAATCAACCGGATTGAAATGTGTGGATTGCATCATTTTTTCCTTTTCAACCGGATCTGTCAGATTAATCTGTGAACTTTCCAGAATTTGGGTTGAGATAGTGCCATCCTGATTAACTGTCAGGAAAGGTCCCCCACCCGGTTCACCTGTATTCTTCACCATGCCGCAAACACGGATCGGTCTGTTTAGCTTTCCATACAGATAATCCTGTAGTTCCCTTCCGGCCAGATCACCAATGCCCGGATGTATGTTATTAAGGCTACCCTCAGAAAATCCCGCAATTTCCCATAGTTTTTCATCTTTCAACAAACCCTTATCCATCATACGCAGGTATTTGAAAGTTTGTTCCTGTAATTTAACCAGCAAGCCGGCCAACATTTTTTTATAAATGATAGTTGGATTTTTCAGTGCATCCGGCACCACATTATCAATATTCTTGATGAAAATAATATCCGCATTTAAATCGTTCAGATTTTCAATTAACGCGCCATGTCCACCCGGACGAAATACCAATTCACCATTATCCCTGAAAGGTTGATTATTTTCATCAACAGCAATCGTATCGGTAGATGGCTTTTGCTCAGAAAAAGCAACCACAAATTGAGCCTGATACATGGCTTCAAATTCACTCACCACCTCATTCAGATGCTTTTCAAAAAGTTGGCGATGCTCTGCCGATACCGTAAAATGAATATTCACAACACCTTGTTTATTCATTGTGTACAAAGCACCTTCAGCTAAATGCTCCATCAATGGAGTGCGTTTACTCTGGTCGTAGGTATGAAACAGCAACAGCCCCTTAGGCAAAGCGCCATAGTTTAGCCCTTTCCTGTTCAGCAGATTGTCGGTTATCTTCTTAAACTGACCGTCCTGCATTAAAGCCGGAATATCTTTACCTTCATTTTTCAGGCAGCATTCATTCAGCAAATCGTAAAAAGCAAAATGATTGATTGCTGCAAAAAACTGCTTCACCGGCTCATTTTCCGGCACATCAAACGATCCGTCCAAAAAACCGAACAAGTCTTTGAACATTCTGCTGGCTGCTCCGGATGCAGGGACAAACTTCAAAATCGTTTTCTTTTTCTCCAGATAACTATCCCATTTTATCAGATACTCAGACAATTCTTCGTTCGTGACCTGTATTAAACCACTATCAGGTCCAGCAGACCTAATAATAGTAAGAAATGGGAAACCTTTGATAAAAGCATCGATTTGCGCTTTCACCTGTGAAACTGAGATTTCCTTTTTCTTTAATAAAATACGATCCGATTGGCTTAGTATGATTTCACTCATAGGTTGATTTTTAATATTTAGTAATCGTTTTTTTATTTTTCGCCTAATTGTTTATCAAGTAATTCAAGTTCCTCTAATCTGGCTTTCAAAACTCCGTTTTGCTCCACAACAAACATCATTTGACTGTAATCAATTATAGTTGCATTGAGGAAAGTTTCCAATGCCTTGTTTGAATAATCGTAAGCTTGTTTGATATCCCCCTTTATTTCATACAACACTGATAGGTTGTGTGCAATTTTACTTTTTTTAGTTTGATTTTTTACCGATTTCATCAATCCTGTCCATACCTGAACAGCTCCGTCCCAATTCTTCACATATACTGAATCCAAGCCTGATTTAAAAACCTTATCAGACATATCAAACAAATAGCGATCTGCTTGTTCCCAAAACGGTATAAACTGATTTACAGCTCTTTTCCCCGTAATCAAAGCTCCATCTATCAAAGCGTTCCTTCTGTCCGGTAACCCGTTCATCGCACGCTGCCGTGAATACGACTCGGACTCCCAATACACAGTGTCTTTGGTTACTAAAGAAAAAATATGATTTTTTATCGGAAAGTGTATACTCCAGTTATATTCATAACGTGCCTCGAGGTAAGCAATAAAAGTGGCATTCTCCTCATCGTAAGTTTCACCAAGCTGATCATGGACCAACACTCTATTCAGCGTAATGATTCCATTGGCACCGTATTTTTCCGACAGCTCCTTTAACTGTTTAGCTTCCGGCAAAGACACAGAGAAGAAATCTTCTTTATTATTAATGGATTGATGTTCAAGATTGACAGAATTAAAAAATTCCTTTTCCAACACAGATTCAGCAAAAGACGCCAAAGCAAAAACAGGCAGGCTATCCGCATCAACAGTTACACTCTTTTGATTTTCATTAAACAACACCGTTTTATGTCCGTAGCTTTGAGGTTGTGATGCAGCATTATTTACAATCAGCAAATTATTCACATCAACCGGGAAAGACACTTTAGCCGGTCTTAAAACATCAATGGTTGTGTATAGCATCCCTGAACAGGAACTTAACACAACACCCGATATCAGTAAAATGATATTTCTATATATATGATTCAATCTGAACATATCATGTTTAACTAATTTAATGAATGGTTCATTGGTTACAAAATTAACGAAACTATTTCAAACAGCCCACCTGACACTATGAAATAAAATCAATATTGTAAAATTTATCTTTTAGAGATGCATTCTTATGCGCCAATGTTGCGGGTACAGGTTATTAGATCTATTTCCCAGGTTCTTTACCCAACCGAGCGCCTGCTCCTGATAGCAAACCAGCACGTAACCACGTGGAGTGTTTTCCGGCATGACGATACTTTCTCTCTTCAAAAAAGCAATTGCTTCTCTTAATTCCAATTCAACCGATAAAAAAGCTTCTTTACTGATAATCTTTGATAAAGCAAGCTGATGAGCCGGTATAAAATCCTTCCCTTTGATTTCGGCAAGCTGAATGCCATTTACCAAACAATTTAGTTTGTTGTCGATATCCAAAACATCAGCAAGGTGCTTTTGCTGAAATGCAACAATCCGGTTTTCAATTTCTTTTATGATAAAGTTATTCGGAAAAAGTACCTGTATCCTGAAATCATCCGATCTGTCTACATACTTATCCTGCTGTTTGTTTTTCTTTGATTTACCAATGTTTATGCTTTCTCCCATATTGTATTTTCTCAATACAGCAATAAAAAAACCTTCTCCTTTTATTTTGTGTGGATAAAAACGACAGCCATATTCAGAAACAACAATACCGTCAAAATCGCTTATGTCGGGCGTTAAGCAATCAGCTCCCAACTCTTCACATATCCAGGCGACATTATCTTCGTTTTCTTCTTCGTTGTATGTACAGGTACTATACACCAGAATACCCCCATCTTTCAAACTTTGCCATACATCCTTTAATATCGATTTTTGACGAATTGCACACTGTTGTACGTTTTGCAGACTCCATTCCGCAACAGATCCGGGATCTTTACGAAACATACCTTCGCCTGAACAGGGAGCATCCACCACAATTGCATCAAAAAAAGCCGGTAATTTGCTAAAATCTTCAGGGGTGTTATTGGTAACCACAACATTCGGGTTTCCCCATTTGATAACGTTTTCAGCCAAGATCATTGCTCTGGAACGTACGATTTCATTACTTACCAATAAGGCTTCAGAAGGTAATGCCTGCGAAAGTAAAGTAGACTTACCTCCCGGAGCTGCGCATAAATCCAGCACCCGTTCAGCATTTTTCATATAAACATCACAAACCTGTTTCAAAAACATGGAACTTGCCTCCTGTACATAATAAACTCCGGCATGCAATAGCGGGTCTGCAGTAAACAAAGGCCTTTCATTCAGATAGAAACCAGAGTCACACCAAGGCACAATCTGATCAGAAGGTTTATAATCTGTAAATTTATCATTTACACGGATACTGACAGGATGTATCCCGTTTAATGCTTCCTCAAAGGCCGGATATTCATCACCCAACAATGATTTTGTTCTATCTACAAATTTTACAGGAAGTTCTAACATCAGGATTTTATTTACAGACAAGCTTTAATTTTTTCAATTACTTCAAGATATTTTTCGTCACTGAAATATGTTTGCTGAGGATTCATCTCAAAAACACCACCATATTCAAAGCCATCCAGGTATTTTGGTACAAGATGAAAATGCAAATGAGCTAATTTGTCTGAATAAGCGCCATAATTGATTTTTTTAGCTCCAAACGCCTTTTGAATGGCAGAAGCTACCCGGCACACATCATCCATAAAAATGTTTCTATCTTCAACACACAACTCAAATAATTCATTTACATGTTCTTTGTAGGCCACTACACATCGTCCGATATGACTTTGTTCTTTAAATAAGAATAAAGTTGAAGCATTTAAATCGCATATTTCAATCATCAGACTCTTTTGCAGCTCATTTCGCTGACAATAAAGGCAATCCATCTCTTTTTTCATCGTTTATTTAAAATTTAAATTTATTTGTAAAGTTACTTTTTTTAGCAATAAAATCAATATAAAAAAAGCAGTGAAAACTTATCACTGCTTTTCATGCGAATATTATATCGCAAATTTATGAGGCATCTTCTTCCAGTATCCTGAGGGCAATATCCAGTATTTGCGTATCATCGAGCATCACTAATCCTCCGTCAGGTCCCGGTTCAATATGAACACCAACACTTTTGCCATCTTTGTAATTTTTTCCTCCAAAATAGTTCTTTACTGATTCTTTTTCCAGGCCAAGTTCTTCAGCGATCCTGGCCATACTTCCGCTTGGGAGCGCATCCTTGATCCTCCGCAGCTCATTGAAAGTTATCGTTTTTGTCATAATACCATGTATTAGAAAGTTAGTACGAATGTGTAATTTTTAAGTGCTATAAACGTAATACATTATTTTAATACAACCAAATTTTTTAATAACTTTTTTGGAAATAAAAAAAGTCTACGGTCTACAGTCTACGATCTACGGTCTGGCGACTGTAACCTAAATAAAAAGCCACAATGGTTTCGATACCTTTCTTAAACATGTCAAGTGGAAAGTTTTCATTGGGAGAATGAATGGCGTCTGATTCGAGACCAAAGCCCATTAAAATGGGTTTCACTCCCAATACTTTCTCAAAAACAGGTACGACACCTATACTACCACCTCTTCTGACCGGCAAGGGACGAACACCAAAAACTTTTTCATAAGCTTGTTCTGCCGCCTTATACGCAGGTGAGTCGATCGGACAAACATAACTGGCTGCGCCATGCAGAGGAATTACATCAATTTTGACATGTCCGGGAGCAATGGCACGCAGATGATCAGCAACCAACTGCATAATTTCATGGTGATCCTGATCCGGAACGAGGCGCGCTGAAAGCTTGGCATAAGCTTTTGAAGGCAATACTGTTTTAGAACCTTCACCGGTATAACCACCCCAAATTCCGCAGATGTCTAAAGTCGGCCTGACACCTGTGCGTTCAATAGTAGAATAACCTTTCTCTCCATATAATTGAGAAATACCCAAATTCTGCTTGTACATCTCTTCATTAAAAGGAACCTGATCAATCAGTTTCTTTTCTTCCGGACTAAGCTCCTGAACACGATCATAAAATCCGGGAATTGTAATACGCCCCTGCTCATCGGCAAGCTGAGCAAGGATTTTACTCAATTCATTGATCGGATTTGCAACCGCGCCACCGAAAATACCTGAATGCAGATCTCGATTCGCACCGGTCACTTCTATCTGCCAGTAAGCCAGTCCGCGTAAACCAGTTGTAATGCTCGGCGTATCGGCAGCCAGCATACTTGTATCTGAAACCAAAATAGTATCGCAGGTCAGCAACGACTTATTGGCCTCACAAAACGCTTCTAAATTAGGCGAACCAATTTCTTCCTCACCTTCCAGCAGAAACTTAACATTACAGTTTAGCTGACCGGTTTGCACCAGATATTCAAAAGCTTTGGCGTGCATAAACGACTGGCCTTTGTCGTCATCCGCACCCCGGGCAAAGATTTTTCCATCTCTGACTTCCGGCTCAAATGGCAATGATTTCCATAACTCAAGCGGTTCTGCCGGCATCACATCATAATGTCCGTACACTAATACTGTCGGAAGTGATTCATCAACAAGTTTTTCAGCATACACCACAGGGTTACCATCGGTTGCCATCACCAAAGCTTTATCCACTCCCGATTTTAAAAGTACATCCACCCATTTGTCTGCACATTGATACAATGCATCTTTTGCATGTTGATGTGCACTAACACTGGGAATCCGGATCAAAGTAAACAATTCATCCAAAATAGAAGGGAGATTTTCATTTAGATATGTTTGTGTTGTTATCATATTCTGATATTTCTGATTACACTATTAAATATGCATTCGTAAAGATAGTAACAAAATAGCAAGAACAAAGTTAATAATATTTTTTAGCGTTCAATCAATCTTTTCATCAGCAAAAAAACTGCACTTATCGAAAAAATCACATTATTCACCGTATATTATTTTTACACCAACCGGACAGATACTATTTTTGCACCGTATTCATAAATAAGGAATGATATTTGTTTATTGCCGCCAACAAAAAAATTATTAACCATTCAACAAAGGTCTTATGAGAGGATTACTGAACAGCTTAATGTATGAAATTGCAGGTATCGCGGCAATGATCGTTGTATTCACTATTATTTACTTCAGATATATAAAATCATCATTCATAAAGAATAAAGACAATAAAAAGAGGTATATAAGCAGCTAATTCTCGACACATGAAAACTTTTATATTATTAAAGTTTCCAAATTTAAAACACCAACAATCTAACATACAAGCACATACAAATTATTAATGTTTTTTAATATTGCAAATCGATAACATAGTATTACTTTTGCGACCTATATGGAAAATATCAGAGAAAATATTATTCAGGTAGCCGCGACACAATTTCATCAGATTGGTATCAGAAACGTCTCTATTGATGATGTATGTGCTGAATTAAGGATATCTAAAAAAACATTTTATCAGTATTTTGATAAAAAGGAAGAGTTAATCGATGCCGTTATTGCTTATGAGCAAGAACAGCACATGGCAAAGATGCATAAATCAATCAAGGATAAAAATGCTATTGAAGTATTCATTTTTACAATAAAAGAGATCAAGAAGTCTGCAGAATGTACACCTTTTATGCTTTGGCATGATCTAAAAAAGTATTATCCGGGACTTCACCATAAATACGATCAAATAAAAACCGAACGGATACAATCTGCTTTCGAGGATAACATCAGACAAGGAATTGAGGAAGGATATTATCGTGACAATTTAGACATTGAGCTGATCTCGTTTTTCCACTCAATTCAGATCAGGAATATTTTTGAAACCATGATGCAATCGCAAAAAAAGTATACAGCAAAACGACTAACGGATTTTTTCATTGACATGATTATTCACCTGATTGTAAATGAAAAAGGATTGAAATACATTGAAGAAAACCTTAGTGACAAAAAATAAAACCAATAATTGAACGAATAAAACAGGTATGAAAAAGATGAATTTTTTAATAATGGTATTGTCTCTTCTGCTGTTGACGGGCTTAACCCATGCACAGCAGGACAGCATTACAAAGCAGGACACGCTATCACTTACGCTACAGCAGTGTATCAGCATTGCCATGGATGAAAGTCCGACCATCCGTATCGCTCAGCGGGATATCGAAAGAGTTGATTATGCAAACAAAGAAAAGATGTCGGCGTTGTTTCCGGCTATCAATGCTTCTGCGTCATACTCCCGTACTTTAAAGAAACAGAAAATGTTTTTTGACATCCCCGGCTTTCCATCAAGTCCGGATGGCATTGAAGTCGGTCAGGATAACACCTTCGCAGGCGTACTTTCGGCATCCATGCCCATCATCTCTCCTACCCTTTGGGCTAGTCTGAAGATGAACGAAACGGATGCAGCGCTCACCATGGAATCGGCCCGTTCGTCGAAGCTGTCACTTATCAATTCCGTGACGAAAGCATTTTATGGCGTTTTACTGGCACAGGATTCTTACAAAGTTTTTGAAAGAACCTATCAGAATGCGGCTGAAAATGCCAGAATCATCCAGAACAAATTCGAGCAGGGTGCTGTTTCTGAATTTGAATGGATTCGTGCTGACGTACAGGTTAGAAACGCGCTGACGAACTTAGTTTCTGCTGAAAGCGCCATCAACCTGAGCACATTACAGTTAAAAATGCTGATGGGTATTGACATGCATACCGCCATTCAACCCACCGGCAAATTAGCTGATTATGAATCATTGGTATTTGAACAAGCCATTCAACTATCCAACAATTCTCTTGATAAAAACACGGATCTGAATCAGTTTGATTTGAAGGCAAAGCAGTTAAAACAATCACTTGAAATTCAGAAGTCAACCTGGTTACCAACACTATCTGCCAGTATCAACTACCAATACATGTCGATGCCCAATGATGATGTTGCAATCAAGGATTATTACTGGTTTCCGACATCAACGGCAGGTTTAACCTTGTCAATTCCGATTTTCCAGGGCGGTAATAAACATTACAAAGCCAAACAGTTGCAGCTACAAATCAAGACTATGGATGATCAACGTGAAAATCTGAAACGATCGTTGGAATTACAAGCTATTACTTATACGGACAATATGATTAAAGCCATCGAAAAGATGGAATCCGGGAAAAAAGCATTAACGCAGGCTGAAAAAGCCCTGAGTATTTCTCAGAAAATGTACGAAGTAGGCGCCGGAACCTACCTTGATGTAACAAATGCCGAACTCGGATACATTCAGGCCGGACTATCGTACAATCAATCTATTTATGATTTTATATCTGCCAAATCCGATTTAGAAAAAATTTTAGGAACAACAATCAATTAATAATTTAACATATGAACGCAATAAACAAAATTATTTTATTCCTGTTTGTTATTGGTCTGGCTGCCTGTGGTGGAGGACAAAGCGCACCGGAAAAAGCTCAAAATGGCGAAAACAAACAAGCACCAAAGGTAAAGATTCAACAGGTGGTGGCACGTAACGTAGAACAAATATATGAATTTACAGCAACTGTCGAACCTATTGTAAAAAACAACATCAACCCTACTACTCCGGGACGTATCCGTCAGATTTTCGTGGAAGTGGGCGATAAGGTGGTGAAAGGTCAGCGTCTGGCGCAAATGGATGCTGTAAATCTGGTGAATTCAGAAACACAGATTGAAAACTTCAAACGAATTTACAAGCGTGTATCCGAATTACATGCTGTGGGAGGCGCCTCGCAACAGGAATTGGACAATGCACGCCTGCAACTCACACTGGCTGAAACAAACCTGAAGACTTTACAGGAAAACACCTTGTTACTCAGTCCGATTTCCGGCATTGTATCAGCGCGTAATTACGATAACGGCGATATGTATAACGGACAGCAACCCATTCTGACAGTGATGCAAATCAACCCTGTATTATTAAAAATCAATGTATCAGAAACATTTTTCAGCAAAGTAAAACCCGGGATGCAGGTGGATGTAAAATTAGATGTATATGAAAAAGAATCATTTAAGGGCAGAGTAAGTCTGGTTTACCCGACAATTGATGAACGCACGCGTACATTCGGGGTAGAAATTAAACTTGACAACCCGAGTTCAAAAGTTCGTCCCGGCATGTTTGCCCGTGTAAACATTAATTTCGGGGCAATCAACCGGGTTGTTGTTCCCGATCAGGCTATCATCAAACAAGCCGGTTCCGGAGCCAGATTTGTTTATTTACTTGAAGGAAATAAGGTCAGCTATAAGCAAATTGAACTCGGTCGCCGTATGGACAAGGAATACGAACTAATTTCGGGCATTGAAAGTGGTGCTGAAGTGGTTGTTTCCGGCCAGGGAAAATTAGCGGATGGCATTGCCGTAGAAGTGATACAATAACATTCAGTTTCTTACTACAAAATTAAAACAAAATGAGTATATACGAAGGCTCAGTCAAAAAACCGGTTATGACCGCCCTTGTCTTTGTGGCAGTCGTGGTTTTAGGACTATTTTCACTCAACAAATTACCAATCGACCTGCTTCCCAACATAGAGACCAATACCATCATGGTATTGACAACCTATCAGGGAGCGAGTGCTGCCGATGTGGAAACGAATGTCACCCGACCGTTGGAAAACTCGTTGAATACTGTAGCCAACCTGAAGAAGATTACATCTTCGTCGAGAGAAAACCGCTCCATCATCTCACTTGAATTTGATTATGGCTTGGATATTGAAGCCCTGACCAATGATGTTCGTTCGAAGTTGGACATGGTAAAATCCTATTTACCGGAAGGCACTACTGAACCCATCATTTTTAAGTTCAGTACCGATATGATTCCGGTTATGATGATATCTGCGACAGCAGATCAGAGTTTACCAGCCTTATATAAAATTCTGGAAGAAAATGTGGCGAATCCATTGGCCCGTATTCCGGGTGTTGGTTCAGTTTCTATTGCCGGAGCGCCGGAAAGAGAAATACAGGTATTTATCGATCCATCAAAACTCGAAGCTTATCATTTAACCATAGAAGGTTTGTCACAAACGATCCGGATGGAGAATATCAATACCCCTGCAGGAACTATGGATATCGGGAATGAAACCTATTCTTTGCGGGTAGAAGGAGAATTTTCTACCCCAAATGAACTAAACAGCCTGGTGGTAGGCTCTTATGCCGGTAAAAACATATACTTATCGGACGTTGCCGTTATCAAGGATACGCTACAGGAACGTTCACAGGAAGTTTATACCAATGCCGTTCAGGGCGCAAGCATCGTGGTGCAAAAGCGATCAGGATCAAATACAGTCGAAATTGCTGAAGAGGTAAACAAAGCTCTGCCTGAACTTCAGAAGAATTTGCCATCAGATGTCAAGATAGAAATCATCATGGACACTTCTGACAATATCAAACAAACCATTTCAGGTTTGGTTGAAACGGTCATGTATGCGTTTATATTCGTAATGTTGGTGGTACTGGCTTTTCTGGGACGCTGGAGGGCAACCCTCATTATTATATTAACAATTCCGATTTCATTGGTAGCAGCATTTATTTATCTTGGATTTACCGGAGGATCGCTGAACATTATCTCCTTAAGCTCTTTGTCGGTAGCCATCGGTATGGTGGTGGATGACGCCATTGTGGTATTAGAAAATATAACAACACACATAGAACGGGGAAGTCGCCCAAAAAGTGCGGCAGTACATGCGACAAACGAGGTAGCCATTTCGGTTATCGCTTCCACTTTGACCTTATTAGCCGTATTCTTCCCGCTGACCATGATTTCGGGTATGGCAGGTGTAATGTTTGAGCAATTAGGTTGGATGGTAACCATCATCATGATCGTGTCCACTATTTGTGCATTAACCTTAACCCCCATGCTGTCTTCACAATTGTTACGGTTGAATCCGAAACACAACAAAGCTTACAAACTCATCTTTACGCCGATTGAAAAGGCATTAAACAAACTGGATGAGAAATATGCAGCATTGGTAAACTGGTCGGTTCGTCACCGAAAAACTGTGATTATAAGTGTTTTTGCATTCTTCATCATTAGTTTAATTCCTGCCGGTTTTATCGGCTCCGAATTCATACCTGCTCAAGATAACAGCAGAATTGCTGCTACCGTCGAATTACCAATTGGCACCAGGGTAGAAATCACCAAGGAGACTGCATCAAGAATTTATGAATTGTGGAAAGACAAATATCCTGAACTGGACATGATCAACTACACCATCGGTCAAGCAAGCAGTTCAAATGTTTGGGGGTCGTTACAAAACAATGGCTCCAACATCATCTCCTTCAATATTAGAATGATTGATTTGAATGACCGTGAAAGAAGTATGTTCGAAATATGCGACAGCATGCGTATTGACCTCGAAAATCTTCCGGAAATTAAAAAATCATCCATCCTGGCCGGTGGCGGCATGAGAATGATGGGAGGACAATCCACCCTGGATCTTGAAATCTATGGATATGATTTTCAGGAAACCGACAAAATAGCGGCTGAAATCAGGGACAGAATGTCTAAAATTCCAGGACTCGTAAATGTCAGCATCAGTCGTGGTGATTACATTCCTGAATTCCGTGTTGAATTTGACCGCGAAAAACTGGCAATGAACGGCTTGAATATGGCTACTGCATCCAACTATCTGCGTAACAGGATTAATGGAATGACAGCCTCTTTGTTCAGGGAAGATGGCGAAGAGTATAACATCAGGGTAGCTTATGCTCCCGAATTCCGGCAATCAATCGAATCAATGGAAAACATCCTGATTTATAACAGTCAGGGACAATCCATCCGGTTGAAAGATGTAGGTAAAGTGGTGGAAGAATTCTCTCCTCCGACCATTGAACGTAAAAACCGTCAACGTCTGGTTACTGTATCTTCTACTGTTTCAGGAACAACCATCGACAAGGCTGTTCTGGGTATCAACAAAGAATTAGACAAAATGAACATCTCCTCAAATATCTATACCCAGATTGCCGGGACTTATGTTGATCAACAAGAATCATTTGCTGACCTCGGAACCTTATTGTTACTGATTGTATTGTTGGTATTTATCGTGATGGCATCTCAGTTCGAATCGCTTACTTATCCATTTATTATCATGTTCTCGGTTCCGTTTGCTGTTTCAGGTGTGATTATGGCATTCCTGATTACCGGAAGCACATTGAATATGATGTCGTTTGTCGGAATCATCATGCTCGTTGGTATCGTGGTTAAAAATGGTATCGTATTGGTTGACTACATCAACCTGAACCGAGGAAGAGGCATGGGCGTCATACAATCGGTTGTAAATGGTGGAAAATCCCGTTTACGCCCGGTACTCATGACCACTCTTACTACAATCCTGGGGATGTTGCCTCTAGCCGTATCCTCATCAGAAGGCTCTGAAATGTGGAGACCCATGGCCATCACCGTAATTGGAGGCTTGACTATATCCACCCTCTTTACCTTGGTTATCGTACCAACTGTTTATGCATCATTTGCCGGCAGAGGCGTGAAGAAATTCAGAAAAAAATGGAGAAAAAAATTAAATGAATAGAATTTTTGACGCGACACGAAAAACAATGTAGAGACGCCCTAATAGGGCGTCTCTACGATAACAAAAACGATAACAAAAACGATAACAACAACAAAAAAACGATAACAACAACAAAAAAACGATAACAAATGAAATCAATATTCATCACATTCGACCAGGCATATTATGAGCAAATTATGTCAATTCTTCGGGGAAATAATATCCGCGGGTTTACCTGCTGGCCTGAAGTTCAGGGACGTGGAACCAAAACCGGCGACCCACATTTAGGAACACATGCCTGGCCATCATTAAACTCCGCCATCATAACAATAGTGGAAGACAGGAAAGTAAAACAGGTTTTAGAAGATTTAAAAGCCCTCGACCAAACATCAGAGTTGATGGGATTGAGGGCTTTTGTATGGAATATCGAAGAGATGATTTAATCTTCGCTTAACTTTCTACTATGCGGATTTCGGACGACATTTCCATGCCTTTGGCATAAGCCGCCCGGACTCCGCAGTAGAGATCTTCAGACTTTTTAACAGCTTTCTGCACTTTATCCAGCGGTAAATTTTTTCCGTGGATATAATAAATCACATGCATCTTATAATAATGCTTTGGATGTTCTTCCGTAACATCACCCTGCACTTCTATCTCAACCTTATCAAAATCAACCCGCATTTTTTTGAGGAGTGATACGACATCCATTCCGGTACAACCACTTAATGCGACCATCATCAGCCTTTTTGGTCCCGGGCCAGAGTTTTCACCACCTGCTTCCACAGGAGCATCCATCCTGACAACATGTCCGTTGAGATCAGTTTCAAAGGCCAAACCGCCTTTCCATTTCGTAAGAATCGTATGTTTTTCTGCCATATCTTTATGTTTTTATATGTTCATCTATAAAAACAAGACGATAGGAAAAAAGTTCACGACTCAATGTGCATGTCCATGCGAATGACCGGCAACAGAAATGAAAATGATGGCGATACCAAGCAGAACAAGCAAAAACTGGATGATGGATTCTTTGGGTTTGGTTTCTTTGTGCATTTCCGGAATTAAGTCAGCCATGGAGACATACAGAAAACTGGCTGCAGCAATGGCCAGCGCATAGGGAATAAAACCCTGAACCAAATCCAACAGGAAATAAGCGGCTACACCGGCAACCAGCGAACTACTACCCGACAACAGATTGTAAAATAAGGCTTTTTTCCTTGTATAGCCACTCTTTAGCAGAATACCAAAATCTCCCAACTCCTGTGGAATTTCATGCAATACCACAGAAATAGTCACAAAGATACCCAGTTCGGTTGAAGTCAGAAAAGATGCGGCAATAACAACCCCGTCAATGGCATTGTGTACAGCATCTCCAATGATGATCATCGGACCCGCAGCATGTATCTGGCGTTCGCAGTTTTTATCATGACACATACGCCACAATATGAATTTCTCCAGCAGAAAAAAGAAAAGAATACCGATAAGTACCCAAACAAGCACCTCTTCCAGATGAAGACTTTCAGCAGATTGTGGAATCAGCCCAAGTAATGCTGCACCTAATAAAGTACCTCCTGCCAGATACAACAAATAGCCGGAAATTTTTTCCAGCCATTTGTTATTTAACATCAGCAAACTGCCACTAAGGGCTACACTGCCGACACTGGCTGCCAGCAATGCTAAAATGGTATATAAAAGCTGCGTCATTATTTTTTCTGTACTAATACCCAGGCATCAGGATAAGTAGCTCTTATCTGATCTATTTTTGCCCGTGCATCTTTATATTCATCAAAAGATGCAATGATTACCCGCAACATCCCGTTTTCATTCTCAACAACGAGAGCGTTATTTCCTTCAGCAACTAGCTTAGCACGTAAGTTAACAGCATTTGTATGATTACCGAATGCACCTACCTGCACATGATATTTCTTATTCATAGCAGCACTGTTAGTTTCACCGGCAGCCAGTTTAAAGGACTCCGAACGGGTAACTTCCGGCTGTGTCGACACCTGAGCAACCGGCTTTGGGGTTTCCTGTACAGGAGCGACAGTAGTTGCCGGAACAGATGCACTTTTTATTTCTGTAACTTTTTGTTTGGATTTACAAGAAATCATTGTCAGACTGATAACAGCCACAAAAAAGAATAATTGCAATGCTTTGTTCATAATAAAAACTTAAATTGATTTTAAAATTTATGCAAAGATGGGAATAAAAATAAGTCTGGACAATATCAATCTTTGTTTTTTTAGTTTTTTAAATGTAAATTTGAAGCGAAAATTCTTAATAAATTTGAAGCTTTGGAGATAAAACCAAGTTGGAAAGTGTATTTTTGTACTCAATAAATCTGAAATATAAACTTAAAAACAAAATCATCATGAAATTTTCATTGCCGGAATTACCTTATGCGCAGGATGCGCTTGCACCAGTTATCAGTGCTGAAACCATCAGTTTTCACTACGGAAAACACCATCAGGCTTATGTTAACAATCTGAACAACCTGATTCCGGGGACTGATTTCGAACAGGCAGATCTGGATACCATTGTCAAAAAATCCGAAGGGGCTATTTTCAATAATGCTGCTCAAATCTGGAATCACAACTTTTATTTCCTTTCGCTTACTCCTGAAAAAGGTTCTGCTCCCAATGCAGCTCTGACTAAAGCTATCAATACAGCTTTTGGTTCACTCGACAATTTCAAGGCAGAATTTGGTAAAGCTGCGGTTAGCATTTTTGGTTCAGGATGGGCCTGGCTGGTAAATGATAAAGAAGGAAAATTATCAATCGTGAAAGAAAGTAATGCCGGAAACCCGATGACACGGGAATTAGTTCCATTGCTTACATTTGATGTATGGGAACATGCTTATTACATCGATTATCAGAATCGCCGGCCGGATTACGTTAACGCTTTATGGAATTTGGTTGATTGGAATGTAGTATCTGCAAGATACTAAATCAATTAGATAGTGGTTAGTGAATAGTAAAACCTTTGATTTTTTTAATTTTTAAACGCTTAAACTATTCACTGACCACTACTTAAATCAATACTCGTCCCAACTTTTGATTTTGATATTCTCCAGACTTATATTACAGAAAGCCTGAATGAATGCAGATGCCAGTCGGGCATTGGTTAACAACGGGATATTAAAATCAACGGCACTGCGGCGAATAATGTAGTCATTACGCAGTTCCCTTTCTGTCGTATTTTTAGGGATATTGATAACCAAATCAAAATGCTTTTTAGCCAAAAGATTTTTGACATTCAATTCTCCGTCTTCATCAGGCCACTGAACAGCGATAGCCTCTACACCATTTTCCGCTAAAAAACGCTGTGTTCCTCTTGTGGTGTAAATTTTATAACCTTTCTGTTGCAGCATACGGGTTGCTTCTATCAACTCCACTTTTGATTTGGGTTCTCCGGAAGAAATAAGGATGTTCTTCTTTGGGATTTCAAAACCTACCGACAACAGCGATTTCAACACAGCTTCAGAATAATCATCTCCGATACATCCTACTTCACCGGTAGATGACATATCCACACCTAATATAGGGTCAGCATTGTGTAATCTGGCAAAAGAGAACTGAGAGGCTTTTACACCGATATGTTCCACATCGAAAACGGACGAATCAGGCTTGCTGTAAGGAGCATTCAGCATGATACGGGTGGCCGTTTCAATGAAATTACGCTTGATAACTTTCGACACGAAAGGAAAGGAACGTGAGGCGCGCAGATTACATTCAATAACCTTGATGTAATTATCTCTGGCTAAGAATTGGATATTGAAAGGTCCGCTGATATTCAACTCTTTGGCTATTTTTCGGGAAATGCGTTTAATGCGGCGCATGGTTTCAAAATAAATCTTTTGTGCCGGGAAAACCAATGTTGCATCACCAGAATGTACTCCGGCAAACTCCACATGTTCTGAAATGGCATATTCAACCACCTCTCCGTTCTGGGCAACAGCATCAAACTCAATTTCCTTTGCGTTCTGCAGAAACTCCGACACTACCACGGGATATTGTTTTGACACCTTGGCTGCCAACGACAGGAACTTACGCATTTGCTCTTTATTATAGCAAACATTCATGGCAGCGCCGGAAAGTACATACGAAGGACGAATCAACACAGGGAAACCAACCTCTTCTATAAATGAATCAATCTCATCGAAACTGGTCAGCTCTTTCCACCTGGGCTGGTCGATACCCAGTTCGTCGAGCATGGTAGAGAATTTGTGACGATTCTCGGCCCTGTCGATCGATGCAGCAGAAGTACCAAGAATGGGAACCTGCTGGCGGTCGAGTTTAGTTGCCAGGTTGTTGGGTATTTGTCCACCCATCGACAGGATAACTCCTTTCGGCGATTCAATATCCACCACATCCAGAACTCTTTCGAAGGATAACTCATCGAAATAAAGCCGGTCGCACATATCGTAGTCGGTCGAAACAGTTTCGGGGTTGTAATTAATCATCACCGACTCATAACCTAAGTTACGTGCAGTAACCACAGCATTCACAGAACACCAGTCGAATTCCACCGAAGAACCGATACGATACGCGCCTGATCCCAACACGACTACAGCTTCTTTATTCGACCTGGGAGGTTGGTATGCTTTATCCGAACCATAAGTAAAATAAAGGTAATTTGTATCATCCGGATGATCAGACGCAACAGTATTAATACGGCGGATAACCGGAGTTACACCTTTGCTTTTACGAAGTTCACGCACTTCCAGGACTTCCTGTTCCATCGTACCGGTCGGATTTTCCACATACCGGGCAATCTGGAAATCAGAAAAACCAAGTCGTTTGGCTTCAGCCAGAACTTCTTTCGGCAAATCTGAAATTTTATTGTATTGTTCCAGTACTTTGGTGTACTTATAAATGTTTTCTAATTTTCCGAGGAACCATGTATCTATTTTCGTCAGCGCTTCAATCTCATTCACGCTGTATCCTTTCTCAAAAGCATCTGCAATAGCAAAGATGCGCAAATCCGTCGGTTTGGAAAGCGCATCTTCAATATTATCGAAAGTCAGGTCTTTGTTACCTACAAAGCCGTGCATCCCCTGGCCAATCATACGCAATCCTTTTTGGATGATTTCTTCAAACGACTGACCGATCGACATGATTTCGCCCACCGATTTCATAGATGAACCGATTTCCCGGCTCACACCCTGAAATTTAGTGAGATCCCAACGCGGTATCTTCACGATCATATAATCAACTGATGGGGCTACATAGGCAGAATTAGGCGTACCCATCTCCCCTATCTGGTCAAGAGAATAACCTAAGGCAAGTTTGGTAGCCACGAAAGCCAGCGGATAGCCCGACGCTTTGGACGCCAATGCTGAAGAGCGACTCAAACGGGCATTAATTTCGATGATGCGGTAATCGTTTGTTTCCGCATTAAAAGCATATTGAATATTACATTCACCCACGATACCGATGTGACGAACCACCTGACGGGCAACATCTTCGAGATAAGCAATCTGATCTTTTGTAAGGGTAATAATCGGAGCCACTACAATACTTTCACCGGTATGAATGCCCAGCGGGTCGAAGTTTTCCATAGGCACCACGGTAAAGCAATGATCGTTTTTATCGCGGATGACTTCGAATTCAATTTCTTTCCAACCTTTCAGACTTTCCTCCACCAGAATCTGTTTCGAGTGAGCCAGCGCACTTGTACACAGCGTAATAAACTCTTCCTCGTTTGCACATATACCGGAACCCAATCCTCCCAGGGCATAAGCAGAACGCACCATTACCGGAAAACCTATACGACGACCCACTGTCAACGCATCTTCGAGATTTTCAACAGCCTGTGATACCGGAGTTTTAGCTTCAATCTCGTTCAGCTTTTTCACAAACAAATCGCGGTCTTCCGTAATCATGATGGCTTCCACCGAAGTTCCCAGTACACGGACATTATACTTATCCAGCGTACCGTTGAGATACATCTCGGTACCACAGTTCAGCGCTGTTTGTCCCCCGAAAGCAAGTAAAATACCATCGGGTTTTTCTTTGATAATAATTTGTTCTACGAAATAAGGGGTGATGGGAAGAAAGTAAACCTTATCGGCAATACCTTCCGATGTTTGAATAGTAGCGATGTTGGGGTTGATAAGGATAGTTTCAATTCCTTCTTCTTTCATGGCTTTTAACGCCTGCGACCCCGAATAGTCGAATTCTCCAGCCTGTCCGATTTTCAAGGCCCCCGATCCTAATAGGATCACTTTTTTAATTGATTGCTCTACCACGCTTGATACTAGTTTTATTGTTCCGAGCGGCAAACGGGGTTCGAACCCGCGACCTTCGGCTTGGGAAGCCGACGCTCTACCAACTGAGCTATTGCCGCGTTATTAGTGGTTAGTTGTCAGTGGTTAGTGGATAATTAACCACTAAGCATTAGCCATTAACCACTATTTAACGATTCCTGCGAATCCCATAAAAGCCATTGCCAGTAATCCTGCAACAAGCAGGGCGGCAGGTGTACCTTTCATTCCGCGGGGCAAAGATACAAAATTTAATTGTTCTCTGATACCGGCAAATAAAATTAATGCCAATCCGAAGCCAAGCGCAGTAGAAATAGCAAAAACAACACTTTGCAACAAGTTAAAATCCTTTTGAATAACCATAATGGCCACACCTAAAATCGCACAGTTTGTAGTAATAAGGGGAAGAAAAACACCTAAAGCCTGATAAAGCGCAGGCGATATTTTTTTCAGAATAATTTCAACCAACTGTACTAAAGCTGCAATAATGAGGATAAAGGATATGGTTTGAAGATAACCAATCTGCAAAGGTTCAAGCACATAGACCTGAATTAAAAAGGTAACAATAGTTGCTATGGTCATTACAAAAGCCACAGCTCCACTCATACCTAGCGCGGTATCAATTTTTTTCGACACACCCAAAAACGGACAAATACCCAGAAACTGTGACAACACAATGTTGTTCACAAATACGGCTCCGATGAAAATTAATATATAAGTCATTCTTTAGTTGTTAGTGGTTAGTTGACAGTGATTAATAAAAATAGCAGAAAATTAATTTTTGGTTGTTTTCAGTTTATTAAATATGGCAATCAGATATGCCAGAGCTATAAATGCGCCTGGTGCCAACACAAAAAGTAGCATACCAAAATTTTCAGGAAAAATCGTTATGCTGAAAACCTTACCTGTCCCAAGCAATTCACGGGTAGTTCCCAACAAAGTTAACGCCAGTGTAAAGCCGAGTCCCATTCCCAAGCCGTCAAAAAATGATTTAACGACTGTATTTTTAGCAGCAAAAGCTTCAGCTCTTCCGAGAACAATACAGTTCACCACAATCAGCGGGATAAAGAGTCCCAGATTTTTATACAGCGCAGGAACATAAGCCTGCATGACCATTTCAACCAGCGTTACAAAGGTCGCGATAACCACGATAAACGCGGGAATACGCACTTTATCTGGAATCAGGTTTTTAAGCAGAGAAACCACCACGTTAGCAGAGAGGAGCACGAAAGTCGTCGCCAGTCCCATACCCAATCCATTTTCCGCAGAAGAAGTCGTCCCCAGTGTCGGGCACATGCCTAACAGCAGCACAAAAACAGGATTTTCTTTGATAACCCCGTTTAAAAGTGTTTTTAAATTTGAATTTGCAGCCATATATCCTCTTTAATTTGTTTGAGCTACTTCCTTTTCAACTGAAGTTGCCCCTGTTAATCCATCGTAATTCTGTGAATAGGCGCCGTAAGCATAACGAATTGCTTCCAGAAACGCATTGGACGAAATCGTCGCTGCTGTAATAGCATCTACTTCTCCGCCGTTTTTGGTAACGTTCAGGTTGTTTTTAGCCCCGTTTAGTCCGCGAATATCCTGATTTCCTTTTTCTGTCTTAAACCAATCTACCATTTTGGTTCCCAAACCGGGCGTTTCTTTTTGTTCCAACACAGAGTAATTAATAATATTTCCCTTTGCATCAAAGCCTACCATTACTTTTATCTCGCCACTGAATCCGTTTTTAGAATAGGTCTGTACCGCTGCACCCACAAATTCATCGCCGGCATAAGCCTGGTACACATAAAACGGCTCCGGCATACCTTCAATTGTAATGGTATCGGCTCCTTTTATCGACACATCCGGAGGCAATACCTCCATGATTGCATTTTCCCGTTTAGCTCTTTTCGATGCTTCTATAGGCTCTTTGGTCAGATTATACACCGAACCTAATGCTACTGCAGCTACCAACGTAATTGACGTCAGCACAAGCACCATATTTCTGAAAGTTGATTCTAATTTTGCCATTTTTTTTATTGTCTACGGTCTACAGTCTACGGCCAGCACTATTAGCTATTAATTATTCGCTTTTCGCTTTCCGTTTTCCGCTATTTTTTTACTTCGCTTTTTCTCCAAATCTTTTCGGTTTCACATAAAAATTAATCAGGGGTGTAAATCCGTTCATGATGAGAATTGCAAATGACACTCCTTCCGGATAAGCTCCCCAGGTGCGGATAACGACTGTCAGCACACCGATCCCCACGCCATAAATCCACATCCCTTTGGGGTTCATGGGAGACGTTACATAATCAGTTGCCATGAAGATTGCTCCCAACATCAAACCACCTGTAAGCAAATGTACTAATGGCGAAATGTATGTTGCAGGGTCAACCCAATACAGTATCCCGGAAAAAACGATGACAGTTACAAAAATACTCACCGGAATATGCCAGGTGATGATTTTTCGTATCAGCATATACACCAGGCCAATCAACAATGCTACCGCCGAAACTTCACCGAGCGATCCGGGCATATTTCCCAGAAACATATCTTTTGCTGATGGTATCGCAGAACTGCCTTCATTCAGCAATGAGAGCACAGTTGCTCCTGTAGCCGCATCGAGATAAGACACCGAGAAAGGTTCAACCACCGGCCATGTTGTCATTTCCACCGGAAATGAAATCAACAAAAAGACCCTGCCCACGAGTGCGGGATTAAAAGGATTGTTTCCCAGGCCGCCAAAACTCATTTTAGCCACACCGATAGCAACTAATGCGCCAATCAGGATCATCCAGACCGGTAAATTGGATGGCAGGTTGAATGCCAGCAGCAAACCTGTCAGGGCAGCCGAGCCATCCAAAATCGTTTTTTCTCCTTTGATTAAAAATCGTTGAATCAGGTATTCGAATAACACACAAGCCACGATGGCGGTCACGGTGACAATCAACGCTCCCAGTCCGAAGAAATACAATGAAGCCAGCAAGGCAGGAACAAGCGCGATGATCACGCCGGTCATATTTTTACTTACCGAGTCACCTCCATGGATATGCGGTGCAGGCGATATGATTAATTTTTCCATAATATTTCTGTTATTTAGCGTTCCTGTTACGAATAATACCTCCTACCGTTGCTTTACCATAACGGATATAATCCAGTAACGGACGGTTCGATGGACAGGTATAACTACAACTGCCACATTCAATACAATCCATCACGCGATCTGTTTCCATTTCCGGCCACATATTTCTCTCGCTCTGCGCCATCAGCAAATAGGGTTCAAGTCCCATCGGACAAACCGACACGCATTTGGAACAACGAATACAATTTTGAACGGGTTTACGAATGGATTCTTCATCCCGCATGTACAATACACCTGCACTACCTTTGGCCATCGGGATATTCAGGTTCATCAACGAACGACCCATCATGGGACCACCACCGATAATTTTACCCGTACCTTCAGGCACACCTCCTGCCTGCTCTACTACATGAGCTAAGTAAGTTCCGAGACGAACACGATAATTGGAAGGATTGGGGGCATTTTTACCTGTGACAGTCATCACACGCTCAAACATGGGTTTGTTTTTCTGAACAGCTTCGTAAACAGCGAAAGTTGTACCCACGTTAAACACCACCGCGCCGACTTCCACCGGAATCCTGCCACTGGGTACCTGACGGCGGATAACCGCATCAATCAGCTGTTTCTCACCACCCTGAGGATATTGCACTTTCAGGGGTTCAATGGTAATACCTTTAAAAGTAGTTGCTAATTGTTTCAGGTGACTGATAGCATCCGGTTTATTATTTTCAATGCCGATAATTGCTTTCTCAACTTCCAATGCTTTCATCAGAATAGATACTCCTATCAGGATTTCTTCTCCGTGCTCCATCATCAGCTGGTGGTCACAGGTAAGATAGGGTTCGCATTCCACAGCATTGATAATTAACACCTCTGCTTTTTTACCCGGAGGAGGAGAAAGTTTCACGTGGGCAGGAAAGGTAGCGCCTCCAAGTCCAACGATACCGGCATCCTGTACTTTTTTTATAATCTCTTCTTTGGTAAGATTACATGCTCTTTTAACAGCCGGACTTCTGTCAATGGTTTCCAGCCATTCATCACCGTCAACATCAATAAATACGGCGGGACGCTTATATCCCGAAGCATCCAGTTGTACGTCAATCTTATTTACCTTACCTGATACAGAAGCATGTACATTAGCTGAAACAAATCCATTGGCTTGTCCGATCATCTGCCCCACTTTCACCAGGTCACCTTTCTTGACAATTGCCTCACTTGGATTTCCTATGTAATGTGCCAACGGAATGGCAACCATCTTCGGAATCTCAGCCTGTTGAATCTTTTTGCCGGCCGAAAATTTATTTTCTGCCGGATGTACACCTCCAATTCTGAAAGTCTTCATGCTTTGTTGTTATATTATTTATATATAAATCACTTATCCATCGACCGTCATTGCGAGGAGCGTAGCGACGTGGCAATCTCCTCTTCAAATACATTGGGTTTTAACCCCATTCTTCCCCCGGATTAAAACCCGGAGCTATTCATTTACTATTGCCTCTTCCTTTTTCTTCTTCGGTGCCGGGAAATTGACATCGGTAATGGCATTTGTCGGACATACGATCACGCATTCACGACACAACTTACATTTATCATCGTGGATAAATGCTAAACTATTGTTAATGGTGATGGCTTCGTGCGGACAAACCTTCTGGCATTTGGCACAACCGATACAGCCAACTTCACAGGCTTTTCGGGTAATATGCCCTTTATCTTCATTGCGGCAATTTACGTATACACGGCGACCTTTAGGGCCCTTCTTCCTGAGTTCAATCAACAACTTAGGACAAGCACGCACACAGGCTCCACAGGAAGTACATTTATCGTCATCTACTTCCGGAATTTTTGTGATAGGATTTACTTTGATGGCATCAAATTCGCAGGAGAGTTCACAGTCACCAAAGCCCAAACATCCCCAGGAACAATTGGTTTCACCGCTATAAAGATTATGGGCGATAAAACAATGTTTTACACCATCATATTCATTATTATGCGGACGATGCTCACAGGTTCCGTTACAACGAACAACAGCTACAGTCGGAGCCTTGGCTACAGCTACCTTGCCCAAAATCTCCGCCACTTTCTTCATGGTATCATTACCGCCAACCGGACAAAACAAATCGCCCAGCTCATCCGATTTAACACAAGCGTCGGCAAACCCCCGGCAACCCGGAAATCCACATCCACCGCAATTGGCTGCAGGTAATGCCTGCTCCACCTCGTCAATCCGCGGATCCTCAAAAACGTGAAATTTTTTTGCAACAACAAATAAGATAACGGCTGCAACAGAACCTATTACCCCCAGGGTAATTAAAGAAATCAGTACTAAACTCATGTGTCTCTATTGAATTTTACGCATCATCAAGCCCCATACCTTTTAATATGAAACTTTAATTTTGATTTTAATCTGGAATTAAAGAAAGACAATATAATGAAATAAGGAAGCAATGTCCCCAACGCAATACTGCCGGAAATAGCTTCGTTATCAGTATAATTTTTGAGAATAAAAAGTGTAAGCAGGATGAGTAGAAAAGGAATGACAAATGCAAGCAAAACGGCGAATAATCCCATGGAACTTTGTCCATATAAAGTAACATGTTCACCAACTTTGTAATCAGAACCATCAGATTCGATGTCGACAAATTTATCTTTCATGTCGGCAGCCGAGCAGGCACCTTTAGCATGACAACTACTACAGGCCGATTCCTGCAGTATTTGTACCCTGATGTGTCTTCCATCTATCTGGTGAATAACACCAGCATGTTCGATTAATTGGCTCATTTTGTAATCCCGACATTGCAATTCGGGCACAAATGTACTATAAATTTTGAATTACCGCAATAATAAATGATAAATATTTATAGCGGAAAGCGGAAAGCGGAGAGCGGAAAACTAATGTTGTATTAATCTAAAATTTGTTACTCAGATGAATCTTTATTTCAAGATTAAACTGACTTAGTATACTACAGCACGTTTTTCGTTCTCCGCTCTCCGTTTTCCGCTTTAATTTATTACATCAAATCCTGTATAAGAAACCAGCGCTGTCGGAATCCTGATTCCATCCGGAGTTTGGTTGTTTTCGAGTAATGCCGCTACGATGCGGGGCAATGCAAGTGCACTACCATTGAGAGTATGACAAAGTTGGGTCTTTTTATCGTTTCCTTTGAAACGGCATTTGAGCCGGTTGGCCTGATAGTTTTCAAAATTTGAAACCGAGCTTACTTCCAACCAACGTTCCTGCGCAGCCGACCATACTTCAAAATCAAAAGTCAATGCAGAGGTGAAACTCATGTCGCCACCACACAAACGAAGAATTCTCCAGGGAAGTTCTAATTTTTCAACCAGCGTTTGTACATAATTCACCATGTCTGCTAGCGATTCATACGATTTCTCCGGATGTTGTATCTGTACAATTTCCACTTTATCAAACTGATGCAGGCGGTTTAATCCGCGCACATCTTTGCCATACGAACCCGCTTCCCTGCGGAAACAGGCTGAATAGGCTGTATTTTTAATGGGTAATTCGTTCTCACTGAGAATTACATCCCGGTAAATATTCGTCACCGGTACCTCAGCAGTCGGAATCAGGTATAAATCATCCAAAGTAGCATGATACATTTGTCCCTCTTTATCGGGCAACTGTCCTGTTCCGTATCCTGAAGCAGCATTCACCACATAGGGCGGTTGCACTTCCAGGTAACCAGCCTCACGCGCCTGATCGAGGAAGAAATTGATGAGGGCGCGTTGCAATCGGGCGCCTTTACCTTTGTAAACAGGAAAACCAGCACCTGATATCTTCACACCTAACTCAAAATCAATCAAATCATACTTTTTAGCTAAATCCCAGTGCGGCATCGCGCCTTCGGGCAATTGAGGCACAACCCCACCCGACCGTTCAATCACATTGTCTTCGGCATACTTACCTGCGGGGACAGAATCATGCGGCAGATTAGGAATCTGAACCAACAAATCATTCAATTGTTGCTCATAAGAAGCCTGTTTCTCTGTCAATTCCCGGATGGTTTCTTTCAACTCAGCTGTTTTTTCTTTGGCTGCATTCGCTTCATCTGTTTTACCCTGTTTGAACAACATGCCGATTTCTTTCGACAAAGCATTAGATTGTGCCAGGGCATTATCAGCAGCAGTTTGGGTTTGCTTGCGTTGTTTGTCCAGCTCAACTACCTGAGCAATAATTTCTTCAGCTTTGAAATGCTTCTTAGCCAAGCGGTCTATGACTTCAGCGGTATTTTCGGTGATGTATTTGAGTGTAAGCATTATTTTGTGTTTTTTATACCATTTAAGTCATATAAGTAACATATAAGCCCGATGTAATAAATCTATAACAAACAGTCTGTTTTATAATGTATATCAATTACTATTAAGAGTTAAAACTTATATGTCGCTTATATGACTTATATGGTGAATTAAAAAAAATCTCCCGCAATTTTACACTACGGTAAAACAACAGGAGATTCGTTATTTTTTTTAAAACTTATTAATTCGCTTCGATAGGTTTTACAGAAACGTAAGATTTATTGTCTCTTTTCTTTCTGAATTCCACGATACCGTCAACCAATGCGAATAAAGTATGATCTTTACCCAATCCCATGTTTTCACCCGGGTGGTGTACTGTTCCGCGCTGACGAACGATGATATTACCTGCTTTGGCAAACTGACCACCGTAAACTTTTACTCCAAGTCGCTTACTTTCCGATTCACGACCGTTCTTCGAGCTACCAACTCCTTTCTTATGTGCCATTTTCTCTAATTTTTAATCGGTTAATTAAGCTACAATCTCTTTAATTTTCAACTCGGTAAAATCCTGACGGTGACCGTTGCGTTTGCGATATCCCTTGCGACGTTTTTTATGAAAAACAATCACTTTTTCACCACGCAGGTGCGATACCACTTCACAAACCACTTTTGCACCTTCCACTACGGGAGTACCTACAGTAACTGCACCGGCATTGTCAACGAGCAAAACTTTATCAAACTCAACTTCTGAAGCAATTTCAGCTTCATTCATGCGGTGTACATACAGTTTTTTTCCGGCTTCCACCTTGAACTGCTGACCCAAAATTTCTACAATTGCGTACATCTTATTGTGTATTATAATTACATCGGGAAGGTGAGTTGCCTGAGGCAGCGCTGCTTAAAACCCTCTTCGAAACGGAGCGCAAAGATAAAAAATGTTTTTTGATTATACAAACTTCATCTTATTTTTTTACGCTCTTTGAATCTTCAACCGGCTTGGGGATAGTTGACTCATTGCCATCTCTTTCAGCCCGGTAATGCGGCGACATGATTTCAATACCTTTTTCGGCGCATATATCCAAAATATGTTGATGTAATTCTGAATAAATCGGGGCCAGTGCATTCGACTCGGATGTGTATACGTTTAATTGATATGACACATAAAAATCATCAAGACTGGTTTGCAATACGAAAGGTTTTTTATTTTGCATCAGGCTTCCAGTCCTGGCAGCAGCCTCCAACAAGGCTTCATGCATTGTCTTCCAGTGCACATCGTATCCGATTGTGACTGTCGTATGTATAATTAACCCCTCTTCTTTCGCCATCGCAGAATAATTAGTTGTATTACCCGATAAAACGGCTGAATTAGGAATCGTTATTTCTTCATTTTTAATGGTCCTTAAACGTGTAACCAGCAGGGTTTTTTCTACCACATTTCCGGTAACATCACCCAATTTTATCCGGTCGCCTATTTTAAACGGACGCATGTAAGTAATCACCAATCCGGCTACCATATTACTGATTGCACTTGATGACCCCAAAGACACCAACAAGCCCAGGAACACAGAAACTCCCTGGAAAATAGGCGAGTTTGAACCTGGTAATTTTGGGAAAATCATAACCAACATAAACGCATACAAAAGAAATTTAATTATACTAAAAGTTGGTATAGCCCAATCTGCATGAAAACCGGAAATTTTTAATTTTTCAGCTTCAATCTCTGTAAAAATGTATTTTACAAATTTTATCAGATAATTAAACACAAAATAGATCACGATTATTGTAAACAAATTTGGCAGATAATTCCAGATTGAAATCATGATATTCTTTAACGGACTCCAGATTAATTCAAATAAGGTTGTCGCCCATCCTCTTGAAAAAGGGAAAATACTGAAAATCAATGGAAGTAAAAGGTAAACCAGGATAATTATGATTGCCCATTTCAATATCTTCAACAACCCAAAAACAACATTTAACTCCTGTTCAGCTGTCAGAAAAGTATAGTCTTTATAAGAAAGACTCTTAAGCCATTTCTCCTTTTTATCTGATATCCGTTTTTCAACATACTGATGTCCAAGCTTAATAAATCTGATTATCAACCAGATCCCTGCCAATACCAACAACACCAGGCCGACACGAATGATTACAGTAAGAAAACTTCTGTCTTTCCGGGCTTCTTCAAATGCTGCCTGAATCAGCTTAATGTATTCATCTGCCAGTTCCTGACTACTGATTCCCTTACTTATAGCATCATCTTCCGATATACTCATGATGATCGTTTCACCACATATAATATCCACATAATTTCCGCTTTGAGATGCAGCAATCTTATTGATACTTGAGTAGTCATCATCAAATATTTTTTCAAGCCTTGAGGTAATTTTATCTGCTCTTTCTTCAGCAGTCAGGGATGCCAGTCGGTTTTCAACAAAAAACAAAGTATCTGTATAAAAAATCACCGGATAAGCTTTTTTATTTTCGCTACCCGTTGCTGTAACGGTCAATTGGTCAGGTGGAGTATTTTGTGCAAATGTATTGACTACAAAGAATGTGCACAAAAAAAAGAACAAATACAGGAATTTTCTCATGGCAGTCAGAATTTGATTACCTGACAAAAATAACTATTTTTTGAGATTATCCAACAAAACTTTTACGGCAGTGTCAATTTGATGCTGTTCTCCCAGTGTTTTGATGAAAGCCGAACCTATAATTGCTCCTGAGGCATGTTGATTGACCATTTCGAGGGTTGCTTTATTAGAAACCCCAAAACCAATCAACCTTGGATTTTTCAATCCCATGGCATTGATGCGGTTGAAATAGGCAATGCGACTGTCGAACGATTGCTGAGTGCCGGTCACGGCTGCCGAAGAAACCATGTAGATAAATCCGTTTGTATGCTCATCAATTTCACGGATTCTCTCCTCTGATGTCTCGGGCGTAATCAGGAAGATGAATTTCAGATCGTACTTATCAGCTATGGCCTTATACTCATGCAGATAATCCGACATAGGGAGATCTGGTATAATCATGCCATCCACACCAACCCGACTGCATTCCCGGCAAAAATTCTCAAACCCGAATTGCATCACAGGATTGAGATAACCCATCATCACCAATGGAATTTGGATTTCCCGGCGTATATCGGTCAGCTGACTAAACAACTTGCGAATACTCATGCCATTTTGCAGGGCTTCATGGCTCGACTGCTGTATAACAGGTCCGTCAGCCATCGGATCGGAAAACGGAATCCCTATTTCGACCAAATCAACACCATTTGCCTGTAATGCTTTTAGTACCGGCACTGTATCTTCTAATTGTGGGAAACCGGCTGTAAAATAAACTGAAAGAATATTTTTCTGTTTTTTTTCGAACAATTGATTAATTCTATTCATAACTCGTTAAGCTGTTTGATAAATTGTTGTAATAATTCATAATCTTTGAACGCCGGAGCAGTTTCGAATCTGCTGTTTAAATCAACTCCCCTGAAATATGGATGATTAATCTTTTGTATCTCGCAGGCATCATCCGGACCAATTCCCCCACTGAGGAAAAAAGGGGTATCTCCATGATAAGCATCAAGTAAACTCCAGTCAAACTTGGAGCCTGATCCCCCATAAGAAGCTGTCTTCGTATCAAACAAGAAATAATCGACCTGACGATTATAACGCACTGCATTTTTAAAGTCTTCAGCTGAATGTATCTGAAAAGCTTTCAACACTATTAAACCTCTACTTTTCAGGGAACTGCAAAGTTCGGCTGACTCATTTCCATGTAACTGTACTGCCTGCAAATCGTATAATTCCACCTTTTGCATGATATCTTCTTCGGAAGCATTGACAAAAACCCCGGTTTTTGTCGTGTTCTGACCAAATCTGATATGCTTTAGCGCTTCAGGTGATGCTACATACCTCGGAGATTTGGGATAGAAAATGAATCCCATTAAATCAGGAGTAAGTGTCAACACTTCACGTATGTTGTCAGCATCGCGCATGCCGCATATTTTAATTAAAACATTCATTTTTTCATGTGGTGAGTGGTTAGTGGTCAGTGATTAGTTTGTTTTTTTAGTTTCTCAACAAAACTGGTTAATGCTTTTGCAGGATTTAGTTCTTTCATGAAGTTCTCACCCATCAGAAAACCCTGATATCCTGCGTTTTTAAGCACATTAACCGTTTCAGGAGAAGAAATGCCACTTTCACTGATTTTGACAAATTGATCCGGAATCAATCCTGCCAGTTCAAGCGAAACATCCGTGCTGACTTCAAACGTTTTTAAATTACGGTTGTTCACACCTACCATATCCACAAAATCATTGATATGCACAAGTTCTTCCCTGTTATGAATTTCCAACAACACTTCCAGCGACAATGCTTTTGCCTGTCGGGCAAGCTCAAGCGTATCATCTACTGTTAACGCCGCTGCAATCAGTAAAATCACATCAGCTCCCATCGCTTTTGCTTCAAACAGCTGATAAACATCAATGATAAAGTCCTTGCGCAGGATGGGGCAATGCACATGCGGTCGAGCAACAGTCAAATCTTCGGGTACGCCGCCGAAATACTTACTGTCGGTCAAAACAGAAATGCCGGCAGCTCCTGCTTCATCATATCCGGAAGTAATTTCCACCACATCGGCCTCTTCATGTATCCAGCCTTTTGAAGGTGATTTTCTTTTAAACTCCGCTATAATGCCTGAAGATGATGCAATCAATCTGTCTTTCAGAGAAATGCATTTTCTACTGAAATAGGGTGCAGTTCGTAAATCGTCAATCGTTACTATTTTTTTACGATTTGCAACTTCTGTTTTTTTATCTGCAATTATGTTGTCTAATATCGTCATGCCTCCTTAATTATACATTATTTGGGCGCAAGGGTTGCGCCCCTACGTTTTCTGTTAATTGTATATTTCAATAAATTTCCGAAACGCATTGATTGCCGCTCCACTTTGCAGCGATTCCATGGCTTCTGTTTTACAATCTTCGATTGATTTAAGCGGACAACGGGTCTGGATTGCCAAAGCGGCATTGATAATCACCGCATCTCTTTGTGCAGTTGAAGCTTTATTCTCAAGCACATTCAGGAAAATTGCCGCAGCATCCTGTACAGTTGCACCGCCCCATAAAGCCTGTTGTTCAATCTTATTAAAGCCCAATTCTTCCGGAGTAAAAATAAATTCGCCTGTATTGTTTACTACCTTAGTGGTATCTGTTAGCGATATTTCATCATAACCATCCAAGCTGTGTACGATGCTATACTGAGCACCTAAACGTTGATAGATATAGCTATACAACCGCATCATCTTCAGGTTATAAACACCCAAACACTGATATTTGGGTTGCGCCGGATTGATAAGGGGTCCGAGCACATTGAAGAATGTTCGCACACCCAGATTTTTCCTCACCGGCGCCACATGTTTCATCGCAGGATTGAAAATAGGTGCATGCAAATAAGCAAAACCCGTACGTTCTAATGATGTTTTCAAAACTATCTCATCTGTAGTAAATTTAGCACCAAAATATTCGAGTACATTAGAGGAACCACTCACAGATGTCGCACCATAGTTACCATGCTTGGCGACTTTATAACCGGCGCCTGCCACCACAAAACAAGCAGCAGTTGAGATATTGAAAGTGTTTTTTCCATCACCTCCTGTCCCTACAATATCCATAATCCCGAAGTCCGACAAATCAACCTTCACAGCCATGGAAAGCAAAGCATCCCTGAACCCGATGATTTCATCCAATTCAATGCTACGCATCAGGTACACCGAGATAAAAGCAGCAATCTGCGCCTCGTTGTATAATCCTGCTGCCATATTGGTCATCACCTCTGTGGCCTCATTCCTCGATAAGGATTGATGATCGAATAATCTGTTTAAAATTTGTTTCATACTATATTAACACTTTTCAAAACACACAAGTATTTCTAAATAAGTTTCCCCCGGGTTAAAACCCGGGGCAATTGAATATTCGCTAATAATTACTGTTCCAACCAATTTCTCAACATCTCCTCCCCTTCCGGTGTCAGCACCGATTCCGGATGAAATTGTACACCCCGCACATCAAATTGCTTATGCGCCAATGCCATGATCATGCCAGACTCATCGACTGCAGTCACCTTCAAACAATCGGGCAAAGATTCCTTCTCAACAGCCCAGGAATGATATCGGCCCACGGTCATTTTTTCCGGCAAATCACTGAACAACAAATCATTATCAAGTAATTGTATTTCAGACGTTACACCATGATGCACCTCCGGGAGGTTTATCAGCTTACCACCAAATGCTTCAGCGATGGCTTGTTCGCCCAAACAAACACCCAATATGCTTTTAGAAGCGGCATAAGTCTTTATCAAATCCAATAGAATCCCCGACTCGGAGGGTACTCCCGGC
>JAEWUM010000052.1 GCA_023459355.1 Bacteroidota bacterium | reverse complement strand
CCACCATAGAGGCCAGTTCCTGTTTCCTGGATTCAACGGAGCTTCGAATCAAACATTTACAGTCAATTCTCTTTCCATCAGATTTTACAATGGCTAAATTGTTGGAAGTTTCCACAACTGAAGGCAGTTCGGGAATAACGCGGAATACGCCATTGGGACAGGCGGTTACACCGTTGATCAAGTCATCCTGAATTTCTTCGGGAATTAATCCGGAAGGAATATCTGTGATTTCAGCATTTAATCGGATGTTATCTTCGACCCCCTCATATTCTTCTTTGAATAAGGCTTCAAAGTTGGCAGCCAATTCTTTCATGTCTTCCATGCCGTCTTTGGGGACGGTAACAATGGCAAAAGCTTCTCTGGGAATGGCATTGCGGAGACTGCCACCATCAATTGATGCCAGGCGGGCTTCGTATTCACTTACCGCTTCTTTTAATAGCCGGAACATCAGCTTATTGGCATTGGCTCGTTGGAGGTGTATGTCAACTCCCGAATGACCGCCTTTTAAGCCCGTCAGCGAAATTTTCAATGCCACATCTCCATCAGGAACAGCTACTTCTTTATAAGAATATTCAATATTTGCGTCAATGCCACCGGCACAACCCACATACAATTCACCTTCATCTTCCGAGTCCATATTAATTAATATCTCACCACGGAGAAAATCCGGTTGCAATCCGAACGCACCATGCATGCCGGTTTCTTCGTCCACCGTGATAAACATTTCGATATCAGGATGTGGAATGTCTCTTGATTCGAGAATGGCCATAGCAGCTGCCACTCCGATTCCATTGTCGGCACCAAGTGTGGTGTCTTTAGCTGTAACCCACTCTCCTTCCACATAAGCGAGAATCGGGTCTGTTTCGAAATTATGTTGTATGCCTGAGTTTTTCTGAGGTACCATGTCCATGTGGGCTTGCAAAACAACTGCTTTCCGGTCCTCCATTCCTTTGGTTGCGGGTTTGCGGACCAATATATTTCCAATCTCATCTTTAATTGTCTCTAATCCAAGTGATCTGCCGAAGTCTTCCAGAAATTTTCCGATGGGCTCTTTCTTTCCGGAGGGTCTTGGTATGCGGGTTAAACTGTAAAAATGTTGCCACAGGGCAGTTGGCTGTAATTTTCTGATGTCGTTCATATATTGAGTTTTTGATTGAATGCAAATATGCCATTTATTTTTTGATTTCAGGAGAAAATAAGAAGTTAAAATTACATTAAAGAATTATTTCTGTAATTAAAGTGGCATTTTCAAGGATATTCAAAAATAATTTGGTAATTTTGCGGCAATTTTATAAATAACTAACAGGTTGGAGGTAAAAATTTGTATAATAATATGTTATGCGTTTTTCCTCACCTTAAAAATACCCATTAATTAATATGTCAAGGTATAAATTTGTAACTGCAGATGAAGCTGCGGTTTTTGTGAACAATGGTGATGCGGTTGGATTCAGTGGTTTTACGCCTGCAGGTTCTCCGAAAGCAGTTCCGACAGCGATTGCCCGCCGTGCTGAAGCTTTTCATGCTGAAGGAAAAGAGTTTAAAATCGGGATTTACACCGGGGCCTCCACAGGGGATTCGCTGGATGGAGCCTTGGCGAGGGCGAATGCGGTTCTGTTCCGTACACCTTATCAGTCAAACCGCGATTTACGTGATGCGTTGAATACCGATCATGCTCCGTATTTCGACATGCACTTGTCGTCCATAGCACCCCATTTGCGTTTTGGTTTTATGCCCAAACCACGAATTGCCGTGATTGAAGCCTGTGAAGTTACCGAAGATGGAGAAATTGTGCCGACATCCGGTGTGGGGATTTCTCCAACTATTGCACGTCTGGCCGATTATATTATTATTGAGTTAAACACAAAACATCCCAAGGCTTTAAGGGGATTTCATGATATTTTTGAGCCGCTCGACCCACCACATCGTTTGCCGCTGACATTGCTGAAACCATCCGACAGAATGGGCGAACCTGTAATTAAAGTTGATCCGGAGAAAATTTTATGTGTGGTTGAGACATACTTAGATGATGAGGTAGGTGGTTTTGCTCCGACAGACGATGTAACAGATAGGATTGGACGGAATGTGGCTAATTTTCTGGCAGGTGAATTAAAAGCAGGCAGAATACCACAAGAGTTTCTTCCGATACAATCCGGGGTAGGCAATATTGCCAATGCGGTAATGGCTTCTTTAGGAACTAATCCCGATATTCCTAATTTCCAGATGTACACAGAAGTAATTCAGGATGCCGTAATTGAATTGATCCGGAAAGGTAAAGTGACATTTGCCAGCGGATGTTCGTTGACGATTACCACGCCTGTATTACAAAGTATTTATCAGAATCTTGATTTCTTCCGCGATAAACTGGTGCTACGTCCACAGGAAATGTCGAACAGTCCCGAGTTGGCGCGCCGCTTAGGGTTGATTACCATCAATACGGCATTAGAAGCTGATATATTTGGAAATGTGAACAGCACACATGTCATGGGAGCCAAGATGATGAATGGCATTGGCGGGTCTGCTGACTTTACTCGCAGTGCTTACATCTCGATATTTACTACACCATCTACTGCTAAAGGGGGTAAAATATCCTCTATTGTGCCCATGGTATCGCATGTCGATCAGAATGAACACTCGGTGAACGTTCTGATTACCGAGCATGGGGTGGCTGATTTGCGTGGCAAATGTCCCGTTGATCGTGCAAACTGCATCATCGAAAATTGTGTTGACCCATCATATCGTCAAATGCTGAGGGATTATCTGGCTCTTTCCGGACCGTCACATACGCCTCAGACCCTGCGTGCCTGCTTTGGAATGCACATCACTTTCCAGAAAACGGGCAATATGCTGGAAACAAACTGGGCTGATTTCAAATAAAATTATCATTTATAACTTGCAGATTTTCAGCAGGAGACAAACATAATATGTTTTATAGCATAAAAATCTTTGCTGAAAATTTGCAAGTTATAAAAATAGTCGCTACTTTTGCACCCGCTTTGAGAGATAAGCGTGATTCGAAAGAGTTGATAAGAGAAAGGAAGGGGGGCAGGATGTTTTATCTGAAAAAAAATTTTTCGATAAAATTTTGGCAGGAATAAAAAAGTGATTAACTTTGCAACCCTTTTGTGCCAGAGCAGTTGGGAAGAACATTTCATGTTCATGAGCGAACATGGGAAAACCACAATACGGTTTAGATTTGTAACGGGAGATTCTTAAGGGATGCATCGAAAAAAGCTGAGAAGTTTAGCGATGTATAAAGTTTGAGAGCCGACCAGGGATATAGACCGGAAGAACGATCTTTGAAATGATTAAACAATGACAAGACGAAAAGTAGTATAATAAAAAAAGGAAAGGGAAAGAAACATTATACCACGTCAATTCATATTTTTTTGAGTGATCAGGGAAATAGAGCGTAACGAAAAAGGAAATAAAATAAGGAATTTCATCCGAGCAAAAAACAAGATACAACGAAGAGTTTGATCCTGGCTCAGGATGAACGCTAGCGACAGGCCTAACACATGCAAGTCGAGGGGCAGCACAAGGAGCAATCTGAGGTGGCGACCGGCGCACGGGTGAGTAACACGTATGCAACCTGCCTGTAAGAGGGGAATAACCCGTTGAAAGACGGACTAATACCGCATAATACTAAATTACTGCATGGTAATTTATTTAAACATTTATGGCTTACAGATGGGCATGCGCATGATTAGATAGTTGGAGAGGTAACGGCTCCCCAAGTCAACGATCATTAGGGGTTCTGAGAGGAAGGTCCCCCACACTGGTACTGAGACACGGACCAGACTCCTACGGGAGGCAGCAGTGAGGAATATTGGTCAATGGACGAGAGTCTGAACCAGCCAAGTCGCGTGCAGGAAGAATGTCCTATGGATTGTAAACTGCTTTTGCAGGGGAATAAAGTGCGGCACGTGTGCCGTTTTGTATGTACTCTGCGAATAAGGATCGGCTAACTCCGT
>JAEWUM010000051.1 GCA_023459355.1 Bacteroidota bacterium | reverse complement strand
TTGCAGATAAAAAACCGTTAATTATTTTAGCAAACGGAAATAAAAACGTATATTTGTCGGCTCGAAATTTACCTAAAGTAAATGTTGTAACAGTTTCGGAATTAAACACTTACGCAGTGCTTAATGCTAAGACTCTTGTGCTGACTGAAGAAGCAGTTGCAGCAGTTGAACAAATTTTAAAAGCATAGGAGGTACAAAAATGGGAATTATCATAAAACCGATTGTTACGGAAAAAATGACGAAGTTGGGCGAGAAACTCAACCGCTATGGTTTTAAAGTTGAGAAAGATGCCAACAAAATCGAGATCAAGCAGGCTGTTGAAGCGTTGTATAATGTAACAGTTACAGAGGTAAACACGATGATTGCCGCTCCCAAGAAGAAAAGCCGTTTTACAAAAAGCGGTGTGATCAAGGGACAGGCATCAGCTTACAAAAAAGCCATTGTTACATTGAAAGAAGGAGAAGTAATTGATTTTTATAGTAATATCTGATAATCAGTTACAATTTAACCATTTACAATGTACAATTTTGTAAGGCAACGTAAATAGTAAATAATAAAATAGTAAATAAAATAAATGGCTGTACGTAAATTAAAGCCCACTACACCGGGGCAGAGACACAAGATTATTGGTACATTCGACACAATTACTGCGAGTGCACCAGAAAAATCTCTTGTAGTCGGTGGTAATTTCAAATCCGGTGGTCGTAACCATTCGGGTAAAATGACCATGCGCTACTTAGGTGGCGGACACAAGAGAAAATACAGAGTAATTGACTTTAAACGCAACAAAGACGGTGTTCCCGCTACAGTAAAAAGCATTGAATACGATCCGAATCGTTCGGCCCGTATCGCGCTTTTGTTTTATGCTGACGGGGAAAAAAGATACATTCTTGCACCAAACGGTTTGCAGGTTGGTCAAACAGTAATATCAGGCGCAGAAGCTGCTCCTGAAGTTGGCAACGCAATACCTTTGCAAAACATTCCGCTCGGAACAATCGTTCACAACATTGAACTGAGACCGGGACAGGGTGCCGCGATGGTACGTTCTGCAGGAACATTTGCACAGCTGAACTCACGCGAAGATAAATATGCAATTATCAAATTGCCTTCAGGTGAGTTGCGTAAAGTATTGGCTACATGTAAAGCTACTATTGGATCAGTAGGTAATTCTGACCATGCCCTGGAAGTTTCGGGTAAGGCAGGACGCTCTCGTTGGCTCGGACGCAGACCACGTGTTCGTGGTGTTGTGATGAACCCGGTAGATCACCCGATGGGTGGTGGCGAAGGCCGCGCTTCCGGTGGACATCCACGTTCACGCAAAGGCTTGTTGGCTAAAGGGTACAAAACACGTGCTCCTAAGAAACAATCAAGCCAGTATATTATTGAAAGAAAGAAAAAATAACAGCAAAAAGTAAGTAAATAATATGAGCCGTTCATTAAAAAAAGGTCCCTATATTAATCTGAAGCTCGAGAAGAAAGTAACAGCCATGAATGACAGTGGTAAAAAAACCGTTGTAAAAACATGGTCTCGCGCTACAATGATATCACCTGATTTTGTAGGTCACACGATTGCAGTTCACAATGGAAATAAATTTATCCCGGTTTATGTTACCGAAAACATGGTGGGTCACAAGTTAGGCGAATTTTCTCCTACTCGTAACTTCCGCGGTCACGGGGGTAAAAAGAAATAATCCATTGAAATTATCTAACAATAGCATTAAAAATTTCGAAAAATGGGTGCAAGAAAAAAAATATCAGCCGATAAAAGAAAAGAAGCTAACAAGTCGCAGTACTTCGCGAAGCTTAACGACGTTCCTACTTCTCCCCGCAAAATGCGCCTGATGGCGGATTTGATCCGTGGTATGGAAGTGAACAAAGCGTTAAGCGTGTTGAAGTTCTCTCCTAAAGAAGCTTCAGGAAGATTAGAGAAGTTGCTCAAATCGGCCATTTCTAACTGGGAACAAAAAACAGAACAGAAAGCCGATAGTGCAAACTTATACGTGAGTAAAATTTATGTGGACTCAGCAACGATGCTGAAACGTCTCCGCACAGCTCCTCAGGGGCGCGGTTACCGTATCCGCAAACGTTCTAACCACGTAACCATATTTGTAGATACCAAGATTACTAACGAAAACGAAAATTAATACTCGATGGGACAAAAGACTAATCCGATAAGCAACCGCTTGGGAATCATCCGTGGATGGGATTCGAACTGGTACGGTGGAAAAAATTATGGAGACACCATCCTGGAAGACAGCAACATCAGAAAATACCTGAATGCCCGTCTGTCCAAAGCCAGTGTATCGCGTATTGTAATTGAACGTACGTTGAAATTGGTAACTATAACTGTATGTACTGCCCGTCCGGGTATCATCATTGGTAAAGGCGGACAGGAAGTGGATAAACTGAAGGAAGAATTGAAAAAAATCACCGATAAGGAGATTCAGATCAATATCTTCGAAATTAAACGTCCGGAACTCGATGCCGTGATTGTTGCAAATAACGTAGCTCGTCAGATTGAAGGTAAAATTGCTTACCGTCGTGCTACCAAAATGGCTATTGCATCAACTATGCGTCTGGGTGCTGAAGGAATCAAGATCCTGGTTTCAGGTCGTTTAAATGGCGCCGAGATGGCTCGTTCAGAGATGTATAAAGAAGGAAGAACGCCGTTGCACACATTCCGTGCTGACATTGATTATGCACATGCTGAGGCATTGACCAAAGTAGGTATCATCGGTGTAAAAGTGTGGATTTGCCGTGGCGAAGTCTATGGAAAAAAAGACCTGGCTCCTTCCTTTAGTACAGCTAAAGAAAACTCTCGCGGTGGCGATCGTTTCAACAACGACCGTGGTGATCGTGGCGGTAAAGGATTCAGAAAGAGAAAAAAGTAAACTGTTATTAATGAATTTGAAGTAAGGAAATTATGTTACAACCTAAAAAAACAAAGTTCAGGAGACAGCAGAAAGGGCGCATGAAAGGAAATGCCCAAAGAGGTAATCAATTGGCGTTCGGTTCTTTTGGTATCAAATCGTTGCAATCGAAATGGTTAACCGGTCGTCAGATAGAAGCTGCCCGTATTGCTGTAACCCGCTATATGCAACGTCAGGGTCAGATTTGGATCCGTATTTTCCCCGATAAACCAATCACCAAAAAACCTGCAGAGGTTCGTATGGGTAAAGGTAAGGGTGCTCCCGAAGGTTTCGTGGCCCCCGTAACTCCGGGAAGAATGATAATTGAGGTAGAAGGTGTACCTTTTGATGTAGCCAAAGAAGCATTGCGTCTGGCTGCTCAGAAATTACCGGTGACTACCCGCTTCGTGGTAAGACGTGATTATGACACAACTCAAAATGCGTAAGGACAATGAAAACAAGAGAAATTAGAGAACTAAATAACCAGGAGATTCTGGAACGTATGGATGCTGAAAAAGAGCAGTTGGTACGTCTGAAGTTGAATCACGCCATTTCTCCGCTTGATAATCCGTTGCAAATTAAAGAAGTACGTCGTACTATCGCCCGTCTTGCGACTGAATTACGTCAGCGTGAAAACAATTAATTAAAAATTAACACTGATGGAAAGAAATTTAAGAAAAGAAAGAACGGGTGTCGTTTTCAGCAACAAGATGGATAAAACCATTACCGTAGCTGTAAAGTGGAAAGAAAAACACCCAATTTACGGAAAATTCGTAAATAAGACAAAAAAATATCATGCTCATGACGAGAAGAACGAATGTAATATCGGAGATACCGTTCGTATCATGGAAACCCGTCCGCTGAGTAAATTAAAAAGATGGAGATTAATTGAAATTATCGAAAGGGTTAAGTAATTATGATACAACAAGAATCAAGACTCACTGTTGCGGATAATTCCGGCGCGAAAGAAGCGCTTTGTATCCGTGTATTAGGAGGAACAGGAAAGCGTTATGCTTCTTTGGGTGATATCATCGTGGTTTCTGTGAAGAGTGTTGTACCTTCATCAGACATCAAGAAAGGTATCGTTTCAAAAGCAGTAATCGTACGTACAAAGAAAGAAGTTCGCAGGGCCGATGGCTCGTACATTCGTTTCGACGACAACGCGTGTGTGTTGTTGAACAACGCGGGTGAAATTCGCGGAAGCCGTATCTTCGGTCCCGTTGCACGTGAACTTCGTGCTACAAACATGAAAATCATATCACTTGCACCTGAAGTGCTTTAATCTTCGTAAAATTAATTCGTGATGAGTAAATTACATATCAAAAAAGGTGACACCGTCTATGTAAATGCAGGCATCGATAAGGGTAAAACAGGTCGCGTACTTGAAGTCCTCGTTGAAAAACAGCGTGCTATAGTAGAAGGTATTAATATGGTATCGAAGCATACCAAACCGAGTGCGAAAAGTCCTCAAGGTGGTATTGTTAAACAGGAAGCCCCTATCCATATTTCTAATCTGAATCCGGTAGAAAACGGGACCCCCGTTCGTATCGGCAGAAAAAGAAATGCTGATGGTAAATTGGTGCGTATTTCCAAAAAAACAGGGGAGGAAATTTAAGAAATGAATACAGCAAATTTAAAACAGGATTATCAGGAACGCATTGTTCCTGTACTGATGAAGGAATTCGGATATAAATCAGTGATGCAGGCTCCCAAATTGGAGAAAATTGTACTCAACCAGGGATTGGGTATCGCTGTGGCCGATAAGAAAATCATCGAGGTAGCAATCAATGAAATGACTGCCATCACCGGACAGAAAGCTGTGCAGACAGTATCAAAGAAAGATATTTCTAACTTCAAACTTCGTAAGAAAATGCCGATTGGTGTGCGTGTAACACTTCGCGGCGACCGGATGTATGAGTTTCTGGAACGTCTGATCCGTGTTGCATTGCCACGTGTACGTGACTTCAAAGGTATCGAAAACAAACTGGACGGTCGCGGGAACTACACACTCGGAATCGAGGAGCAGATTATCTTCCCGGAAATCAATATCGATAACATCAGTCGTTTGTTGGGAATGAACATTACCTTCGTAACAACAGCTAAAACCGATGAAGAAGGTTTTGCCCTGTTGAAAGAGTTCGGATTACCATTTAAGAAAAACTAATTAAGAGATACAATGGCAAAAGAATCAATGAAAGCCCGCGAGGTGAAAAGAGCAAAACTGATCGCGAAATATGCTGCTAAAAGGGAACAATTCCTGACAGAAGGAAATTATGACGCCCTGCAGACGCTACCAAGAAACTCTTCGCCTATACGCTACCACAACCGTTGTAAAATCACCGGTCGTCCGAAAGGGTATATGCGTCAGTTCGGTATTTCCCGTATCCAGTTCCGCGAAATGGCTTCAAAAGGGCTGATACCCGGCGTGAAAAAGGCAAGCTGGTAAAAAATATTACGTAGAGAAAAGGCATGCCTTGTCTCTACAGAAATTTATATTTAATAAATATTGTCCCGGTAGTCGGGATCAATTTAACAATCAATTTTATGACAGATCCAATAGCAGATTTTTTAACGAGATTGCGGAATGCCATCAAGGCTAACCACCGTGTGGTGGAAATCCCCGCTTCAAATCTCAAAAAGGAAATGACCCGTATCTTGCATGAACAGGGCTATATCCTTAACTACAAATTTATTGAGGACGGTCCGCAGGGCACAATCAAAATCGCCCTGAAGTACGACCCGGTAAACAAAGTGAATTCCATCAAAAAACTGATCAGGGTTTCAAGCCCGGGTCTTCGTCAGTACACCGGCTTTAAAGATATGCCACGTGTGTTGAACGGGTTGGGAATTGCCATCATTTCAACTTCTAAAGGTGTTATGACAAACAAACAGGCTCGTGAAGAAAAAGTAGGTGGTGAAGTATTATGTTATGTTTATTAATTAAAGGAGGAAAGTAGCATGTCAAGAATTGGAAAATTACCCATTACTGTTCCTGCAGGAGTTAGCATAACGCAAGAAGGCCAGATTGTGACTGTAAAAGGTCCGAAAGGCACATTAAACCAGGAAATTAATCCGGATATCACGATATCGGTTGAAGGAAATCAGTGCATCGTAAAACGTGCTGATGATGAAAAACAGAATCGCGCCATGCATGGTTTGTATCGTTCTTTGATTCAAAACATGGTTGTAGGTGTTTCTGAAGGTTACAAGAAAACACTTGAATTAGTCGGTGTTGGTTATCGTGTTTCAAACCAGGGACAGGTGCTCGAACTTGCACTCGGGTATACACACAATATCTTCCTTGCGTTACCTGCCGAAATCAAGGTAGAGACTAAGATGGAACGTAACCAAAACCCGTTTATCATACTCGAGAGTGCCGATAAACAGCTGATTGGTCAGGTATGTGCCAAAATCCGCTCATTCCGTAAACCGGAGCCTTATAAAGGTAAAGGTATTAAGTTTGCGGGCGAAGTTATCCGCCGTAAAGCCGGTAAATCAGCAGGTAAAGGTAAATAATTCACGTAAACTTGTATAAGAAAATGGCAAATACAGATAGAAGAATAAGAATTAAAGCGCACATCCGTCACAAAGTGTCAGGAACCGCTCAAAAACCCCGTTTGACTGTTTTTCGTAGCAATACGCAAATATATGCTCAGTTAATTGATGATGTACAGGGAAAAACACTCGCTTCTGCATCTTCATTGGGAATCAAGGATAAAATGACAAAAGCCGAACAGGCTGCCAAAGTAGGCGCCTTGGTTGCGAAAGCTGCTCAGGAAGCAGGTATCACGGAAGTGATATTCGACCGTAACGGTTATTTGTATCATGGACGAGTTAAACAATTGGCTGATGCTGCCCGCGAAGCCGGACTTAAATTTTAATCAGGTAAGACAACAGATATGAATAAAGTTAAAACAACCAATGATTTGGAATTGAAAGACAGATTAGTTGCTGTTAACCGTGTTACCAAAGTAACCAAAGGGGGTCGTACCTTCAGCTTCTCTGCGATCGTTGTAGTTGGTAATGAAGATGGTATCGTAGGTTGGGGATTGGGTAAAGCCGGTGAGGTTACTGCTGCAATTGCCAAAGGTACCGAAGCTGCCAAGAAAAACCTGATCAAAGTTCCGGTGTTGAATGGAACAATTCCTCACGAGCAGTATGCAAAATTCGGCGGTGCTCAGGTATTCCTGAAACCTGCATCTCATGGTACCGGGGTTAAGGCCGGGGGTGCGATGCGTGCCGTGCTTGAGAGTGTCGGAATTACCGACGTGTTGGCGAAATCAAAAGGTTCATCAAACCCGCACAACTTAGTAAAAGCGACTATTGAAGCGCTTGGGGAATTGCGTGATGCCTATACCGTGGCTCAGAACCGTGGTGTTTCGCTTGATAAAGTGTTTAACGGATAATAAATGATCAAGATGGCAACAATTAAAATACAACAGGTTAGAAGTAAAATTAAATGTCCGAAAACCCAGAAATTAACGCTGGAAGCTTTGGGCTTGAGAAAAATGAATGCCGTAGTTGAACATGAAGCTACTCCCCAGATTCTGGGTATGGTAGCAAAAGTGAAACACCTGGTAAAAGTAATTGAATAAATAATCTTTGAATCTTTTTAAATAATAAGATATGAATTTAAGTAATTTAACCCCGGCACCAGGTTCAGTTAAAACCAGAAAAAGAGTAGGTCGTGGAACCGGCTCTGGTCTTGGAGGCACCTCTACCCGCGGACATAAAGGCGCGAAATCGCGTTCAGGTTATTCTAAAAAAGTAGGATTTGAAGGCGGTCAGATGCCAATTCAACGTCGCTTGCCGAAGTTTGGGTTTAAAAGTCTGGATAAAGTTGTTTTCAAACCAATCAATCTTGAAACACTTGAGTCATTGGCTCAGTCGGCCAGTCTGACCAAAGTGGGTCTGGATGATTTGCGTAAACATGGTTTTATCGGAAAAACCGACAAAGTGAAGATTTTGGGTAAAGGCGCGCTGACTACCAAATTAGATGTAGAAGCTAACGCGTTCTCAAAATCAGCTGAAGAAGCAATCACGGCATTAGGAGGTACAGTTGTAAAATTATAAGCACGGGATGATTTCCACGTGTTAGATAAATAAAATATACACATGAAAAAGCTCATAGAGACAATCAAAAATATCTGGAAGATCGAAGATCTCCGCAGCAGGCTCTTAACAACCTTCTTGTTTGTTATGATCTATCGTTTCGGTTCGTTTGTCGTTCTTCCCGGTATCGACCCAGCAGCGTTGACCGCTTTAAAAGCCCAAACCAGTGGTGGCTTGATGGCTTTGTTGGATATGTTCTCGGGTGGTGCATTTGCTAATGCCTCGATATTTGCGTTGGGTATCATGCCTTACATTTCGGCATCTATCGCGGTACAGTTGCTGACAATCATGGTGCCGTATTTCCAGAAAATGCAACGTGAAGGGGAAAGTGGTCGTCGCAAGATGAACCAGATTACCCGTTATCTTACCGTTGCAATTTTGATTTTACAGGGTCCTTCATACCTGATTAACTTAGGTGTGCAGCTTCAACAGGCAGGTTCGTCTTTACCGGGTGGCATTTGGTTTACCATTACGTCTACCGTTATCCTGACTGCTGGTTCCATGTTTGTGATGTGGTTAGGTGAGCGTATTACGGATAAAGGCGTTGGAAATGGAATTTCATTCATCATCCTTATCGGTATTATTGCCCGTTTCCCGAGTGCTGTAATCAAAGAATTTGCTTCCCGTTTCGTCGATTCAGGAGGTGGTTTGGTTATGTTCCTGCTCGAAATTATTTTCCTGCTGGTTGTAATTGCTGCTTCTATCATGTTGGTACAGGGAACCAGAAAAATTACCGTACAATATGCGAAAAGAGTTGTTGGAAATAAACAATACGGCGGTGTACGTCAGTATATTCCTTTGAAAATCAATGCTGCCGGTGTAATGCCGATCATCTTCGCCCAGGCGATTATGTTCATTCCACTTACCCTGGCTGGTTTTGCTCAGTCGGAAGCAGTGAGCGGTTTTGTTGGTGCTTTTATGAATAATACGGGATTCTGGTATAATCTGGTATTTGCTACCCTGATTATCCTGTTTACCTATTTTTATACAGCAATCACCATCAATCCGACGCAAATGGCGGAAGACCTGAAAAGGAATAACGGTTTTATCCCGGGTTGTAAACCTGGTAAGCATACAGCTGAATTTCTGGACGAAGTAATGTCACGCATTACACTTCCCGGATCTATTTTCCTGGCAATTGTAGCTATCCTTCCTGCTTTTGCTTCCCTGATGGGAATCAATATGGAGTTTGCGCAGTTCTTCGGAGGTACATCCCTGCTGATTTTGGTTGGTGTGGTACTGGATACGTTGCAACAAATTGAAAGCCACCTGTTGATGCGTCACTACGATGGTCTGTTGAAATCAGGCCGTATCAAAGGACGTACCGGTAATGTGTCGGCATATTAAATTTATTGTCTGTTTAGTTCCTTGAAAGCAGGAAATTGTAAATTTATAAATAGTAAATAAAACAGATGATCTTTCTAAAAACTGACGAAGAAATTGAACTGCTTCGCATCAGTAACCAGATAGTCGCCAAAACGTTGGCAGAAGTTGCAAAGCTGATTGCTCCGGGTGTTAGCACGGCACAGTTAGATAAAGTGGCTGAAGAATTCATCAGAGACAACGGTGCCGTTCCGGGTTTTCTCGGATACGGAGGTTTTCCGAAATCAATCTGTACATCAGTAAATGACCAGGTTGTACACGGGATACCATCGGAAAAGGTGATTCTGAAAGAAGGTGACATTATCTCTGTGGATTGTGGTGCGTATATCAACGGTTTTCATGGTGACAGCGCTTATACTTTTCCGGTGGGAGAGGTGAAACCTGAAATCATGGATTTGCTGAGAACAACCAAAGAATCGCTTTTCCTGGGTATCGAGCAGGCTGTTGAAGGAAAACGAATGGGAGATGTCGGATTCGCGATTCAGTCACATTGTGAGGCTAAAGGTTATTCAGTGGTTAGGGAAATGATTGGTCACGGAGTTGGCCGTAACCTGCACGAATCGCCCGAGGTTCCGAACTACGGACGAAAAGGGAATGGTACCATGCTGAAAACCGGAATGACCATCGCCATTGAGCCGATGATCAATATGGGTAAACGGCAGTTGGTGTTTGAAAACGACGGCTGGACAACCAGAACAATCGACAGGTTACCCTCGGCGCATTTCGAGCATTCGGTAGCAGTAAGGAAAGGTAAAGCAGACATATTGTCAACATTTGAATATATAGAACAGGTTTTAGGGAATAAAGCAATTTAAACAGATATGGCCAAACAAACAGCAATAGAACAGGATGGTGTTATCATCGAAGCGTTGTCGAACGCGATGTTCCGTGTAGAACTGGAAAACGGTCACGTGATAACCGCCCATATCTCCGGCAAGATGCGTATGCATTATATCAAAATCCTGCCAGGTGATAAGGTGAAGGTTGAAATGTCTCCTTATGATTTGTCGAAAGGAAGGATTTCGTTCCGGTACAAATAAAGCGAATAACGAATAGCTAATAGTGAATAGCAGTATTTTGTTTGAGCTAAATAGTACGGAAAGTAATATGAAATTGGATAAAAACTTATATGTAGCTTATATGGCTTATATGGTTAAAAAAAACATCATAAATATCTTAAAAAGATGAAAGTAAGAGCTTCAGTAAAAAAGCGCAGCGAGGATTGCAAGATCGTTCGCAGAAAAGGACGCTTGTATGTTATTAACAAAAAAAACCCCAAGTTTAAACAACGTCAGGGTTAAGTAATTTTATTTTACAAAATAAATAGTTTATGGCTATAAGAATTGTCGGAGTAGATTTACCCCAGAATAAAAGAGGGGAAGTTGGATTGACTTATGTCTACGGAATAGGTCGCAGTAGTGCAAAAAAGATTTTAGAAGAAGCTGGTGTTGATATCAACATCAAGGTTAAAGACTGGACTGACGACCAAGCAGCTAAAATCCGCGAAATTATTGGCGCCGGGTATAAAGTGGAAGGTGATCTTCGTTCGGAAGTACAATTGAACATCAAACGTTTGATGGACATCGGTTGTTACCGTGGAATCCGCCACCGTATTGGCCTCCCATTGAGAGGACAGAGTACGAAAAACAATGCCCGTACGCGTAAAGGTAAAAAGAAAACAGTTGCTAACAAGAAAAAAGCAACGAAATAAGGTTTAACTGTAGCGAATTTTAGACAAGCTAAAAAATTTATATTATATGGCAAAGAAAACAGTTGCAGCCAAGAAAAGAGTCGTAAAAGTAGATGGTGTAGGTCAATTACACGTTCACTCTTCTTTCAACAACGTAATCGTGACTCTTACCAATGGCGATGGTCAGGTTATCTCATGGTCTTCGGCCGGTAAAATGGGATTCCGCGGATCAAAGAAAAATACACCGTATGCAGCTCAGATGGCTGCTCAGGATTGTGCGAAAGTAGCTTTCGATTTAGGTCTTCGTAAAGTGAAAGCGTATGTTAAGGGACCGGGTAACGGACGTGAGTCTGCCATTCGTACCGTGCATGGTGCGGGAATTGAAGTAACCGAAATCGTTGACGTTACACCACTTCCACACAATGGATGTCGTCCTCCGAAACGACGCAGAGTGTAAAAATAAAGGTGAGTCCACGGCGCATATCGGTCAAGAATGTTTTGGGTTGTGTTATTAAACCTCTCTACAACCGCGGCTGTAACGATTTTAACTGGTTTTCTCCGGTGGACGAATAAAAATAAAGTAAAAAATAATTTTTAAATAAAATGGCAAGATATATAGGACCAAAATCAAAAATTGCCCGTAAATTCGGTGAAGCAATATTCGGACCGGACAAAGTATTGTCGAAAAAGAATTATCCTCCCGGACAGCACGGTAACAACCGTCGTAAAAAAACTTCTGAATACGGTATTCAGTTGCGGGAGAAACAAAAAGCCAAATATACTTACGGCTTATTGGAAAAACAATTCCGCAGGATGTACGAAAAAGCCCAGAGTAATCCGGGTGTTACAGGTGTTATTTTACTTCAATTGCTGGAATCACGCCTGGATAACATCGTTTATCGTCTCGGATTTGCTCCGACCCGCGCCGGTGCACGCCAGTTGGTTGGTCACAAACACATTACCGTTGATGGTAAAGTGGTAAACATCCCTTCTTATCAGGTTCGTCCTGGTCAGGTTGTGGCTGTACGCGAGAAAGACAAATCGATGTTGGTAATTGCCGAATCGCTGAATGGTTTTAATCATTCCAAATATCCATGGATCGAATGGAATGAATCTGCACTGGCAGGAACATACATCCACGTTCCCGAACGTGAAGATATTCCTGAAAATATCAAAGAACAATTAATCGTTGAGTTGTACTCTAAATAATAAGTGAAATCATGGCTATATTAGCATTTCAAAAACCCGATAAGGTAATCATGTTGGAAGCTGACAATTTTCATGGAAAATTTGAATTTCGTCCGCTCGAACCAGGTTACGGTATTACCATTGGTAATGCATTGCGCCGCATTCTTTTATCTTCATTGGAAGGCTTCGCAATTACAGCAATCAAAATTGAAGGTATAGATCATGAGTATTCAACCATTCCCGGTGTAATCGATGATGTTACCAATATCATCCTGAATCTTAAACAAGTTCGTTTCAAACAGGTTGTTGAAGATATTGAAAATGAAAAGGTAACTGTCAATATCTCGGGAAGTACTGTGCTCAAAGCAGGCGACATCGGAAAATACTTCACCGGTTTCGAAGTGTTGAATCCTAACCTGGTAATCTGTGACATGGACGAAACGGCCAGTTTCCAGATTGACATCACTGTGAATAAAGGCAGGGGATATCTTCCGGCTGAAGATAACAAAGGTGCAAACGGAGAATTAGGCGTGATACCTATCGATGCAATCTTTACACCGATAAAAAATGTGAAATACACGATTGAAAACTTCCGTGTTGAACAGGTGACAGATTATGAAAAACTGGTAATTGAAATCGATACAGACGGCTCTATCCATCCTAAAGATGCTCTGAAAGAAGCAGCTAAAATCCTGATTCATCACTTCATGCTTTTCTCTGACGAGAAAATTTCGCTCGAAGTTGTGGAAACAGAAACCAATGATGATTTCGATGAGGAATTCCTGCACATGCGCCAGTTACTCAAAACCAAGCTGACCGACCTCGAGTTGTCTGTTCGTGCTTTGAATTGCTTGAAAGCCGCTGATGTGGAAACATTGGGACAGCTGGCAAGTTATCATCGCCATGATTTATTGAAATTCCGTAACTTCGGTAAAAAATCGCTTACAGAGTTGGACGAAAAACTGGAAAGCTTGAATTTATCCTTCGGAATGGATATCTCCAAGTATAAAATTGATAAAGACTAAAGGAAATGAGACATAATAAGAAATTCAATCATTTAGGCCGTAAAACGGCTCACCGGAAATCCATGCTGGCTAACATGGCTATTTCACTTATTCAACATAAGAGAATTACAACCACACTGGCAAAAGCCAAAGCCCTGCGTGTATATGTTGAACCGCTGCTGACAAAATCAAAAGAGGATACAACCAATTCGCGCCGCACGGTTTTCAGCTACCTGCAAAATAAGGAAGCTGTTACCGAACTTTTCCAGAATATCTCTCAAAAGATCGCCGATCGTCCGGGAGGATATACCCGCATTCTGAAAACCGGTCTTCGTTTGGGTGACAACGCTGAAATGTGTATCATCGAGCTTGTTGACTACAACGAAAACATGTTGAAAGAAAAGGCGACTAAGAAAGCTGCCCGCACCCGTCGTTCTTCAGCTGCCAAAAAAGCTGCTGATGCTGCTCCTGTAGCTGCTGCTCCTGCTAAAAAAGCAGCTGCCGCTAAAGAGGAAGTAAAAGAAGAAGCACCGGTTGTGGAAGAAGCAGTTGCAGAGGCTCCTGTAGCAGAGGAAACTCCGGCTGAAGAAGAAAAAGCAGAATAGTATATTTGCTATAATTTAGATTATTTGACAAGAGCGTCGGCTTATGCTGATGCTCTTGTTTTTTTGTGAAAATCAAAGGAGTAATAGGAAAGTTGTTTCTTGCTTTTTTGAGAACAAATTCGTAGCTTTGTCACGCTCTTGGAAGGTGCTGAAAAATAGACTCTATAAAAGAAGAAATTAATTCAGTTTTGTAAATTCAGAAAGTAATTTGTGTTTTTGCATTTAAAACTATGGTTGATTGATGGTATCTGTCTATTTTCATATATAATCTGTTTCGTTCACATAACTTTATAAAAAACTCAAAAAAATGTTTTGAGTTTAGTAATTGCTAAACTTTATGCGTATATTTGCAACCGAGATCATCGAATCAGTAAAAGGATGGCAGGTATTTGAAAAACTACTTGTAGATGGAGTCTGTTTATTAGACGACTTTGAGAAAGAAATTAAAGGAAATCCTCAATATATATCTGAATACAGAACCATTTGTTCTTACATGGATTTTGTTGCTAATGGCAAAAGTTTACCTCAAACAAAGTTCAGAGAAATCAAAGGAGGAAAATTATCTGTGAAACGGTATGAAATCAAAAGCAAACATTTAAGAGTTTATGCATTCAGTCAACCCGGAGGTAAAATAGTGGTACTGGGTGGATACAAAAATAATCAGGAAGCTGACATCCGTCACTTTAATTACTTAGTTAAAGAGTACATCGCATCGCAAACTTAAAACACAATCAATCATGACACGGGAAGAATTAATCGAATCCAAAGAATACTGGTTGGCTAAACTGCAAATTGATTTATTCAACGAAGTAGAGGCTTATATGAAGAAAACTGGTTTAAGTCGAGTACAATTTGCCGAAAGCTTAGGTGTTTCAAAGGGTTATGTAAGCCAGATATTGAATGGCGATGTTGATCACCGAATGTCGAAATTTGTAGAACTGGCATTATCCATAGGGCTTGTGCCATCAATCACGTTTGAAAAATTAGAAGATTTGATGACACGAGAGAAGTCCGGAAGCTTTAATATATCCAGTGAAGATGTTGAGCGTAGTAAGAATATATTATCTCAATCGGGATATCTGTTCAGTCATAAGCCCGTAAATGCTTGTAAAAAGTCAATTGATATGTCTGAGGATAACCCCAATTGGAAAAAGCTTATCATCAAATCTAAAATCGAAACTTGTCAATTAGTATCATGATAGCAAAAAGATCTGACTTAGTCCTTGAAAGGTTTGTTGTAGTTGAGAGCCATTTGTCGCTTTTAATTCCCGATGATTCAACTAACCTGCAACCTGATGAGATTCTAAACTCGTATCCGGTTGATATTAACTTCAGTATAGAGCAGGATGTGAATATTGAGTTTTTCCGAATTATTACGGAGATTCAAATTAATAATTGTGAAGATAAAAGTCCTGGCTATTCAATATCAGTTACAGGTATAGGTTTTTTTAAATTTTCACCAGATACAAAGTTGAATGATGAGCAGAAAGTACAAACGCTGCAAATATCAGGTTTGAGTATTTGTATAACAAATCTTAGATCGTATATTTCGAATCAAACTTCTATATTTCCATGGGGAAGTTATACATTTCATGCCGTTGATATTCATGCGTTACTTGAAGATAAACAAAACCCGAAACCCACTCCCCAATGAAAAACCCCTCTTCCTCCCTCATCGTCGAATTGTACGACCTGAAGGTTTCCCCAAAATCAAAGAAACAATTCGGTCGGGTAGTCACCACCCAAACACTTAGTGAGGACGACATCATCCGGCGAATAACTGAACGGGGCTGCGAACTGCATCCGTCAACCATCAAAGCAGCGCTGGAACTGTACCGGGAAATGGCCGAAGAGCAATTGCTCAACGGTGCTTCTGTGACCATGGGGCCGGCGATATTCAAACTGGGCATGTATGGCACCTTCAATAAAGATGAAAGAAAATGGGATCCTGAGGTTCATAAAATTGAGTTGCAGGTAACGCCCTTGGCTTCTTTCAGCCGGAGACTGGAGGATGTCAATGTTGTCATCAGGGGCGGTGCACAAGTCGGACCGTGTATCAATACTTTTCACGATCAGACTACGGGTACTACGAACGGGTGTATCACCCCGGGCGGAGCAGTGACGTTGGAAGGAAAACGTATGAAAATAGCCGGCAATCACGAATCGAATGGTATCGAACTGGTACATATTGAAACCACTACTAGCTGGAGAATTCCAACGAACACACTTCCGGCTAACTATCCGCAGAAAGTGATTTTTTTAGCCCCGGCTGATCTCCTCCCCGGAGAATACCTGCTTAAACTTACCACCCAATATTCCAATAGCAGTACCCTCGTTACCGATCCTCGGACAGCCATGCCATTAGTCAACCCAATCGTATCCTGAAATACGAATCATTTGATATTCCCGTAATGAGAGGCTGACACTTCTCTATGTGCATATCGAACGATGTACATCGTTCAACCTTGACGATGTACATCGTTGACCCTGAACGATGCCCATCGTTCAATATAGGACAAGAGGGAATCAAGGTAATGACGATTAGCATTTCGAAAAGCTAAAGATTAGCTGTTAAGACCGATGAGTATTCCGTACACAAATATCCTCATTCGGGGTGGGAAAATCTTCGTTAGGAGATAAAAGTTTTCAGGCTCATGCTGACACCTGTACTTTTGTCTTCGAAATAATATAAACAATTGACCACATTAGTCACAATCGTTCTTTTCTTTCTATGTTTTCTAATGTGACTAATGTGGTAAAAAAAACTTAATAATATGAAGTTGCGAAGTTTTCTCATGATTTGTAGTTTCTTTTCGGTAAGCCTGTTTGCAGCAGAGCAGGGTGGTCAAACAGTAAGAGGTATTGTGGTGGATGCCTTTACCGGAAGTCCGGTTGTTGGTGCCACGGTTGTAGTGAACGAAACAGATCCGTTGATAGGTTCAGTTTCCAACGAAAAGGGAGAGTTTGTTATCCCCGGTATTGAGCCGGGAAGGTGGTCGTTTTCGGCTTCCAGTTTAGGGTATAATGCACAGTCATTTAATCAGGTGATGGTTATTTCAGGGAAGGAAACATCACTTACTTTTAAACTGGAGGAAAAGGTGACTGAGTTGAGAGATGTAGTCGTGAAGACCTCTGTTTCAAAGGAAAAGTCACTTAACGAGATGGCGTTGGTGAGTGCGCGTTCGTTTAGTGTGGAAGAAACGGAGCGTTTTGCCGGAAGTCTCGGCGACCCTGCACGCATGGTATCGGCATTTGCAGGCGTAGTGGTAGGGAATGATTCACGTAATGATATTATTATCAGGGGAAATTCACCTATGGGATTGCTCTGGAGAATCGATGGAGTGGATGTCCCGAATCCGAATCATTTTGGGGCACAGGGTTCTACGGGCGGACCGGTTAGTATGTTGAACAATAATCTGTTGACTAATTCGGATTTTATGACAGGTGCGTTTCCTGCTGAGTACGGAAATGCGCTTTCCGGGGTGTTTGATTTGAATGTGCGGTCGGGTAACAGAGAGAAATACGAGTTTACCGGTCAGATTGGATTTAATGGTTTCGAAGCGGCAGTGGAAGGCCCCCTGAGATTCAGTAAGAAAGCCCCGAAAGGTTCGTTTCTTGTGGATTACCGCTATTCAACCCTTCAGCTGGTGAACAAAATGGGTTTGGATCTGGATATGGGTACTGGTGCGGCCATCCCTGAATACAATGACCTTACGATGATTGTGGATCTGCCAACACATAAGTTCGGCCGATTCCGGTTCTTCGGTCTTTATGGAAACAGCTTTATCCGCCTCAATCGCTCATTTGATGTGAGTGAAAGTTCAGCCCACAGTCAGATGGGTTATGCAACCGACTTTGGCGCTTCGCTGAATGTAAGTATTCTGACGCACACCCTGATGTTATCAGAACGCACTAAACTTAAATCCACACTTTCGTGGCAGTTGTCAGGTTCAACCATCCTGAATGACACCATTGACTATGTGAATAAAAATTACATTACCGATTATACAGGTGATATGGGCGAGAGAATGGGAGTGGCTTCCACGTCGCTCAGGCATAAATTCAGCGCTTCTGATTTTCTGACAGCCGGAATCTCGGTCAAGCAGCTTTCAACTTCATTTAAAGATTCAGCCAGGATAAGAGGAAGTGAGCAATACCTTTTGCTTACCAAAACCGAGAACGAACCATCGCTTTATTTACAGTCCCATGTAGGTTGGTTGCATAAGTTCTCCGATCAACTTTCGGTGAACGCCGGACTTCATCACATATTTTATAACCTGAATAATGAAAGTTCGCTGGAACCCAGAACTGCATTGCAATGGCAAATAGATAAACATCACGCCCTTTCACTGGGTTATGGTCTGCACAGCCAGATGCAACCCCGTTCGGTATATTTTTATAAAGAATATGATGAAGCTACTGATAACTATACAGAAAAAAACAGAGACCTGCGATTCAGTAAATCACAACAACTTGTTTTAGGTTACAATTGGTTCTCCGGGAGAGATTTCAGGATTAAATCGGAATTGTATTATCAGCATTTGTATAAAGTACCCGTATCGACAAGTGCAGGTGAATTTTCGATGCTGAATGCCGGAAGTGGTTATTATATCGAACGGTATAATGGTTTGGTAAATGAAGGAAAAGGGCGTAACTATGGTGCAGAACTGACGGTTGAGAAGTTTCTGAGCAAAGGATATTACATGATGCTTACCCTCTCGCTTTACGATTCAAAATACCAGGGTCATGATCGGGTATGGCGAAACACCGCTTTCAATTCAAACTTTGCTACCAATCTGCTGGCCGGTTATGAATGGAAAATCGGTAAAAACAATTACCTGACTTTCGATGTGAGAACAGTCTGGTCGGGCGGTATGAGGTATATTCCCATCGATCTGGATGCTTCGATTGCTGCCGGGGAACAAGTATTCGATTACTCAAAAGCTTACGTTAACAAGTATAAGGATTATTTCAGGGCAGACCTGCGCATTGGCTATAAACAAAACCGTGGGAAATTTTCCCAGGAATGGGGGCTGGATTTGCAGAACGTGACCAATCATCAGAATCTTTACGCTGAACAGTACAATCCGACACTGAAGGAAACAGGCATCATCTATCAGCAGGGCTTTGCGCCGATGATGTTGTACCGGATTAATTTTTAAAAATAATTACTACTTTTACTGCATTAAATAAGTAAGGATGGCGAAAGTGAATAGTTTTGGTAGTCGTATTTATCGGAAGCGGTACTTAATTGTACTTCTGGTGGTGGCGGTGTCTTTTATAATTGGGTTGATATTCAGTGTGTTTCTCGATAAGGAATTTACATTCATGAATATTTTGTTTCCGTCGCTCATCAACACGGTAGTAATTTGGGGCGGTAGCATGACGATAGTGGAATTTGTCTGGAACAGATTTCCGTGGGAAAGTAAACCTAAGCAGCATCTGCTTGTTGAGATTGCGCTGATTATTACTTTCTTAACCGCTTTCGTAGCGCTAGCCAATTTATATTATTCATGGCTTTATGAAAAAAGTTATGCCGAAGGTCTCAGAGAGAGCCAGTACGATATTTTAATTACGGTGCTGATTACCTTTCTTATTGTAACGATTCACGAAGCAGTTTTTTTCTATCAGCAATGGAAGTATCACTTTTCAAAATCAGTAAAATTAGAAAAAGATACTATCGAAGCCCGGTACAATGCGCTGAAAGCCCAGATAAATCCGCATTTTTTGTTTAATAGTCTGAACAGTCTGGTGTCGCTTGTGGAAGATAAACCCGAAGCCGAAAAATACGTGCTCGATCTGTCGGAATATCTGCGGTATATGATTACAAGCAGCAACAGAGATATGGTTCCTGTTAGAGAAGAATTGTTGGTAGTTGAAAAATACATTCGTTTGCAACGACAGCGATTTGGAAATAACTTCTCGGTGGAGGTTATGATTTCAGAACATGCTACATCGAAATTTATTCCGGTGCTTGCTTTGCAAATGTTGCTGGAGAACTGCTTCAATCACAATATTATTACACATAGTAATCCTTTGTATATTCGTGTTTATGATGAAAGAGATATGCTTGTGGTAGAAAATAATTATCAAAAGAGAACACAAAAGAAATCCACAGGTGTTGGGTTGAAGAACATTGAAGGCCGTTATATGCTCACAGGTGCAGCCGGAGTAAAGATACACAACGACGGACAAAAATTTGAAGTAAGTATTCCATTATTGAACAAATCCGAATAAGGATGAAAAAAGTTTTGATTATTGAAGATGAGCTCCCTGCCGCTAAACGGATGGCAGGACTGTTGGCAACAATGGCACCCGACTTTGAGATTGCAGGCTATTGCGACAGTATTGAATCGGCGGTTGCCTTTCTGAAGACACAAACTCCCGATTTGATAATGCTTGACATTCAGTTGGGCGATGGACTGAGTTTTGAGATATTCAAACGAACAGAAGTGTGTAGCCCGGTTATTTTTACCACTGCCTACGATGAATACATTTTCAGAGCATTCGAGCTGAATAGTGTTGATTATCTGATGAAGCCTGTCAGCAGAGAAGCGTTGGAAAGAAGTATCACCAAATACCGAAAGTTTCATGACCAACTGATACCCGACAGACAATTGATGTCGGGGTTGATGGATCAGCGAGAAAAAGTGTATAAACAGCGCTTTTTGGTAAGTTCCGGCACGTCTCTGCTATCGGTGAGAACACCAGAAATAGCTTATTTTTTTTCAGTCGAGAAATCGGTGTTTCTCATGACCAATGCCGGAAAATCATACGATCTTGATTATTCATTGGATAAACTTGAGACTGTCTTGCCCGACAAAGAGTTTTTTAGGGTAAACAGGCAGTTTCTTGTTAACATCAATGCCATCAAAAGAATCAGTGTGTTGTCGAAAAGCCGGATAAGAATCGTTCTGGAACCCGATTTTAAAGAAGAAGTTTATGTAAGTAATGCCCGGTCGCACGAGTTCCGGCTTTGGTTGGATAGATAAGCAGAATGAGCTTTATTTATGTAGCATGATAAATTCTTTATTTGTAGTTATCAACAATTTCAAAAGCGCATATCAGATTTTCAGCGCATTAGCCTGTTGATAACTTGTGTTTAAAAGTTGTTGATATATACAGGTAAAAAAATTTGGAGCGTATGGATATGCTGTATATATTTGCATCATGAGTTTCGGCTCAAGACATAAATGGATATGTTGAACGTTCTTTGAATTACTGAAACATCTAAAAGGTCAAATGTTAAAACTGAACCCGGATGCAATATTGAATGCATGGATTGTGCAGGAAGCCGAAGGCCTGTGATTTACTGCTCATCTTCAAAACCGTAAGCGCAAGCGAGCGGAGGAATGAATAGCAAAACATGGTTGAGACTTTTTGCCGGAACATACTTCTTTCTTGTGTCAGACTCACAATCAATTGGGCGTTTGAAAAAACGCTGCCTGCCTATAGCAGACAGGAAAGCCGGGTAGTCGGGAATGGAATACGATAGAAAGCGATTCGTCAATTTCATCATTTCCCATTGCGAACCGGAAACTAACAAGTTTCCATGTTCAGGGCAATAGTTCCGGACGATGCAGCACAAAAAAATTAAAAGTCACGGCGTTTGGTATTCAGGAAAATTCAGTCACAAGGGTAACACCGCGGGGCTACACCAAAGCAAGCAATTGCAGCGGAAAGATTTACCTGATTTGCCGGTATCACTTCCATAACAGGAAGCAGATCAGGCTAAACGACCGACCGGAGTTGAAAATGGATCATGCAGGTTTAGTTGCCATGCCTGATAAGGGTAAACATCCGACTGACCCCTAACAAGGACAGGGAGTTGAACCGTAAGGAAACAAGCAGCGCAGTCAGCAAGATGTCAAACTGCAAAAAGGAAGGAGCAAGGTAGTCGTCAGGCACCAGATTTCGAATTATGCTGCAAAGTGTAAGGAAAAGTCGCTTGATTGACAGTCTTCAACCAACCTAATCAGGAAGTAAGCAAGCAATCAGCAGGCAACAGTTTTCAACTAATTCTGAAAAGAAAAAGGAGAAATCGCTTGGATGACAGTTAGCAGAAACCTGAATAAGGAAATCAATAATCAGTCGCAAGACAGTTTACTGAGGACCTCGGGAAGAAAAAGACCGACTGAAAAGCCGGAGGTATTCAACCCGAATGCATTTGAAAATCGCTGTCAGGCAGATACAATAATCAGCTTAAAGACCGGTATGAAACGTGAAACTCAACCAGATGTTACAACACAGTAATCAAAGCAAACAACATAGGCATTTATGCCAGAGAGGGTACCTGCAAAGGCACCCTCTCGTTATTTATGCGAATCAGTACTAGATAATTAGATCCCTCACTTCCGTTCGGGATGACAATTTTCTACTCCTGATTCGTATTATTTATACAAGTATGTAATAAAATTTATTTCAGTTCCTTGTTCAATCCCATCCCGAAAAGGGCATAATCGTATTTTGCGGGGTCATTCGCATCAAACTTTCTCAGATTGGATGTGATTTCTTCCACCGCTTTCCAGTCGTCCTGCTTGCGTTGCAACAGTCCGAGCGACCGCCCCACATTGCCTACATGCACATCCAGCGGAATCATCAATGAAGAAACAGGAATATTATTCCACAAGCCGAAATCGACACTCTGTTGGTCACGGCGCACCATCCAGCGCAGGAACATATTCAGTCGTTTGGCTGCGGAATTATCGACAACCGACGAAAGATGTTTCTCGCTTCTTTTCTCGTGTGCCGCCTCCAGAAAAACGCTCCGGAAGTGTTTTAGGGCCGAAAATATGCATTCCCCGTTTATGTATCCGGAAGTGAAAACCTGTTCCAGTCCTCCGTGATTCAGATAGATATTTTGCAGCGACTGAACAAAAAACCGACAGTCGGCTCCGTTGAATGTCCGGTGCACGAAATCCTGCAAAACCTCTAAATCCGATGATTCAGCGTGAAGCACAAAATCATAAGGTTTGTCATCCATGCGTTTTATCAGTTCCCGGGCATTGCGGATGATGGTTTTGCGTTGTCCCCACGCGATGGAGGCCGACAGAAATGCCGCGATTTCAACATCCTCCTTTTGAGAAAAAAGATGCGGAATTTGTATCGGATCCTCATCGATGTATGCGGGAACATTGTAACGCCGGTAGCGATCTTCGAGAAGCTCGAAAAGAACGGTTTGTTCGGGCGACATGCTAATTAAATCTATAAATTGATTAATTGAAAGCTATAACGAATCTGGTTATAAATTGTTTTGCCACTTTACGGTTTAAGTAGTTGAATTATTTTAAAATAAAAAGCTATGAAACCTTTATTCCTTTGTAAAATCTGTACTGATTAATCCGCATTCTTCAATTTTCTTATGTGATTTATATGGTTTTAGATAAATTGTTGTTTGAAAATATAAATTGTAATGTGTTGATAGATAGTTGTTAATGGGTGGCTTGTTTGACAATTGTAATCTCCACATTGCAATTTATTGAACCAAATAGCTTTTTGTTTGTTAGTATTACAAACATCAAAGTTATTTAATAATGAATTCAAATAAATTAATTCCGAAAGAGATTGAAGAACTGGAGAATGAGGAGTGGTTTTATTCGCTCGACTATGTGTTGCAGCAATGGGGACCCGAGCGTGTTGTAGAATTGTTGCGTCAGTTACAGGTACGCGCGCACAAGGCAGGTGTTGAGTTGCCTTTTACGGCTAATACGCCTTATATCAACACCATCGCGAGAAGCAAGCAGCCTCCTTATCCTGGTAATCGTGAAATTGAACGGCTCATCAAGAGCGTGATCCGCTGGAATGCCATGGCTATGGTGGTGAAAGCAAACAAAAATGAAAGTGGTATTGGTGGTCACATTTCGACTTATGCTTCGGTGGCGACTTTACTCGAAGTGGCTTTTAATCATTTCTTTAAAGGAAAAGGAGATGGCCATGAGGGTGATTTAATTTATTTTCAGGGGCATGCGGCGCCGGGTATTTATGCCCGTGCTTTCCTCGAAGGTCGTCTGACTGCAGAACAATTGCAGAACTATCGCCGGGAATTAAATCCCAAAGGTGGTTTGTCTTCTTATCCACATCCCTGGTTGATGCCTAATTTCTGGGAGTTCTCCACGGTTTCTATGGGTCTCGGTCCTATTATGGCCATTTATCAGGCGCGTTTCAATCGTTACTTAGAAGACAGGGGAATTAAGACTACCGCCAAACAGAAAGTATGGGCCTTCCTCGGAGATGGGGAAACCGATGAGCCGGAAACGCTGGGCGCTATTACTCTGGCTGCCCGCGAGAAATTAGATAACCTGATTTTCGTGGTGAACTGTAACCTGCAACGTCTTGATGGACCGGTGCGCGGTAACGGAAAAATCGTGCAGGAACTGGAAGCTGTTTTCAGAGGCGCCGGTTGGAACGTAATCAAGGTACTTTGGGGTGGCGAATGGGATGATTTAATCGAGAGAGACAATAAAGGGAAACTGGTGAAACGCATGGGCGAGGTAGTCGATGGTCAGTCGCAGAAATTCTCTATTGCCTCGGGTGATTATGTGCGTAAAGAGTTCTTCGGTGTTGATCCGGAGTTGGAAGAAATGGTAAGTCACCTGACCGACGAACAGATTCGCAAAATGAAACGTGGTGGTCATGACCCTGAAAAAGTATTCGCGGCCTACAATGCAGCGGTTAATCACAAAGGTCAGCCAACCGTAATCCTTGCCAATACAATCAAAGGTTACGGACTCGGCGAAAGCGGTGAAGGAAAAAACATTACCCATCAGCAAAAAAAGCTGAATGAAGATGAACTGAAAGATTTCCGTACCCGTTTTGGAATTCCAATCTCCGATGATGAGGTTTCCAAGGCGCCGTTTTATAAATTGCCGGAAGATTCTCCGGAAATGCAGTACCTGCGTAAACGCCGCGAAGATTTAGGAGGTTATGTGCCGGAGAGACGTGTGGATCTCCGCCCGATTAAGACGCCACCTGAAGATGTTTTCGCGGAATTCTATGCTGGTTCGGATGGACGTGAACTTTCAACGACCATGGCTTTTGTACGTATCTTGTCAAAACTGTTGAAAGATAAGGAAATTGGAAAACTGATTGTGCCGATTGTCCCCGATGAAGCCCGTACTTTCGGTATGGAAGCGATGTTCCGTCAACTTGGTATTTATTCGCACGTGGGTCAGTTATACGAACCGGTCGATAAAGAATTACTCTTATATTATAAAGAAGCGAAGGATGGTCAGATTCTCGAGGAAGGTATTACCGAAGCCGGAGCCATGTCATCATTCATCAGTGCGGGTACGGCTTATGCTACGCACGGACTGAACATGATGCCTTTCTTCGTGTATTATTCGATGTTTGGGTTGCAACGTGTGGGTGACCTCGTATGGGCTGCTGCCGACATGTGTGCCAAAGGCTTCCTGGTGGGAGGAACTGCCGGGCGTACTACACTGGCTGGTGAAGGACTACAACACCAGGATGGTAACAGTCATTTGCTGGCTTATCCGGTACCAAGTCTGGTTACCTACGATCCTGCTTTTGCTTACGAACTGGCCGTTATCATCCGCGATGGTATCCGTCGCATGTACGAAGAACAGGAGAATGTTTTCTACTATATCACCATCATGAATGAAAACTATCCGATGCCTCCGATGCCGGGCGATGTGAAAGCAGGTATTCTGAAAGGAATGTACCTGTATCAGCAGGCAAAAGAAAATAAGTCGGGTCTGACAGCAAATCTGCTGGGAAGTGGCTCCATCATGAATGAAGTGCTGAAAGCGGCTGAGATACTTGAAGATAAATACGGCGTTTCGTCGAATGTGTACAGCGTAACCAGCTACAAAGAACTGCGCAGGGAGGCGATGGATGTGGAAAGACATAACCTCTTGCATCCGGATAAGGAAAAAGTACCTTATGTGTCAACTTTGATTGATAATGATGGTGTGATCGTGGCTGCTTCGGATTATGTGAAAACATTGCCGGATTCAATTTCCAAATGGTTGCCGAAACGCTTGCATGCACTGGGAACCGATGGCTTTGGTCGCAGCGAAGGACGAAGTGAATTGCGCGATTTCTTCGAAGTGGATGCTAAACATGTGGCGTTTACAACCCTGTATGCTTTGTACAAAGACGGTAAATATAAATTAGCCGATTTGAAAAAGGCGATGAAAGAATTGGGCATCAATCCGGATAAATTGAATCCGATGCACGTGTAATAATCGTAGAGACGCACGGCCGTGCGTCTCTACGACAATCAACGTGCGTCTCTACGACAATCAAATTAATAAAAAAATATCATAATGAAACAATTTGTTATACCTGAATTGGGTGAAAACATCCAGTCAGCAACAATAGTTAAAGTGCTGATTAAACCGGGCGATGTTGTACAGCAGGATCAATCGGTACTTGAACTGGAAACCGACAAGGCAACCATCGAAGTGCCTTCCGATGTAAGCGGAAAGGTAGTGGAGGTGAAAGTGAATGAGGGTGACCAGGTAGAAATCGGTCAGCTTGTTTTTACCGTGGATGCCGATGGTGCCGCTGCTACAGCTCCTGAAGAAAAGAAGGAAGCTCAGCCAGCTCCGGTGGTTGAAGCTGCTGCTCCGGCAGAAACTCCTGCCCCTGCTCCGGTTATTGAAGAGCAGGTTGCTGCTCCAGTTCCGGCAGCTCCTGTTGTAAATACCCCCGCAGCAGGTCCGAAAGTGATACCGGTTGAAAATCAGCCGCCTATTCTCCAGAATGCCGCTCCGGCAGCTCCATCGGTTCGCCGTTTGGCTCGTGAGATTGGCGTAGATGTGAACCAGGTGAAAGGAACAGGCCCGGGTGGCAGAATCCTGTTGGATGATGTGAAGTTACACAGCAAGTTAATGCATCAGCAACGAAACGAAGTTCAGCATATTAGTGCAGAACAGCATCAGCAACCATTGCCTGATTTCTCTAAATATGGAGATGTAGAAACCGTAGCGATGTCGAATATCCGTCAGAAAACAGCTGAACACCTGAGTTATGCCTGGCATACGGTTCCGCATGTGACGCAGTTTGATAAAGCCGACATCACGCAGTTGGAAGAATTCCGCAAGAGTTACGCAAAAACAGCTGAGAAATTTGGCGTGAAACTGACGGTTACGGCCATTTTAGTGAAGATTATCAGCTCTGCCATGAAGACTTTCCCGCAGTTTAACGCGAGTGTGGACATGCAGAATAAAACCATCGTTTATAAGAAGTATTTCAATATCGGCATCGCCGTGGATACTGAATTTGGTTTGATTGTGCCGGTGATTAAAAATGCCGATCGCATGAATATCATTGAGATCTCGAAAGAAATCAATGCCTTGGCTGAAAAGGCAAGAAATAAAAAGGTGGGTGTGGCCGACTTACAGGGTGGCTGTTTTACGATTACCAACCTGGGTGGTATCGGCGGAACTTCGTTTACGCCCATTGTTAATTCTCCGGAAGTCGCTATCTTAGGGGTCTCAAAAGGCAGTATCGAGCCGGTGTACATCAATGGTAAATTCGAACCCAGACTGATGTTGCCGTTATCATTGTCATACGATCACCGCATCATCGATGGCGCCGATGGAATTCGTTTCCTGAGGTGGGTGATAGAGGCGCTCGAAAATCCAATGAAATTGATCATTGAAGGATAATATATTGTTCTGATAAAAATGGTTATACGAGATGCGATATCTCGCGTCGAAATCGCTACGCGATTAAGGTCGCTCGATTATCGCATCTCGTAATAGAACTTTTTGGGTTCGGAAAATTGTAAATAGTAAATCATCAAATTGTAAATACACAATATGAGTAAAAATATAGTAGTAATCGGGGGAGGCCCCGGTGGTTACGCAGCTGCATTTTATGCTTCCGATTTGGGCATGAATGTAACGCTGGTGGATATGGAGAAAAATCCCGGCGGCGTTTGTTTGTACCGTGGATGTATTCCATCGAAAGCCTTGTTGCATGTCGCGAAACTAATCAACGAAAGCAAGGAAGCTAAAAACTGGGGTATTGATTTCGGGGAACCGAAAATCGACCTGGACAAGCTTCGTTCGTACAAGGACAAGGTAGTCCGAAAACTAACGGGCGGACTTGGCTTGCTTTCGAAACAAAGAAATATCAATTACGTGCAGGGTCGCGCTTCTTTTGTTTCTTCGAATGCCATTGAAGTGAAGAAAGAAGACGGCAGTACAGAGCAAATTACCTTTGACAAGGCCATTATTGCCACCGGTTCGGTTATCGCAACAATTCCTTCTTTACAGATTGAAAGTAAACGCTTGCTGAATTCGACTTCAGCGCTTAATTTGCCGGCTATCCCAAAATCTTTGCTGGTCGTGGGTGGCGGTTACATCGGGCTGGAGCTTGGTTCTGTGTATGCGGCATTGGGCTCTCAGGTTTCGGTCGTTGAGTTTATGGATCGTTTGTTGCCGGGTGCCGATCAGGATTTGGTTTCTCATCTGCAAAAAAGACTTTCGAAGGCTTTTGATAAAATTATGTTGCAGTCGAAAGTGGTTGAAATCAAAGAAGAAGGCGAGGAGTTGGTCGTGAAAATCGAAAACAAAGACAAGCAAATCGAGGAACATCGTTTTGACTACGTGCTGATGTCGATTGGTCGCAAGCCACAAACCGCGGGTCTCGGACTTGAAAACACCAAGGTGAAAGTCAACGAACGGGGTTGGATTGTGGCTGATAAGTCACTGAAAACTGATGATGACAGCATTTATGCCATTGGCGATATCGTGGGTGAACCGATGTTGGCGCACAAAGCTTCGCATGAGGCGCGTGTGGCGGTCGATGCCATTTCCGGCAAAAAGGCAGCTTTTGAACCCCTTGCCATTCCGGCTGTGGTATTTACCGATCCGGAAATCGCCTGGGCGGGGATTACCGAAAATCAGGCAACAGAGAGGGGAATCAAATTCGAAATGGCTAAGTTCCCGTGGGCAGCCAGCGGTCGTGCTACCACCCTTGATAGGAGCGATGGTGTAACGAAAATTATTGTCGACCCCGAAACAGAAAGGGTGTTAGGCATTGGTATCAGCGGTCCGGGTGCAGGCGAACTCATTGCCGAAGCAACCTTGGCTATCGAAATGGGTGCAACGATCAAAGACTTAGCGCTGACCATCCATCCGCATCCGACTTTATCGGAAACGGTGATGGAAGCGGCAGAGTTGTTCTACGGACATTCATCACACCTTTATAAACCGAATAAGAATTAATTTTCAACAGACATAACTTCCGTCTCTTCCGGGGCGGAAGTTATTGTTTGTGTTGTGTCCACACTTGTTGTATCCACAGGTACATAGGTGTGGCATTTGTATTTACGGGTGATGGTCTCTTTGGGTTTCTCCGGAAATTTGCCCCGGTAATGTTTGAAGTGTTCATCTTTCAGTACTTTCTCCATGAACAAACCGAAGATGGGTAAGGCGGTGCGGCTACCTTCTCCCAGTTGGCCGGTTCTGAAATGTACACTCCTTTGCTCGCCGCCAACCCAGGCGCCTCCAATCAGGTTCTTGGTTACTCCTACAAACCACGCATCGGAATGATTGGAAGACGTACCCGTTTTTCCTCCGAAATTGGTGTCGTAATTGAATAAGTCCCATTCCCACAAAGCCTGCGTAGTCCCTCCGGGTTCGGTCATCCCTCCTTTCAGCATTTCTGTCATAAGCCAGGCCGTTTCGTAGGGTATCACTCTTTTTGATTGATTATCTGCTTTGTAGATTACATGTCCGTCGGCATCCTCGATGCGGGTGACGAGTACAGGCTCATTATGAAT
>JAEWUM010000050.1 GCA_023459355.1 Bacteroidota bacterium | reverse complement strand
TAGCCATTGTAAAATCTGATGGAAAGAGAATTGACTGTAAATGTTTGATTCGAAGCTCCGTTGAATCCAGGAAACAGGAACTGGCCTCTATGGTGGTCAGCACATTCGCGCTGGCAGGCGCCCGTGTAGAACTGGGTGGCGATTACCCTGGATGGAAACCCAACCTGCAATCGCCTATCCTGAAAGAAATGACTAAAGTGTATGAAGACAAATACGGCAAAACACCGAAAGTCATGATTATTCATGCAGGATTGGAATGCGGAATCCTGGGTATCAATTACCCGGCAATGGACATGATTTCGTTTGGTCCGACCATTCGCTACCCCCACTCTCCGGATGAAAAAGTGCACATTGAGAGTGTTCAGAGATTCTGGGATTATCTGGTTGCTACGCTTGCCAATACTCCTCAAAAAGCATCGCGATTATGAGCAAACAGAACAAATGGCACGAAGAACAGCAAAATTCACTTTGATTGACAAAAGAAATCCCGATGCTCCTTGCCGGCATCGGGATTCATGATAAATACAAAAACAGCTGAAAACACTGTAAATTATCTGGTTTCAAACAACTCGCCCAGGGGCCTTCTCACTTTGGCTTTGTTTTGCGCTTCATCATCAGCAGAGCGGTATCCGATAGCAGCAATAACTACTGTTGAATATCCGCTGCCTTTCAATCCGAGTATCTCATTGTATTGTTGAGCATCGAAGCCCTCCATCGGACATACATCAATCTGCATGGATGCGGCTGTGGTAAGCAGATTCCCGAGCGCGATATAGGCCTGACGGGCTGCCCACTCGTGTTTGTCGGCCGTAGTACGGCTACCGAACACCCCCTTCATGAAATCACCATAACCTTTGAATACTTCAACATCAACCTTTTGTGTTTTAGCAGAGAGTTCCAGATATGAATCGATGTGTGCGTCAGTCAAATCATCATTGGCACAAAAGACAAACAATGTTGATGCATCTGTTATTTGCGGCTGTCCGAACGATACAGCTTTTAACTTTTCCCTGATTTCAGGACTCTTTACTTCAAGCACTTTATAAGGTTGTAAGCCATAAGAAGAAGCCGTAAGCCGTACAGTTTCTTTCAGCAATTGAATGTTTTCGGCAGATAACTGCTTGTTTTTATCGAATTTCTTGGTGGCATAGCGCCATTTTAAACTTTCTATCATATATTTTATCTTTAAAATTTATTCTGATGCAAAATTACAACAGTTCTGAACCTCCGGAAGTATAAAAAAACGGAGAATCATTATAAAAATCAGGAGTAGTAGCAGTTCCATGTATAAAATATCTCAAATTTATTGTAATTTTGCGTCTATTAATTTGCTGAAAATTTGGAAATTGCGATTATCATAGCACTGATTGTGCTGAATGGAATATTTTCCATGTCGGAGATGTCAATCGTCACATCCCGTAAATATAAGTTAGAAACGGCTAAAAAAAGAGGAAAGAAAGGAGCTAAAACAGCACTCGAACTTTCAGAAAACCCAACCCGGTTTCTTTCAACTGTTCAGATTGGAATAACATTGATCGGGATTCTCCTCGGAGTTTACAGCGGCGAACAACTTGCCGATGATGTACAGTTGTTTTTAACCAATATGGGTGTCGGTGAAACCTATGTACATGATTTGTCCGTCGGGATAATTGTTGTCTGTACAACTTATTTGTCTATTGTTTTAGGAGAACTATTTCCTAAGCGACTTGGCATGTCATTTCCGGAACCAATTTCGATGTTTCTGGCCCGCCCGATGAAGTTGTTGTCGTTTCTCACATCCCCTTTTGTCTGGCTGCTCACCATCTCCAACAACCTGCTTATTAAGTTGTTTGGAATAAAGAACACGGTCGAAAGCAGGGTCTCCGAAGAAGAAATCAAATCCATCATCCGCGAAAGCGCTGAAGGAGGAGAGATTCAGGACATTGAACAGGACATTGTGGAAAGGGTGTTTGAATTCGGAGACAGAAGGGTAAACTCGTTGATAACCCATAAAAGCGACCTGGTATTTTTCAACGAAACAGACGACTGGGATACAATCCGGCAGAAAATATATTCTGAAAAACACTCAGCTTATCCCGTTTGTAAGAACAATGATCCGGATCAGATCATCGGCATTGTACTATTAAAAGATCTTTTTGATCCGGTTGATGAGAAAGGATTCACTTTGTCGAACTACATCCGGCAACCTCTTTATCTTTCCGAAGGCACTTTTGCCTATAAACTCCTGGAGAAATTCAAAAGTGAAGGAATACACTACGGAGTAGTTGTTGATGAATATGGATCCACGCAGGGGTTTGTAACCATGGATGATGTTGTGGATGCGATTATAGGAGATGTCACGGAGAACAACCAAAACGAATACAAAATAACTCCCCGGAATGAAAACAGTTGGTTTGCCGACGGTCAGTTCCCATTCGTGGAATTTCTTCATTATTTCGACATTGACCCGGATCATGAAATAGAAGGTGAATTTGTTACAATTGCGGGCTATTTCATACACACCATGAAATCATTGCCTGAAATTGGTGATAAACTTGATTTCGAAGGCTATACACTCGAAATCATTGACAAAGACGGTCAAAGAATCGACAAGATTTTGATTACACGCAATGCGGAATGATCTCTTTGAAGCCAATCTTAACCTGAACACTCCAAAAGACCACAGAAAAGCATTAACTTTGCGACTACATTATAATATTAAGGATGAGAAAAAATACGACTTATACCCCGCCTGCAAAATCAACTAATTTAAAAGTTAATGCTGAAAGCATTTTGATGGATTTCCTGTTGGCCAAAATGGGCGGCATGAAACGCAATTCGGTTAAATCGTTGCTGGCTCACCGGCAGGTGATGGTGAACGGCAAAATCACAACCCTGTTTAATCACCCGCTGAAATCCGGCGATGCAGTGGAAGTGAAAAGTTCACGGGGCAACATCGAACTGACTCATCCTAAACTGCGGATGTTGTATGAGGATAACGACATTATTGTAGTGGAAAAGAAAGAAGGTCTTCTTACAGTAAGTACCGGAAAAGGAGATGAAACTACCGCCTTTTCCATCCTGAAAACGCATGTAAAGAAAGGCAGTCCGTCGAACCGCATTTATGTAGTACATCGCTTAGACCGTGAGACTTCCGGTGTGCTGGTCTTTGCCAAAAACAAAGACGCCCAACTCATTTTGCAGGAAAACTGGCACGAGATTGTAACCCGCAGGACCTACATCGCTTTAGTTGAGGGTAAGATGGAGAAACAAAAAGACACCATCACCAGCTGGTTGTCGGAAAATGAGAAGTCTCTGAAGATACATTCCGGGAAAGAAGCTGATGGGGGCAGAAAGGCGGTCACCCATTACCGTTGCCTGAAATCGAACAATTACTTTTCGCTGCTGGAACTTGAACTGGAAACTGGTCGTAAAAACCAGATCCGGGTGCACCTGCAAAGCATCGGGCACCCGGTATCCGGCGATAAGAAATACGGCTCATTGGGCAGTCCGCTCGGACGAATCTGCTTGCACGCGAGCATCCTCGCCTTTTACCATCCCTTCACGAAGGAACAACTAAGTTTCGAGGTACCTGCACCCAAAGCATTCACCAAAGTATTCAGCGTAAAAAATTAACCCTCGAATTCCATGAGGTAAGCTTTGATAAACGCATCTATATCTCCATCCATCACGGCATTCACGTTTGAAGTCTGGTAGTTGGTACGGTGGTCTTTCACCCGGCGGTCGTCAAACACATAACTGCGGATTTGCGAACCCCACTCGATTTTGCGCTTACCTGCCTCTACTTTGGCAACAGCAGCACGTCGTTTTTCGAGTTCCAGTTCATACAACTGCGATTTCAGTAAGCGCATGGCATTATCCTTATTCCCAAACTGCGATCGACTTTCCGTATTCTCAATGATGATTTCATCCGGCTCTCCGGTAACAGGGTTTGTAAACTTATAATGCAATCGCACTCCGGTTTCCACTTTGTTCACGTTTTGTCCGCCGGCTCCTCCCGACCGGAAAGTATCCCAACTCAGGTTACCCGGGTTGATTTCGATGTCAATCGTATCGTCCACCAGGGGAACCACGAAAACCGAAGTAAAGGATGTCATGCGTTTACCCTGTGCGTTAAAGGGCGACACACGCACCAAACGATGGACACCATTCTCCGATTTCAGGTAGCCATAGGCCATTTCGCCTTCAATCTGCATGGTAACCGTTTTAATTCCGGCTTCATCGCCATCCTGATAATTGGTTACTTCGAGTTTGTAGCCTTGCCTTTCAGCCCATCGCTGGTACATGCGGAAAAGCATTTCAGCCCAGTCCTGCGCCTCGGTACCTCCGGCACCAGCTACTATCTTGATTACCGCGCCAAACTTATCTTCCTCCTTCGAAAGCATATTTTTCATTTCCAGCGCTTCAATCAGAGCGATAGCATGCGCGTAGGCCTGATCGACCTCTTCTTCCGTCACGGCCTCTTCGCGGAAAAAATCATACGCAAGCTGCAATTCATCTGCAGCAGCTTTCACCTCGCGGTAGCCTTCCACCCAGTTTTTTAGCTCTTTCACCTTGCGCATCTGCACTTCAGCCGTTTTGGCATCATCCCAAAAACCGGGAGCGTGCGTGCGCAACTCTTCTTCTTCAATTTGTATTATCTTGGTATCGACGTCAAAGATACCTCCTCAGCGCGTCCTCGCGCTCCAACACTTCTTTAAGTTGGTCTTGTGTAATCATTTCATTTTAGTTATAACCGGGTTAAAACCCGGTTTTATTGATATTCGTATTTTCTGTTATTCCCCGGGTTAAAATCCGGGGCTATTGATATTCGCATTTACCTTTTCATCCCCGGGTTAAAACCCGGGGCTATTTATTCACTAAACAAGAATTCCCGGTAAAAACACCATCAGGAATCCGACGGTAAAACCTGCCAGGGTTTGTGCCGGCGTATGGGCTTTCAGTTCGATGCGCGAAAGGGCTGTTAGTGCTGAAATAACCAGCATCAGTATCATCAGCCAAACCGGATTAACGGCCATCACATAACAAAAGGCAAATACACCTCCTGTCAGCCCGCCAATCCCGGAAAGATGAGCGCTGATTTTCCACTTCATATTAATCAGGGTAATGATAATAATGGAAAGTACAGAACCGATACCCATTGCCACAATAAAAAACGGCACCTGCAATACCCGCCACATGAAAACGGTCCAAAAGATATAAGCCAGCAAAGAAAACAGATACGGGAAAGTCCGCTGTTCTCTTTTAGAGATGTATAAGTCCCTGATTTGTCCTTTGCGCATCATCATCAGAATGGGTGTGGCAGGCAGGATGGCAGTAAACAGAAAAGTCCCGCCCAATGCAAACCATTTCCAGATATCCGTATAAAAAAGCGCTAAGTTTGTGAACAGCAGCATGCCGATACCGAATGTAGGCATCAGCAGGGGTTGAAAAACAAAGGAAATAACTTTGAGAAATTGTTTCATCCAATACTTGTTTTATATTTCTTTGCGCAAACGGGCGACCGGGATATTCAGTTGTTCCCTGTATTTGGCCACTGTTCTGCGGGCTATATTGTAACCTTTTGTCTTCAATACGTCAGCCAGCGCATCATCGTTCAAAGGTTTCTTTTTATTTTCATTTTCAATGCATTCCTGCAATATTTTTTTAATCTCCCGGGTTGATACCTCCTCACCGGAATCATTGGTCATCGACTCTGAAAAGAAATACTTCACCGGATACACCCCGAATTCGGTCTGGATGTATTTGCTGTTACTCACCCTGGATACGGTTGAAATATCATAACCCGTAATATCAGCTATATCTTTCAAAATCATGGGCTTCAGATACACATCATCACCCTCGATGAAGAATTCATACTGAAACTCGACTATCGCCTTCATCGTGGTGAGCAGTGTTTCATGCCGTTGTTTGATGGCATCAATAAACCAGCGAGCCGAATCAATTTTTTGTTTCGCGAAGGTCACCGCATCTTTCAGTCCCTTGCTCTTTTCTGCCTTTTTCTCCGTGTATTCCTGAAACAAATCATTGTATGCATTGCTTACCCGCAACTCAGGGATATTGCTGTTATTCAGATGCACCGACAATTTACCCTCATCGTTTTCCAGTATAAAATCCGGAACCACCACAGTCATCGACTTCTCCAGTAAATTGCCGCCCCAGGCATTGCCGGGTTTTGGATTCAGATGGGCAATCTCAGCTGCAGCGTCACGCAACATATCATCATCAATATCCAGTCCTTTCTTGATCCTGTCGTAGTGTTTTTTGGAGAACTCCTCAAAATATTCTTCCACTATTTTCAGTGCAATGTCAAGCGTAGGATTATAGATTTTCCTTTCCAGCTGTAATTTAAGACATTCTTGTAGGTCAGTAGCTCCCACCCCCGGAGGATCAAACTCCTGAATCATCGAGACAATATCCATCATTTCTTCATCGGTGGTATGCACACCCGCGTGAAAAACGATATCATCCACCATCGACTCAACCGTACGTCGCAGGTATCCTTCTTCATCAATATTGCCGATGACATATTCGGCCAGCAAACGCTCATGCTCCGAGATCTGCTGGAGCCCCAGTTGTTCAATCAGGTTCTCGTGGAAGGTATTTCCAATAGAAAACGGAATATCTTCCTTTTTATCATCCTTTGAGGTGTTATTGGCTTTCAACCTGTAATCCGGGATGTCATCATCAACCATGTATTCCTCCAGATCCATGTCGTCATTGTTTCCCCCGTCGTCGTTCAGATCGTCATCGAACTCATTGTCCGTCTCACTTTCTTCTCTTCCTTCTTCCAATGCCGGATTTTCCTCCAATTCCTGACGGATGCGTTCTTCCAGCTCCAGCGTAGGAACTTCAAGCATTTTAATTACCTGAATCTGCGCAGGAGATAGCTTCTGTTGCAATTTTTGTTCTAATGTCTGGCGTAACATAGGACTTAAACGTTTCTCAGGACTTGGTTTTGAAAAAACTTTCAGCGCAAAGGTAATGAAATTTGAAAGAAAATGAAAGTACCTTACTGCTGATGGCTATTAATCTTTGGCTAAATATAAATCGACGCGACCTAAAAACAATCCGCTCTTTCCCATCTGGGCAATCAACACCGGTTTACCTTTTGCGTTGCTGGTTTTTACGTTTTCAAGCAAGGTATGCGAGTGACCGCCAATAAAAACATCCACATATTCAGATTGTTTAGCCACCTGAAAATCGTTGATTTTTGTAGTCGTTGAGTCTGAACCCAGGTGCGACAGACATACGATAACATCACACTTTTCGTGCTTCTTCAGAAGCCTTTCATATTTTTTTACGGTCTTTACCGGATCCAGGTACTTTATTCCCTTATATTGCTCTTTCATCACCAAACCCTTTAACTCGGCTCCCAACCCGAAAATACCGATGCGTATGCCTCCTTTCTCAAGGACTAAATAAGGTTTCACGTAATCTGCTATAACCGATTCCCTGACATCATAATTGGAAGATACAATTGGGAAATCAGCCAATTTAAGAATAGCCGCCAGGGTATCCATTCCGTTGTCGAACTCATGATTACCCAAAGTCACGGCATCGTATGCCATCCTGTTAATTCCCTGCACTTCCACCCTACCTTTGAAGAAATTATAATAGGGTGTTCCCTGTGAGAAATCACCGGCATCTACCAACAATACATTAGGTTCCTGCTCCCGGACTTGGTTAATCACACCCAAACGACGGGCATAGCCCCCCATATCAGGATTACGAACTGCATCGGGTGCAGTCGGCTCAAGCTGACTGTGTGTATCGTTGGTGTGCAAAATCACCAATTTGTTGTTTTGCTGACTGAAAAGCAACAAAAACGGGATGTACAACAATGTTACGAGCAATATTGATTTTTGTTTCATAATGATAATATTTTATTAAACCATATAAGTCACATAAGAAATATAAGCATATAATGAAATGTTGATAGTTATACTTAAGCATTATATTTTTAAAACTAAAATGTTCTTATATGACTTATATGGTTAAATATTTAGAAATATACTCTCCCGTCCAGTTTGGGATTAATTTTTCTCCCCGCTTCACTTTCATTGCGAATATACTCAATCAGCATATCCCGAATTTTGATGCCGGTATTGACCCGTTTTGCTGCATTTTTCAGTTGTGTCATACCGTCATTTCCTTCCGCGAGGTAATCATTGGTGGCAACCACATATATCTTATCCTTATCTACCGGAACACCGCCGATGGTGACTTCAACAGCTCTCCCCTCCCTGATTCCCATTTTCATCCCGGAAACTCCTTCTCCGCCGATGGAGGCAAAAAAATCGAACAAGCCAAGCAGTTCGTCTCCCCTGACCCACAACACCACCAACTCGTTTTCGAACGGCATCAGTTCAAAAATGCGGGATACCGTAATATTACCTGCCGGTACAGGCGCCCGTAATCCTTTCAGGTTTACAATGGCAATGTCCACAGGCGACTGAATAGCTGTCGATGCAATTTGCCGGTACACGTCAGCACTGAAATTCGAAAGCAGACTTTCCGGTCCGTGGATTTTCAAATCCTGTACGGCAAAGCCGATTACTTCATTCATTTCTTTCTCAAGCTGAACTTTATAAGGTTGCAGAAACACCTTAAACGATTCATCCGCATATTGTTCTGTTTCTTTATCAAGCGGAATTTTAACTGCTTCTGCCTGATAAACCTGCCAGCCAACTGTATTGCAGGAAGTCAACACAAACAGCACCGAAAAAAAAACTGTAATTCGTTTCATGTGTTCATTCTTGTTTTTCATTATCATCGTGCCTGTATCGTTTTTATCTTACCAATACTGGTCTCCGGATGCAGGTATTCGGAAACATACAAGAGATGCCCCACCGGCTGATGCAACGACGACCTGATAAGCTTTACCGGCATTGTCATGGTTTGATTTTCTACCTGAATATCAGCCTGGACCTCAAACTCGTTAGGGACAGCAGCCTGATCCGCAGGCCTGACTAACTTCAAAAGCAACTGTTTGGCACCCCGCTCAGGCACCATAATCAACTCTTTCAACTCATAAGCTCCGGCAACTGACACATTAGCCATCAGCACTTTACTCACCCCATCCTGCAGCGGACTGTTATTTATAAAATAACCATCCGAACCATAAAAAAGTTCTATCCATTTTCTTTCTTCCGACCGGTCGGGAATGGCTTTCGCATGATTTTTCTCCAGGTAATGGGCCAGCTTATACGCCGCCACCAGTGAACCCTGATAGGTCATGTGCTGATTAGGAGCAACAGTATTTTCAAAACTTTCGGGGGTAAAGGCCGTTGTGTCGTAGGGCAACTGCAAATCGAGCCACGATTGTTTATCGCCTATGGTTTTGAGAATTTCGTTTTTGTAAGTTTCATAGCCCTGTACATGCCGGTGATACATAGGCAAGGTGAGCAATACCAGTTCAATTTTTTCTTTTTTACACAAAGCAATGGCCTTTTTCAGATATTTCTTAGCCTCATCTCCCGGTAGTTTTTCAGCATAGTTGTAAGCGACAAATCCCGGCTCATCATATCTTTTTAAAGTGTTTTCTTCCAGTCCCGATGTAAACCGGATATAGCGCCCCAGATACAAACCCTGCTCTCTGGGTGGTTTTTGCCTTCCCAACAGTATGTTTTGTTTCAATTGGGTGGTATCGGTAAAGATAAAGCTGTGATTCCGGATGGTATTCGACCAGGCGGGCAAGTAATTATCCGACTGAAACAAAACAGGCATCGAAGCCAGTTTCTGCCCCACATCCTTGCGGGCTGCAAAACTTTTAAACTGATCCGACAAGGCGCCGGATTTCAATTCATGCGATTCATAATCATACAGCGTAAAGGTCTCAAGGATAACCATCTTCGGTTTCTTCACTTTAACCGCTTCTTTCAAAGTAAAATAAGCATCTGTCATGGTAGTTCCTGGTGATGCCAGGATGAAGCAGGTAGCTCCAAGCGCATTCGACAGGTGTTCTGGGTTTACCCCCGTATATAAATGTGAATTCCCTATCATCACTACATCCACAGGAGCTTTGCGGGTCAGTTCGTAATATGCATTCCACTTCCGGCGGGTATGGTCGTTGGTATAATCCGGGTTGAAATAACCCTGGTAATCCGTCCATGCAACCACACTTATAATCATTACTGAAAATAAACATACACGCAGCAGGAAATCACGGTGCGATTTTACCTTTTGCGACACTTTGTTCATCTGTTTACCTTTTGCTTTGTCTACAGGATATTTTGCCATAGTTTAGAACTGAAAATAAATGAAACTATTGTCGTTACCGGCACCATAAGCTCCCAGATAAATAATACTCAGGGTCAAAATCAAATACACGCCCCACCGCAACAGGTAATGTCCGGCATAAAATCGTTCCTGCAGGGTTTCCGACCACTTTTCGGCGATGACTTCATATACCATCATACCTGCAATCAACCACAAAGCAAAGGTGAACTCGCGACTATTCAGTCCAAAGTCATACAAGGCCTGTACTCCATCGAAACCTATGTTCTGAAACACCAGCATCGCATCCCCGAAAGTCTGCGCCCGGAAGAAAATGAGCGATAAAGTCCAGCCGGAAAAAACCAATAATGCTGCAAAAAAACGCTTCATTCCGCCGGAAGGTTTTTCTAACTTAAACAAAGGATCCAACAGGATTAAGAATAATCCGTTGATTAAACCCCAAATCACAAAATTCCAGGAGGCGCCATGCCACAACCCACTGAGAAAGAAAACCACCAGCAAATTCACAATTTTACGGTTTACTCCCTTGCGGTTGCCCCCCAGGGGAATATAAATATAATCCTGAAACCAACTCGACAGGGTGATGTGCCAGCGTTTCCAGAATCCTGAAAAAGAAGATGAAAGGTAAGGTCTTCTGAAGTTGGTGGATAATTTAAACCCAAACAAACGGGCCGTCCCTATCGCGATATCAGAATAAGCAGAAAAGTCGAGATACAGCTGGAAAGCAAAAAAGAACACACCCGTCAACATAGCGATTCCTTTTGCATCCTCAATATTACCGTAAGTTTGGTTAATGAAAACTGCCAGACGGTCGGCAATCATGATTTTCTTGAATAAGCCAAACAAGATGAATAAAAGTCCACTTCTTGCAGCCTGATAATCAAAACTTTTAATTTCATCAAATTGCGGAAGCAGTTTTTTGGCTCTTTCAATCGGACCGGCAACCAATTGGGGAAAGAAACTCACGAAAGCCAGAAAATTAATCAGCTTGTGAGTCGGCTCCATTTTTTTGAAGTACACATCCAAGGTATAGCTCAGCGATTGAAAGGTATAAAAACTAATCCCCACCGGCAGGATGATGTGCATGGGTGAATAACTGAATTCTTTTCCGAAAAGCGTAAAAGTGGCAATAAAACTTTCGACAAAGAAATTATAGTATTTGAAGAAGCCCAGAAAACCGAGATTCAGCACGAGACTCAATACCAGCAGGGCCTTTCTTTTGCTTTTCTGCTCCGGCTTAGCTGCGTGAATTTGCATGGCGAGGATATAATCCATCAGTGAACTGATGAGTATCAGGGACAGAAAACGCCAGTCCCAGAACCCGTAAAACACATAACTGGCTGTCAGCAGAAATAAGTTTCTAAGCTTGATATGCTTCTGAAACAGGGTCCAGTAAAGCAGGTACACCAATGGCAGGAAAACCGCGAAATCGAATGAGTTGAATAACATAAATCAGGATTATTGTGTAATCAGATTAACCAGGTTTTAAAAATCCACAAATTTAAACATTTCTTTTAAAATTCTTTGTCTATATTTGTGGCAACTCCTGAAATTTATTACTATGATTATCAGCCCTGCACCATACCGGCTTCTTTTATTCCTGCTGATGACCCTGTTGTCGGGAGTCCTTCATGGTCGTGCAGTAAGGGTAGCATCAATTCCTATAGAACTGGCCGGCAGTTACATCATCATACATGCCACCATCAACAACTCTACACCCTTGCGGCTGATGTTTGATACAGGTGTAAGAAATACAATTATTACTGAATTACAGATGGAAGATTCTGTAGACTTAATGCCTGGCATACTGAAACCAATACAGGGACTCGGATCAGGTAAAACTGTTTCGAGTTTCGTAAGTGAAGGAAACATTATAAAACTCGGCAAATTAAAACTTACAAACACAACCGTTAATTTGTTAACAGAGGACATCCTGGGACTGTCACATCATGTCGGAGCTAAAATAAATGGAATAGCTGGTATCAATTTAATCAAAGACTACATCGCAGAGTTCGATTATACCCGAAAAAGGATGAATCTTTTCCATCATGATAAAAATAAAGTTCCAAAAGGGTATATATACAAACCTCTCATTGTTGAAAATAACAAATTGTACATTAACCTTACTTTATTGGATGATAGCGCACGCATTCGTAACATTAAAATGTTAATTGATACCGGCGCCATGCTCAACGCATGGTTTCAAACGGTACGGTCGGATGCTGCCGAAATTCCGGAACGACGCGTTTACGCACGCATAGGGGAAGGCTTTAGCGGCGAAATGTGTGGGTATCTGGCGCGCATACCGCAAATCTGCTTCGATAAATACTGCTTCCATCAACCCATCGTGGTTTTCCCTGATTCAGCAACTATAGCGGGCATCATCAGCAGGTCGGATCGCGACGGCACCATTGGCAACGAGTTGCTTTCGAGATTCAACATCATCATCGACATCAAAAATAAGGCTTTATACCTCAAACCTAATCACAATTTCAATAATAAATTCAAATACAATGTTGCCGGGATAGAAGTAATTCAAAACGGGAATTTCATCCCGGTGTACGAAATTACGAATATATGGAAAGATTCTCCTGCGGAAAAAGCCGGTTTACAAACGGGAGATGTCCTGATTGAAATCAAGGGCAATAAAACATATACAATAAAACTCCCGGAAATCAGGGGCTTCTTTCAACAGGTCTCGGGCCAACCCTTACATGTTGTTGTGGATAGGAATCAGGAACTTATGGATTTCTATGTAGACATGCAGGATTTACTGAACAATCCCTGAAGATAATTTTTCCGGTTTATGCTCCTTTTTTAACTAAAATTCCCCAAACAATTTACCTGGTTTTACTGTTTAGCAGATAACCTCAATACGGCATCAAATCACAGATTTTCGACGTTTAACACCCTGCTGATGTAAGGACTCTTTCTTACACCCGCATGAAGTATATTCAAACTATAAAACAAACATATATGGCAATTGATTTACGTAAAGAACAATTAAACACACTGAAAACGCCCCGGTTAAAGTATAGCTTTGCCGCCCGTATTTTTTTCTTGGGAATGGACCTGGCCACTGGAAAAAAGAACCGCTTAGCAAAGGCTAAGTTACTGGAAATTCTGGCTTGTATCCCTTACAGGGAATGGGAAATCAGACAGTATTTCCGGCTGACTTACAAGTATTTTAACCGGAAGAAAGTTGACTGGGCACAGGATATCATCGCCTGGGGAAGGGCAGCACAGGACAATGAATATATGCATTTACTGGTTATCCAGGAGAAAATGAGGGAAGATAATCTGAAAGACCCCTGGTTTCTTTCAACTCCGGTGGTGTTTCTGATCACAACCTTTTATATTGTACTTTCGAAAATCGTGGCCTGGACGAACATCAAAGCAGGTTTCAGGTTCAACGCGGAATTTGAAGACCATGCTGAAATTATTTATGCTCAAATGGTACAGGAAAATCCGCAGTGGGAAAAAGAGCCGGTGACTAATCCTATCGTGAAAGAATATGCTGATCTAGCTAATTATGCCGACATCTTCAGAAGAATAGGGCTCGACGAACGGGATCACCGCAACCACAGTTTTTATTATGCCGGCATGCATGAGAAAATTTTCAACTACGAAGGAATGCCTGATCCGGATCACCACTGAGAAAAAGGATGCTGACTTAACAAGGCATTATAATAGCGGAGGTCTCCCGTGACCTCCAATCCTAACCAGGCAGGCTTTTCAAAAGAGTCTGCCTCGTTTTTTAATTCTACCTCGGCTACAACCAGGCCTTCATTTGCTCCCAAAAATTCATCCACCTCGAAAAGATGTTTACCTACACGGATTTCATAACGATTCTTCTCGATTAGTCCCGTGCTACATAATTGCAGCAATTCGACAGCTTCTGCTACTTCAATTGCTTTTTCCCACTCATAGCGCGAGGTTCCCTCTTCGCTGCTTTTCCCCTTGATGGTGAGGGTTGCCTGCGCATCACGAATGCGAACCCTGACGGTCGCTTCTGGTGTCACTGAAAGATAACCTTGTTTGATATACGTTTTCCTGTACGCTTCTTTTTTGTACGCTTCGGATGTAACTAAAAATTTTCGTTCGATTTCCTGTGGCATGGTGGTTTGTTTCGAGCTGCAATGTTACGAATAATTTTTGATACTACTATCAATGATAGCCTCTCATCGGCTTCTCAACAATGAAAGCATATTCAATCAGGCTAAAATGCAACTTTATACAACAAATAAACATTTTTAACCCCCGAATGGTTTTACATCTAACTATAGTTTTATACATTTGCAAAAAACAAACACATGCTACTGAACATCAGAAACGAAACCGACCGACTCAAAGCAGTGGTGCTCGGTCAGCCTGGCTCCATGGGTAAACCACCGGTTCCTGAAGAAACCTACGACGCCAAATCTTACGAATCGGCAGTCAGAGGCATCTATCCGGCTGAAGAAGCAGTATTCAGAGAAATGTCGGCTTTTGCGCAGGTATTGCAAAAATACGATGTACAGGTGTTTCGTCCCTGGAACATTGAGCACTGCAACCAGGTATTTGCCCGGGATGTAGGCTTTGTTATCGACGATAAAATAATCAACTCCAATATCATCCCGACCCGTGAAAATGAAAAGGAAGCTTATGAGGTGGTTTACAGCCAGATTCCTTACAACCGCATTTTCAATCTGCCCGAACGGGCGCACGTAGAGGGTGGCGATGTGGTGCTCTACAACGATATGGTATTCGTAGGACTTTATTCAGGAAGAGATTACGCCAGCCTGAAATCGGCACGAACCAACCTCTATGCCTTTCATTTTCTGAAAGAATTATTTCCGGAGAAAACACTGATTCCATTGGAATTGAAGAAACACGACACTGATCCGCGACAGGGTATCCTGCATCTCGATTGTACCTTTATGCCGGTATCGCGCAACAGAGCTCTGATTTACAAAGCCGGATTCAGGTCGGAAAATGATTATTACCGGTTGATGGATATATTCGGGAAAGAGAATTTATTTGAAATCACGCAGGAAGAGATGTACCAAATGTACACCAATGTGTTTTCCATTTCTCCCGATGTAGTGGTTTCGGAGGAGCATTTTGACCGGCTGAACAACCACCTGGAAAAGGAATGGGGAATGACGGTCGAACGGGTCCCTTACCGTGAGATCTCGAAAATGGGCGGCTTATTACGTTGTTCCACTTTTCCGTTAATCAGAACAACGGACTAAACAGGATAAAAAAGTTATGTCAGTACAAACAACAAATAAGGTAATCATGATTGAACCGGTGGCTTTCGGCTTTAACCCTGAAACCGCGGTCAACAATTTCTTTCAGCAGGAAGGTGACAAACCCGACCGGTTGATTCAACAACAGGCGTTGGAAGAATTCAGGAACATGGTGAAATTACTTCGGGATAAGGGTGTTCAGGTCATGGTGTATCCTGATACTGCAGCACCTCATACTCCGGATTCAATATTTCCGAACAACTGGATTTCCTTTCAGGAGGATGGTCGGGTGGTTTTATACCCGATGTACGCACCGAATCGTCGCGCAGAAAGACGAACCGACTTCATTCAGGATGTATTGGAAAACAGGTTTAGCCCGGCCTGCATGGTTGATTACAGCCAATTTGAAGCGGAAAATGTATTTTTAGAAGGCACCGGCAGCATGGTACTCGATCGTGACCATCGAATTGCCTATGCCGCACTTTCGGAACGAACGGATAAAAAACTTTTCCAACATTTCTGTGGTGATTTCGGTTACAGGCCGGTCTGTTTCAACGCCTATCAACAGGCAGGTAGCGAGCGGTTGCCGGTGTACCATACCAATGTGCTGATGTGTATCGCCGATGAATTTGTCGTAATTTGTTTCGACAGTATTGATGATGAAAAAGAAAAGTACATGCTGAAAAGCGCCTTTCGGGAAACCGGAAAACACATCATCGAAATCAGTGAAGCACAAATGCACCGGTTTGCCGGTAATATGCTTCAGGTAAGAAACACGACCGGTGAGAAGTTTCTGGTCATGTCACAATCGGCTTATGATTCGCTGAACACAAACCAAATAACAGCGTTGAAAAGTTATAATGACCTGATTGTATGCCCAGTACCCACGATTGAAAAATATGGCGGCGGTAGTGTAAGGTGTATGATGCTGGAGGTGGTGAATAGTGAATAGTGAATAGCGAATAGCGAATAGCGGAGAACGGAGAACGGAAAGCGGAAAGCTGTGTCTGGCAACCGACGACCGTAGACTGTTAACTATAGACGGTAGACCGTAAACTGTAGACCGTAGACTGTTGACTGTTGACTGTTGACTGTAGACCGTAGACTGTAAACAAAAAAGATATGAAACAAACAGAACAATTAATCAATCTCGAGAACCAATACGGCGCGCACAATTACCACCCTCTTCCGGTGGTGCTCGACCGGGGTGAAGGTGTATATGTGTGGGATGTGGAAGGAAAGAGGTATTATGATTTTCTATCGGCATACTCTGCCGTGAACCAGGGTCATTGTCACCCGAAAATCACAGAGGCACTAATCACACAAGCCAAACAACTTACCCTTACCTCAAGGGCGTTTTACAACAGCAAGCTCGGCATTTTCGAACAGTTTATCTCCCGATATTTCGGTTACGACAAATTCCTGCCGATGAACACCGGTGCGGAAGCTGTGGAAACTGCTATCAAGCTTGGGCGGAAATGGGGGTATGAACATAAGGGAATTGCAGAAGACAAGGCGAAAATCATCGTTTGCGAGAACAATTTCCACGGCCGTACCACGACCATCGTTTCGTTTTCCGTTGATCCGGATGCCCGTACACATTTCGGACCGTACACGCCCGGTTTCATCATCATACCTTATAATGATGTTGATTCGCTGGAAAAAGCCTTAGAGGCAAATCCCGATGTAGCCGGTTTTTTGGTTGAGCCCATCCAGGGAGAGGCCGGGGCATTGGTTCCGGATGACGGCTATCTGAAGCGTTGTTATGACTTATGCCGGAAACACCAGGTATTGTTTATCGCCGATGAGATTCAGACCGGCATTGCCCGTACCGGCCGTTTGCTGGCCTGTGATTACGAAGACGTGCATCCCGACATCCTGATCCTGGGAAAAGCCTTATCGGGAGGTGTTTATCCGGTTTCAGGCGTGCTGTCGCACCGTGAAATTATGGATGTCCTGCGCCCCGGACAACATGGTTCTACCTTTGGCGGGAATCCACTGGCAGCAGCGGTTGCCATTGCAGCCCTTGAAGTGGTTCGCGATGAACGGCTGGCTGAGAACGCCCTGGAACTCGGCATTTATTTTCGAAAAGAAATGGAGAAACTATGCAATTCGTCAAAAATTGCCAGACTCGTACGTGGGAAAGGGTTGATGAATGCACTGGTAATTAACAACGAAGGTCATACAAACTTAGCCTGGGATATCTGTTTGAAATTAGCGGAGAACGGACTGTTAGCCAAACCAACGCACACCAATATTATACGTTTTGCACCCCCGTTGGTCATGACCAAAGCCGAACTGGAAGCGTGTGTTGATATTATCGTTCAGACTATTCTTTTTTTCGAAAATTAACAGTTCTCTTTTCAATAAAAATTGTAGATTTGCACACCGAAGTTACGAAAAGAGTGTAATTTATTGGAAATGAGCGTAGGTTAATTGCTCTTGATAGTAATAGGTTACGATTTAGTTAGTTATCTACTGCATTATCCTTCTGCGCGTTGCGTAACCTTCAAAGAA
>JAEWUM010000049.1 GCA_023459355.1 Bacteroidota bacterium | reverse complement strand
TATAGAACCGCCGCAAATGAAATCGATGAAGTACTCAAGTCGCTCAAGCGGCGGTTTTGAACAAGTAATATAATAATTTGTCATTCCGAGCAAGGCGAGGAATCTAATTTCTAATCCTGATTCGCATAAATAATGATATGACACGAAAAGACTTAAAAAGATTATGGTTCTCAGATGAGCGGATTTTTATTGAAACCGTTCAGGGTGCGGTAAAAAGTATGCTTTTGGAGTGGTTTCCCCGTTTGAAGAATGCTACACCCGCCGAGCGTGAAGACTATGAATTGTCAGCAATGGGCATACATTGGGAAGCAATTGATGAAGATTTAAGTTTTGAAGGTTTCTTCAACTACAACAAACAGCAAGCCGATAAACAACGTAACAGCATTCAGGAATTAGTCAAAGATTTTCCCATGATTAACCTGACGGAGTTAGCCACCCGGGTAGGTATTAGTCCTGCGGTGATGAGACATTATGCCTGTAATGTAAAACGGCCATCGGCAGCCCGAAAAAAAGAGATAGAACAAACGCTACATCGGTTAGGGGAGGAGTTGATGCAGGTAAAACTGTAATCAGCTCCATCGCCAGGGCATAATCGCACCAGAGGGTTGAAAGTAGATGGAGTATGCTGAAATCTGTGATGAACGATAGTGGGGATAGTTTAACAGAATTAGCAGGGCAAAGATATAAACTTTTAGTTTATGATATGTTAATATGTGTTTTTTTTATACCTTTGTTTGAATTCTGAAAATTCAAAATAATAAAAGCACCAATTGTAATGATTATGCTATTCGCGAATAGAATCAGACGATTAAGAGAAGAACAGCAACAGTTCCAACAACAACAGTTCCAACGTCAATTGGCATCGGCTTTTGAGATAGACTCACCTATGTATAGCGAGATTGAACGAGGTAAATGTCCGGAAAACGATTACAAATTGTTTCACATGCAAGATTACTTTCTATGGATGAATAAGAACAGCTTGCTCTTTGGTTGGCGGATAAAGTGATTGAATTGTTGGTTGAAGAGAAAGAATTGGCGGGTAAGGCGTTGGATATTGTAATTAGAAATGTAAATAACAAATGAAGAAACTACCAAAAAAAATCATAGATATCATTGATGAATTAATGGATCAATACTTAGAAGAAGATAGATATAATCGCCCCTGGATCATTGGTTTTAGTGGAGGGAAAGATTCTACAGTTCTTCTATCATTGGTATGGTTAGCCTTATTTAAAATTAAAGAAAATAGCCCAGAGTCCATTCTAAAAAGACAGATTTATGTAGTTTGCAATGACACCATGGTTGAAAATCCTGTTATTGAGGAATATGTAACAACAGTTTTGCAGACCATTCAAAAGGCAGCAAAGGAACAACAATTGCCAATCATTGTTAAAACGACAACACCTCAAATAGAAGATACTTTCTGGAGTTGTGTGATTGGCAAGGGCTACCCTGTACCAAACAATTCATTTCGATTTTGTACTGAAAAAATGAAGATAAAACCAACTTCAACTTTCATTACAAATCAAGTAACAGCAGATGGAGAGGCGATTATTTTAATTGGAACACGAATTGCCGAAAGTCAGCAACGAGCCAAATCAATTAAAAAGCACGATATAAAAGGACAACGTCTATCCAAACATCCACTTAATCCAAACACGTACACTTATGCTCCGATTAAAGAATTGATGTTAGAAGAGGTTTGGTATATTATCAATGTAATTCCTTCGCCGTGGCATTTTGATAATCAGATACTTTTTAAAATATATATGGATGCATCTGCAGATGATTACGAGTGTCCTACTGTTGTAACCAACGATTCGCACCGCAGTTGCGGACAGAGTCGTTTCGGTTGTTGGACGTGTACGGTAGTAAAAGAAGACAAGTCAATGAGTGCACTAATAAAAAATGGCATTGAATGGATGAAGCCCTTACTTGAATTCAGAAACAGAATGATAGAAAACAGAAATATCTCTGCCAATAGGAATAATACGCGCAGAAATGGGCAGTTGGCTGTTGATGAGACAGGTCATAATATGGGCAACTACACAATGGAATACAGAATTCAGTTATTGCGAGAATTGCTTACTATCCAAAAAGAAACACAACAATTTCGTTCGAGTATAAACCTGATTACAAGTCAAGAACTTATTGCCATTCAAGTAATGTGGTATAGAGATGGTAATTTCTCCAAGACTGTCAATGATATTCATAATGAAGTTTATGGATATGATCTTCCTAATGACAATATCGGATTACAGGAAAGGTTGTTGCTCGAAAAGTCTTGTAACGATTCCGCTCATTATTTTTTAATACAGGAATTGCTTGCCTTACAAAAAAACAAAGTATTGTTAATGAAAAAATACGGACTTCAAACGGATTTAGAAGCTCGCTTAGATAGTTTTGTAAAGGGGGCAACTATATGAAAATAAAAACCATAGAACTAAACAACTATCGCCTTTATAAAGGGATTAATAAAATTGTTTTTCCAAATGGGAATAATAAAAATTTATATCTGATTTCTGGAGAAAATGGCTTCGGCAAAACTACATTTTTACATTCTCTTTTATGGTGCTTATATGGTCGGTTAATGACGGATATTGATGAGTCTTTTCGTAAAGAAATGTTGAATGGAGGTTATAACAACACTGTGATCAATAACTTAAATCAAATTTGCCAGCAAAAACTGCAAACTGAAGTTACACAAAGTACACTTAGTCGTATAAAAAAACAGGGTTATTCTATTGATAATGAATTTGTAAAAGAATGGTCTCAATATACTGTTACTCTGGAGTTTACAGATGTACTTATACCGTCAATTCCCTGTCAATCTTTGAAAATCACTCGTTCATACGATATTCTCTTAGATAAAGAAAATATTGAAATTCTAATTGATGGTGTAGTCAGCGAATTAACGAGCGAAATTGGACAGGAAGTTTTTATTAATGATTTTATTCTCAATAAAGATATTGCCCGTTTTTTCTTTTTCGATTCAGAAAAAATTGTAACACTTGCTGAAGCTAATACCATAGATGAAAAACGCAAACTTTGCTCGGCATATAATGAGGTTTTAGGAGTGAAGAAATACGAGGATTTGAAAAAAAATCTTGAAAATATGCGTTTGCGTTTTAGACGTAAATCAGATGATATAGATAGCCGTAATAAATTAAACAAATTAATTGCTAAACAAAAACAATTAAATGAAACTGTTTCAATGCAGGAAAAGCAAACAGTCAACTTCGATGCACAACTAATGTTGCTAAAAAAAGAAGATGAAGGTTTGCAAATGCAACTTTTACGTGAAGGTAATAGCACAACGCTTGAAGAATTAAACCGACAAGAAGCTGTATTGGAAACCACTCGAAAAAAAGATGCTGAATACAAACAAAAACTCAAACATTTTTTGGAATATGCTGCCTTTGCAATCTCAGGAAAACTTTTGCAGCAGACAAAAGTACAGTTGGAACAGGATTATACTATTCTTCAAACTCAAAGTGATATTCGAAATCAAAACTTTTTATTACGAAATATCAATGATGAAATGCAGCAATTGTTTGACAATGTAAAACTTTCTTCCGAAGAAAAAAAACAGTTAGTAGATTCGTTTAACAACATTATTTCTAAGTATCAAAATCAAGCTAACAGTTCTGCTCCATTGTTAAGCGTGAGCAAAGAAGATTTTGATGAATTTTTGGCTGTGTATTCCAATATAACGACTACTTATAGGATAGAATTTGAACACCTTGCTGATGATTATCGCAAAAACAAGCAGGTAATGGAGCGTATAGCCCGGAGTATATCCAATATGCACAGTAAAGAAAACGACAATGTAATAAAATCTATTCGCAAACAAAAGAATGAAAGCGAACGAAGAATAGCCGAATTGGAACAAAAAATCCGTCAGTTACACGAGGAACGCGGCGCAATAAACAAAGAATTGGCTGTAGTTAGCCGCCAAGTTTCGGAGCTGAGCAAAAAAGTCAGCATTGACGATACCGATAGCATGAAAGATAAAGTCGCTGAACAACTTATATCAGAATTAAATACATTTCTTATTTCATTGAAAAAAGAAAAAAAGTCAGCACTCGAAAGGCGTATAAAAACCACGATGAATAATTTAATGCATAAAACCGATTTTATCAATCATGTTGATGTTGTGGTGGATGATGATATAATAGACATAAATCTTTATGCCACAGGGGGCAGTATAATAAAAAAGGAATCTTTGTCAAAAGGCGAGCAACAACTTTATGCTACCTCCCTACTCAAAGCACTTGTGGAAGAATCAGGCATACAGTTTCCTGTCTTTATTGATAGCCCTTTACAGAAGTTTGATAAGAGCCACGCAAAAAAAATCATTACAGAGTTTTACCCAACCGTTTCTAAACAGGTTGTTTTATTTCCATTGTTACACAAGGAGTTGACGGAGAATGAACTTGAGATGATGAAGCCCTATGTAAATTCAGCATTCCTACTGAAAAACAATAATTCATATTCATATATTCAGCCGGTTGATATTAACAATTTAATGAAAGAGTAAGTTATGTTTTCACAGATACGGACAAGTAGCAGAAACAGAGAAGTTGTAGTTGAATTAACACGTAAATTCAATTTAGGTGCTGAAAATATAATCGCCCGAATTGCCATTGGTTATTCTTTGCAATCAGGGAGCAAATTCTCTCCTTTAGATGTAAAAGATTCTGGTGGTAAAGAATATAGTAAGTATGTGCTGTTTGGCAATTATTATTCATTATACGAATCTCTAATTTGCACACATTATCAAATTAGCAGTAATGACAAAGACCTGCCACGTTATTTTAAATTACACCTTGATGATGGCTTACAACGTATTTACGATGATGTTAAAGATAATCCAAATTTAGTGGGTTATGATTATTTATTCGATAAAATTCAAAGTGGTTTATGTGAGCTATGTTAAGAGAGGAGTTGCGAAATATTACAATTATGGATTTGCTGGAAGATAATAAAATATCTGTCCGCACATGCAATTGTTGTTTTAAAGCTAATCTTGAAACACTTTTCGATATAGTTGATTATTACGAAAGTGGACAGCATTTCTTAAATATAAGAAATGCTGGAAAAAGAACTTGTTTAGAGTTAGAAGATTTATGCAAAGAATATATTCCGCAAATTGAGTTATCTGAAAATACTGATGGTTTTCTTGAAGAAGAACAAAGCCTTCAAAAGCAGACAGAAATTGAAAACCTAATAAAAACAGATGTTATTAGTGCTATTAACAACAAGCTGGTAGATGGCAAAGATATACTCTCTTATTTGGATATAAACAAGAAGAAAATTCTTGAACAAAAATTCTTGAGTTTTATAGAGTGTTATTCAATCCGCACAAAAAACAGATTAAAATCAATTGGTTTTGATGGGTTTGTTATTGCTTATTTATTCGTTCCTGATAATGTTTTATTAAAAATTAATGGCTTAGGGCTAAAAAGTTTTGAGGAGACTATTGATTTAAAATATAAAATGAAAGAAGAACTTATAAATTTCATTGATTTATCTGAAGAGGATATAGCAAGGCTAAATTTGGTTCGTCAAAAAGGAGATATAATTTTAGATAGCTTTGTTGCTGGATTTTATAAGACCTATAATCATTTGCCAATGTTTTGGATTTTAGAACAACAACTTATAAAAAACAAAAAACGTAATATAAAAATTCTTATAGATTCGTTCCCGATTTTTAAAAGTTATCAATTTCAAACACTAGATGAAATTGCAGTAAAATATAATTTAACACGAGAAAGAGTCCGGCAGATAAGGAATAATACATTTCGTAGTACTTTTGAGATTACAAATGGACTTGTTGAATGCAGTAAAGATGATGATCTGACCAAACTTATAGAGTTGCTTTGTAATAAAGAAGATTGGAAATATTTAACAAAATTAATTCAAGATTCACACTTCATAAATCAGGTGTCTAATGACATAGATCGTCAAATAGAGCAAGAAAGTTGTACTTTTTCTGTAGAATTTGTAATGCAACTTCTTGGATATATGTTTAAAGATGATTATACACTTTATGGTGGTTTTAATATAAATAGTCGTGATAAGTTATGGAAATCTGTACTTCTAATAAAAAAAAGGCTTGCTGAAGTTTTCGATTTTGAAGGGATGAGAGAAGATTTATGTAGCATCTTGACAGATAATCAAACAGAATATCTATTAGATATTGAAGAATACATTAAAAACTCTCAGCGATGGATAAATTTTGATTTTGACAAAATAAATGACATAACAAGTATAGTGAAAGATATTTTGTTGCACGAATTTGGGTTATATGCTGAAGATGTTGAGGGTAATCAAATTAAAGTACCAGCAAACAAAGAGCGCAGTCCATTTGATGTAGTTTATGAAATACTGCAAATAAGGGGAGAACCTTTGCACCTGGAAGATATATTTGTTGAATTTAAAAAAAATATGCCCGAACATAAATATACACAAGAAAACAATTCAGACAGATTGCGCCCTTATTTACAAAAGCACGATGATATTACATTTAGGAAGCGAAGTAGTATTTACTTACTTAAAGAATGGAGACATATTCGTTCGGGTACGATTCGTGATGCCATAACAGAGTTTTTGTTAGCAAACGATTTACCACAAACAATTGAAGCTATTTCGGAAAATGTATTACAGCATTTTCCTGAAACAAACCAAAAGAACATTCACAGTACAATGTTTTCTGGCAAGAATTTTATACAATTCCAAAATAATTTATTTGGTTTAGTAAGTAAAGAATATCCTTCCGAATATGAAATAGTTGTTCACGAAGAGCAAAGAAGGTCTTTTGAGCAACGGTTATATGATTTTGAAAAGTTTTTAACTGAGAATGACCATTTCCCTTTCTCTTCTTCCGATGATGATGAAGAAACTTCTTTATATCGTTGGTGGCGGATAGCAAACAAAAACACTAATAAACTAACTGAGCATCAAAAATCAGAAATTGAAAGAATAAAATTTCAATATGCAGATTATGAAACAAATAAATCAATTTATGAATGGTTTATTCATTGCAATAGACTTAAATGCTTTTTATTGGAGAATCAAAATGTGACTTCCTCAAATAAAAACAATTTAGAGAAATTCATGTATGAATGGTTTCGAAGAGCCACGAATGACTTCAAAGAGAATCAGTTAAATGATGAACAAAGACGAAAATTTATAGAACTTTCAAAACTTATTTTTGATGTTAAAAGATAAGGATTTCAAATATAGGTACTCAACCGGTAGAAAAGATTTACCATTTGATTTTTGCTTGTTGGCACTGTCTAACAGTTCCAAACTTGATATTGGATTAGGGTATTTTAGTAGTGCTTCGTTCAATATTCTTTCTGTTGGTTTCGCCCATTTTATAAGCAATGGAGGGAAAATGCGAATGTATATAAACCAATACCTTACAGAAGAAGATTATAACCTTTTGCAAAATAGTCAGATGATTGATTTTGAAGAATATATACTTCAATCTTTTAACGCTTTAAAAATAACTCTTTCAAAAAGAGACAAACATTTTTTCAAATGTTTGTCGTATCTAATCCAAACAAATAGAATTGAAATAAAAATTATTATACCCAAAGACGGTGGATTGGCGCACGAAAAATTTGGTGTTTTCAAAGACGAAAATGGTGACAAAGTCGCTTTTACAGGGTCAATGAACTTAACTGCTGCTGCATTGGTAAAAAACATTGAAACTATCGAATGTACTTGTTCATGGAAAAGCGAAGATAGTCAGGAACGTATTGAAATTTCAGAGCAGGATTTTGCGGAAATTTGGTCAGGAGCAAATGAAAGTGTTTTAGTTTTTCCTGCTAAGAAGTTTTGTCAAGAAGTAGTTAAAACTTATCCAAATGTAGATGCTAACGAATTATTGTTGCAAGAGAAAGAAATAATCCGGAAATTAACAAATAGCACAACAACAGAAGAAGAAATCATACCAACAGTTCCAAAACTCAAAGAACCGCATTTCCCTGACAAATATCCAGACGGTGCTCGACCATATCAAGTTGAGGCGTATGAAAAATGGGTACAGAATGGCAAAAAGGGTATTTTTGCTATGGCAACAGGAACAGGGAAAACAATAACTTCTTTAAATTGTGCATTACAAGAGTACCAACAAGACGGGTCATATCAACTTTTGATATTAGTACCAACCATTGCATTGGTAGAACAATGGATTGATGAAATCGCACAATTTGATTTTAAAAATGTTATTACCGTATTTTCTGAAAATCCGCAATGGCGTCAGCAGATTTCAAAGTTGGAAGACAAAGTTAGCAGAGGCAAAAAAGTGAATAGTGTGATTATTTCCACTTACCAATCATTTACTAACATAGATTTTCAACAAGTATTGCCACATTTGTCCGAAAATATGATTTTGATAGCAGACGAGGCACATAATATTGGCTCAGAATTGGTGCGTGCCGTTTTCCGAACATTGCATATCAAAAGAAGAATTGCATTGTCTGCAACTCCAAGCCGAATTTATGATGAGGAAGGAACAGCAGAGTTAGAAAGTTTTTTCAATGATACCCCCCCTTATGTTTATAACTTTTCAATGAAGAAAGCCATCGAAGAAGGTCGGTTAATGGAATATTGCTATTATCCTAAAATAGCCTACCTTAATGATGAAGAAATGCAAGAATATGCGCAAATTACTGAACACCTCCTGCGATTGTTTGATAATGCTACTAAACAATTCAAAGACACTCAAAAAGCAAAAAAACTGTTGATGTTACGCAAGCGTATCTTACATAAAGCAGACGATAAAATACGTGTTTTTAAAGAAATAATTACTGAAATTGGACAGGACAAATTGAAGTATTGTTTTGTATATGTTCCCGAAGGCAAAAAAATGTTTGATTCTGACGAAGCAGTAATATTTTCCAATTCTGATAGTGATTCTGAAGCAGACATTTATGAAGAAACCATTATCAAAAAAATGCTTGACACTACAAAAGATATTTTTCCAAATACAACTTGCAATACTTATACCGGTAAAAACAGTAAAACAGAACGAAAAACTATTCTACAAGGTTTTGAGAATGGACAAATCAATGTTTTATTTGCAATGAAATGTTTGGATGAGGGTGTTGATGTACCTCGGGCTGAATACGGTATATTTGCGTCAAGCACAGGCAATCCCCGACAATTTATTCAACGACGAGGTCGTTTGCTACGCAAACATCCCCAAAAAACTTTTGCACATATCTTTGATATGGTTGTTGTTCCAAACTTTCAATCACCATATTATTCCAGAGATTTTTGGACTATTGAACGTAGTTTAGTGAAAGGAGAGTTAAACCGTGTAGCATATTTTGCCAATTTAGCAACCAATAACTATACAGGCGCACTAAAATCATTAGACGAGGTCGCAAGGTTTTATGATTTGGTCTTGTCTGAACTTATTCTGAATATAAATCAATAAATAATAAAGAAAATGACAGCAGAAGAGATTTTCAAAGAAGTGATAAAATCGCCTGAATTACAGTCGGTTTTTCAAATTTCCAAAGAAGATTTAGAACAAGAGAATTTTTATGCGAAGTCTGATTGTCCAGTTATTGAGATTATTAAAGCAATAATTAACGGGCAAGAAAATCACAGAGGTAAAGATGCTATTTTTCAAACTATTCAGAAACAAATAATGCAGTTATAAAATATGGCAACAATAATTAAATCTGTGAGCTTCAAAAACTTCTATAACTATTATGGAAATTTTGATAACAATACCTATTATTTCAAAGAGGGTATCAATATTGTAAATGCCGACAATAATATGGGTAAATCAAAATTTTACAACGGTATTCTTTGGCTTTTGAAAGATACCGTTTATGATTCTGATTTAAAAAGAATGGTTTGTGCCTCGTCTTCATTTTCCAAAATGGCTTCAGGTAAAGCACTGAACGAAGAAACAAATTTTGATATTGGAGTAAAAATTGTCTTTGTTGAAAATATAGATAAGTACTCTATTTCAAAGATTGTGCAATTTAAGAAAGACGGCGACAGCTGGAAAACAAATGAAAAAATGGATATTCTGCAAACTATTGATAATCGAGATATTCCTGTTTTGGATGTTGCTGACAAAGAAAAGATTGTTAAAAAAATCATTCCTGCCGAATTGATGAATTATGCTTTATTACAAGGCGAATCTATGGAAGAGTTGGTCGATTTATCTTCTCATAATGGTTTGTCTTCAACCATTGAGGCATTGGCAGGTATAAAAAACTTGATAGAGATTTGCGATATTAGCAAAGATTTATCCCAGAAAACAAGGAAACTTTCAAACGACAAAGAAAAAGAAATCAATTCTACCAATCAAAAAATTACCGGTCTAATTCAAGAAAGAGAAACACTTGAAGGACGGATTGAAAGCACTACAACTCAGATTGAAATCTATAATACTGAATTGTCCGAAGCCAAAAAGACAAAGGAAACTTTGGAAGCAATTCTCCTAAATGCGCAAAATAGAGAAAAATTTCGTGGAGTTCAACAAGTACTGCAAAATGAGATAAAGCGACTAAAAGATGAAAAAGATAACAAAGAGAAAAGTGTTACCTCATTGTTATTTTCCGAAAGTTCCCCGTGGCTTTTGATGGGCTTGCAAGAGCAAATCTCTCTGTTTGACAAGCACAGACAGGAACTAACAGCTGAAATTGCTACTCAAAAAGCAATTGACAATCCTATAAAACTTCCAGAAGGCTCACCTGATATTCCATCGTTACAAAGAATGATAAGGACTCATATTTGTGAAGTGTGCGGACGACCTGCACCCGAAAACTCCGAACCTTGGCAACATATCAAAATGATAATGGAACGCCCTGCGAACAAGGCGAAATCAACCAAAAATGATTTTGGTTCGTTTTATAGTGGTATTCAAACTACCGTTGGCTCATTTTCATTAAGTATTCCAAAAATTGCCAGTGTAGTTCAACAATACAGAGAAAAAATTGACTATCTCGAAAACCTAATCAATCAAAAGGAAGAAGAAAAAGAAACAGCACAATATGAATTTTTGAATGCAGGTGGAAGTGAAAGTAGTTCTGATATAACAGATAAACAATATATTTCAGATTATACGCTTGCAGACAAAACAATTGAAAAGAAAGAGGAAGATATACGAAAAGCAGTGAAATCCATAAAAGATTGGAACACTAGATTGAAACAGATTGAAGACGAAATTAAGGGTATTAGCACAAACAGCGAAATAGAAAATTACCGAAACTTCAAAGAAACGATGGCATGTGTTGAGTATATCTTTCATAACTCGAAAGAACGAATCTTCAACCGTATTATAGAACAGCTTAATACAAATGCCAACGAAAAATACATTGAACTGACAAAGGGAAATTTGTCTGCAGGTGGTAAATTAGTTTTCCAACCACAGATAGATGGAACTGTTCAAGTTTCAATCAAGAATATATATGATGGTGAATTAACAGGACTTGGAACAGGTTTTCAGCGAATGAAACAGTTGTCTATTATTATGGCGATTATCTCTTCAAAAATAGGGAATAAACAGTTTGATTATCCATTTATTTCAGATGCGCCATTTTCTGAATTTGGTGATAATTTTATAAACAACTTTTTTAAGATTGCTCCTAATGTTTTCAAACAGAGTATCATTTTTATCAAAGAGTTATACGACCCTGCTTCTGAAAATTATCTTAATGACTTGGGTAAGAAGATTCTAAAAAAAATGGTAAACGGCGAAATTCCCGGTACTTTCTATGTAAATGTAATCGAAGAAAAAGCAGACACAACCAATTTAGTAACAAAAAATAAATGCTATAAAGGATAAAACTATGGACAGTTCACAGTTAAGAGATTTAATTGGTCAAAAAAGACCCAGATATAAGGAGCAATATCGAACTTTGATTGATAGCATCTCTAAAAAAGGCGATACGAGTGGCAAAGGAGACTTCTCGTCTTTTGGCGCATATTACCAAACTTATATGTACGCTTTCATAATTGGCTATAAGTTGGGTAAGCAAAATTTCATTCAATCTAATGAGAAAACAAACGATTTCTTTGTTTTCTCGCAATGGAATCCGACCTCAATTCGAGATTATATTGTCATGTTGCTACTTAATAAGTCGGAAGATTTTGGTTTCAAGTGGATTGAGTTAGAAAATGCAAGTGCAGAAACAATTGATATATTTGTTGCTGAATTTATCAGACAAATGGAGGGTTACGCTAATGCCGGTTTTGAATATCTGCAAAACAAGTGGGATAACGAGAATATGAAATTTCGGAATCCATTTGTGTTTGTGAATCTTTTAGAGGAATTTGATGTCTAATGCAATGTTATTTATGTCCGAAACCCAAAACATAGAATACAAATCTGTTTGGAAAAACGAGTATATCATGTATATACCCTGCAAACAATCATAATATAGGATAAGAAAATGAATAACAGCGAAATCCTGATATATCAAAATTCCGAAGGTAACATTAAAATAGATGTTCGTTTAGAGGAAGAAAGCGTTTGGCTTACGCAAGACCAAATGGCAAATTTGTTTGGGAAAGCAAAATCAACCATTAACGAGCATATTAAAAATGTGTATGACGAGAATGAGCTTGTTGAAACACTAACTATGAAGAAATTCGGAATTTCCGAATTTCAGCAGAAAGCTCCCAATTATTACAACTTAGATGTAATCATTTCGGTTGGCTACCGTGTAAAATCACCACAAGGCACACAATTCCGTATTTGGGCTACACAGCGGTTGAAAGAATATATTATTAAGGGATTCGCGTTGAATGATGACCGTTTCAAGTCGGGCAGCTCGATGAACTATTTTAACGAATTGCAGGAACGTATCCGGGAGATACGCATTTCCGAAAGGTTCTTCTATCAGAAAATCAAGGACATATACACCACCAGTATTGATTATGATGCGAAAGATGAACGAACCATTGAGTTTTTCAAGGTGGTGCAAAATAAATTACTTTGGGCTATCAGCCAACAAACGGCAGCTGAATTGGTCTATCGCAGGGTAGATGCTTCCTTGCCTCTGATGGGTATGCAGTCGTTGGATAAGAAAAATACATTGGCAATAAAGAAAACGGATATCAGCATTGCCAAAAACTACTTAAAGGAAGATGAAATAAAGTTGTTGGGCTTGTTGGTTGAACAGTATCTGGCTTTTGCCGAAACAATGGCACAACAGCGAATACCCATGTATATGGCAGATTGGATTCAACGCTTGGATGTAATTCTACAATTGAATGGTAGGGAGTTACTTACTCATGCAGGAAAAATAAGCCATGATAGAGCCTTGAAAAAATCGAACGAGGAATTTCAGAAATACAAAATCGCTCAACAAGTGATAGAAAAGGAGCAAAGTTTAAAAGAGATTGAAGAGGATATCAAGAGATTGAAAAAGTAAGCAAAGCGAGGAATCTGAATTTTACTCCCTTACTAATTGAAGTTTACGCCCTACATAAATGAGTTTTACGCCCTATATAAATGAGTTTTATGCAGGGCATAACGGGCATCGTGCAAGTGCGTTCAGTGCTGTAGAGCATGGGCGTTCTTTGTTGTAGTGCGAGGTCGTTCGAAGTTGTAGAGCAAGTAGGCTCTCAGGCGTAGAGCAACGTTGCTCTTTTTGATAGAGCTACTGTGCTCTTTGATGCTGAATGAGTAGGCTCTATAGCATGAAAAGGAGGTGTCTTTTATCAACCTATCTGGTCTGAAACCCGGTTTTATTGCTAATTATATGCGAATGTAAAACGAGTTTTTGACATACCAAAATTTTTGCTGTGCAATTCGTATAAATTTTCTATGCAATTCCTCAAAATATATTTATTTACCCTCCTTACCCTGCTATTTTGCATATTTTTTTGTAAATTTGCTGTCAATTTGGAGAAAACTAGCATAATCATCAAACTATTATAAACTAAAGAGTTAAAAACAATTATTTACGTATGAAACCAATGACTAAAAGTCCTTTGCAGATCGCAAGGGCGGGTTATCAGCCTAAATTGCCCAATGCCCTGAAAGGGAATGTGGTGTTGAAAGAAGGCGCTGCAACTGAATCGGTTGCGGATCAGGACGATATCAAAAAATTGTTCCCGAATACCTATGGTATGCCGCTGGTAACTTTTGAACCGGGTGAAAAGAAAAACTATCCGGTGAAAAACGTGGGGGTTATCTTGTCGGGTGGACAAGCGCCGGGTGGTCACAATGTAATCAGTGGATTGTTCGACGGCCTGAAAGCACTCAATCCTGCCAATAAACTATATGGTTTTCTGGGTGGACCGAGTGGATTGGTTGATCATAAATACATTGAATTGACCAAAGAAATCGTAGATGAATACCGCAATACAGGTGGTTTCGATATTATTGGATCAGGACGTACAAAACTGGAAGAAGCTGAACAATATGATAAAGGGGCTGAAATTTGCCATAAATTAGATGTCAGTGCTATCGTGATTATCGGCGGGGACGACTCGAATACGAATGCCTGCGTACTGGCTGAGTATTATGCACAGAAAGGCGAACCTATCCAGGTAATCGGTTGTCCGAAAACAATCGACGGTGACCTGAAAAACGAGATGATCGAGACTTCTTTTGGTTTTGATACCGCTTGTAAAGTATATTCCGAGTTGATTGGTAACATCCAGCGTGATGCCAATTCGGCTAAAAAATACTGGCACTTCATCCGCCTGATGGGTCGCTCGGCTTCTCACATCACGCTTGAATGCGCGTTGCAAAGTCAGCCGAATATCTGTATCATTTCAGAAGAAGTGGAAGCCAATAACCTGACTTTGTCGGATGTGGTGGAAAATATCGTGAAAGTAATCGTGCACCGCGCGGAACACGGACTGAATTTCGGTACAGTACTGATTCCGGAAGGATTAATCGAATTTATCCCGGCCATGAAGAAACTCATTGCTGAACTCAACGACTTGTTGGCTCATAACGATGATTTCAATGCACTTGAAACCGACGACGAGAAACGTCAGTATGTAAAAGGCATGTTGTCGGCTGAAAGCGCTCAGATTTATCGCGATCTTCCAAAAGGTATCGCCCGTCAGCTGACACTCGATCGCGACCCGCATGGTAACGTACAGGTTTCGTTGATTGAAACTGAAAAACTGCTCATCGAAATGGTGGCTAAACGCTTAGCGCAACTGAAAGCTCAGGGAGTTTACAAAGGCAAATTCTCTTCTATCAACCACTTCTTTGGTTACGAAGGTCGTTGTGCCATCCCATCAAACTTCGATGCCGACTATACTTACTCACTGGGTTATACTGCATCTGTATTGATTTCAGAAGGTAAAACCGGCTATATGTCATCGGTTCGCAACACAACTGCTCCGGCAGCGGAATGGATTGCAGGCGGAGTGCCCATCACGATGATGATGAACATGGAACGCCGTCACGGTAAAATGAAGCCGGTAATTCAGAAAGCGTTGGTGAGATTAGACGGTGCACCGTTCAAGTTCTTTGCTACCAACCGCGAAAAATGGGCAGATGAAGAAATGAGCTATATCTATCCGGGTCCGATTCAGTACTACGGTCCAACCGAAGTATGCGACCAGCCGACTAAGACCTTGCAGTTGGAGAAGGGACTTTAATTAGCGAATAGCTGAAAACGAAAAGCGGAAAACTAATGTTTTATCATACAGTTTTCCGCTTTTATGTTGTTTGTAAACTTTCCGCTATCCGCTTTCAGTTTACCGCTTTTCGCTTAATTAGTATCCCCACTTCAACCAAACTGCTCCCCAGGTAAATCCGGCTCCGAAAGCAGTCAGGATGATGTTGTCTCCTTTTTTGAATTTCTTTTCTGACTCCCAGATACAAATAGGAATGGTAGCGGCAGAGGTGTTTCCGTATTTTTCGATGTTGATGATTACCCGTTCGTAAGGAACGCCGGTGCGGCTTACCACGGCATCGATGATGCGTAAGTTGGCCTGGTGCGGAATCAACCAGTTGATGTCTTCCGACTTCAGGTTGTTTTTATCCATGATGTCACCTGAAATACCGGCCATGTTGGTCACCGCATGTTTAAATACATACTGACCTTCCTGGTAAACCGAATGTTCTTTCTTCTCCACTGTTTCAGCAGAAGCAGGATAAGCAGAACCGCCGGCTTTCAGCATCAGGTGTTTGCCACCCGAGCCATCGGTGCAAATCAGCGAGTCCATCACGCCTACATCTTCGGTGGTCGGTTCTACCAGTACAACACCGGCGCCGTCGCCAAACAAAGGAGCGGTGGTGCGATCATCGTAATTGGTGATGGACGACATTTTCTCAGCGCCAAAAACCAATATTTTTTTATAGCGTCCCGATTCGATGAAACTGGCAGCATTGGTAAGTGCAACGATAAAACCCGAACACGCAGCCTGCAAGTCGAAAGCAAGTGCGTTTTTAACTCCCAGCTTGTCGGCCACCACAGCGGCGCAGGAAGGGAAAACATAATCAGGCGTAGTTGTTGCCACCAGAATGAGATCAATTTCTTCCGGTTTAGTGCCCGTTTTCGCAAACAATTCTTCTGCAGCTTTAACAGCCATGTAAGAAGTTCCGGTGTTCGGTTCTTTCAGGATACGACGTTCCTTAATACCAACACGTGTGGTAATCCATTCGTCACTGGTGTCCATCATGGCGCTCAGTTCGTGATTGTCCAGGATATATTCCGGGACATATCCACCTACACCAGTGATAACTGCATGAATTTTCGACATATTAAACAGTTACGGTTTTTTCGATAGCTAATTTTCCTCTGTAGTAGCCACATTCTCCACAAATAGTGTGGTAGATGTGTTGAGCACCGCAGTTAGGACAAACTGCCAGTGTGGGAGCAACCGCTTTGTCATGGGTTCTTCTCTTCGCTGTGCGGGTTTTCGAGTGTTTTCTTTTAGGATGTGCCATTTTTGTATGTTTAAATTAATTATTATCAAAGTTTATATTTTGCAGACTTTCCCAACGCGGGTCAACCTGTACATCTTCTTCTATCGAATCGTCATCATCGTCGCCATCAAACAATCCGTTGTCTTCTGTGTCGTCTTTCTGACGGGTAATGTGGCGTTTCAGCTTGTCGACCATCGTCTTGTTACATTCTCCCGGAGGATGAACGTGTTTGATCGGTATGTTCAACACAATGAATTCGTACAGGAACCAGGCGATGTTGATACTACCCTCGGCTTCCGGTACGACCACGATTTCGTTTTCTTCAGCATAAGTGCTACCGAATTTTACTTCGATCTTTTCTTCATGCTTTATAGCTTGCTCCATGTCGTCGAGACAACGGTTGCATGGAATCAGGATAATTCCTTCCAGCTTAAATGCCAGTTCGTATGTCGCGATTTTTTTCTGAACGCTTACTTTCGCTTTTACATTCCCTTTTTTTACCTCGGGACTGTCAATCTTGGCAAAGTAGGTGTCGTCCAAATCAAATTCGAAAACCCGAACGCCGTCTACAATTTCCTTTAATATGATGTTGTATTGTCCGAATTTAGACATAGTTACTTGATGTTCTTAAAAAACCGTGCAAAAGTACAAAAAGTTTGGTGAATATAAAACATATACTGAAAATATTAACCTTAAATAGGGAAAAACCGGTGCTGAAAGCTAACATTATGCTTTCAGGATAATCCGGATGGTTGTGCCCACATTGATTTCCGAATTCTTCACAAAGATCTTCCCGCTGTGATATTCCTCAATGATTCTTTTAGCAAGCGAAAGTCCCAATCCCCAGCCCCTGCTTTTGGTCGTAAAGCCGGGAGTAAAGATTGCCCTGTAATTTCTTCTTTCGATACCTTTTCCGGTGTCTTTCACGTCGATAAAACATTCTTTATCTGTTTTAGTGATGTAAAGGTATATTTTCCCACTCCCATCCATGGCATCGATGGAGTTTTTGCATAAATTCTCGATTACCCATTCGAACAGCGGTACGTTGAGTTTGATGAAAATATGGTTTTTATCGGGGAAGTGGCATTGAATTTTTACCTTTTGAGATGTTCTGTTGGATATGTATTGCACCGCATTCAGGATGGTTTCGTTCAGACTAACCAGTTGCAGGTCGGGCACAGAGCCGATTTTCGAGAACCTTTCGGCAATGATGCGCAGGCGGTTCACGTCTTTCGACATCTCCCCAATCATCTTATCTTCCTCGTGTTTCATCTTCAGTAAATCAACCCAGGCCAGCAATGATGAAATAGGAGTGCCCAACTGGTGGGCCGTTTCTTTGGATAGTCCCACCCACACCCTGTTTTGCTCCGCCTTCTTGGTGCTCGAAAAAGCCACAAAAGCCATCAGCATAAAGAAAAAGATGATACCCAATTGAACATAGGGGAAGTAATATAGCTGTTTTAACAACAACGAATCATCGTAATAAATGTATTGAGAATTGTCGCCCAGCTTGACTTCGATGGCCGGATTCTTTTGTTTCAGCCGATTTATTTCTTTGCGGTAAAAACCTTCGACATCTTTTACCGGTTCTTTTACGTTTTTGGATGATAGCAGGTTGTCCTTTTCGTCCACTAAAATAACCGGTATAGTTTTATTTCCTTCGATAATGGAGATGATAAAATCAAGATTGGTTGTCTCGTCGGCTAAGATTAACTGCCGGGTAGCTTCCGCCCAGATTTCGATTTTTCTTTTTTCTTCCTGTGCCAGCGAGTTGCCGAGTTTGTTGCTGAAGTAGGTAGATGCGACCACAATCCCCGCACCGATAATGATAAATATCAATTTAAGGAGTTGTGATATTTCCTGCATTTTAAGGGTAGAAAATAACTTGCGCATTGATTGTTTATTTGGGCTTCAAAGATAAGAAAAATATAGATTATAACATCCTTATAACTATTTTAAATTATCTTTGCATGTTATTATTTTTAAACTTACTTGTTTATACATCCCTGTTGGTGAGTATAAACAGCCATTCGGTTAATATTGTTTATATGCATAAATCAGGTTTTGTAAATATCGTGGGAAATCCCAATGTTGGAAAGTCGACACTCATGAACGCCCTTGTAGGGGAGCGGATTTCCATCATTACATCGAAAGCACAGACAACCCGTCACCGTATCCTGGGCATTGTCAACGGCGATGACTTTCAGATTGTATATTCTGATACGCCCGGTGTGTTGAAACCCAATTATCGTTTGCAGGAATCCATGCGTAAGTTTTCGAATTCTGCTTTAACAGATGCAGATGTGTTATTATATGTTACAGATGTCATCGATTCAAACGAAAAAAACGCGGATTTCATTGAAAAGGTAAAGGAGAATCCCGCCTATTTGATTCTAATCATCAATAAAATCGACCTGATAAATCAGGAAAAGCTGGAAGCGCTGGTTGATAAATGGAAACAATTATTACCCCGGGCTGAAATCTTCCCGATATCGGCGCTTGAGAAATTCAACGTGACACCGCTGTTTAACCGGATTAAAGAATTATTGCCTGAATCACCACCATTTTTCGATAAAGACCAACTGACGGATAAACCGGCACGCTTTTTCGTGAATGAAATTATAAGAGAAAAAATTCTACTATATTACGATAAAGAAATTCCTTATGCCGTGGAAGTGGTGGTAGAGCAATTTCAGGAAGAAGACAAGCTGATTCGAATCAATGCTGTCATCAATGTAGAACGTGATTCCCAGAAAGGCATCATCATCGGTCACGGTGGAAAATCACTCAAAAAAGTAGGTACCGATGCCCGCAAAGACCTCGAAGCATTCTTCGAAAAGAAAGTCTTCCTCGAACTTTACGTGAAAGTCGAGAAAGACTGGCGCAATAAGGAGATGAAGCTGCGGGGGTTTGGGTATCAGTTGGATTGATTTATCGTTGATAAAACAACCCTGCATCCGGGCCGAGGGGAATACCCAGCCAAATCCATAATATTAATAGTAAAGTCCATACGATGAAAAACGCGACTGAATACGGAAGCATCGTTGCGATGATGGTTCCGATGCCTGCTTTCTTGTCGTATTTCTGATAGAACACGATGATCAGCGCGAAGTAACTCATCATAGGGGAGATGATATTGGTAACACTGTCGCCGACACGATACACTGCCTGTGATAATTCCGGAGAATAGCCAAGCAACATGAAAATAGGGATGAACACCGGTCCGAGTATAGCCCATTTAGCCGAAGCGCTACCCATGAAAAGGTTGATGAAACCAGCGAATAAAATGAACATGATGACCAGCGGTATCAATCCAACGTTCATACTTTGAATCCATCCGGCGCCCTGAATCGCGATGAGCAGTCCGAGATTACTCCACTTGAACCAGGCCACGAACTGGGCGGCAAAGAATACTAGTACCAGGAAGGCGATTAGTTCTTTGAAGCTGTCGGTCATGCCATTGATAACATCCTCATGTTTTTTGAAAGTCCCCGCTACATAACCATACACGATACCCAATGAGCCGGCTACCAAAAACAATACAGAAATGAACCCTTTCAGCAGGGGAGAATGCAAAATTGAATTATCAGCACCTCTCAGGATGCCATTTTCAGGTAAAAGTGCAGCTGCGAAAATGGCGCTCCATATTAATAAGGTAACCAAGGTCCATCTTAGTCCTTTTTTCTCCTGATCAGTTAGGTTTTTGATTTCTTCCTGCTGAATTCCACCCTTGTACACTCCGAGTCGCGGTTCCACCCAGGCTGAAGTCACCCAGGTACCCGCGAATGCAATTACAAAAGTGGATACCACCATGAAATAATAGTTGGCCGTCGGCATCACATAATAATCCGGATCGATGATGGTAGCAGCTTCTGTCGATAAACCGGCCAACAAAGGGTCGATGGTGCCGATAAGCAGGTTAGCGCTGAAGCCACCGCTTACGCCTGCAAATGCTGCCGACATCCCGGCAATCGGGTGCCTGCCTAAGGAATGGAAAATAACACCCGCCATGGGGATAATCACGATGTAACCCAGGTCAGATGCTATGTTAGAAATAACTCCTGTAAAAACAACTGCGAACGTTATCATTTTACGTGGGGCTTTGATTAGCATGGAGTTAACAAATGCCTTAACCAGTCCGCTGCTGTTAGCAATCCCAACGCCCAGCATGGCCACCATTACGATTCCCAATGGAGCAAATCCGGTGTAGTTTGTTACCATCTCTAACAAAATGCGGTGCAAACCTTCCACCGAAAGTAAATTTACCGCTTTGATGGTTTCACCGGTAGCTGGATTAATCCCCTGCCAACCCAGCCAGGCTGCAATTCCCGATAGAACGAGGGTGCCTAACGCGAACAGCGCGAAAAGTGCCGCAGGGTGTGGAAGTGCATTGCCTCCCTTTTCTACCATGCTGAGAAAGCCGTCAGATATTTTTTTTGTATTGAGTTTCATTTGTTGTTATATGTTGGGCGCTGTTGGGGCGTATGGCATACGCCTCCTACCCCTAAGTCCCTACTGTATTATCTTACTGATTACGTCCATCTCGAAGCCTTTACCTGAGAGATAACGGTATAATTGACCTCTCCTTTCATAATCGTTCTGATAAATTATTTTTCTTTCTTTTTCTTTCGCCAGCCGGATAATCATTTCCTTATACTCTTCTTCATCTATTTCTTCAAGTGCCGCTTCAATCAGTTCTTTGCTAATTCTTTTTTGATTCAGTTCCAGCCTGATTTTTATTTTTCCCCATTTGTTGTACCTGAATTTATCTTTTGTAAATGCAATGGCATAACGACTCTCATTGATGTAATTTTCATCAACCAGATACCGGATAATTTTATCCCAATCGGATTCCATTACACCCCATTGGGTCAGTTTGTTCCTTAAATCAGATATACAATGCTCAGATTGTGAGCAATATGCAGCCGATTTGTAGAGTGCTTCTTCGTATTTCAGGGAATTGTTTTTCATATGTAAAGAGTTTTCGCAAAAATACCGAAACTTGGCGGTTCAAATTTGATTCAGGTATAGAATGATTCATTAGAAGTGTTAAATAAAAGTTAAATATTAAGGTTTAAGGGTTACATATAGTTGTTAAGTAAACAAAATATGTAACTTTGAGGCTAAAATGTTACTTTTATTGCGATGACTAAAAAACAAAAGATTGAACAGGTAGCAAAAGAGCTTTTCTTAAAATATGGTTTTAAGAAAGTTACGGTTGATGAGATATGCAGAAAAGCCCACGTAAGCCGAAAAACGTACTATACTTTTTATGAAAACAAGAACGCGTTGGTATTGTATATTGTAGATGAAATTTCGAAACAGAGTTTGCAGGATTTCCGTGTATTAATTGACGGACCAGGAAGTTTTGCTGAGAAAATGAGTAAGGCGATGGAACTCAAGTTTGAATTCAGTAAAAGTATTTCAATGGAATTTATTGTTGATATTTTTGATCCGACTGCAACTGAAATTATGGAGTACTGGAAAAATATGATGCAGGAGTCGATGCTGTTGTTGATGAATTTTCTGAAGGATGGTCAGCGCACGGGAGAAATGAATGCCGATTTGAATCTGAATTTCGTGTTGTGGTTCTATGGTAAAATGTCGGACATACTGAAAGCTCCGGAAGCCATGATGATGTTTGGCAGCGCCGAAGAATTGGTGAAGCAGGTGACACAGGTATTGGTTTATGGTATCATGCCGGTTGAAAAGGTGCTTAATGATTAATGACGATGAAAACTAAGTCGACACTAATAGGATTGTTATTTTGCACAGGTATACTTTTGCTTTCAGCAGAAGATAAAGCTGGTGTTGCATTTAATGGTCAGATGGTGCTTTGGACAACTGCTCAGTTTGAAAACCCTTTTGTTATACAACCCGGAGGCCGGTTTGTGCCGACCCTGACCGGGAAATTTGATTTAAAAAAACAATCTTATGTCGATTTTGAAGCATCGTTGAATATTAATGGTAGTCTTACTTATGAAAAGGGAAATTTAGTGGACACCACCGGACAAATTAAACCTTATCGTATTTGGGGCAGGTACGCAAATGATCAATTCGAGATTCGTGCCGGACTGCAAAAGATAAATTTCGGCTCGGCAAAAATGTTTCGTCCACTGATGTGGTTCGATGGCATGGATGTGCGTGACCCGCTTCAACTGACTGATGGTGTATATGCAATGTTAGGGAAGTATTATTTTGAGAACAATGCGAATATCTGGTTATGGAGTATGCTCGGCAATGAGAAACCAAAGGGTTATGAATTGTTTGGATCCTCACGATGGAAACCGGAAATCGGAGGACGAATTGAGCATCCGGCCGGTCCGGGTGAGGTGGGGTTAAGTTATCATCATCGTACCTTGCAGTCGGATCATAATCTGTATGATTTGCCTTTTCCTTCAGTCGAATTAGCTGAGAACCGCATCGGGTTGAACGGGAAATGGGATGTCGAAATCGGGGTGTGGTTCGAGTCGAGTATTAGCTTATTACAGGAGAACAACCTGAGCATGCCAACAAAAACGGATATGCTGAATGTAGGTGCCGACTATACGCTGCCGATAGGGAACGGATTGGGGGTTACGCTGGAGTATTTCCGCTATCACACAGGCGATAAGTTGTTTGCAGGCGGAGCAAGCGCGCAGTTAGTGGGTAGTATGCTGACTTATCCGGTTTCGTTGTTGGATAATCTGTCGGGTATGGTGTTTTTTCTACCTGCCGGAGCAAACAGCATGTGGCTCAATTATCTGACCTGGAGTCGTACATACGATAATATATCGCTGTACCTGATGGCATACTGGAATCCTGTGAATTATAACCTGCCGGTTTTACAAACGCAAGGCCGGAATTTATTTGCAGGCAAGGGGGTGCAGGTAATGGCCAGTTTTTATTTTTAACGTAAATATAAATGATGCGTCAGTAGAGACGCGCTATTAGCACGTCTCTACCATCGGATACAAAACGCTGACAAAATAAATAATATGAAAACAATCGTTGATGTAAAAAATCTGACAAAGAATTTTCCCGTTGGAACAGGGTTTTTCACCGCCCTGAAGGATGTCAGTTTGCAATTTGCTGAAGGTGAATTTGCCGGATTGGTCGGACCGAGCGGTTCGGGTAAAACCACCCTGCTGAATATCATCGGCTCATTGGATGTGCCATCGGACGGTGAGGTGGTGGTGCTGCAACGCTCAGTTGGTAAACTAACCCCCAAAGAGGCAGCCAAGCTTCGCAAAGAAGAACTTGGTTTTATCTTCCAGAGTTATAACCTCTTGCCGGTTTATACCGTATTCGAAAATGTGGAATTCCCACTATTGTTACTAAACATGACCGCGGAAGAACGCAAAGAAAGGGTAATGGAAACCCTGAAATGGGTGGGGTTGACCGATAAAGTAAAATCCCGGCCGGCACAGCTCTCGGGAGGTGAATGTCAGCGTGTAGCCATTGCCCGTGCCATGGTGAAACGCCCGAGTCTGGTGTTGGCCGATGAGCCCACCGCCAACTTAGATTCGAAGAATTCGCATAACATCCTGCAAACCATGCTGAAACTCAATGAAGAATTGAAGACCAGCTTCGTGTTCGCGACCCACGACGAAAAAGTAATCTCCTATCTCAAACGCATCATCAGGCTGGAAGATGGGAAAGTAGTAGCTGACGAACTGATTGCAGAACCTTCAAAATGAATGCCTTATGAAGCTGATTAAAACCGCTTTCAGAAGTCTCATCGGTAATGGACTGAAAACCTGGCTGAATGTTTTCGTGCTTTCCATTTCCTTTGTGATGATCATCATCATGCAGGGAATCCTGCAGGGATGGAGCAAGCAGGCTACAGAAGATGCTGTTCGCTGGGAAATAGCCGACGGTCAGTACTGGCAGGAAAAATACGACCCGCACGATCCTTTTACTCTTGATTCCAGTACCATGCAAATTCCTGAAGTTTTCGTGACTGATATCAAGAATCACCTCATAGAGCCGATTCTGATCACGCAGGGGACAATTTATCCCGACGGACGCATGCAGGGTGTGCTGCTGAAAGGGATTCAGCCGGATCAGCAATTGCTCGAGATACCGACTGACTCGCTGAATAAAGTGACGGATGAAATTCCGGTGGTCATGGGGGCTTACATGGCCCGCCAGGCCAAACTCAAGCTGAATGATGTGCTGACACTCCGCTGGCGGGATCGTAACGGTACTTTCGAAGCTGCCGACATCCGCATCGTGGGCGTTTTTAAAACAACGGTTCCGGCAATTGATGTGGGTACGCTTTGGTTGCCATTAGACCGGTTGCAGGCGATGACGCTCAACGAAGGCTGTGCCAATATCCTGATTAAATCCCCGCAAAAAGTAGTTGTTGATGTTGCCGGATGGGATTTCAAAAGCACAGAAAAGCTGACGGAAGCGACTTTGCTGATGGTCAAGACCAAATCAATCGGCACCAGTGTGTTTTATGTGATATTTCTGCTGCTGGCGATGCTGGCCATTTTCGACACCCAGACCTTGTCGATTTTCCGCAGGCAAAAGGAAATAGGAACCATGATTGCCTTGGGTATGACCCGCAAGCAGGTGGTTAGGCACTTTACCATGGAAGGTTCGCTTTACGCCATTCTGGCATTGGCATTCGGTACTGTTTGGGGAGCGCCACTGTTCTATTTTATGGTTGAAAAAGGCATTACCTTCCCGGTTGAAGCGGCTGATTTCGGCATCCCGATGGGAGATACCATGTATGCCGTCATCTCACCGGGGCTGGTCATTGGTACGGTGCTGTTCATTTTTATCGTAACAGCAGTAGTCAGTTACCTGCCCGCTAAAAAAATTGCAAAAATGAACCCGACCGAGGCGATACGGGGGAAGGCGTTGTAGAAGCGGAGAGCGGAGAACGGAAAGCGGAAAATGGAAAACGGAAAACGTAGAGACGCGATTAATCGCGTCTCTACAAACGCCAAACGAACAATTAAATTAAAACATCATGATAAAATTCTTATTCAAAGGTTTAATCCGGGATAAAAGCCGTAGTCTGCTGCCCATCATCGTTGTAGCCATTGGCGTGATGATGACGGTGTTCCTGCAGGCGTATATGAATGGCGTGTTTTATGACAGCATCGAATCGGCTGCCCGATTTACTTCCGGACATGTGAAAGTGGTGACCAATGCCTACAAGGAAAATCTTTCGCAAATGCCGAATGATTATGCCATGACGGGTGTTGATGAAATTTTAGAGCAATTGAATGCGGCTCATCCGGATATGGAATGGACAGACAGGATTATGTTCGGTGGTTTGCTGGATGCTCCTGACAGTATGGGAACTACCCGTGCTCAGGGAAACGTGGCGGGTGCCGGTATTCACCTGCTCGGGACAGAAGATGAAATCATCCGCATGGATTTAAAGCCAAAACTCATTAACGGTCGTTTCCCTGAGAAGAATGGCGAAGTGTTGATTTCGAACGAGCTTTTCAAGAAAATGAAATTGCAACTTGGTGATCCGGTAACCCTGATTTCAAGTACCATGTACGGCGACATGGCCATGTATAATTTCACGGTTTGCGGCACCCTCCATTTTGGCATCAGCATGCTCGATAAAGGGATGATTTATGCAGATATCGAGGATGTGAGGATGGCGCTTAACATGGAAGATGCCGCTGGAGAGATACTTGGATTCTTTAAAGATGCTCCGTATGAAAACGACAGGGCGCATGCAGTGGCCGATCAATTCAATGCTGAAAATACGGATGAAGCGGATGTGTTCTCACTGACGATGATGCCGATGAGCATGACCAATGGTATGGACTTTATGATAACCTACGCTGAAAATGCGCAGTTTATCGTGATCCTGATTTTTGTTTTTGCCATGTCGATTGTCTTGTGGAATGCCGGTTTGCTGGGCGGTTTACGCCGGTACGGCGAATTCGGATTGCGACTCGCGATTGGCGAAAACAAACACGAGACTTACCGTTCACTGGTGGGAGAAGCCGTATTGGTAGGATTGCTTGGTTCGGTCATAGGGATAGCCATCGGGTTGTTTTTTGCTTACCTGATGCAGGAACATGGTATTGATGCCGGCGACATGATTCAGGATTCGACAATCATCATGCCAACGGTTTTCAGGGCGCAAATCAATACAACGACTTATTATATCGGGTTTATTCCCGGGGTGTTGTCGACCGTAATCGGGGCGATGCTTGCCGGAATCGGGATATATAAGAGGCAAACAGCGAATTTGTTCAAGGAGTTGCAGGCGTAGTGCAGGTCTATCTCACTGAAGTTGCTTGTTAAAATCAAGTTGGGAATCAGGTTGGGGATATTCGGTTGATTACGCTTCTCACTGAAGTTGATTGTTGGGAATCAGGTTAATATATCAAGTTCTGAAATTATATCATTATATGAAATACAATTGCGTTATTAGATCATATTCCAAATCAAGTATACCCCAACTTGATTCCCAACTTGATTCCCAACAATCAACTTCAGTGATGAGCGTGAGAAGCATGAGGAGATATACTCCTTCCCCATCAAACAACTTGATTTATAACTTGATTTATACAAGTTACTTCAGTGAGATGATGTTCCACCAGAACCCATCCAACTTGATTCCTAACTTGATTTTAACAAGCAACTTCAGTGATGAGCGTGAGAAGCATGAGGAGATATACTCCTTCCCCATCAAACAACTTGATTTATAACTTGATTTATACAAGTTACTTCAGTGACAGACCAGACGTACCAGATATATTATAACTTGATTTAAAACTTGATACTAACAAACAACTTTGTGTATGAAACCAACTTTATTATTCCTCCTCCTTTTCCCCTTCATCTTGTCAGCGCAATCATACCCCTCCGGCAAAACCCTGCTGGATAAAATCGATGCCAACATGTCGGCCAAATCCCGCATTGTTACCGCTAAAATGGAAATAAGTACCGCGAGGGGAACCCGCACCATGGAATCCAAATCATGGAGCGAAGGCGACGAACGGGCATTTACCGAATACCTGGCTCCTACAAGAGAAAAAGGTACCAAGATGCTTAAACTCGAAAGTCAATTGTGGATTTATTCCCCTTCAACCGACCGGGTAATACAGATTTCCGGGCACATGTTGCGACAATCGGTCATGGGTAGTGATATGTCGTACGAAGATATGATGAACGACACGCCCTTGCTGGAACAATATGCAGCCAATGTGACGGGTGAAGAAGTTGTGGATGGCAGAAAATGCTGGATACTCACCCTTACTGCCATCAAGCCGGATGTAAATTATCAGTCGCAGCAAATGTGGGTCGATCAGGAAAGGTTTGTTCCTTTAAAAGTCGAAATGTTTGCCAAAAGCGGCAAGCTTCTGAAAAAGATTACATTCAGTGATGTGAAAAGGGTACAGGGGCGTTGGTATCCAATGACCATGCTCTACAAAGATATGTTGAAAAATGGCGGCGGAACCCGTATGATGATACAGGAAATAACACTGGACCAGAAGATTCCGGCAAGTGTTTTCAATAAATCGTCTCTGAAATAGTCAACAGTCTACAGTCAACAGTCTACAGTCTACAGTCTACAGTCAACAGTCTACGGACTTCTATACCTGAACAAGAAAGCAGTAACCAGAGAATGGTGTTTGATAATCAGAGTCTGTAGACTGTTGACCGTAGACCTAAACATCACACAAACGCCAGTATCAGTATCTGCGCCAGAATAACCCGTAAAAACATGGTAAGCGGATACACAGTTGAATAAGCTACTGCCGGAGCGTCGTTCCCGGCGGTGGCATTGGCGTAGGCAAGGGCAGGAGGATCGGTAGTACTGCCAGCCAGCAAACCCATCAGGGTAAAATAGTTCATTTTCATCACTTTCCGGCCAAAGATACCCACGATCAGCAATGGAATCATCGTGATGAGTACACCACAGGCAACCCATAAAAGTCCGTCACCGTGTACGACCGTTTCAACAAATTTATCGCCCGAGGCAATACCTACACTGGCAAGGAATAAAGTAATCCCGATTTCACGCAGCAACAGGTTGGCACTTTGGGTTGTATAGGTGATGAGCTTTAATTTGAATCCGAACCGTCCCAACAAAATGGCTACTACAAGCGGACCGCCGGCTAAACCCAGTTTCACCGGCATCGGCATACCGGGGATGAAGAATGGGATACTTCCGAAGATAATTCCCAGGAAAATACCAATAAAAAGCGTGATTAAATGAGGTTCATTCAGGCGGTTCAGCGTATTTCCCAATACCTCTTCTATTCGCTTGATTGATTCGGGAGAACCAACTACCACTACGCGGTCACCCACCTGTAACACAAGATCTTCGCTGGCAAATAAATCGAATCCCGAACGGATTACCCTCGTGCAGTTCACATTCAGAGCTCTTAATCTCAACGAACCTAGTGTTTTCCCGTTGATGATGTCACGGGTAATCACGATCCTGCGGGAAATCATTTTTACTTCCGATTCTTTCCAGTCATATTCAATGGCATCCCCTAACAGCTCTTTTACAGCTTCTGCATCCTCTTCGGCGGCTACAACTAATACGATGTCATTGTTATGTAATACGGTTTCACCCTTCGGGATAGAGTATTCACCTTCGTGAAAAAGTCTCGAAATTACAAATTGTCTTCCGATTAACTTACGTATCTGTACCAGATTCTTCCCGTGAATAGCTTTGGAGTGAATCTGCAATGTCATTATTTTTGTTCCTTCAGTAGAACTGCTGTTCTCTTTGAATTTCTCGTGTTCTTTTTCCATATTGACTTTGAATAGTACACGAATGATGATAAGTGAGAAGATAATCCCGGTTACACCAAGTGGATAGGCGACTGCATAACCCAGGGCAATTTGCGGGATTTCAGTAATTTGTCCGGCATCAAACAATTGTCTGAGCGCTTCCTGAGCAGCTCCCAGTCCAGGCGTATTGGTAACTGCTCCCGAAAGGATCCCGACAAACATCGACATGGGGATTCTACCGGCAAAAATATAATAAAGTGCGATGGTAACACCAACTCCCAGCAAGACAACGCTTGCTGCCAGCAGGTTTTGTTGCATGCCGCCTTTCTTAAAGGAAGAAAAGAATCCCGGTCCTACCTGCAATCCGATAGAATATATAAAAAGTATGAGTCCGAATTCACGCATGAAATGCATCAGTTCAGGATTGGCGCTAAAGCCAAGATGTCCGACCAGAATGCCGACAAATAATACAAAAGTAACTCCCAGCGAAACGCCGAAAAATTTCACTTTTCCAATCATTACACCCATCGCGATAACAAATGCATAGAGTAAAATCGTGTGCGCGATGCCTTCTTCCGTGAACAGAGAAATTAACCAGTCTAATTCCATTTTTGTAAACAATTATTTGTGAGGTAGTTGTCTGAAAATAAACACAATCTTTAAATTGCTGCAAAGGTATGATTAATATTCAATTATTCAAAGAACAAAATATGAGTTTTAAATAAATCCGACTTTATTCCGTGGTTTCGTTAAATGTTTCTTTTCATTCTGCAATTCAGCCAAAGATTGGTTGATAAGCTCAATTTGCATACGGGTATCTTCGTTGATGTCATTATAGTCGGCGAAGACATCTTCTATATAGGCTTTTAGCTCTTTAATTTCGGCTTGTAATGCTGTAGTTTTATCGTTTGGTTGTAGAAATAATGATTGACGAATAGCGACAAAAGCTCTTACAATCGCAATATTAACTTGTATTGCAGTTTCACTCTTTAAAACACTTGCCAGCATCGCCACGCCTTGTTCTGTAAATGCGAAAGGTTTATATCGTACTCCTCCCCAACTTGAGGACGCAATTTGCGTCCTCAAGTTTTTCCATTCTATGCCTTCAAGTTCAAACATAAAATCAGATGGGAAACGGGTAATATTCCTCCTTACAGCTTCTTTCAGCCGTTTTGTTTCTACGCCATAAAGATCCGCCAAATCAAAATCCAGCATTACCTTATGATTCCTTATTTCGTAGATTTTGTTTTGAATCTCAGAAGTTTGAATTTGTAAATTTTCAGTCATAATTAAAGATTGTAATGTGGTTTTTGAATAAACATAAAGGGTTCATAATTAGGTTTATGTCGTTGTTGTTAAATTGTTGATTATTTGATTGATTTTTAGTTATTGGGTGATGTATCCAATTTTATTCCGAGGTTTGGCTTGTTGTTTTTTATCATTCTGCAATTCAGCCAAAGATTGGTTGATAAGCTCAATTTGCATACGAGTGTCTTCGTTTATGTCGTTGTAGTCGGAGAAAACTTCTTCTATATAAGTTTTGAGCTCTTTCATTTCGGCTTGAAGTGTTATAATCTTATCGTCAGGATTTTTGAGTACTACCTGACGAATCGCAATAAAGGCACGAACGAGTTGAATGTTGATTTGTATTGCAATGGTACTTTTTAATATACTTGACAACATAGTAACTCCATGTTCGGTAAAAGCATAAGGTAGAGCGGCATTTGGTCTTTTTGATTTCGATGTCATCACAATTTGTGATGACATTATTTTCCATTCAGATTCAGTTAATTGAAACATGAAATCTTCCGGAAACCGTTCAATGTTTCGCTTGACTGACTGGTTAAGTACCCTTGTTTCGACTTTATATATTGCTGCCAGATCAAAATCCAGCATTACCTTATGATTCCTTATTTCGTAAATTTTGTTTTGAATCGTAATAGGTTGGAGTTGTAAATCTTCAGTCATAAAATTAAATAGTTATGTTGGTTTAAGCTTAGAAACTAAGATATCAGAATCTTTTAAATGCAGCTTCCGTCGCCATTATGTGTAAACAATTATAGATTACAAAAGTAAAATTATTTCTTCGTAATTATAAAAGTGTTTACTGAAAATTAACAGGAAAAATGTTTGATTTGTGAATAACTTAGGGCAAAGCTTTCAGCAAACTATTAAGCCGACGTTACAAACATTTTTCAATCAGCTAAAAATAAACTATTTTTGTAGTCGTTTTAATTCACTGAAAATAAAATTCAGCACATGTCAGCAGGCAACCAACAAAAAAAGAAAGTCTTGTTTATCGATCGAGATGGTACGATTATCATAGAACCATCAGTCACCTATCAAGTTGATAATCTGGAACAACTGGAGTTTTTACCCGGTGTAATCCGCAATTTGTATTTCATCCGGCATAAACTTGATTTCGAATGGGCAATGGTGACTAATCAGGACGGACTGGGAACATCCTGTTATCCGCAGGCTCATTTCGATACGGTACAGGGAAAGATGATGCAGTTACTCAATAATGAAGGGATCGATTTTGATAAAATCTTTATAGATAAATCTTTTCCGGAGGAAAACCTGCCGACACGGAAGCCTGGTACAGGGATGTTGATGGAGTATTTTTCTGATACTTATGATTTGGATCATTCTTTTGTAATCGGCGACAGAGTTACTGATGTTGAATTAGCAAAGAACCTGGGTTGTAAGGCAATACTTATAAGTGGGGATGATAAGGTTTTGGAAGATAACGGATTGCAGAAGTATTGCGCCTTGCAAACAACTTCGTGGGATCGCATTACCGAATTTTTATTTGCAGGAGAACGGATTGCTACTGTTCAGCGTACGACCAAAGAGACGGATATATTTGTGAAAATCAATTTAGATGGAAGTGGAAAAGCTGATATCAATACCGGCTTGAAGTTCTTCGACCACATGCTGGAACAAATCGGTCGCCATGCCGGTTGTGACCTGACTATCCATGTAAAAGGAGATTTAGAGGTAGATGAACATCACACAATTGAAGATACCGCCCTTGCCCTGGGTGAAGCGCTGTCAAAGGCTATCGGCGACAAAAGGGGCATTGAACGTTATGGTTTTACCCTGCCGATGGATGAAAGTCTGTGCTCGGTAGCACTGGATTTCGGTGGTCGCCCCTGGTTGATGTATGATGTGCAGTTCAAACGGGAATACGTAGGAGATATGCCAACGGAAATGGTTATGCATTTCTTCAAGTCACTGAGTGATGCTGCCCGCATGAATTTGAATGTCAAAGCAGAAGGTGAAAACGAACATCACAAAATTGAAGGAATCTTCAAAGCATTGGCAAAATCAATCAAAATGGCGGTGAAACGGGATATTTATCAATATGAATTGCCTTCGACCAAAGGAACGCTATAAAAAGCGCAAAGCTGAAAACGTAGAGCGAAAAGTGTATGGAGAAAAAGCGTTAAAATAAATTTTAAATTGGTATATAAAATTTTTACTTTATGATAATAAATGTATTCTGTTTTTCGCTTTTCGCTTTCCGTTTTTTGCAAAAAAAATCTTTCGTAAAATGAATAAGGTAATATTAATACTCCTCCTCCTCCCATTTCTTGTCTCGGCACAGCCGCGTTTGGTGGTGGGCATTATGGTGGATGGATTGCAACAAAGACATATTGAGGAACTACAGGATCGTTTTGTCACCGGTGGTTTCAAAAAACTGACCGGAGAGGGTGTTGCTTTTTCCAATATAGCTTGTAATATCGTATCTTCGGGAAATGCAACCGATATTGTAACATTAGCTTCCGGTACGGTTCCTTATTATCATGGTGTTGTGTCGAATCTGGTATTTAACCGGAATACAGGTAATGTAGAATCGGTTTTTCAGGATGCTGCATACTCCGGGATAGAATCCCCTTTGAAACTTTCAGCCAGAAATTTCAGAACGACGGGTATTGTTGACGAGCTCATGATGGCTACTCAACGGAAATCAAAGTCCTATGCCATCGGTTTACATGCTGAAGATGTTATCGCGTTGGGTGGTCATGCCGCCAATGGTGTGGTTTGGATGGATGACGTGTTGATGAAATGGAGCTCAACCGATTATTATGCAGAAGGTATGCCCTGGCAGGCGCTGGATATGAATGTTAACGGAGCTTTTCAGCGTTATGTTGACAGAGCGTGGCAACCCTTGTATCCGACGTCAACCTACCTGGCTGCGTTGAATGAGCGAAATCCAAAGTCGTTTGAATATAAAAGCACCTCGAAAAAAAAGAGTAACAGTCCGGCCACCATGTTGAAGCAAACTCCTTCAGCTAATTCCCTGATAGCAGAATTGGCATTGCGGATTTTTCAGGAGCAAGAGTTGGGAATGGATAAATTTCCGGATGCTTTGATACTTCAATTTACGGTACGCACACCCAATGAGAAAAAATTCTCGCTGCAAACACTCGAAAAAGAGGACATGTACCTGCGGTTAGATGATGAATTGCAATTTCTGATTCAGAAAATTGAAAATAAAATCGGAGCAGATAAGGTGCTTTTTGTTCTTTTTGGGAACCAAACCAATACCTATACGCCGGAAGAGTTGAAAGAACATAATGTGCATGCCGGCTATTTCAATGCCAATCGTTCCATGGCGCTGTTAAGTTCTTATCTGATGGCAATTTACGGTCAGGAGAAATGGATCAGTGGTTATTATGGTAAAAATATTTATCTGAACAAAAAACTGATAGAAGAAAAAGGTGTTGATTTCAGGCAAATGCAGGAAGTTGCCATTGAATTTATGCTGGAATTTGAGGGAGTGCAGTCGGCATACCGCTTTAGTCAGCTTATGAATAACGGAGCTAATCCGGGAACTGAAATGGCTAAAATCAGGAATTCGACGTATAAAAACTATGCCGGCGATATTATCCTTACCCTGATGCCGGGCTGGCTGGAAGTAGATGACCGTGAAAATCCGGTAGGAGAATCAAATACCCTGATTTCTAATTTGCCGGTATGGTTTTATGGTGCGAAAATTCCACAGCAACGAATAGCAAATCAACATCAGATTACAGATATTGCACCAACAATCTCTAAGATATTAAACATACCATATCCGAATGCCAATATTGGGGAGGCAATTATATTAACGAATAGCGAATAACTGAAAGCGGAAAGCGGAAAACGGAAAGTTGAAGGTTAAATGGCCATATGCAGACACATATGAGGTTGCTACGTCGTTCGCTTCTTGAACTTCTCGCAATGACACCCCAGCGACCGTAGACTGACGACTGTAGACAAGATATAATATGAAATACAATTTTGATGAAATAATTGACCGCACGAATACCAACGCGGTAAAAGTAGAACGATGTAAAACCCTCTTCGGAACGGAGGATGTGTTGCCTTTGTGGGTGGCGGACATGGATTTCCGTACACCCGATTTTGTGTTGGAAGCCATACAAAAGCGTATAGAACATCCTATATTAGGCTATACTATGCCACCACGTAACTTCTTCAATTTATTCACGGAATGGGTTAGAACGCATCACGACTGGGAACTGGAAAGAGATGAGGTTGGGTTTGTTCCCGGGATAGTTCCGGCACTGGCATTTGCCGTACAGTGTTACACCGAACCCGGTGATGAGATTATTGTGCAACCGCCGGTTTATTATCCTTTCTTCAATGTGATAAAAAATAACAACCGGACGTTGGTGTATAATCAGCTTATTGAAGAAAAGGGAAAGTTTGAAATGGATTTCGAAGATTTGGAACGAAAGATTACTTCCAAAACGAAGATGCTCATTCTGTGTAATCCCCATAACCCCGGTGGGCGGGTGTGGTCTTTGAAAACCCTCCGCAAGCTTGATAACATTTGTTCAAAACACAATGTCCTGATTGTTTCTGACGAGATTCATGCAGATATGGTCTTGTCCGGAAGTAAACATATTCCCTTTGCGACGGTTTCTAAAAAAGCTGCAGCCAATTCTGTCACTTTTATGGCACCCAGTAAAGTATTTAATATGCCCGGTGTTGTTTCTTCATTTTACATCATACCCAACCCTGAATTATACAGGAAATATGCTGAATATCTGGAAGCTTCTGAGATGGGATCGGGGAATATATTTGCCTATCAGGCAACTGTAGCCTGCTATGCCAAAGGTGAAAACTGGCGGGTTGCAATGTTGAAATATGTAGAAGAAAATGTGAATTATGTAATGGAATATCTCCGGGAGTTCATTCCGCAAATTAAGCCTATGCGCCCCGAAGCCTCATTTCTGATGTGGCTTGATTGCAGGGATTTAGGCATGGACAGCGATGAACTGCATCGTTTTTTTGCCCGAAAAGCCGGTTTAGGTTTAAACAAAGGAACTATTTTCGGTCCCGGCGGCGAGTATCATTTGCGTATGAATGTGGCGTGTTCCCGTAAAATTATAGAACAAGCCATGATGCAACTTAAAAAAGCCATATCTTTTAAATAAGATGAGATAAACAATGGATGTGAAAATTGAAAAATCGTGGAAAGAGGCGCTGCAAGCAGAATTTGACAAGCCTTATTTTGCAGCACTTGTTGACTTTGTCAAACGGGAGTACGCAACCAAAAGGATTTTTCCTCCTGCTCCCCTGATTTTTAATGCATTCGATCAATGTCCGCTGGATGAAGTGAAAGTTGTTATCCTTGGACAAGATCCCTATCACGGTCCCGGCCAGGCACATGGATTGTGTTTCTCTGTCAACGACGGGGTCGAGTTTCCACCCTCCCTGATCAATATCTTCAAAGAAATTGAGCGTGACTTACATATTCCGGTACCATCAACCGGTAATTTGTTGCGTTGGGCAAAGCAGGGAGTTTTGCTCCTGAATGCTACTTTGACGGTCGAGGCCCACAGAGCTGGCTCTCATCAGGGTAAAGGATGGGAAGTATTTACGGATGCGGTAATCAGGGTGCTTTCAGAGAAAAGAGAAAATCTGGTTTTTATGCTTTGGGGATCTTATGCACAACAGAAAGGAATTCAGATTAATCATTCGAAACATTTGGTTTTGCGGTCGGTTCATCCATCTCCTTTATCTGCCTACAGAGGATTTATCGGATGCGGACATTTTTCGGAAGCAAACGAATTTTTAATTTCAAAAGAAAAAACGCCAATTCAATGGTAAAGAATGTCAACAGTCATCAGTCAACGGTCAACAGTCATATCAGACCGTAGACCGTAGACCGCAGACCGCAGACCGCAGACCGCAGACCGCAGACTGCAGACAAATATAAACATACATCATAAACAAAAAATCATGGCATTACAGGAATCATTAGAACAAGAAGGCAATATCCTTTTCAGATACAGGAGTTTCTTGCCACTTATTATTATTTTAGCGGGAATCATCGTGTTTTTCTACGACAACATCACCCAACAGGTGGTTTCGAATGATACAACTTATACGTTGATTGAGATTATCTCGCTGGTGGTTAGTTTTACGGGTTTAATAATCCGGATTATCGCGGTGGGACATACGCCTGCTAATACATCAGGCAGAAATACAAAAGCACAGTTGGCTGATGAAATCAACACAACAGGTATTTATTCTACTGTACGGCACCCGTTGTATCTGGGTAATTTCTTTATGTGGGCAGGTGCTGTGATTCTGATTGCCAATGTATGGTTTTTCATTGTTTTTGTATTGGCTTACTGGATTTATTATGAAAGAATCATGTATGCCGAAGAGCAATTTCTCCGCCGGAAATTCGGTCAGCCCTATATCGATTGGGCAGCTAAAACACCGCCTTTTATCCCATCCGGTAAATATAAAGTGAAATCGAAATACCCTTTCAGCATGAAAAAAATACTGAAAAAGGAGAAGAACGGGGTATTTGCCATTTTTATACTGCTGTTTATTTTTCACAACATCCGGAATTCGTTTATCAGCGGAGAAATAAAAATTGAAAATGACTGGATATTATGGTGCACGCTGGCATCAGCAGTTATTTATTTTGTGTTGAAATTAATCAAGAAATATACAAACTTGCTGAATGAATCAGGCAGGTAGCCTGTGATTTATTTTTGAGTTTCAAAGCTTATTTGCAACGACCGCCTGTAAAAAGTAACAGACGGTCGTTTTTTGTGTGTTAATTTCAACCAGCGATGTTCCGGTGGTTTTTGACTCATTTTGACATTTATATGTCCCAAACTGATACAGCTTATTTTTTTACCTGTATATCTTTGCAAACAAGAATAAATGTGATGACAATTTTATCAATATAATAAGAGTTACAATAAATACATAATAATAACAACTCAAATTAACTGAAAAAACTGATTTTATGCGAAAACACAAACTTTTTTTTCTTTTTATCTTTGTTTTTGCCACGGCAATTATTCAGGCACAAATACGTGTGTCGGGAATTGTGTCTGATCAAAACAATGATCCGTTGATAGGTGTTACGGTAAAAGTTATCGACACCAATGTGGGAACCATAACTGACCTGAACGGGAAGTATACAATCGCTGTGCCCGCAGGTAAAAATTCATTGGAATTTTCTTATACCGGATTTACAACATTGAGGATGCCTGTCAATAATCAGGCTTACATCAATGTAACCTTGAAAGAATCTATTAAGCAACTGGAAGAGGTTATGGTAATAGGGTATGGCGCAATGAAAAAGCGTGATATCACTGGAGCCATCAGTTCTATTTCTGCGCAAACCATAGAAGAGAAAACGCCTATCAGTATTTATGATGCTTTACAGGGACAATCATCGGGTGTGCAAATTGTAACAGGTAGTGGAGCCCCCGGCGAAGGTTCTGAAGTTCGTATTCGTGGAGTTTCTACATTTGATGAAGGTGCCAGTCCGCTTTTTGTTGTGGATGGAGTTCCGCTTGATAATGTAGACAATATCAATCCTAATGATATTGAAAGTATCGAGGTACTAAAAGATGCGGCTTCGGCTGCAATTTACGGTTCCCGTTCAGCTAATGGTGTTATTCTGGTAACAACGAAGAAGGGTGAAAGAACACGTCCCAGGGTTGACGTAAGGTATTTGCGTAGTTACAGTACACTGTCACGCAGCATGCCAAGAGCCAACGGCGATGAAAGAAGATATTATGACGATATTCGCAAACAATATCTGGTTGGTGGTGACTATCTGATTAATATCGTAGATTCGCTGGCTTATATTACCAATCAGGATTTGGATATTGTGAACCTTCTGTTTCGCCCCGCAACCCGCGATCAGGTTGATTTTAGTGTTTCTGGAGCTTCTGAAACCTTTAACTATTACATGAGCACAGCCTATTTGAACGAGAAGGGTATTATAGTAAACAGTGATTTTGATAGAATTACCTCCAGAATTAATACAGAATATAAGCCTTCCAAATCGTTGACTGTTGGAAGTAAGGTGCAGTTTGCTTATTCATCCAAAAATGGAATAGATGAAGATGGTGTGTTGAATTCATTATTAGTTAAACCTGCTTATTTGGCGATTTTAAATCCCGACGGTACTTATATACCTAATATCAGCGCCCGTCGTAATCCTCTTGCGGTTGCTATGACTGATGTAAATAAAGCTCAAACCTACAGGGCATCCATGTATGAATATGTCGACTGGAAATTGTCAGAGAAATTAAAACTCAATTCATCGATTCAGATGAATTATTATCAGGAAAGATACCAAAGGAGGAGATCTTCAACACAGTTATCAACAGAAGAAGCTGGCACACCGAATAGTGGTTCGCGCGACCGGACACTCATCAATTATGAGATTACAAATGAGAACTACGCTACGTATACCGATACCTGGGGGGATTATCATGATGTAACGGCCATGTTGGGAAACAGCATTAATTTTTGGGGTGTCGAAAGATTAAATATGCTCGGCATGAATATGACTTCTGATATAATTTATACTTTGAATGCCGCTTCTTCTTTTGATGCCCGGAATACATCCACCAACATGTCCAGGAGCGCCATGTTGTCATATTTTGGACGACTGACTTATGGCTATAAAGGAAAATACCTCGCAAATTTCAATATGCGTTACGATGGTTCTTCTCGATTTGGTAAGGACAATCGCTGGGGCGCTTTTCCTTCCGGTTCAGTAGGATGGAGATTCTCTGATGAGAAATTCATGCGGTTCTCCAGACAAGTGCTGAGCGATGGTAAGTTGAGAGCCAGTCTTGGGGTTACCGGAAATCAACGTATCGGAGACTATGATGCATGGCAACTTTACAGTCCTAATTTCATTTACGAAGGAACTTCCGGCATTGCTGCCAGTAATCTGGCCGACAGAAACCTGGGATGGGAGAGTACAACGCAGTATAATGGAGGGGTAGACTTGGTGCTCTTCAAAAATAGAGTCAGAATTTCTATTGACTATTATAAAAAGCTTACCGATCAGTTGCTGGCAAAAGTTGAATTGCCTAAAGAATCGGGTTTTCAAACTACCAGAAGAAATGTGGGTGCTATGACCAATGAAGGTATCGAAGGGTCAATAGATTTTGATATTATTCATAAAACGGATTTAAAATGGACTGTTAATCTGAATGTTGCCAATAATAAAACCATTATTACCAGGGTAGCTGATGATATTCCTTTCTATCGTGGTATGCATGACGCAATTTATGTACAACCTAATGCCCGCCTGGGGGAATTCTACGGATATCAGTATCAGGGGATTTTCGCTTTCGATGAATCCAATGCGTTTACACCGGATGGACAAAGACTGACTCCTGTGTTCTCAAACGGGGTGTTTCAAAACTCCTATTACCTCGGCAGTCAGCCTTATTCAGGAGTTGTAGAACAGAAAAAAGCAGCTAACGGAGACATTTTGAAAGGTGGAGATGTGGATTTGGCTGATACTGACGGAAACTGGATTATTGACCTGAATGACAAAAAAGTGATTGGTTGTGCTCAACCATTCCTGTACGGAGGATTCAGCACCAATCTTACTTATAAGAATCTGACTTTATCGATGATGTTTTATTACTCATTGGGTGGACAAATTTACAACTATGCACTGGCTCGTCAGAACTCATTTGAGTTTGATGGTGTAACGCCAACTCCTTATGCAATTGAAAATATGTGGACTAAACCGGGTGATGATGCTATTTACCCAGTGCCCAAGAAGAGTGAACACAACCGCTTGGCTCCTTCAGATTTTTTTCTTGAAGATGCTTCTTATGTTAAACTAAAATCAGCCCGTATTTCTTATCGGATCCCGGGTTCGAAATTGGAGAAGGTTTTCCTGAAAGGGGTTAATGTGTATGTGTATGGAAATAATCTTCTGACCTTCACGAATTATTCAGGTTACGACCCTGAATTCAGGGGCGGTGGCGATGCCTTAACTTTAGGAATCGACCAAAACAGCTATCCCCGTAAACGTGAATTTGGTTTCGGTTTAAATGTAAATTTCTAAAATGTTGACCATCATGAAAATATATAAGAAAATTAAAATAAAAATAATCGGAATACTGTTCATTGCGGGCTTAAGCTCCTGTGAATTGCTTATGCAGGAACCAATCAGCGATTTGACTGCTGATAGTTTCTGGAAATCGCAGACAGATGCCGAAGTGGGAGTTGCAGCTATTTATTCTTCTATGTCGACAGCTCTTGCCCGTGGTTTATGGGACTGGGGTGAACTCAGGGGAGAAAGTTTTCTGCCGCATGAAAAAGAAGCTTATGATCAGGGAGAACTGATATTCAATAATATCCTGAATGACAACAATGCGACTTTGTGGACACAACTTTATCAGGTAATCGGTCAGGCTAATTCGGCGATCAAATATATACCGAGTATTACCATGACTCCTGCTTTGAAGAACAATCTGTTGGCCGAAGCATATACTTTACGGGCGTGGGCCTATTTTTACGCGGTAAGAGTTTGGGGGGACGTGCCTCTCTATACAGAACCTCTTGAAGAAATCGGACCTGCTATGTATCGCCCCAGAGAAGATAAAAATTATATTCTTGAAAATGTTGTTCTGGTGGACCTGGAAAAAGCGTATTTGATGATAGACAGGACTTCTGTAAAACGTACACGCGTGAATGTGGCTGCAGTATGTGCCATACTGATGGATGTTAACTCCTGGATGCACCGTTATGAAAGGGTAATCACAATTATGAATGAAAGAGTTAAAGGTTTAAATGCCAATAACTGGAATTTGATTGCAACCACTCAAGCTAACTTCAAAAACGATTGGAGAGGAATTTTCATTGAAGATCCGGTGCTGCCGGTATCACGGGAAGTTGTATTCAAAATGTCCTACGAAGTGTTTGGTAATGGTATTAATCAGGCTGTTAGTTATTTTGCCAGTTCTCAACCTAAAGTATGGGTTTCAAACTATGTAAAGAATAGTTTGTATAATGCTAATACTGATATGAGATATGGGACCACTCAATGGGAAAGCATTGATACCCAAAACTCAAAGTTTAACAGAAAATTCTGGTATAACACTACTGTTTTCTCAGGTACATCCGGACGGGATGTTGACTTGGTAATGTATCGATATGCTGATATAGTGTTATTATATGCAGAAGCACTGGCGATGACTGATAATTTCAGTGAAGCTGTTTTTCAATTGAACCGAATCAATACCCGGGCTGGTAATACAGCGTATTTTACTGCTGATTTTGTAAGTCAGGATGAATTGATTGATGCAATTCTATTGGAACGTCACCGCGAATTTATTGGTGAAGGTAAACGTTGGTTTGATTTGGTTCGTTGCAACAGATTAAATTTACTTGAAGAGAGAAATAATGTGATAATCAAACCTAATCAGATTTATTTTCCGATCCACAGGGATCACATCAATCAAAATCCTTTAATTGATCAGAATCCATATTAATAACTGCAAAATCTTCTATATATGAAACATATATTTTTAATATCAACAATTGTCGTATTTATGTTCTCAGGATGTCTGGGTATACCCGAGGATTATGAATACACACCTGCTAATAAAAGCAATGTAGTAGATATGACGGTTTGGGACTTTATTAAATCCCGGCCGGATGTATTCTCTGAATTTACTGCTGCAATAAGGGAAAGTGGAATCGATACGACCCTGTATTATTCATCAACAACCAAATATACTTATTTGTTGCTGAATAACAGTGCAATGGGCAGTCTTACGGCTATTCTGGGAGCTGTTACTCCAACAAATAAAACCAAATGGGAGAATTTGCTGAAATATCATATCATCGATGGTTACTACCATGGATTAGGACAGCTTAATTTTGACCCGACGCCCGTTGTGACCTTATGGCGTTCGCCTGATGCCTACATGACATTGCAACTTGAAAACAGAAATTCATTTAATTATTCTCGATTAATTGTAAATGGCCTGGATCCGGCATGGCAGAGCCTGACGAACTCACTAAAATATGCTGTGACTTCTAATTTGATGTGCACCAATGCAGTTTGCCATGTTTTAAACAGACATGCACGACCGGTTAATAACAATACATTTAACTAATCTATAGAAATTAATCAACATGAAGATAAAAGAATTTTTATTATTATTTGTCATACTATTTGCCGGTTGCAAGCCGGATCCTATCGATCTGGATGCTTTTGCTGAACCCAGAATTATTTTTATGGTCGACAGTATAGTGGTTGATCTGAATGCAGCCCGTGTTCCGGAAATAGTATCTGTAATTCAGGCGGAAGCCGGTCTTACAAGTGTTACTCAGTATGTAATTAAATCTGAACTTTCAGAAACAATGTACGAAAGTCCGGTTACTTCTTTCTCAAATGTCAATAGCTTTTCTATCTCAAAATTAATTCCATATACTGAAGATGTAGTTGGGTTTAAAGTAGAAGCCAAAGATAAAGCAGGTCGTATCGTGTCGGCAACACTGCCGATCAGGGTAATTCCCTTAAGAGATGCACCTACTGTAAATTTCAGAGTAAATGGCATTGAATCGACAGTAGTAAGTTATCGTGAAGGAGATCCGATGCCAGTCATTGTGATCAATGCCTCAAGTGAAGATGAACTCATGGCTTTTGCAGTTTCGAAAGTGGTAAACCGGGTTGAGACTCCCATTCTTATTGAAGGTAAAGATACAATTAAGTTCTCGGGTCAGGATAAATCTTACCGGGTCGACCTGAGTGTTGATGGTTATCAGTTTGAACCAAAAACAACTGCAGTGAAGGTCTATGTTTCGGCAGGCGAACAAAGTAAACCTAAAATTAAAGTGGCAACATTAAAAATTGAGTTTACCGAAATCCCGGGTCCGGAAGTTGTCTTTACAGGTGGAGCCTCAATCAGTGCAAATGAATTTTCAAATGTAACGATAGCAGGTAGTATTACTGCCGAAGCTAAAATAAAACAAGTAAAACTCTTCAGAAAGAAAACTTCGGGGAATGTGTTGCTTAACGAGGTTAATTTGTCGCCCACACAAGCTTCCTATCCTTTCTCTGTTCAGTTAGAAAGGCTTACAATGGAAGATCAGGGGCTGATTGTACAGGCAACAGATGGAAATAATAAGACAACTTCCTTTACATGTACTGTTCAGGTTGTTGAAACAGCCCCGGCGCCTACAGTAACGTTAAACCAGACGATTGATGCATTCAACGGAGTTGATGACGGACAAAACATAACCCTGACAGGTAGCGTCTCAACACTCAGCGGTTATCAATCGGTCGATTTTGTTGTATACGACAACACAGGTGCTATTATACAAAGAATTCCGGTAAGTTATTCAGGTAATAATATCACGTTGAATCCAACTTTCGCTGCAACTAAGTCAACCCGCAAAGTTGGAATTGAGGTTGTGGATATCAATGGTAAGGTAACAAATATTTACCGTGACGTGCATGTTGGATATTATTATGCACGGGTATTGATGTCAATGGCTGGTGAAGATTCCAAAGCCACATCCGATACCGGGCCTCTTCCCGGACCATTCTTCTCCGCCAAGAACCGGAAAGCAATGAGTTATATCGAAGGTAAAGCTGCTCCGATGGAATGTGATGTGGCTTTCCATACACAATCGAGTCATGGCGCTGTACGTGCCGGCAATATGACCTACGCGAGAGGCTCCGCGAAATTTACGGGACATACCAAAATCAATGCAGGTTTGGATACCTGGGGAACGTCTACAAATTACACTATTAAGTCTATTTCGGCTATTAATCGTGCTGATTTTGACGAAACAACTATTGATCAAATTGAAACATTGACATTTACAGGTAGCTCTGAGAGTCCGGTTATTGCCTCGGGAGCTTTCCCGAATCCTGTACCTGCCAATATGGTAATAGGTTATCAGGCTCAAATTGACGGACAACCCAAGAATGTGATGTTTATTTATGATGTGTTTGACAATATGCCGGCAGATAAATCAGCATCGACTTTCTATATCAAAGTAAAAATTCAGAAGTAACAATATTCCTGTCAGGACATAAACAGTTCCTGACAGGAATTAAAATAGGGTTGTAAGGATTATCCGGATAAATAATTTCATGAGAATACCGATTTTTATATTATTGAGTATTTTGTTCATGCAGGTTGAAAATTTGCATGCTTCGGATGTGTTAACCCTTGAAAGTTCAGGTTTTGAGACCGATTGGACTGGATTGACAGATTTTGGGTCGCCACAGCTTATCCTCAAGAAAGCAACAGCCATTGCTACAGATGTAACCGGCTGGAAAGGAGATGTAGGAAACGGAAACCTGAGTATTTTTCAGGGACCCGGATTCACCGGGAATCATGCTGCTGTATTAATCAATACACATGCAACAGGAGGAGCCAGGTTTTATAACAATAGTATATTGAGTCTGACAAAGGGAGCGAAATACAAACTGACTTTTTACGCCCGTGGTTCCGCAACCCTCGTGAATGTTTGTCTTTTTGAAGCAAGTACGAGACCGTTTATAGCACATGTTGCCGGACCGCATCCCGGTGGTATATATGATACTTCCAAAACCATCAACTTACCATTGTCATATGGGTCGGTCTGGACCAAACATGTTTATAGTTTTACTGTCCCCGAAGATGCTGTATATACTGATTACAAGCTGTATTTTGCATTCTATGGATGTACTGCACCGACTATTGACGGTAGTAATATGAATAGTCTGTTTATGATTGACGATGTAGTGTTAGAGCAAAATGTTGAACCAGTTTCGCAGGATACTGCATTAGCTGTTACAGGTCAGGTCTCAGAAGGAATGCTGGATAGGGCATTGAATTTTCGAGATGCAATAAAGTTTGAAGAATCTTATCGTTCAGGCGTTTATGTGTATAGCAGTCGTTCAATGACTACTTATCTCAACAATCCTGCTAAACTGGCAGCCCGGATTGCTTTACTCGGGATTAAAGATGTATATTTATCAGCTACGGCAAGTTCCCTGACAGGAGTTGATGCTATACGCTACCAGTGGGTGCGAAATTTTAATCATTCAGCTCATGAATATGGATTGAAAGTTTGGGCGTTGCGATTGGCCAATTACAATCATTTTGTGGATGACAACCTGATACTGCAGGATTGTGCTCAGGTATTACAGTTCAATAACGGAGTTACTGCATCTCAAAGATTTGATGGGGTTTCGGCTGACTGGGAGCCGCATGTACTTAAGGAAGGAGGTGATAATACACCTTCATCATTAACTTATTTCTGGGATAGTAATAATAATTATGGAATTGGAAACTCAAACGATCTGCTGCTACAGCGTACACACAATATGCTTTCTCTGGCAAAAAATAACCTGAATGGATTGGCTATAAATGAAGCCATTCACTATATGTATCAGAATAATTACAACGCAGGTCTTCTTTCGTACGGAAGTACGCCACAATTTTTGCAGGATTGTGACTTTGTAACCACGATGATATATACCGATACAAGAGAGAAAGTGTGGCAACGTGGCTTGTCTGTTATCGATAGTGCAACTGATTATCCAGCAAGTGTTAGTATTTGTGTTAAAACAAGTTTGAATACTTATGGTGATAATGGCGATGCTTCAACATCGCTTCATCCTCAAGGTTGGGGATATTTGGTTGATGCCATGTATTATTTTTATGCACAGGCAGGTACCAAATCAGCTTTCCGGGGAATTGACTTTTTTGAATTTGAAGGCTTGGAAATGATGTGGGATGATGGTGGTACGCCCATTAATATTACTACATTACATGAAACTGAAGGCTTGCAGCTAAACAAATTGATGTCTTATAACACCTTGAATGCTACACTTGATGTCGGAGTTATAAAACAAACAGCTACACTGGAGTTATTTTCCATACATGGACAAAAGTTGCTGAACCAAATAATTGTAAATGAGGAAAAGATTTCTTTGGAAAAGTTTCCTTCGGGGAGTTACATCGCACGTTTGAAGTTCAATGCCGGTATACCGGTTCAATATAAATTTATAAAATGATTTTTAATTATTTACTTTTTTTAAAACAATACTGATATGAAAAAACTTTTATTCCTTTTGACATTAAGTGCACTTATAGGTGTATCTTCCATGCAAGCTGCCGATGTATTGACATTGGGTAACGCTGATTTTGAAACTGCCTGGACGGGACTTACAGATTATGGAGATCCTGAAATAATTCTGAAGAAAGTCGGTGCAATTGCGACTGGTGTAACGGGTTGGACAGGTGATGTCGGTAATGGTGGATTAACAATCTATCAGGGGCCGGGACATACAGGTAGTAATGCAACTGTGCTTGCTAATCCACACCCTACCGGAGCTTGCAGGTTTTATAACAACTCTGTAATGACCCTGACAAAAGGAGCGCAGTACAAGCTTACTTTCTATGCAAGAGGGACTGCTACTTTGGTTAATGTAAGTTTATTCCAGTCAGGGACAAGACCTAAGATCGGAGAAGTTCAGGGTCCGAATGCAGGTGGTGTTTACGACCCTTCCAAAACAGCAAACACGCTAATTAATTTAGGCAATACCTGGACAAAGATGGAGTATTTTTTTACAGTCCCGGTTGCATCAGCATATACAGATTATAAATTGTATTTTGCTTTTTTTACGTCTCCAACTCCAGCGTTAGATGGCAGTAATCTGAATGATATTTTTATGATTGATGATATTACTTTTGAACCGTTTGTTGATAATACCATTGCCACGCTAACCGAAATTACAGTTGGTGGGAAAGCGATTAATAATTTCAATCCTAACACAACCACTTATAACATCCTGACCAACAATGCTACTATACCGGCTATTGTGGGTACCCCCACAGATGCAACTGCAACTGTTGTGGTTGGAGAACCGGTTCAGATAGATAATACTATTACATACGAAATAGAAGTTACTGCTGCCGATGGTGTGACTAAAAAAGTTTATACAGTCGTTTTTAATGTTACTAATGATGTTGTTTTGCAAGGATTTACCTCTGATCTTTTGCCTGCAGAATGGGTATCCAGTCAAACATCCGGAACTAATGACTGGATGATTGATCAGAATGCCAACTACAACAATGGTTTGTATATGGGTTCCTATTCAGTTCGTATCAGAGGAGGAGCTGATCCTGCAATAACTTCCGGATGGTTGATGATTCCTAATCTTGACTTGCCGGACTTATTGACTTTCTATTTGAAAACGAGAGATGCAGGTACCAGCACATTCTCGATTTATAAGCGTCCTGCAAGTGAAGCTACGTTTACTGATTTGACAGGCTGGACTTTGTGTGAAACATTCACTGCACCTTATGATGCTACATTTACTGAAAAGACGGTATCCATCAACAGCAATCAGCATACTGATATCTTGTTTTATGTAGAAAAGGAGAACACCAAAATTCCGTTTGGATTAGATGATATTCGTGTTACCTTAAAAGACACTACAACAGGAAACATTCAGACTTCAGCTTCAAAAGTCATCTTTAAAACATCTAAAGGATTACTGTCTTTTGAATCACCTGAGCATGTAAATTATGCTGTCAGAACTTTGACTGGTGCGACTGTAAAGATGGGTCAGGGTAACCATGTTAGTTTAAGATTGCCTCAGGGCTTTTACCTGGTTGAAATAAATGGAAAAACGCAAAAGGTTGTTATTCCATAAATTATAATCAAGCAATCTCCGGACAGTACTTTTTTACTGTCCGGGGGCTGTATCAAAGGCCGGATTTAGCTTGATATTGTTGAACTATTGATTGAATTTGAAAAAATACAGCAACTAATTAAATTTTAAATGAGTAAAGAAACCTGTTTTTTAACCGTTTTGTTTTTTTTTATTTTTCCGTTCAATAATATGATGGCATCACCGGGGATAATTCCTGTACCTCAAACATATAGACAGAAAGGAGGTGAATTTGTTTTTAACCCGAAAACAACAATCATATTACAACCGGATAATCAAGCCATGCGTAATGCGGTTTCATTACTAAAAGAATTGTTTCTTTCTGCATCGGATTATGAACTTGAGATTAAAACCGGTAAGGTAAGCAGGAATGCCGTTATTTGCCAGATTGACAACAAAATTGCAGGTGATGAAGCTTATAAACTGGACATTTCACGTGACAAGATTACAGTCAGGGCCTCTACTTCAATCGGCATTTTTTATGCCCTGCAAAGTATAAGACAGTTACTCCCTCCGGAAATTAATGGAACTAAGAAAACAACAGATATGAAATGGTCGGTTCCCTGCATGACAGTCAGTGATGCCCCTGTTTTTGGTTACAGAGGTATGATGTTGGATGTATGCCGTCATTTTATGCCTAAAGAGTTTGTCATGCGTTTTATTGATATGCTGGCATTCCATAAACTCAACACATTCCACTGGCATCTGACCGATGATCAGGGTTGGAGGATTGAAATAAAAAAATACCCCAAACTTACAGAAGTAGGAGCTTTCAGGAGAATGGAAATTGATGGACATAAGAATGCTCCCGACTGGAAGTGGAAAGTAAAGGATCACGGAGGTTACTATACACAGGACGAAATCCGGGAGGTAATTGCCTATGCAAAAAAGCGATTTGTAAATATAATTCCTGAAATTGAATTACCCGGTCATGCTCTGGCTGCATTAAGCGCTTATCCGGATCTTTCCTGTTCGGGCGGACCTTTTGAAGTTGTCGGCCGGTGGGGTGTGTTTCATGATATTTATTGTACACGCGAAGAAACCATGGTGTTTCTGGAAAATGTACTTGACGAAGTTGCGGCGTTGTTTCCGGGGGAGTATATTCACCTGGGCGGAGACGAAGCGCCGAAAACCAGATGGAAACGTTGCAAGGCTTGCCAGGACAGAATGAAAACAGAAGGTATTGCGGACGAAACACAACTTCAGGCTTATGTGACAGGGCGTATGGAGAAATTTTTACAAACAAGAGGGAAAAAAGTGATTTGTTGGGATGATGCCGTTGAAGCTGAAGTCTCAAAAACCATTACAATCATGTCATGGCGAAGTGAAGATGGTGGAATTCAAGGTGTAAAACGAGGTAATCAGGTTATTATGACACCTCATAAGTCTGTTTATTTTGATTACTATCAGGGAGATAGAAAAACGGAACCATTAACTATCGGAGGATTTCTTCCTTTAGAGAAGGTCTATGCTTATTCGCCTGTTCCGGAAGAACTTACTAAAGAACAAGCTGCATTAATAAAAGGTACGCAAGCTAATATATGGACAGAGTACATGCCGGACGAGAAACACGTGGAATATATGGTCTTTCCGCGTATTGCTGCATTGGCGGAGGTGAGCTGGTCTGTCCGGACAAACAAGAATTATGAGGATTTTATTTCCAGACTCGGTACAATAATAAAACATTATGATATCCTGGAAATAAATTATCGAAAACTCACAAATTAAAAATATAAAACTAAGAAATAATAGATAGAAAAAGCTATGATCAGACAATTTCAGACAGATTCTTTAAAAGTGAAAATCTTCAGAACACGCATGGAAATGGGTGCTCATGCTGCAACGGAGGCTGCGCAATGTATTAGAAATCTGTTACGTCAGAAGGAAAGTATCAATATAATTTTTGCAGCGGCGCCATCACAAAATGACTTTTTATCATCGCTGATACATGAGGATAACATAGAATGGCAACGTATCAACGCTTTTCACATGGATGAGTATATTGGTTTATCAAGAGAAGCTCCACAGGGATTCGGTAATTTTCTGAAGCATGCGATTTTTGATAAAGTTCCGTTTAAGCAGGTTCATTATCTGTATAATGAAAATTTAAAAGCAGAAGAAAATTGCACACGTTATGAAGCCTTACTTGGAGATTATCCGACGGATATTGTTTTTATGGGTATTGGTGAAAACGGGCATATCGCGTTTAACGATCCGCATGTAGCAATGTTCGACGATCCGAAACTGGTTAAGATTGTTGACCTGGATTTAGCCTGTCGTCAGCAGCAAGTCAATGATGGTTGTTTTGCTTCTCTTGATGATGTTCCAGTTCATGCGATGACGCTTACCATACCGGCCTTGATGCGAGCGAAACATCTTTTTTGCATGGTACCGACAGGGCGTAAAGCTATTGCGGTGAAGTTGACTGTTGATGGGAAAATAAATGAGAGTTGCCCTGCTTCAATATTACGAAATCATGCTTCGGCAACATTGTATGTGGATAAGGATAGTGCGGGATTATTGAATCGTGATAATTAAAAAGTTGGTTATTAATTGTATAAATATAAGTTGGATGAAACGATTTTTTTTATTTTTTTGTTTCTTGTCTCAGTTGTTTTTTGTATCCGGAGCACAATCCGATTTTAAAGTCAAAGGATTTCACCTGGATTTACGTTCACAAGTGATGACTTTGCCTGCTTTGAAGGCATTTGCAAATGAACTTGCCGGATTTAAAATTAACACACTGGTGATGGAGTGGGAAGCTACCTTTCCCTATAATCAAAATGCAACCATCAGTAATAAGTATTCTTATAAACCGGAAGAAGTGAAAGATTTCATTGCTTACTGTGCCGGTCTGGGCATCGATGTTATACCTATTCATCATTGTTTTGGACATGTGGAGTGGATTCTTCGTCACGAACGTTATCGACATATCAGCGAAGACAGAAAGGAGGTCTCTCAGGTCTGTCCGATGAAAGTGGATGAAGCTATTCCCATTTTCAGAAGTTTATTCAGAGAGGTTTCAGCTTACCACCCTTCACCCTATTTTCATATTGGCGGAGATGAAACCTATTTGTTGGGTTCCTGTGAGAAATGCAGGGGGAAGGTTGAAAATGAAGGTAAATCAAAACTATTTGTCGATTATGTAAAAGCAATGTGCGAAATTGTTACTGAACTTGGTAAAATTCCGGTATTGTGGGCGGATATCATTTTAAAATATCCAGAAGCCATTGCAGAAATGCCTGATAATGTTATCTATGTCGATTGGAATTACGGATGGCAGATAAATCATTTTGGCGATATGCATAAGCTGTATAATGCGGGAGCCACCATGTGGGGAGCGCCATCTATCCGTTCAAGTCCGGATAATATGCACCTGACAACATGGTTGACACATTTCAACAATCAACGTGATTTTATTCCTTATTCAAGAAAAGCCGGATACGAGGGTGTTGTGATGACATCCTGGTCAACATCGGGGCTTTACAGTTTTATGTACGACCAGGGATGGGAGATACAGGATATGGAGCAGGTCAGAAATGTATATCCTTTGAATGGATTCCGGATTTTACTTGCCGCTTATGGAAAATCGGTAAATCAGACAGAACCGTTAAATCCGGAGCTATTTGTAACAGAATATGCTCAGAATCGTTTTAACCTGACTGAAAAAGAGGGAAAAATACTGTGGGAAATACTGAGTAGCCGGCAAGAGCTTGTTCGTGCCGGAAAAACACCCAATGGTGGCTCAGTGGAGAATTTGTTAAAACAAGCAGTCAGCATGCGCGATAAATTATATGCGCTGAAACCGAAAAATAACAAAACCGAGTTTGATCACCTGAAACTGATGTTTGATATTCGGGTAAATTATCTGAAATATAAAGTGCTGGAGTCTGTATATCAGTCGGAAAACTACGATCGTTCTAAAGCCAAAGGACTTCTTTTGGAAATCGATGGAATTCTTCAAACAGAAAAGAAATTAGATAAGCGGTTTGCCTCTTTACAAAAAGGTTTTATAACAGACAGGGAAATTGCGCATCAGAATGAAATAAGAAAACGTAAAATGTTTGTATTAAAAGACTTCTTATCAAAACAAGTTTATTAAATTTGAAAACAAAATATACGCATTATGAAGAGATCATTTTTTTTTCTTACGTTCGTTTTCTTTGTGTCGACCTTGTTTGCAACTACACCTGAGCAACTTGCAGCAGTAGATAATCAAATGCTTGAAAAGGCAAAACAGTTTAAAGATGCGATTGCTACTTCGAAAGGCTTCAGGAGTGGGGTATATATTTATCAAAAACGATCTGTAAGTGATTATCAGCAAAATCCGGAAAAACTGGCAGCCAGGCTTGCCCTGCTAGGTTTTACCGATATTTATCTGGGACTGAATCGCTGGCTTAATTCCGGAAACCGGGATGAAGAAAAGTGGCTTACAGCATTTAATACCACTGCGCACAATTTTGGAATGAAAGTGCATATCCTGACTTTGAGCAGTTCTAAACTTTGGGTCGACAATAAACGCATCTATGAAGACATCAAGAGTGTTATCGATTTTAACTATACGAATAAGAAAGAAGTTCGTTTCGATGGTATTTCGGCAGACCTGGAACCACACATTATGAAGAAAGGACATGTTGAGCGGCCGAAAGAACTGCTGTGGGAATGGCATGGGACAGATAACTATGGTGTCGGAAAAGATAATGATAAACTTTGTGAACGCATGGTAGACGTGATGGCAAGAGCCAGAAAGGAAATGGGTAAAAAACTGGAATTCAGTCAGGCTCAGGGATTTTTCATTCAGGGCAGATATGATAAAGGTGAGTTGTCGTGGGGTAGCGCTCATCAGATGCTGAAACATGTCGATCAACTTATCGTGATGGCCTATAATTATCGTCCGCAACGTGTCCTCGAAATGGCTCTTCCGACGCTCGAAAATGCAAAGAATTTCCCCAAAAGTGTAAGTGTGGCTGTTAAAACCAGTTTAGATACATACGGTAGCGAAGGTCCTGTTACATCGTTTCAACCGCAGGGATGGAATTATATGATTGACGGTTTAAATTTTCTGATAGAAAGGGCATCGGTATATCCATCGTTCCGTGGTATTGATGTTTTCGAATTTCAGGGGCTCGAGAAAATGTGGGATGGTACGGCTGCTGCTGATAAAAGAACTAATTACGAAAAAACCGATAACCATTGATTACCGGGATAAAAGATGAAGGAAGTATTATTAAAAAAGGTATTGTTGTTTATGTTAATCATATCCGGCTCTTCTTGCCATAAAGAGGAGCCGGATATTACCGTTCCGGTTATGATTGAAATAGAAACATCAACCGGTCGCCGGGATAGTTTATTGGCTGACGCGGCAGGCATTTCTTATGAAATGATGGAAGCGGCGCTGCCTTTTAGGGCCGCATTGAGAAACAATCAGGAATACAGATCGGCGGTGTATGTTTATGATTCAAAATCAGTGACAGGTTTTCTTGAAAAACCCAAAGAGCTTGCTGCACGTATTGCTTTGCTGGGAATAAAAGATATATATCTGAGTATTGGTAAAAATGCCATGAGTGGTTCAGACGTAGTCCGGACAAACTGGCTGCGACTTTTTAATAAATATGCCCATGAATTTGGCCTGAAGGTATGGGCGTTACGCTTGGCTTCGTATGCTCAGTTTGCCAACGACCAACTTATCATTGATGAATGTGAGCAAGTGATTGCATACAATAATGCCGTTGCTCCCGATGAACGTTTTGATGGTGTTTCAGCCGACTGGGAACCGCACGTGCTTAAAGAAGGTGGAGTAAATACACCACCGGGGATGAGTTATTTCTGGGATAGTAGTAAAAACTACGGAGTTGGCGGTTCAAATGATATGTTATTGAAACGTACACTTGAAATGTTGAATCTGGCACGTGCCAATTTATATGGTTTACCTCTGAATGAAGCGATTCATTATATGTACCAGAACAACTTTAATTCAGGCAACCTGTCTTACGGAAGTACCCTGCAATTTCTGGAAAGCTGTGAATTTATAACCGTCATGTGTTATACGGATACCAGAGAAAAAGTGTGGTCGCGGGGTCTTACTCCTGTCGAGAATGCTAAAGGTAAGCCCGGGAGTGTAAGCATTTGTGTGAAAACCAGTTTGAATACGTATGGCGATGACGGTGATGTAACAACTTCACTTCATCTGAAAGGTTGGACGTATTTGATTAACGCACTGAATTATTTCTATACACAAGGTGCAACGAAGCCTGCTTTCAGGGGAATTGACTTTTTTGAATATGAAGGACTTGAGATTATGTGGCGTGACTTTGTTGAATCCTGAATTGTTAAATAAAAGGTTACAGAATATATGGTTTTTTCTTTGATCATTATCCGGATTTTTGTACTATTGTAAGTTTTATAACCAGCAGATTTATGAAACGTTTTGGGCATCTGATATTTGTGATGTTAATTGGTATAAACTCCGTTTATGCCGGTATTAATATCGAACAGTACAAAGACATTCAGTACCGTACGTTGACCTCCAAAAACGGGTTGACTCAGATGACAGTGCTTGATATCATACAGGATAACAAGGGATATCTTTGGTTTGCAACACGTGATGGGATAAACCGGTTTGACGGAAATCAAATTATCAGTTACAAGAATCTGATCGGTGAAAAAAAATCGTTAAGTAGTAATTATACGACTAGCTTTGCAATTGACAAGGAAAATAAACTCTGGATAGGAACACATTATGGATTGAATGTTTATGATTACGAACAGGAAACATTCGAAAGCTATTTTTACAATGATCCGGAAAAATCCAGTGACTACAATAGAATCAGAAAAATAATTATTGATTCGGAAAATAAAATATGGGTTGCTACAAAAGGGGGGCTCTTGTATTTTGATGCCGGGACAAAGAAACTGATGAAATGCAGCTCGATAAAAGCTCCCGTTCTGAATGTCTGTGAGTATGAAAAGAAATTGCTGGTTTCTTGTGAGTTTGGAGGACTTTATCTTTTTGACACCAAAACAAAAGAGAAAAAGCAGCTCAATATTAGTGGAGCAAATGAAAAAACAGTATTCAGGACGATCTATTACTCCAAAAATAAAGATGTTTATTTGGGAAGTGACGGCCAGGGTTTATATAAGTTGAGTAAAAACCTGTTGTTAAACAGACATTTTGTTAATGAACCCGGTAATCCTTTGTCTTTGTCGAATAATACGATCAGGAGTATTACTGAGGATCATGACTGCAATATCATCGTGGCAACATTTGACGGAATTTCATTTTATTCTCCCACCGCAGATTATTTCGTGAGAGTGAAAAGTCAGTCGGGAGAGGATGACAGATTTTCGCATTTTTCTTTTCACTCCGTTTATATTGATCGGTATGGAACGCTTTGGGGAGGAACCTGGGCTGGGGGAGTAAGCTATGGAAATCCCGATTGGGAAGGCAACTCTTTTAAAGTTCTCAATCCATATCCGCAAAAACGTCATCTGGGAATTATCGGTCCTTTAATTACCGAAAAAGATGGGATATGGATTGGTATAGAAGGTAGTGGTTTTGTATTCTATAATCTTCAGAAGAAGACTTACAAACATTTTAAGCTTCCCGATGCAAATGGAGGTAATTTCCGAACCAACATCGTGACTGCTTTTAGTAAAGATCTAAACCGTTTATATATAGGGACAAATAACGGTATAATTGCGGTGTTCGACAGGAAGGCGGAAAAAATAAAGCAAATTTTTCGTATCCCGGGAGAAAGGTCGGTGATGAGTCTTTCTGCTGTTGGGGATGGTTCTGTCCTTGTAGGTACCACAGGGGAAAAGAGTCTGATAAAATTTGACAGAGACGGTAAAATGATGGATGAGTTTTATGACAGAGCAGGCAAGCGTTTCGATTTCGAATTTGTAAGAAGTATTGAGAAGATATTTGATAATGAGTTTGTTATTCTGGAACGGAAATATGGTTATTACAGACTGAATCTGGAAAGCAATGAGATACAGTTTGTTGATCTGGCATCCTATTCCAATTCGCCAAATGATGCGATAAACTGCTTGTACAAAGACAGAAATTCTCAATTGTGGTTTGGTACGAATGAAAACGGCTTGTACAGGATTGATTTACAGGGAAAGTTGTTGAACCATTTCATTTATCCCGATCAGTTGAACAGTAATACCATCAATGCCATAACCGGAGATGAGCACGGGAATATCTGGTTTTCACAGCAAAACAATTTGACCCAGATTGAGATAAAAAATCTTAAAATAAAGAATTATACTTCTTTTGACATCAATGAGTTCAGTTTGCGTTCGGCTTTATACGCTCATGGATTGATGTTCTTTGGTGGAGACAAGGGACTTGTCTCCTTTGATCCTTCAAATCTTAACAAACGAAGTGTTGTGCCGCCATTGGTTGTCAATAAACTTACGGTGAATAATGTAGCAGTTCAACCATCTGAAATTGACTTCCGGAACAAGGAGTTTAAACTATCTTATGATCAGTCGAACATCATTATTGATTATACGGCGCTCGAATATTTTTCTCCCAAAGAAATAAATTATGCCTACATGCTTGATGGTTTTGATAAAAACTGGAATTATACGGAAAATAACCTGCGGGCATATTATACCAATCTTCCTCCAGGTAATTACCGTTTCTTGCTGAAAGCTTCCTTCAATGATGAGGTGTGGTCGGAGGAAAAGGAAATGATGCAATTTTCTGTTATTCCCCCTCCCTGGAAAACCTGGTGGGCTTATTTGTTATATCTGGTTATTTTGGTTGCTTTGATATCGCTCTTTATTCATTATCTGAAAGTTGAACTCAAACTTAAAAACGATATTATTCTCCAGAAGGAAAAACAAATGAATCTGGAGAAACTACATGAAGACCGGATGATGTTGTTCACAAATTTATCACATGAATTGCGTACTCCTTTATCGTTGATCATTGCTCCTTTGGAAAATCTTTTAAAAGACTCCATGTTGACAGGGCGTGCACAATCCTCGCTTGAACTTGTTTTAAAAAATGCGAGAAGACTTTTGTTTATTGCCAACGAACTGCTTGATTTCAGAAAAAAAGAGTCGAGTGCATTGGAATTGAAAGTTGCTGCGGGAAATTTTTCCTTGTTTGTCTATGAAATAGTGCTCTCTTTCTCCCAGTTGGCTGAACAGCGCAATATTAATCTGGTTTATGATGGGAAGGATGATGGCATCCATCTCTGGTACGATCGTTTCTGGATGGAGAAAGTGTTGTTTAATCTGTTGTCCAATGCTTTTAAAAACACACCTGATCATGGTAAGATTGAAATAATTTCGCAGATAAAAAATTCCAATTATATTTTGTCGGTTAGAGATTCAGGTTCGGGGATTCCTGAGGATCAAATGGAGGCAATTTTTGAGCCTTTTCACCAGGTTCGTAATCGCGAAAATTATTCAAATGGAACCGGGATAGGTTTGAGCCTGGTAAAAGGGATTATTGAATTACACAGAGGTATAGTAAGGGCTGAAAACAATCCTCAGGAGGGTGCTTGTTTCACTGTCTGTTTACCACTAGGTAGAACTCATTTTTCCGATAATCAGATTATTGAGGATTACAAAAGCAGTGAGGAAATATCGCAGTACACATTTATTGAAGATGAGGGATCTATCGCCAATATTATCACACCTGATAAAAACAATCAGAAAACGATTCTGGTCATTGAAGATAACCGGGATTTGCGAAACTACCTGCAACAAATTCTGCAAAAATATTATCATGTACTTACCGCATCGAATGGAGTTGACGGCCTGGCCCTCGCTATGAATAACATCCCGGATTTGGTGCTGAGCGATATCATGATGCCGAAAATGGATGGAATAGAGTTGTGCAAACGATTAAAACAGAGCGAAAAAACCAGTCATGTTCCGGTAGTGTTGCTGACAGCAAGGGCGTCAATAACACATATTCAGGAAGGATTAAATATAGGTGCTGACGATTATTTTATCAAACCCTTTAATCCGGTGATTCTCATCAGTAAGATCGAAAATATATTGACATCAAGAGACCACCTCAGGATATATTATAGTAAAACATTTGGAGAGGAAATAGTGAAAAGTGCCACAACTAATATAGATAAGGATTTTGTTAATAAATTGTATTTCATAATCGAATCGAATATTTCAAATCCGGATTTTTCAACGGAAACATTGGGAAAAAAGATTGGGATGAGCAAAACAGGGTTGTACAATAAAGTTAAAGAATTTACAGGATCGGCGCCAAGTGAGTTAATACGGAAAATACGCATGGATCTTGCTGTAAAAATACTGGCCGAGGGTAAAACCCCTGTTTCAGATATTGCGGTTAATCTTGGGTTTAGAACGACCTCCTACTTCTCCAGTTGTTTCAAGTCTGTTTACAAAATGACACCGACGGAATATATTAAAAAGAATGTGAAAGTCGGGTAGAAGAGAAAAATTGTGTCGGAATTTTTAATAACTTTGTCTTTTCTTTAATACATTACATGTTGTTAGTCGACATAACTATAAATCAAAATTAAATTTTCATGAAAACAACAAAAGTTGAATATCTTAGTGAGCTGGATAGCGCTGTTTCTATGAGACAAATAATGTCTGTTATTTCTGAACCGGTTGGTTTTGACACAATTGATGCCGTTAACTGGCCGGACTCTTATCCTGTCAGGCCGGAGGCCAAATTCAATATTGCCCGTTCCTCGAAGGCTTTCTTTATTCATTTTGTTGTTAACGAGAAACAAATAAAAGCCATTTACTCCAAGGATCAGGATCCGGTTTGGCAGGACAGCTGTGTGGAGTTCTTTTGTCAGGTTCCCGGGAGTAAAACCTATTTCAATTTTGAATTTAACTGCATCGGCACTTGCTTAGCTACAGAAAGAAAAAGCAGAACGGAGGATGTAAGCCCTTTATCAGCCGAAAAGATGTTGCAAATCAAACGTTATGCCTCTCTGGGCAACGAGCCATTCGAAGAGAAACAAGGTAATTTCGACTGGACGTTAACAGTTGAAATACCATTTAGTCTGCTTGGTATTGATTCCGACAACCTGCCGGCAAGCATCAAAGCCAATTTTTATAAATGCGGGGATGAAACTTCAGTTCCGCATTATGTAAGCTGGAGCCCGATTGAGGTTGAAAATCCTGATTTTCACCGGCCGGAGTTTTTTGGGGAGTTGGTGTTGTAACTTGATGTATAGTAAGCTTTTTTATTTTCAGCGATATAAATGTATCAAAATTACAAGCAGATGTATCCAGAGTTACATTTGTTTGATGATGTTTTGCATATCTTCGTCTACATAATAAAAGAGTCTTATGCAGTTATTACATCGATTTTTCGCTTACATAGTATTGTTATTGGTTGTGTTTCTTCATGCTTGTATAAAAGAAGAAGAAAAGGACATTCTTGTTGACAAGGGATATAGTGGCTTGTTTCGTCCGCAAATACATTTCTCCTCAAAGTATAACTGGATAAATGACCCTAATGGTTTGGTTTACCACGAAGGTGAATATCATCTCTTTTTTCAGCATAATCCTTTTGGTTCCGGATGGGGTTACATGAGTTGGGGACATGCTGTCAGCACGGATTTGATCCACTGGAAGCAACTGAATGTTGCGCTCAAACCGGATGCTTTGGGGGATATTTTTTCAGGTTGTGTTGTGATAGATAAAAACAATACGGCAGGATTCGGTAAAGATGCGATGATAGCCATTTATACATCAGCAGGAAGTTCCCAGCATCAATCAATTGCATTCAGTACTGATAAAGGCCGGTCATTTATTAAGTACAGAAACAATCCGGTTTTGAGTAACCCGGGAAGACCTGACTTCAGAGATCCCAAAGTCTTTTGGTACGAGCCTGCGAAACAATGGATTATGTCGCTGGCAACCGGACAAACCATTAGTTTTTATCAATCACCCGATTTAAAGGCGTGGACTAAATTGAGCGAATTCGGTTCAGGCATTGGTGCTCATGGTGGGGTATGGGAATGTCCGGATTTATTCCCGTTGAAATTCGAAGATGAAACAAAATGGATATTGTTAGTGAGCATTAATCCCGGAGCTCCGAATGGTGGATCAGGTACACAATATTTTATCGGGGAATTTAATGGTGTAACCTTTATTGCGGACCCATATTCATATCCCTTATGGCTCGACTATGGTAAGGATAATTATGCCGGTATCACCTGGGATAATATCCCGGAAGAGGACGGTAGAAGAATTCAAATTGCCTGGATGAACAACTGGGAATATGCAGGTGCCATACCAACCTATTCATCCGGAGGCAATGCTTCCAGAGGCGGCATGACTTTACCCAGAGCACTATCACTTGTGAAAAATGAACAGGGTAATTTCAGCATAAATAACGAAGTCGTTTCAGAAGTCAATGCTTTTGGTTCATCATGGACTACACTTTATAATGGTGACCTCAGTTCAGATCAAAAATCTTTCAGCATTCCTGATAACCCGAAAGCATATCATTTGCAATTAACTACATCTTTGTCTGACAATCAGATTCTGACCTTGTCATGGGTTAACGATAATAATGATCAGAGTCAGATAAAAATCAACGTTCCTGAGAACCAAATTGTATTTGATCGCCGTGAATCAGGTAAAGTTTCATTTTCCAATTACTTTCCCGGTGTTTTTTCATGTCCTTTTGACTTTGAAACTGACTCAACGACTTTAGATATATATGTTGATCAGTCCTCTGTTGAAATTATTGTAAATGACGGTGCCCGCTCAATCACCAATCAGGTTTTCCCGCAAAGTATATATAATAAACTAAATCTGTCATTGAATACAGGTTCCGGTTTTTCCTCCCTAAAATACCGCCGATTTAACAGTATCTGGTAATTAATGTATCAAAATTACACGAAGATGTAACATTTTTTACATCAAAGGGTGTTTTGTCAATCTATTTTTGCATTGTGATATCAGGTCAAAATTAGTCGGTTTATTCAAATTTAAATATTGACAAAATCTAACAAATCAAATGAAAGCATCATTCAATTTTCTTATTTTGTTTTTTCTGTTCTTATTATTTATATCAGACTCAGTTTTATCAGCAGATGTTAAATATGCTTTTATTGCAAGCTATGATAATATTGAATCTATTGAAGATGATGATGAAAAAGCTGCCGCAACCTGGTTCAGTTTGTTTAATTCCAACGGTGATATTATAACTACTTCAGGTATAAAAAATAATGAAGTTGATTTATCTCAGTATAAAGTCATCTGGTTACACATTGATAAAGAAAACGGTACCGGTGCAATTCCTTCAATTTTGAAAGATTCCAATGTTAAAACCAAACTGACTGATTATTACAAACAAGGTGGTAATCTTTTGTTAACCACACACGCAACGCAATATATAGCAGATTTAGGCCGAACTTTGAGATACCCAACTATTATTGGTGCGGGTGTAGCAAATTTCAATGCTGATGTCTGGACGGTTAATCCGAACATCGGGTTGGTGAATAATTATCTGTCTCATCCAATATATGCCGGACTTTCTACCAATAATACAATTTTTGGGCATACAACCATTCCGTTAATAGGATCTGGCATGAAAGAGGATCATAACAGCATGTGGGATTTGAACTCGTATGGATATAGCGGAAATGTTGTCAATGATTTTGAAGTTGAAAATAATGCCAGGGTAATTGGAACGTGGGGACAGGTTACAGATTTTTGTTGCGGAGGTATTATAGAGTTTCTTCCAACTTCTGAATACAAAGGAAGTTGTTTAGCTATTGGCGTTGCCGCTTATGAGTGGAGTCAAAATGACAGAGTAAATGAGTATTTGTCTAATATACATCTGTTGACTACAAATTCATTAACTTATTTAGCATCTGACAAACCTGCTCCAGATACAACTGAAATTGAGTCTGGCTTAGTTGCTCACTTTCCTATGGTGTTAAATGAATCTAAAACTTCTGTTACAGAGATTATTTCGAATCGTTCATTTGTAGTTGAAAATGCAAAGGATATCAGAGAAAATATTCTTGGTGCAGAAGGTAATGCCTTACGATTTGATGGTTTTTCAACCTTTATAAAAGGAAGATTTAATGTTGCAGGGTTGAGTGATCAGGCAATTTCCACTTCTGTTTGGTGTGCATTGGAAAGTTATCCAATGATGAATATTGACGGAGCAAGTGATGCTTATACAGTAATTGCAGGAAATATTTCAAATGAATCTGGATTTGCATTCGTTATAAATGCTCATGGTAGGTATGGGTTCGAAATGTTTATCAATGGAACAAAGGTTAGGTGTGATGCCCCAGATAAGCTCCCAAGATACGAATGGGTGAATCTGGCCGCAGTTGTAAGTGTAGGGAAAGGAAATATCCAATTATTCAAAAATAATGAACTGATTGCAAAAACAAACATCACAACAACTCTGCTTAACACTGGTTCGTCATCTATTTATATAGGTAAATCATATGAAGATTTGTGGAGCGGACCTTTTCGGTTGAATACAATTAATGGTTTAATCGATGATTTCAGAATATATTCAGGAGAACAAAATTTCTTGCAAAATAAACAGACACCTGAAAACCCGGCTGATTTGTCAATTCCGAAAATCAGATTTGAAAATGAAATTCAACGACCAGTATTTCATGCTATGCCGGCAGCCAACTGGGCAAATGAACCTCATGGTATGATTTATCATAATGGCAAATATCATCTTTTCTTTCAAAAAAATGCAAACGGACCTTATTGGGGACGGATACATTGGGGACATGTTACAAGTGAAGATTTAATCACATGGAAAGAAGAAAAGGTCGCAATTTTTCCTGAAGCATGGTATGATTTCAAAGGTGCATGGTCGGGCTGTGTGTTTTCTGATCCTGAACTAACAAACGGACTACCATACATATATTACACCTCAGTGGATTTAGGGAAGGCATCAATTGCTGAAGCCCGACCTCTTGATAATAATTTAATCAACTGGGCTAAAAACACTGCTAATCCTGTTATACCAAACCGTCCATCAGGATTAGATGATGATTTCAGAGATCCATATATTTTTAAATCTAACAATACAATTTACATGGTTGTCGGATCAAAAAAAGGAGGTAAAGGTACTGTTACCCTACATCAATATAATAAAAACAATAAAACATGGAGTAATGATGGTAGAGTTTTTTATCAAGCTTCAAGTGCAGATTACGGCACCTTCTGGGAAATGCCAGTCATAGTCCCGATGAATGATGGAAAGTGGTTGTTTGCAGTTACACCGCTTGGCGCTAAGAATGGAGTGGAAACTTTGTATTGGGTAGGTTCGATTAATCAGGATGGTACATTTAATCCTTATTCACATACTCCAAAGGAAGTAGATTTAGGCAATATGTCCAAAGATGGATTTGGATTGCTTTCACCTTCTGTTATGCAACATGATGGTAAGACAGTAGTTGTTGGCATTGTTCCTGATAAATTGAGTGGTGAAGATAACAGGAAACTGGGTTGGGCGCATACTTTTAGTTTACCTCGAGAATGGTCGTTGGATGCAAATAATAATCTGGTGCAAAAACCATTTGACGGTTTAAGAAATATGCGAACAGATGCATCTTCATTTAGTATTATTAATCAGAATCTGTCGGGGGTACAATCAATGGAACCTGTTAACGGAAAAGCTATTGAGATTGAAGGCATTTTCACTGTGTCTTCTCATCAGGATCAAAAATTTGGATTTAATGTACGTAAGAATGGTCTTAATGCAGTTAAAATCTTTTATGAACCGGCAAGAAACCTCTTTACGGTTGATGCCCGCTCAATTAACCGGCTGTCAAATGACAATGGGTCGTATAATGGTCTGTATGTCAGCTCTCTGCCTGAGTCAATAGCAGTAGGGCAAACCTGTAAAATTCATTTGTTTATTGATCATTCCATTATGGATGTATTTATTAATAATCAATTAGCTTTTTCTATTAGGATATTCCCAACCGATTTGGATTCAAACGGTGTTGAAGTATTCGCTGAAGGTACAACAACTTATGTTAATTCAGTTAAAGCATGGAAACTTTCTGAAGGGTTAACAACAAGTTTGCTTAAAAATACAAATCAAGATAATTTTAAGATATATTTTTCAAACAATGAATTGATTTATGAGAATTTGCCTGAAAATGCAACAATAAATATTTATGATTCAATGGGTAGACTATTGGCTAATAACATACATCCATCGTCATATTCTGGAGCAAATTTGGATGATAATAAAATATATCTGTTTAGAATAAATTCAAATAATTCCTATAGCATTAAGAAAATTACAAAAATAATAAGTAAATAATGTGATTAATTAATTTATGATTATTAACAACTAAATTCAAATCTTTATGAAAAAAAAATTAGTATTTATGTTTTACATTTTTATGTTTGTGGGACTTCAGGCTCAGCCCTCAAAAGTAGCTTTTGTAAGCACTTTTGCAACATTAAATGATCTTCAAAACAGCGGTGATGATGATGAATACGCTGCTGCCAACTGGCTGGTTAATACCTATGGTGGTATATTTGTACCTGTATCTCAAATTAAGGATAACACAGTAGATCTGTCAGATTACAAAGCGCTGTGGATTCATTTCGATCGTCAGTCGGATGAAACAACCATCAATAATGAATTTGCCGCTGCATTCCTTGATGCTGATGTAAAAACTGCCATCAATAATTTTTATAAAGCTGGCGGAAATTTGTTGCTTTCAATTTATGCGACACGTTATGTGGTCGATTTAGGTCGGTATAATCTTGCAGTTGACCTAAAGGGCTTTGGAAATGGAGGGAATAATTCTGATGTTTGGTATGTTTCTCCCACCTGGGGTACTTTTGCGGGTGCACCTGAGGTATTCAACAGATTTACAGATCCAATCTATGATGATATGACTAATGTTAGTTATGTAACAAAAGATAATGGAAATATTTATCCAAGTGTTCCACTGATTGGTTCCGGATGGAAGGAAGATCACAATTATTTTTGGAATCCTCAGCCAGATAAAGCCAATAATGATAAATATAAAGTCATTGATTTCGAGAGTGTATGGTTGACAAACTCACTGGGTACCTGGGGACATGTGCAGGATTACTTTGGATCAGGAATAACCCGTTGGAATGCAAAAGATGAATTTGCTGGAAAAGCAATTACATTTGGATTGGCGGCCTATGAATGGAATCAAAATTCAGGAACAAATATATATCAGTCAAATATTGAGCAATTGACCCAAAATGCATTGGATGAATTATCACCCTTGGGTGGAACTACTGCAACTTTTAATTCGGTTGATTGTGGTTTAACAGTAATTATTGAAAGAGATATAATAAGATTTGATAATATTGCTAAAAACACTACAGCTAATATATATTCAATTAGTGGGAATTTAATACATTCAATTAGTTTAAATGAATCAAACAGACGAATAAATGTGAATACACTTTCAAAAGGCTTGTATTTAATAGAAACGAATGATGGCACTGTTAAAACAACATTTAAATTTATTAGATAGATTTTATAATTACTTTTTACTAACACTTACATTAATTTATTACAATCATGAAAAAAAATTATTTACTTTTAATCCTTTGCGTTTTATTTTTCAACGTAATTGTATCTGCCAGTACAAAAAAAGCAGGGTTCTTAAATGTTGCTGCATCAGTAACAGCAATTACTGATGACGATGAGAAAGCGGCTGCACAATGGTTCACAGCTACCTATGGTGGTGATTATATTCCTGTTTCTCAAGTTGGAACCATTGATTTATCACAGTATGGTGTAATCTGGATTTATGCCGACAATGAAAGTGGTTATGCCGATGCACCTGATGCAATATATGCGGTTGCGGAAGTGTTGAATGATTATTACAAAGCTGGTGGAAATTTATTGTTGTCGATTTATGCCAACAATTTATTGTATGAATTTGGACGTGTTGATATGTGGCCGAATATTACTGGTGGAGCTGGCCCTGGTGCAGATAATCCAGATGTTTGGTCTTTAGCAACAGCTTACGGAACCTGGGATGTGACAAAAACTGTTTTTGATAGATCGACAGATCCACTTTTTGCAGGGTTAACAACTGAAAATGTTACAAGAGAGAATGGGAATCAATATAAGAATATCCCTTTAATTGGTGCTGGTTGGAAAGAGGATCACAACTGTTTCTGGACCATGGATATTGCAGATGGTGCATTACCTAATGATAGTGAAACCAAACTGACGACATGGGAGACAACTCACAATGTTACCACATTGGGAACCTGGGGACATGTACAGGACTATTTTGGTTCAGCTATTTCACGCTGGAAACCCACAGAAGTGTATAAAGGAACCTGTATCACGATTGGAGTCGGAGGTTATGAATGGGCAATTAAAAATGGTACGAATCCCTATCAGGCTAATGTAGTCAGACTAACCAAAAATGCATTGGACGAATTAAAAGGGAGTGTTTCGGGACTCAATTCGGTTATTGAATTAGGTATGAGGCTGAAATTAAATCAGAATGTATTGTCCATCGATCATAATGACCAGATTGGTAAAGTAAGTTTATATAATGTGAATGGATCTCTTTTGCATGTATACAATGGTGAAAATATACGTGAAGGAGTTGATGTCTCTACGTTGAGTGGTGGAATGTATATCCTTAAAATATTCGATAAAGGAGGTAATCCCCTTGCAGCTCATAAGTTTGTAATGTAAACCTGTTTAGTCTTTTGTAACTCTCATCTTTTTTGTTATGATAATTTTTCTAAAAGAGATGGGAGTTACACTAATTTCAATATTATTAATTAATGCAGGATGATAAAATCATTACATAGGGTTATTTTGTGTAGTATTGCCGGCATAATGTCGTTTATGCTTACAGTAATCCATGCACAGGAATTTTACAATGAATTGTACCGCCCTCAGTATCATTTTACTGCAAAGGATGGCTGGATTGGAGATCCCTGTGGATTAACAAAGTACGATGGTAAATATCACTTTTTTTGGTGGGGGCACGCAATTTCTGCCGATTTAGTCCATTGGAAACAACTGGACTGGCCAATGCTCGGGGGAACAGGTTTCAGTTATTTTACAGGTTCAATAGTGGTGGATACAAACAACACGGCAGGTTTCAACACGAGAGGTAAAGTTCCCATGGTTGCAATCTATACATCTGCCCAACCTACTGGATTACAGAATCAGTCTATATCTTACTGTAATTCAGATGATGTAAATTATAACCGTTTTCAGTATTATCAGGGGAATCCTGTTCTGGACATAAACAGCAATTCATTTCGTGATCCGGATGTCATTTGGCATGAATCAACAAAAAGATGGATTATGAATATTGTCCTCGCGGATGAAAGAAAGGTGCTTTTTTATGCTTCACAAGACCTCAAAAAATGGGATTATCTGAGTTCATTCGGTCCTGTGGCTGCCCGTCAGGAAATCTGGGAGGTATCAAGCATGGTACAATTACCCGTAAATGGAAATAATGATGCTAAGAAGTGGGTGTTGATTGTAGGGATGGGACCCAATAAAGCTGAATACTTTGTCGGAAATTTTAATGGGACAAATTTTACCTTAGATCCTTTGTGTGAATCACATTTACACCATGGAACAGGGATAGATGGCGTTGTCTTTGAATCGTTTGAGAAAGATAACTTTGATGGATGGCGTGTAGAGGGAAATGCATTTGGAAGTGCTCCGGCAAATGGAACACTGGAGAATCAAATGTCAGTTTCTGGTTATATAGGAGGTAAATTAGTGAATTCGTATCACGGGGGTGATGGGAATACCGGTAAAATGATTTCTTCGCCGTTCAAAATTGAAAAAAATAACATAAATTTCCTGATTGGTGGTGGAAATAACCTTGATTTAACTTGTGCCCGTTTAATTGTGGACGGGGAAATAGTCAGAAGGGCTGCAGGCGATAATTATGAGTCGTTGAGATGGAAAGGGTGGAATGTAAGTGAGTTTCTTGGAAAAGACGCTGTAATTGAAATTGTGGATGAAAGCACAGGAAGCTGGGGACATATTCTAATTGATCAGATCATGTTTTCAGATGTGCTTATTAACACAGGACTTGAGCATGCTTTGTGGGGTGATTGGGGCCCCGATTTTTATGCTGTCCGTCCGTATCGTGATTATGATGATTCAAATTCCCAGCCTTTGTGGCAAGCCTGGATGAGTAACTGGGAATACGCCACTGTAACTCCTACTGCTCCCTGGAGAGGTGTCCAGTCGTTGCCGCGCGAAATTGAACTGAAAGCGTCGGAAAAAGGATTTGTCATGATTCAGCGCCCTTTCAAAGGATTTGAATCGCTTAGAAAGGAGCGGGTATCTGTTGAAAATAAACCGGTAACAGGTACTCAATTGTTTGATGACTTTAAACCGGCAAGAAATGTATACGAAGCTAAATTCACATTTGATTTAACAGGAGAAATGAATCAGGATTTTGGAATCAATTTCTGTGCGAAAAGAATGTACAAAGTTGTATTGGGGTATAACGCAGCCACCTCAAATGTTTATTTTGACCGTACACAATCAGGAAATATATCTTTTAGCGACAGATTTCCAAAGCGTTTGTATATTCCGGTAAAGAATAAATCATCGCAATTAAAATTTCATGTTTTTGTTGATGAGTCGACAATAGAAATCTTTATTAACGATGGGGAAAATGTAATTTCGTCATTAATGTTTCCCGCTGCGGATGCAACCGATATTGAATTGTTTTCAAATGGTGGCACTACAAATTTATCAACATTCGAGGGTTGGAAGTTGAATTCTATCTGGAACAATACAACAGATGTTCGTGAAATGCAGCAAGAAGTGGAAAAGATAGATGTAACAGTAGATGAGCAGAACTTGATATCAGTAACCGGAATCGCAGGGGCCATGGATGTCAGTGTGATGAATATGGAAGGAAAAGAAATTATAAAAAAAAAGTTGTCACCCAATAAGATAATGCTAAACAGGATAGTTAAGCCAGGAGTTTACATTGTCAGAATTATTGCAAATGAACATGTAGTTGTAAAAAAAATACTTATAAAATAATTAGTGATTGATTAAAAACAATTAAGTCAGAATCTCATGAAAAGACAAAACAAAAAAATCAGACTTCGACAGTTACTACTGTTATTCTCAATGATCTTTTCGATCGTCGTGATGGCGCAGCAGGTTGAAGTGCGTGGTGTTGTAACATCATCGGAAGATAATCAACCGCTTATTGGCGTAAGCGTGATTGAAAAAGGTACCCGAAATGGAGTTATTACCAATCTCGACGGGAATTTCTCGATTACCGTAAAATCTCAGGATGCTGTTTTACAGTTCTCTATGGTAGGGATGCAGATGCAGGAAATAAAAGTTGGGACACAAAAACAACTCAAAGTTGTTTTGAATACAGATGCAGTTCTTCTGGATCAGATCGTTGTTACCGGATACACGACAGAGAAAAAAGCAGAAATTACCGGTGCCGTTTCAGTTGTTAAACTGAGTGATGTGAGTAGTATCCCGACAGGTAATATCATGTCAACTTTACAGGGACGATTGCCGGGAGTAAATATCACGACAGATGGTCAGCCCGGTGGAACCTCTACTGCCGCAACCATCAGGGGTGTAACAACGATTAACAATAGTGCCCCGTTGTATGTAATTGACGGTGTGCAAACACGCGCTAATATCGCGACGCTTTTGAATGCGAATGATGTAGAATCCATACAGGTTCTGAAGGATGCGGCATCAGCATCAATATATGGAACACAGGCAGCCAATGGGGTAATCATTATCACGACTAAAAAATCAGGAAAAGTAAAAGGAACCAGGGTAAATGTTGATGGACAGATTACTACACAGCAATATCACACCAACATTCCGCTGCTTAATGCACAACAATGGGGTGATGTTTACTGGAAAGCTTATCAGAATGATGGGGTGCAACCAAGTCATGACCAATATGGAAATGGAGATACTCCGGTAATTCCGGAATTTATTGATATTGATAAAACGATGCCTGCAGGAGATACAAACTGGGCGGATCAGGTTTATCAGAGAGCATTATTGCAAAATTATAATATCTCGGTTGCAACAGCTGCAGATAATTCATCCTCCTTGTTCTCATTTAACTTTTTTGATCAGGATGGATTAATTAAATACACGAATTTCCAACGATTTAATATTCGTTTAAATAATACCTATAGTTTTCTGAAAAACAGGGTTCGTTTGGGGGAAAATCTGAATGTAAGTAACTGGTCGGAAGTGCTTAAACCAGGAGGTATAGAGGAACTGACTATTGCTCAACATCCGCTGATTCCGGTTTATGATATCAATGGAGGATATGCCGGGCCGACTCAGGGGCTGGGCGACAAACCCAATCCGGTACGTTTACTTGATCAGCAAAAGGATAATCGTCTCAGTCAATGGCGTATCTTCGGAAATGTGTTTCTGGAGGTAGAACCGGTTAAAAATTTTGTCCTGAAAAGTAATTTTGGTTTGAACTACCGCAATGAATTTCTGTCAAATTTTGAACCCAGATGGTCTGAAGGTTCCAGCCGTGTGGTTGACAAAAATAAATTATATGTAAAATCTTCTTACGACAGGGAATGGATTTGGTCGAATACTGCCGCATATTCTTTTAGTATCGATAAAAGTAATGTGAGTTTATTTGCCGGTATGGAAGCAAAAGAAACAATCTATGAATTTATGGATGCACAGAGAGATGACTATTTGGTCGAATCGTTGGATTATCGCTATTTGAGTGCAGGCGAGGGTACACAGACAAATGGTGGACTGAAAGACCGGACAACTCTGGTTTCGTATTTTGGTAAATTAAATTATGCTTACAATGATCGCTATTTGTTTTCGGCTACTATCAGGAATGATGCTTCATCCAGATTCGGCGCCAATAATAACTCGGCCTATTTCCCTGCCGTATCAGCAGGTTGGAGGGTTACCGAGGAGGATTTTATGAAAGGAATTGATGTTTTGTCAGACCTGAAGATTAGAGCAAGTTGGGGACAAAATGGTAATGATCAAATGGATAATGAGGCAACCTATACAAAGTATTTGTTTAATCTCACAACAGCCGGTTACGACCTTGCCGGCATTAATCAGGGGACAATCTATAACGGTATCATCAAACAACGTTCAGGTAATCCTGATATAAAGTGGGAGGTGACGACGCAAACGAATGTTGGGATTGACCTGGCTATGCTTAAAAACAGACTGACTTTAACCCTGGATTATTACATCAAGAAAACCGATGATATGTTGATTGATCGTCCGTATATTGCCGTGATTGGGGAGGGTGGTTATATGTCGTATAACGGAGCTTCTCTGAAAAACAATGGTATAGAAGGTACTGTTACCTGGCGCGATGTTGTGAATAAGGATTTTTCTTATGAAGTGTCCTTCACAGGAACTGCTTACAAGAACGTGATCACTGATCTTCCCGAAGATATTTATTATACCTGGGGAGGTGGTAATGGAATTGATAAAAGTATTGTTGGACAACCGCTTGGTTCCTGGATGGGATATAAAACAAACGGAATTTATAAAACAGATGATGAGTTAAACGATGGAATCAGTCAACCAGGTAAAGGAATCGGTCGAATCAGATACGTTGATTTGAATAATGATAGCATAATAAATGACAAGGACAGAACCTGGTTGGGTACAGATTTACCGAAATTTGTAGGTGGATTGAATGTTGCGGTCAATTATAAATCTTTTGATTTTTCCATGTTCTGGAATGGTATAGTAAGAAAAGCCTGGAATAATTCGAAGTTCTACACTGATTTCTTCCAGTTATGGACAGGGAATCATGGAACAGCTTTGTTAAATGCATTTGATCCGGTTACAAATCCGGATTCGAACATTCCGGCTTTGACAGCAGTGAATACCAATGAAGAAAACCGTACCTCTGAATATTTTATTGAAGATGGTTCATATGTAAAATTGAAAAATATTCAAATTGGATATAGTGTGCCGAAAAAAGTCTCAGAGAAACTCGGAGCATCCAGTATCCGATTCTATTTGCAGGGTCAGGATTTGCTGACAATTACGAAATATACCGGAGCCGATCCTGAAGGATTAGGATATCCTTATCCATTACCCCGTACATTTACTTTCGGATTTAATTTTAACTTTTAAAAGCAGACAGTCATGAAATTTAAATTAGTAACATTAATGATATTAATCCTCGGAGTCTTCGCTTGTAGTGATGATTTTCTGGATTCAAAGCCGCAAGGGAAACTCAGCGATGAAATTTTAAGTACTCCGGCTGCAATCGATGCCTTATGTACGTCGGCATATGCAGCTTTAGCCGGACCCGAAGGGAATGATTTAGCCTTTCTTTCTCCGACAAACAATTGGATCTATGGCGATGTCCGCGCCGAAACAGCATATAAAGGTGGTGGTGGTATTTCAGACATCTGGGAATTTCATGCCTTTGAAACTTTTACCGGGGTATATGCAACGAATGGATTGCTGGATCGTAAATGGTTTCATATGTATATCAGTGTGCAAAGGGCGAATAGTGCAATCAGAAGACTGAACGAAGTAAGTGTTGAAGACGTACCATTGAAAAATGTCCGTTTGGGAGAAATGCGCTTCCTGCGAGCTCATTATTTCTTCGAACTGAGCAGGCTATTTAACAAGATTCCTTATTTTGATGAGAATGTTGAAACCAAAGATTATATCAATATTTCCAATGTTGAATTTACCAGAGACGAGATTTTGGCAAAAATCGCTAACGAATTTAAAGATGCTGCTGAATTGCTTCCACCGACACAGCCGGAAGTGGGTCGTGTAACAAAATATGCCGCGCTGGCTTATCAGGCTAAGGTTACCTTGTACAGAGCTTACAAACAGAATCCGGCAAACAATCAGGTTACAGCAATCGATCAGACCTTGCTGGGAGAGGTCATTACTTTATGTGACCAGGTAGCTGCCGGAGGTTATTCGCTGTTGTCTGATTTTCAACAATTGGCCGAGGTAGAATATGAACACGGAGCTGAATCAGTTTTTGGTGTTGAATATTCGATCGAAGATGGAACCGATTTGGGTAGAATCAATTGGAGTAATCTGGTATGTACCCCCCGTGGTCCGGTATATGGTGGTGATGGATTTTTTCAACCCAGTCAGAATCTTGTCAACTCTTATAAAACAACTGCGGGCGGCGTTCCCGACTTCGATAATTATAAAAACGGCAATATACTGAAGGCTACAGATGGTTTCTTGTATAATATTGATCCCAGACTTGACTTCACAGTGGGTCGTTTAGGTATTCCCTGGAAAAATTACACCAGAAATTATGATGAAAGATGGTCGAGGGAACCTGCTACATACGGACAATATAGTTGTAAAAAGTTTGTGGTGGGACCGGGATCTCCCTATATGGTAAAAGGCTGGCCGTGGGGAGCCAGTGCGTTAAACTTCCAGATAATCCGCTATGCTGACGTACTGTTGTGGAAAGCAGAGGCTTTGATTGAACTCGGACGCCAAAACGAAGCGTTACCTTTGATAAATCAAGTCAGAAAAAGAGCAAAAAACAGTAATTATGTTAAAAAACTCAACTCAGCTGTAAATGCCGCTAATTATGTAATTGATGAGTATAATGATGGCGTAAATTGCACCTGGACACAGGAGTATGCCCGTAAGGCGCTTCGTTTTGAGAGGAAACTGGAGCTGGCAATGGAAGGAGAACGATTTTTTGATTTAGTACGTTGGGGAGTTGCTGCTGAAACCATTAATGATTATATCAGCACAGAAAAAGCGCTCAGAACATATTTCAATGATGAAACACGGTTTACTGCCGGAAAAGATGAGTATTTTCCTATTCCACAGGCCCAGATTAATTTTTCCGGTGGTTTGTATCAGCAAAATCCCGGGTATGAAAATGCTGAATAATTGTTGGACGTGTTTGCAGGTTCTTTGAACCTGCAAACCAAAAACACCACGTGATGAAAAAAATAATTAATATTTTATTAGTATCCCTGATAATTACTGTAGCGGGATGTAATAAAAATACAACAAAAGAAGGCCACTTTCAGTTAAAGGTTAAAATAGATCGTGATTTTGTTCTATTGCCAGTAGAAGAAAGAGGGCGTGAATTCCGGATGAAAGTAGCTTATCCGGATAAAGATGAGCAGGAAATGATTGTACTGCGGTTGGCTCAGCATCAAATTGATTATTGGGTAAAGATCGATGTTAAAGCCTATAAAGGGAAAGAAGTTATTCTTGATTTTGAACATGTTGACAAACACTCCCTTGGCATCAAAAACATCAAACAATCTGATAAATTCGAGTTCGAATACAACGAGACTTTCCGGCCGGCATATCATTTCAGCCCTGAATACGGATGGATGAACGACCCGAATGGTATGGTGTATATGGATGGGGAATATCACTTGTTTTTCCAGTATAATCCTTATGGTACGCGCTGGCAGAATATGCATTGGGGACATGCCGTGAGTACGGATTTGGTTTCGTGGACTTATTTACCCACACCGCTGGCTCCTGATTCGCTGGGTGCCATTTTCTCCGGAAGTGCTGTGATTGATGTGCATAATACGGCCGGTTTCGGTGAAAATGCCATGGTTGCCATCTATACCAGCGCGGGAAAAGAGCAAACGCAATCTATTGCTTATTCTACCGACAAGGGTCGTACTTTCACCAAATACGAGGGTAATCCAGTAATCCCCAATCCCGGAATCCCTGATTTTCGTGATCCGAAAGTAATGTGGCATGATGAAAGCGGAAAGTGGATTATGTCGCTGGCCACCAAACAAACGGTTACTTTTTATGGTTCACCTGATTTGAAAAGCTGGACTTTACTGAGTGAATTTGGTAACGGTATTGGCTCTCACGCAGGTGTCTGGGAATGTCCCGACCTTATCCCTCTTAACTATCAGGGTAAAACTAAATGGGTGTTGCTGGTGAGTATCAACCCTGGTGGACCGAATCATGGCTCGGCAACGCAATACTTTATTGGTGACTTTGATGGAAAGAGGTTTGTGGCAGAAGAATTACCTTATCCGCTTTGGCTGGATTATGGACGGGATAATTATGCAGGTGTAAGCTGGAGTAATATCCCAGAGTCAGATGGTCGAAGGATTTTTATGGGTTGGATGAGCAATTGGGACTATGCCAACGACGTGCCATCGCAGTACTTCAGAAGCGCCATGACGGCCCCCCGTGAGCTTGGGTTGAAACACAATGGCAAACATTTGATTGTCATAAGCTATCCGGTGAAGGAAGTGGAAAGATTGCGTGGAAAACAAACTGTTGTTCCGGACAGATTAATTCAGGGTGAACTGGTTGTTGATAAAATTCTGGAGGATAAAAAAGGCATTTTTGAGCTTAATATGACCATCAGGCCTGAAGACGCGAAAGTGTTCGGTTTCAGTATATCGAATACGCAGGGCGAAAAAGTCAGGTATATCTTCGATTTAAAACAGAAAAGTCTGATGGTTGACAGAAAACAATCGGGCTTGACTGACTTTCATCACAATTTTGCTTCGGTTCCTTTTGCCCCGCTATCAATGAACAAAACATATCAGGTGAAATTACTGGTCGACAGAGCCTCTTCCGAGATATTTATCAATGGAGGTGAGGCAGTATTAACTAATATTCATTTTCCTTCGTCCTGGTATAATGTGCTGACATTTTTTACCGAAGATAATGCATGGAAAGCAGAGAATATCAGTATATATGAATTGAAATAGTAATCAATTAGTAATAGTGAATAGCTAATAATGCGAATCAGGAGTTGAAAATTAGATCCCTCACTTCCGTTCGGGATGACAATTTTCACTTTATTAATATTGCCCGTCGGCAAAAGTATGCAAAAACTATTCTATTCTTGCAACGACGGGTGCTATGGTTCCTGAACCGTCGCCGTAAAGATTCTAATTATAAATGGAAAGATAGTGCGACGGTATTTGACCTTACGGAATCGTTGTCATCCCGAACGGAAGTGAGGGATCTAATTTTCAACTCCTGATTCGCATTAATAACTAATAGCGAAAAGCGGAGAACGGAAAGCGGGACAGCTAATCTGAACTCTTAAACCAACTAATTATTTTAGCTTATATGTCACTTATATGCCTTATATGGTTTAAAATTTTTCTTTTGAGGTTTTAAAATAACATTACTTAGTATAATAAAACAATTAACAATTATATGAACAACAGATATTTATATTGGATAACATTTGTCGCGATAAACGGAGGATTGCTGTTCGGATTAAACATGGCCGGAATCGCAGGCGCCACGGATATGATAAAAGCGGAGTTTTCCCTGACCGACAGTGGGTTGGGTACGGTGGCAGCATTACTTACAATCGGATGTTTAATCGGAGCGCTCTTTACAGGGAATTTTACGGAAAGATATGGCAGGAAGAATGTCATGATTTTCACGGCAGTTGTCTATATAATTTCTGCATTAGGATCCGCCTTGTCAGAATCCTCTTTGATGCTGACAATTTTCCGGGTTCTTTCAGGTTTGGCAGTAGGAGCAACCTCGGTTGTGGGGCCGATGTATATTTCTGAAATATCACCAGCAGCCAAACGGGGAACACTGGTTTCAATGAATCAGTTCGCCATTACCATCGGTATCGTGGTTGCTTATGTGATTGATTTCCTGGTAATGGACTGGGGAGAAAATAGTTGGAGGTATATGCTGGCTGTTCCGGCTGTTTTTGGTGTTATATACCTCATTTTCTTACTGAGCTCTTTCCCGCAAAGTCCGCGCTGGTTGTTGTCGAAATACCGAAGAAATGATGCAATTAAGGTGTTGGAAAAAATTGGTGGTAAAGCGATAATTGAAACTGAATTACCGGAAATGGAACAAGCGATACTTGCAGAACAGGGTAAGCAAAAAGTAAAAATAAGTGAACTCTTCAGAGGCAAAACCGGTAAAATTGTGTTGATTGGAACGCTAATCGCAGCCCTGCAACAAATCACGGGTATCAATGCCGTTATCATGTTTTCTCCTGATATTTTTCAGGTAGCCGGTTCAGCTAAAGGAGATTCCATGATGCAGGCCATGATTGTCGGACTGGTAAATTTCTTAATGACCATTGTTGCCATTTGGCTTGTGGACAGAAAAGGTCGCAAAACCCTCTTGTTATGGGGAGCTGTAGGGATGATATTTTCACTTGCCTACCTCACCTGGGAATTTTCAAAACCAGTTCAGTTTGGTGCAGGCGTTTTAGTTGCATTGCTGGTTTATATTTCGTTCTTTGCAGCCTCTTTTGCTCCGGTCATGTGGGTTATTATTTCCGAAATTTATCCAAACAGAATCAAAGGACTCGCCATGTCGTTCTCAACGGCAGTAAGCTGGATGTGTACTTTTCTGACTGTGTACTTTGCCCCCGTAATTCAGGGTACTTTGGGATTGAATTATCTGTTTGGAATATTCGGATTATTCAGTATTATTGCTTTTGTTTTTGTGAAAATATGGATTCCTGAAACAAAAGGGAAATCGCTGGAACAGATAGAAGCTGAATTAAAAATTAGTCGTTAGTGGTCAGTGGATAGTGGTTAGTTTAAAGTCTGATGTCAAAAGTCAAATGACAGAAGTTTAACGAGTACTGACAAAAAACCTTAGACATAAGACCTTAGACCTTAAATTAATCATACATTTAAACTCTTAAATTTTTTAAACTCTTGAACAAAATTAAATATGACTGATCTGATAATAGGTATAGGAGAGATTTTGTGGGATGTTTTTCCACAAGGCAAAGTGTTGGGTGGCGCACCGGCTAATTTCGCATTTCATGTGTCACAGCTCGGGTTAAATGGATGTGCTGTCAGTGCCATTGGAGATGATGAATTAGGCAAAGAAATTCTGCATGTGCTTGATGAGAAAAGACTTAGTACACATATTGAGAAAGTAAATTATCCCACAGGAACAGTACAGGTAACTCTTTCCGGGAAAGGAATTCCTCAGTATGAAATATGCGAAGGCGTGGCCTGGGATAACATTCCTTTCTCTGATGAACTGGAGACGATGGCAAAACGTACGAAAACGGTTTGTTTTGGATCGTTGGCTCAACGCAGTGCAGTTTCACATGCAACAATCAATAAGTTTTTAGACTCAGTACCAGCTGATGCCATGAAAATATTCGACATCAACCTCCGTCAGCATTTCTATTCCAAGGCATTAATTGAAGAGTCGCTCAAAAGATGTAATGTGTTGAAAATTAATGATGATGAAGTGGTGCTTGTGTCGAATCTTTTTGGGTGGAACGGTATGAGTGAAACGGAAACAGCGACACGCCTCATGCAGGATTATAAGCTTGATATTGTGGTGCTGACCAAAGGAACAGAAGGAAGTTATGTGTTTACTCCCGCTGAAACCTCTTTTTTACCAACTCCACTTGTGGAAGTGGCAGATACAGTTGGAGCCGGCGATTCTTTTACCGCAGGTTTTGTAGCCTCGCTTTTAAAAGGGAAAAGCATCAGCGAAGCCCATCGTAAGGCGGTTGAAATCTCGGCTTATGTTTGTACACAACATGGTGCCATGCCTTTATTACCAGATTCATTGATTTAGATATATACGATTTCTTTTTTAGCGTACAGGGGCTGTCTCAAAAGTATTTTCACGCGAGAAACAGTCAAGGTGTTTCAGAAGTGTTCAAATGCAAGGCGCTGAGATTGAGGGATAGGGAGCGTACTGAAGTACGTGACCGAGCACTCGTATCGAAAGCAACGCGGCAGTTGGGCACTTATGAGACACCGTCTTTGTTTTCTTATTACAAAAGCTTATATTTGTTTCTTTTTTACCATGATAAGAACATTGCTGATAATCACCCTGATTTCATTATCATTCGTTTCGTGCTCAACCGAAAAGAAAAGGACGTCGTTTAATATTGGTGTTTCTCAATGTAGTGATGATGCCTGGCGCAGAACTATGAATGAAGATATTCAGCGAGAAGCATCATTCTATGCCGGATTGAATGTAACCATTAAAACAGCTTATGACAGTAATCAAAGGCAGATTCGTGATATCGAAAGTTTTATTGCTGATCGGGTCGATCTGATTATTGTTTCACCTAATGAAGCGGTCCCTCTGACACCTGTAATTGAGAAAGCGATGGGAGAGGGAATCCCGGTGATTTTGGTTGACCGTAAAATAAGCTCGGGTAATTACACGGCATTCGTGGGAGCTGATAACTATCAGATAGGGAAAGAAGTCGGAGTGTATGCGGCTAATTTATTGAATGGAAGAGGAAGAATAGTTGAAATAAGAGGACTGGAAGGTTCTACCCCGGAGAAAGAGCGTCACGAAGGTTTTTTAAGTGTCATTAAGTCGTATCAGGAGATTCAAATCATAGCGGATGATTTTGGTAACTGGTTGCGAAAGGATGCCAAAGAACGCATGCACGGGATACTGAAGCAGAATCCTCAGATTGATCTGGTCTTTGCACATAATGATGAAATGGCAATCGGGGCTTATGAAGCGTTAAAAGTGCATAATGATATTAAATTTCCGGTAATGCTCGGTATTGATGCCCTGTCGACTCCGGATGGTGGAATTCAACAGGTAATCAATGGCGTACTCGATGCAACTTTTATATATCCGACCGGAGGTGAGAAGGCTATCCAGACGGCGTATAATATCCTGAATAATAAAATTTTCGAAAAAGAAAATATACTGTATACAGCCGTTGTCGACAAAACCAATGCCCGCGTTATCAAGTTGCAGACAGATCAGATTCACCAACATCAATACAGAATCGGACAGCTGAATGAGGTGTTAGATAAGAACCTGGCTAAATATGCCACCCAACGCACCCTGCTTTTTGCTTCCTTTGTTATCCTTGTTCTGTTTATGGCTTTTATTTTGCTCCTGATAAGGACTGTACAACATAAGAACAAAACAAATAAACTACTCGAAGTTCAGAATGCGGCAATCAACAAACAAAAAGAGGCTATAGCAGAACAAAGAGATCAATTGATTACCTTATCGAAAAATATTGAAGATGCAACACAGGCGAAACTTGTTTTCTTTACCAATATTTCACATGAATTCAGAACTCCGTTAACACTGCTGCTTGGCCCCTTAGAAAATATCGTCAAAAACGAAAAATTATCGGAGGAAGGAGCCCGCCTGGCTATGTTGATGCGAAAAAATGTTCAGGTGCTGATGAAGCTGATAGATCAAATTATTGAATTCAGAAGGTATGAAAACGGGAAAATGCAGATGTATTTTACCCTGAGTGATTTAAAAGTATTCATCAGGGATATTTATGACTCCTTTTACGAACTGAGTAAAAAGAAACATATTCATTTTGATTTTTCTGCTTCAACCGATGACTATATTGTGTGGTTTGATTCTGATAAGATGGAAAAGATATGTTATAATCTGCTGTCTAATGCTTTTAAATTTACACCGGAGAACGGGAGTATAAATATCCGTCTTTCATCGTTTGTTGAAGACAATGAAAGATATGCCCGGATTGTTGTATCAGATAATGGAAAAGGAATTCCGGAACAGCATCTGAATCTTATTTTTAATCGGTTTTATAAAATTGACAGATTAAGTTCAGGTTCAGGAATTGGTCTTGAGCTCACTAAAATACTGGTTGAACTTCACAATGGTACCATTGAAGTCGAGAGTACGGAAGGGAAAGGTAGTGTTTTTATCGTCACCATCCCCTATAAACAAAGTGATATATCGGTTACGGAAGAATATCCGGTGCTGAATGCTTCTTTGGAGGATAAGAAGGAAGAGGTATCCTTGCTTGAATCGAGCGTGGAAATTAAGGATAGAGAGTATCAAAGATCTGCAAAACCACTTGTGTTGATCGTGGACGATAATGCTGATATCAGGGTTTTTCTGAAGGGATTATTGCAGGATAGCTTCGAAGTGATTGAGGCTGATAATGGTCAGAGTGGCTTGTATAAAGCCATGAAATATGTTCCGGAGTTGATTATCAGTGATGTGATGATGGATGTGATGGATGGGTTTGAATTATGCTCGCAGGTCAAGGAAAATATCTCAACCAGTCACATCCCCGTGATGCTGCTTACTGCCTGTGCACAGGATGAACAGCGGGCAGTTGGTTTCGAAAGCGGCGCGGATGCTTATATCCCGAAACCTTTCAATGAGGAGTTGCTCAAGATCAGGGTACGTAAGATCATCGAAAACAGAGAGAAAGTAAAAGCTTATTTTCAGCAAAACCTGACATTTGGAGAACGTAAAGAATCAGTTGCTGAAATTGATAAAACATTTATCGAAAAATTCAGGAGGATTGTGGAAGAGAATATCATCGAAACGGATTTGAATGTGGATGAAATCGGTCAGCGGCTCGGACTCTCCCGGGTTCAGTTGTACCGGAAAATCAAATCCCTGACCAATTATGCTCCCAATGAACTTATCCGGATTATTCGCCTCAAAGCAGCGGAGCAAGCAATACTCAATAGCGAAAAATCAATTTCCGAAATAGCATACGATACCGGATTTTCCTCTCCCTCTTATTTTACAAAATGCTTTAAGGAGTATTTCAATGAAAGTCCTACTGAGTATTTGAAGCGGGTGAAAAGTTGATTTGTTTTGGTGTATGTGATACACTACCAGTGGTGTTACCCATACACCACCTATGGTGTTACCCATACACCACCTATGGTGTGTCACATGCACCATCAGTGGTGTATCTACTCCACCATCACCGTACACCTTTTTACAATATTCAACGCTGTTGTCAAGGTATTCAATTCAGGATACAGTTTTCCATCCCTGCCGGCGTAATGACTGTGTCCGATTGGTTTAAAGATGACTTCTTTACCGGGCTCACTGGTGTTGATGTTGGCTTCGTACACCACGGCAGGCTGACTGGAGGTCTTGTATTCTTTGTCATCCGGATATTTGTTGTTGTGCCAGAATTCGTTCCAGTCCCACGACTGATTGATTTCCATGTAAACCCTGTACTTGCCTGAAAGCTTTTCTTTCGGAATCAGGTGGAAGACAAATGATCCGGGAGGTGTTGCGCCACTGTAGGCATCGGGTACGGGCTGTTTGGGTGTGGGCATGTAAGTGCCGTACTCATTTTTCTTTCCCCGCTGATGTGCCCAGTACGGAAGGGTCGCCGGCCGTTGAATTTCGCCGGACTGCCACATGCCTTTAGACCTGTCTGCCCGTTTGAAATAGCCTTTCGCAATGGACTCTGCTACATATAGTGTTTGGAGATATTTCCCGTTTTCATCTGCCAGCCAAATGGCCATCAGTGGGTAGTTGTGCGATTTGCCTTTTTCAAAATTGATGGTAAGCACGGTAATATTGTCTTTATTGCCGAATAAGCCTGATGTGGCTATGTCCGGTGTGCGCTGTGCGTTGGTTGTCATGCTTGTGATGATGACCAAACTGATTATTGAAAATAACTTTTTCATTGCGGTGGATTTTAAAATTTAACAATGATGCCAATAGTTGGTAAAACGGTTCCTGCAAATGCTTCTATCTGTCTTAACTGATATCTGTCCGCATCCTTTTCCTGTGGAATACCATCAGGACTTAAATTAGTCCAGATAGGGGTACTTTCAGCCTGATAGTTGTACACGTTTTGCACATCCGCGTACAAATTTAACAACCATTTCTTAAAATAAAACTCTTTATCGATACGGATGTCTAATTGATGATTGGGCCTTAACCTGAGACTGTTGAAGTTGTCATAATCGATGTAAGGCTGATTGGTGATGTCCCAGGCGGCTTTCAATTCCGAAAGATTCTGATCGATAGGAGAGTAAGGAGCTCCTCCTGAAAAACGCCACCTGCCGGCAATATTCCAGTTTTTAGGTAATTTGTAAGATGCTATCAGGTTCAGCAACTGATTGGTGTCCCAGGTGGAGGGAATGTATTCATCCTTGTCGTTCGTAAATTCACTTCGGAAAAGGGTGTAAGTAGCGGTGACGTTCAAATTATTCATCTCCATGATTTTCAGGAGAAATTCTACGCCATAAGCCCGTCCTTTACCGGTCGAAACAATTTCTTCATCTCCAACCTGTCCGAAATTGGTACCTTTACTGGCAGTACTGAGTCCATCGGAAACGGAAAACGGATAATATTGATACTGCTTGTAAAATCCTTCTACAGTTAATCTGAGTTTTCTACCCTGTTGAAACTCAAATCCTGCAATTGCCTGATTCGAAATGGTATAACGCAGGTTTTCATTTTGATTTACCAGTATTCCGGTAGCGATATCCTTGTATCCGAGTGTAGTATATGCCGGACGCATCGCGTATCTGCCTATATTGGCATTCAGGTTGATGTTTTCGGTCAGTTCGTAAGTTGCCGAAATCCGGGGAGATAGCTGATTCAGTGGATTGCTCATGTTGTTGTTGTAATTATTACCCACGAAATTGACTCCCAGCGACAATTTTAGTCTTTCATCCAGAAAGTCGTCCGATGCCTGAGCAAATGCCTGGTAACCAAACAGGTTGATGTCGGTGCTGTAATTCAGGTTGCTCACGTTGTTGTTGAAATAAACCAGACGGGAGGTGGCATTGGTGTATCTCGACAGTGTAGCGCCTGCTCCCCAGGAAAATTTGATATTCCCCCCGGGATAGTTTTGTTCGAACCTGAATTTGTTCTCAATTTCGTCTGAAGTGTAATCGGAAATTTTGCCCAGACTTTCATCGTTGTCTTTGTATTTAAAACTTGAATTACGCAACATGTTGCGACTCAGTACCCAGGTGTCGAAATGATTGTCGGAGAAATGTTTGTAAACTGCTCCCACGGTATAATTCCATTGTTTGTAAACAGGAAGATAGGATAGGAGATAAGTTTGAGCTTCTGTTGGGTTTTTAATCCCCAGATTGAGTGTCATGTCATCAATGGCTCCAATCCCCAACAGTGTCAGCTGATTTTTCTTGTCAAAATCAATCTTGTATTTAACCTGAAAGTCATTATAAGTTGGTAAGAAAGGCAGTCCGATTACGCTGAACAGCAATTGCAGATAAGACTGACGGGCGGAAATGATAAAATTAGATTTTTCGCCGATGGGGCCGTCTAAGGTAAAGGCTGCATCGGAAGCTCCAATGGATAGTTTTCCCTGTACTCTTTCTTTATTTCCTTCTCTTTGTCTTATTTCCAT
>JAEWUM010000048.1 GCA_023459355.1 Bacteroidota bacterium | reverse complement strand
GATTCTCGCCGGAAGGAATTAGTTTGTCGATGATTCCAATTAAGGCAATGCCCACGAAAAACCCAATAATTGTGTACCAATAACCCGTTTTATCCCCATATTCAGCAGTAAGTGCATCTTTAGCCTTGGCAAAAATTTCAATCAAGGAGACATAGATCATCACCCCTGCAGAGAACCCGAGCGAAGCTGCAAGAAATTTAGGATTAAATTTCTTGTGCAGAAAGCCGATGACACTGCCGATACCGGTTGCCAGGCCTGCGAAAAGTGTTAAGCCGAAAGCAAAAAGGAAATTTGAAGTCTCCATACAATTGGTTTAATGTGAGTAAACGCAAAGGTAGGATAAAAAGTTTAATTATCTTAACAAAAAAAGCAGTGGTTTGTGTTGAAACCACTGCTTTTAATAAATTGATGTAATCTTTTCTTACAAACTCTCTCCGAAATCTTCTTTAAATTTCGCGACTAATTTTTGTGGCCAGTCACTTGTCGGTTCCAGTTTACCCATGAAGAAACGCAATACCGGCGGTTCATAGTTGAATTTCAACCCGCCAATGAGGTGACGGTTGTCGTACAGCCAGCTGATGCGGTCTTCCACGTATTTAATTTGCGACAACGTAAATACGCGACGGGGAACTGCCAGACGCAATAATTCCATGTCGGCATAAGTTTCATTGCCGTATTCATCGCGTTGATTGGAGATAGAACCACGTTCCATACCGCGAACGCCTGAAATCAGGAACAAAGCAGCTGCTAAAGCACCGGCCGGATATTGTTTTTGCGGGATGTGTGCACAAATTTGCATGGCATCGAGGTGAACACCGAGTACGCCTGCCGGACGAATTACGGGAATTTGTTTTTTATGGAGTTCTTCCACTAAGTATTTAATGAAAGTAGGGCTCTGGCTGATTACAGTTTCATCCAGTGTTTCATACAAACCAACTGCCATGGCTTCTACTTCGCGGATTGACATACCACCGTAGGTGAGAAATCCTTCATATAAGGGAACCAGCGCTTCGAGTTCTTTGAAAATCTCCATGCTGTTGGTGCAAATACCACCACCGCGTGAGGAACTTAATTTTCTGGCTGAGAAGTAGCATAAATCAGCCAGGCCAGTCATGGTCCGCATTACGGTACCCATGTCCGAATCTTTAAATTCATCTTCTCGCTGGATTACCAGATAAGCATTCTCACCGAGCAGACTACAGTCGAGCACCAGACGGATACCATATTTATCGGCAATTGCCCGTACATCACGCAGGTTTTGTACCGAGAATGGCTGTCCGCCGATGAGGTTCGTCGAGGCTTCCATACGGATAAACGGAATGTTTTTGGCTCCTTTCTGAACAATAGCTTCTTCCAGCTTTTCGATGTTCATATTGCCCTTGAAAGGATGATCGGAGTTAATTACATAAGCTTCATCGTATAGCAATTCGACAATCTGGCCTCCTTTGTCGGTGATGTGAGCCATAGCGGTTGTAAAATGGTAGTTCATCGGAACCAGGCTGCCCTTGCGTACATAAGCAACGGAAATAATGTTTTCGGCAGCACGTCCCTGGTGTACCGGCAAAAGGTATTTTTTACCTAATACATCTTCAACGGCTTGTTGTAAACGGATGAAACTCTGAGAACCGGCATACGCATCGTCAGCCTGCATCATGGCAGCTAGCTGGTTGTCGCTCATGGCATTGGTTCCTGAGTCGGTCAGCATGTCGAGGAATACGTCTTTGGTGCTTAACTGGAACGTGTTGAACCCACCTTCATAAAGGGCTTCCAAACGACGTTCTATGGGAACAAGGTGAAGTTTCTGCACAATACGGGTCTTGTGCAACTCGAGCGGCAGATTTTCACCGCTGTAGAATTTGATTTCTTGCATAGCTATTACAAAAAAATATATGTGTGAATAATGAATGATCTCAAAAAGAAAGAGTGCCTGTTCGACAAGCACTCTGCATTAAAAATAGGCTTACTATTTAAAATTCAAAGTCTTTTGCGTGCAAAGATATAATATTTTTTACTTTTCGCACATAATTCCTGTTATTTTGTTATTTTTTATTTTTTCGTGATGTCAACCAGAAAATCTTCAATCCGGCTCAGGGTTTGACGGGAGTTTCCGTTGGAGTTATTCACCATTACGCAAAACACCCATTCCCGGTCATCCTGTATGATGTAGCCGGTATAAGATCTTACCCTTGAGATGGTTCCGCTTTTGGCAAATACTTTGCCGTTCAGTGGCGTATTTTTCAGAAATCCTGCGATGGTACCTGCCTTGCCTGCGATGGGCAGGCTATTGAAAAATGCATCTTTGTGCTTGCTTTGCCTGTACATATATTCCATGATGTCGGTCAGGAAACCTGCTGAAACGGAATTAGCCGGACTCAATCCGGAGCCGTCGAGCTGAAAAAGCTGATTGACATCGAATCCCTTTGATTTCCAGAAATTGCGGATGATCTCGATCGACCTTCTGTTTGTGGCAACTGCATCCCTGGTCAAACTGAGGGATTTGAATACCTGTTCGGCATAGAAGTTATTGCTCTTTTCATTGATTTCTTTGACGATCAGACTTAAGGGAACGGAATAATGCGTGTAAAGTGAAGTTCTGATTTTCGCGTTGACCGGAAACGTTAAACCTGATGAAGAAAGGGTAACGGGTGGTGACGAAATTTCAATTTTCTGATCCGAGAGTGTTTTGTGTAAGGCCTGAGCAAGTGCTAAACCGGGGTCAGGGAGTTCGGCCAGAACTACGAAAATGGGTTTGTTGGCCGGAATCTCACCCCGTACTGAACGTTGCATGCTTTTCGGCGAACCGTAGAAGTAAGCACTGTCGAAACTGATGCTGCTGCTCAGCAGGTTGTTGTAAATTGTTAACCCTTGAAGTTTAGGGTTTAAATTGACGATTTCAGGGGTTGTGCCGATACCCCCCGATTTGAACGTGACACGCAGGGTGTTGTCGAGGTAAGCCAGCGCGTAAATCCCGGGTGCATAATAGTTGCCGATGTCATCCCATGTCCATTTGGGATTGGGGCCTTCGTTGTCGAATTTGCTTTCATCGGGGACGATGCTACCGTTGATTTTGGATATTCCAGCTTTCTTAACAGCCTCCGCCCATTTGGATAGGAAATGAGGGTCTCCCATTTTAGCAGAACCCAATGTCGGGTCTCCACTGCCAATAATATACAGGTTCCCGTTTAACACACCCGTTGCATCAATCTTTCCATCGTAAGCCAATAGGGTCTCGTAACGGAAGTCAGGTCCGAAAATCTCCAGCGCAGTCGCGATAGTTACAACCTTCATGGTTGACGCAGGGATCGTGGCGTTATTGGCCCGGTAACTGTGAATTTCTTTCCCGGTTTTCAGGTTTTTTACCTGTATGCTGATATTCGCATTTTTCAACAGGGGATCATTGACTAATTTATCCACCGGATTCTGAGCCTGCAGGTAGTGGCTGAATATAATTTGAACAAATATAAACGGGAGCAGGAGTCTTTTTTTCATTGGCCTTTTTTGAGTTATGCAAAGTTAAAAGTTTTTTCCTAAAAAAAGCTGCCACATTTAATTTGTGACAGCTTTTCGTATCAGTATAAAACCTTAATCTTAAGCATTCGGTTTTTCTTCTTTCGGAGGTCTTGGCAACAAAGCCTTGCGTGAAAGTTTGAATTTGCCTGTTTTGGCATCGATATCCAGCAATTTCACTTCAATCGTGTCGTTTTCCTTGATACCTGCAGCTTCCATGGTTTCGATGCGTTTCCAGTCGATTTCGGAGATGTGCAGCAAACCTTCTTTGCCCGGCATGAATTCAACGAAACAGCCGTAAGGCATGATAGATTTCACTTTGGCTGGGTAGATTTCGCCTACCTCAGGAATCGAAATGATGCCTTTGATTTTAGCAACGGCAGCGTCGATGGCAGCTTTGTTGTTGGCTGCGATCTCAACGCGACCCTGGTCGCCGATTTCTTCAATCGAGATTACAGCGCCTGTTTCAGCCTGCATGCCCTGAATGATTTTTCCACCAGGACCGATTACCGCGCCAATCATCTCTTTCGGGATGAACATCACGATGATTCTCGGTGCATGTGGTTTCATATCTTCACGCGGCTCAGCCAGTGTTTCCTGGATTTTACCAAGAATGTGCATACGACCTTCTTTCGCCTGACTCAAAGCTTTTTCCAGAATTTCGAAAGATAAACCATCTACTTTGATGTCCATCTGTGTAGCGGTAATACCGTCTTTGGTTCCGGTTACCTTGAAGTCCATATCACCTAAGTGGTCTTCGTCTCCTAAAATATCAGACAAAACGGCAAAGTTTTTTCCTTTATTTTCTGAAATGAGTCCCATCGCAATGCCAGAAACCGGTTTCTTGATGGTTACCCCTGCATCCATCAACGCCAGTGTTCCCGCACAAACAGTCGCCATCGAAGATGAACCGTTTGATTCTAAAATATCAGACACAACACGGATTACATAAGGATAATTCTCCGGAATCATCGGTTTCAAGGCGCGGAAAGCTAAGTTCCCGTGACCTACCTCACGACGACCAACGCCTCTTGAAGGGCGAGCTTCGCCGGTTGAGAAAGGTGGAAAGTTGTAATGCAACAGGAATCTTTCTTTTCCCTGATTCAATGCTTCATCCACGATTTTCTCGTCTTGTTTGGTTCCCAGCGTTACAGTGGTCAGCGACTGAGTTTCACCACGGGTGAAAACCGCTGAGCCATGTGCTCCGGGCAGGTAATCCACTTCCGACCAGATGGGACGGATTTCAGTGGTTTTACGACCATCGAGACGTTTACCTTCATCCAAGATAGAACGACGCATGGCTTCTTTTTCCACATCGTGATAATATTTATTGATGAGGCCTTTCTTTTCTTCAGCCACTTCCGGGTCAAGGGTCGCAATGTATTCGGCTTTTACCGCTTCAAAGTTTTCCACCCGTGAGTGTTTGTCTGTATTGCATGCTGTGGCCAATGCATAGGCTTTCGCGTATGTTTTGTCCCAGATGTCTTTTTTCAGGTCTTCATCGTTTTCTTCGTGACAGTATTCACGTTTTTTTGTTTTGCCAACGGCTTCCATCAGATCGAGCTGAACCTGGCAGTGTACTTTGATTGCTTCATGAGCCACTTTCATCGCAGCCAGCAAATCTTCTTCGCTGACCTCTTTCATCTCACCTTCCACCATCATGATGTTATCCAGTGTAGCGGCTACAATCACATCCATATCAGCATCTTCTAACTGAGCAAATGTTGGGTTTACCACAAATTCACCGTTGATTCTGGCGACACGTACTTCTGAAATAGGTCCGTTGAAAGGCACATCCGAAACAGCCAAGGCAGCTGAAGCCGCCAGTCCGGCCAATGCATCCGGCATATCAACACCATCAGCAGAAACCAGCATCACGTTCACGAAAGTCTCCGCGTGAAAATCATCCGGGAATAACGGACGCAACGCACGGTCAACCAAACGGGAAACTAAGATCTCATAATCCGAAGCACGGCCTTCGCGACGGAGAAAACCTCCGGGGAAGCGACCAAATGCGGCGAATTTTTCTTTATAGTCCACAGAAAGCGGCATAAAATCCGTTCCGGGAACTGCATCTTTGGCAGCGCATACCGTTGCCAGCAACATGGTGTTACCCATGCGTACCATCACTGAACCGTCGGCCTGTTTGGCTAATTTTCCGGTTTCGATGGTAATTTCTCTTCCATCACCCAGTGTGATGGTTTTTGTAACTACGTTCATACAAAAATTACATTTTTCTTTTTAAACATCTGTTTGTCGGGCGCAAAGATACAACTTAATCGTGAATTTTTATACATAAAACCGTAAATATGTGGAAGTTTGATAAACAATTTGGGATTAAGAGGTGTTTTACCTCTACTGTCAGGACAGATTCATGTTTATCTGTTTTCTCTATATTGCTATTGAAGATATCAGTTTGATAAATTGTTTATAATAAGTTTTCTTTGCATCAGATAACAATATATATCATTATTAATTAACTATTAATCAAAAAGCATTATGGAATCAAACGAAAATTATGTGATGCCACGCATCGGAGAAAAGGCGCCGTCGTTCACGGCAGTAACAACACAAGGTAACATCAATTTCCCGGATGACTATGCCGGAAAATGGACTATCCTTTTCAGTCACCCCGCCGATTTTACACCGGTTTGTACGTCAGAATTTATGACATTTGCCTCAATGGACAAAGAATTTCAGGATCTGAATTGTCAGTTGGTGGGTTTGTCGGTGGACGGACTTTACAGCCACATTGCCTGGTTGCGTACCATCAAGGAAAAGATTGAGTATAAAGGCATGAAGAATGTGGAGGTAAACTTCCCGCTGATTGAAGATATCACCATGGAAGTAGCTAAGAAATACGGGATGATTCAACCTGGGGAAAGCAATACGAAAGCAGTGCGCGCTGTATTCTTTATTGACCCGATGGGTATTATTCGTACTATTATTTACTATCCGTTGTCGTTGGGAAGAAACTTTGACGAATTGAAACGCGTGTTGATAGGATTACAAACAGCCGACAACTTTGGTGTAGCATTACCTGCCGACTGGCGTCCGGGTGATGACGTGATTGTGCCTACTGCCGGTTCATGTGGTGTGGCTAAGAGTAGAATGGAAGGTCAGGAAGAAGGGGTTACCTGTTATGACTGGTTCTTCTGTACAAAGAAATTATCAAAAGAAAAGGTAGAAGCTGCTTTGGGTAAATAATAGATAAGATTAGTTTTTTTAGGGTTTAGATTTTTGGTAGATTGTGGAAGAGAGACGGGTGACTGTCTCTCTTTTTTTTATGTTAAATATTTTTTATAGTGAACATAAGTTCAAAACTATTTGTAATTTTGTGCCATAATTAATTAAAAAAAAGATGAAAGTAGCTGTTACATCAACCGATAATCAATTAGAGTCGGTCGTAGATCCAAGATTTGGACGTTGTGCTTTTTTTACGATTTATGATACTGAAAGCCATGCAGTCGAGTTTTTCGCCAATCCGGCAAAGGATGCTGCTGAGGGTGCTGGTCCTGCGGCTGTTCAGTTTATTGCAAAGCATCAGGTAAATAAAATTATTTCGGGTGATTTTGGTTCAAAAATAAAATCATTACTGCAGGCCTTAAACATTGAAATGCAGATTGAGAAAGATCAGCATAAAAGCATTGTTAATATATTAAAAGAACTTTAAAATTTACAGTTATGCCAGGTTTAAATCAAAAAGGTCCCATGGGAGAAGGCGCTATGACAGGTCGCCGGATGGGAAAATGCACCAATTTTGGAGCAAAAGCAAAAAAAGAAGAACAGCGTGAAGTTGTTCAGGGTTCAGAAAATCAGCAAAACTTTGCAGCATTAGATGAAAGAGCTAGTACAGGTTTCGGTTTTGGTCGTGGACGCAGGGGACTGGGAAGAGGTCCCGGTCGCGGACAAAATGGCAACGGTATGGGAATGGGGCGGAGACGTCGCAATGGTTTTGGTAACGGAAACAATTAATTAATAAATTGATGAAAATGGAGAAATGTATTGCCCTTCCGTTGGAGGGAGGAGTATTGTGTGCCCATTTCGGGCATTGCGAAGAATTCGCGATTGTCAAAGTAGTTGACAATAAAATTACGGAAGTAAAAGTGCTAACACCGCCAGAGCACTTACCGGGTTTGTATCCGCGTTGGGTAGCATCATTTGGTGTTACAGATGTTATTGCAGGGGGGATGGGTCAAAAAGCGATTAATTTGTTCAACGAGCAAAATATCAATGCTTTTGTAGGTGCTCCGCTTGAAGATGCTGAGACATTGGTGAATGATTTTATAGCGGGTAAACTGGATTTAAATGCTAACTACTGTAACCACGATGCAAACCACCAACACAGCTGTAGGCATTAAGATGAAAATGGATGTGGATGGAAGATGCATGGATTGCATGTTCCGTACTTTTGAGCGATTAATGGACAGATTTCAGTTGAATGAAGCTGATCGACAACGCTTTTTTCAGTTTTATAATATTACTATGGCAAAAGGGATGGGATTAACCATGCCTCAGATACACCGCGAATTAAACAGGGAGTTTTTCTGGATTACGAAAATTGAGGACCCTTATGCAGACGAGAAGCTGAAAAGCAACCTGATCGCGTTGAAAATTTACGATGATTTTCGTCCCAAAGTAATTAAATCTCACGATCCATTTGACATGGCACTACGGTTATCAATTGCCGGTAACATCATGGATTATGGTCCGAATGCTGCATTTGATATTCAGCAAACAATTGAACAAGTCATGCAGTCGCAGTTTGCCATAGATCATACCACGGAATTGAAGACCCGGTTGAAAAATGCCAAACAGGTGTTATATCTGGGTGATAATACCGGTGAGATTGTCTTCGATAAACTGTTTATCGAGATGATTATGCATAATAATCTGACCTTTGCAGTGCGAGGTACTACAGTCCTAAACGATGCTACTATTCAGGATGCCGAACAAATCGGCATGGATCAGGTTGCTGATGTAATTTCCAATGGTTATGATGCTGCGTCAACCGTTTTGAAAGAATGCAGTCAGGAGTTTCTCGATATATATCAGTCTGCTGATGTAATTATCTCAAAAGGTCAGGGTAATCTGGAGGGGTTGATTGAAGAGCAAGATCCAAGGATTTTTTATCTATTGATGGTTAAATGCGACGTGATTGCCGAATTGTTGAATGTTCCAACGGGAAGTTTTGTGGTGTATAATTCGAAGTTATAAGTGAATTAAACAAAATTCTTTAAGATAACGATGTCAGAAAGTTTATTGTATACAATTATTGCTTTGTTTGTAGGCAGTGTCGGGAGTGTTGCATTGGCAGGTATGTTATTATTACTTAAAGATGATAAGCTGCAGTTGATATCAACACATCTTACTTATCTGGCCGGTGGTACTTTATTAGGTGCTGCATTTCTGGGGATGATTCCGAAAGCAATTAAGCTTGCCGATGGGAGTCTGATATTATTACTGACCTTGTCAGGGATTATGTTTTTCTTTATCCTTGAAAAGCTTATCATCTGGAGAACCTGTCGAAATAAAGATTGTGAAAGACATTTGAACGCAGCAGCTCCCATGATTCTGATAGGTGATGCTTTCCATAACGCGATTGATGGAGTTGTAATTGCATCGGCTTTCCTGATTTCAAAAGAAATGGGCATTTTTGTTACATTGTCTGTAATATTCCATGAAATTCCCCAGGAGTTAGGGGATCTCGGAATATTGCTTCGAAGTGGCATGTCAAGAGCAAAAGCATTGATGTATAATATGCTGTCAGGGAGTACGGCTTTGATAACCGGGGTATTGGCTTACTTTTTTATGGATATGGTTCGTTCGTTGATACCTTATGCCTTGGCATTTTCTGCTTCCAGTTTCTTGTATATTGCGTTAGCTGATTTGATACCGGAAATGCATAAAAAAACCAGGCTGATAGAAGGAATTGTTCAAATTGCCCTGGTTGTTACCGGAATCATGATTATTTACCTGATAAAAAATATTTAATGGATAAAACCGGCTATAAAATTGCCATTGCCAGTGGAAAAGGAGGAACCGGAAAAACCTTTGTTTCAACCAATCTATTTAATGTATTAAAGGAGAAATCTATGCCTGTTACCCTGATTGATTGTGATGCAGAGGAGCCAAACGACAGGGAGTTTTTTCTTGGAGAGAATACGAATAGTTTCGATGTAACGCAGGAAGTTCCGGTGATTGATACAGCTAATTGTACCTATTGTGGTAAATGTGCTGAATATTGTCAATATAATGCCATTTTCTTTTTGCAGGAAGCCAGAATGATTCAGGTTATGGAGGATTTGTGCCATGGTTGTGGTGCCTGTTTTGTTGCTTGTGAATATGGTGCCATCACAGCAAAAGAATCGGTGTTAGGAAGTGTAAATACTTATCAAATAGATAATAACGCGACATTAACAGAGGCTCGAATGAAGGTGGGAGTTCATAGCCCGGTACCGGTCATCAAAGCAGCAATAAAACAGGCAAAACCAACCGATTTGGTCTTGATGGATGCTCCTCCCGGCACATCTTGTCCGTTTATTCAAACCGTTAACCTGGCCGATTATGTGGTGTTGGTGACAGAGCCAACTCCTTTTGGACTAAGTGATTTAAAGCAATCTGTTGAAACGCTGAAAACGCTGGGCAAATCATACGGTGTCATCATAAACAGAGCCGGTTTGGGTGATGAGGGAGTGTATAATTACCTCGAAAAGGAAAAAATTACCCTACTGATGTCCATTCCATTTGACCGGAAAATTGCTTCAGTATATTCAACCGGAAAATTGCTTACCAATGAATTTCCCGAATGGAAAGCAAAATTCAGAGAGTTGTTCAATCTAATTAAAGCACAGTTATGGAAATAGCAGTCATTAGTGGAAAAGGAGGAACGGGAAAAAGTGCTGTCAGTGCAGCGTTTGCTACGTTAAATGAAAAAGTTGTGCTTGCCGATTGTGATGTGGATGCTGCGAATTTGTACTTGATTTTCAGCCCTTTGATACAGGAGGAAAAGGTGTTTATTTCCGGACAGAAGGCGGTAATGGATAAGGACATTTGTAGCAATTGCGGTATTTGTATGGACTATTGTCGTTTTGATGCCATCACAGAGATTAATGGTGAAATTTTAATTGATGAAACTTCCTGTGATGGTTGTCAACTGTGCGTCCGTGTTTGTCCCGTTGAAGCCATCAGCATGATAAAAGAAGATAAAAGTCGATTGTTTGCCGGAGATTTTCGAAATGGAAAAATGGTGTATGGACGACTTTCACCGGGAGAAGAAAACTCAGGACGGCTCGTAGATGTAGTCCGTGATAAAGCAAAAAAAATGGCCAAAGCATCAGATATTGATACAATTATTATTGATGGTCCTCCGGGAATTGGTTGTCCGGTGATTTCTTCAGTTACGGGTGTTGATAGGGTTGTGGTGGTAACTGAACCAACTTTGTCCGGATTACACGATTTAAAACGAACGCTTGAAGTAACGTCAAATTTCAGCATAAAGACGCAGGTTTTGGTCAATAAATATGATTTGAATGAAAAGATGACCGATAATATTGAGGCTTATTGTGGGGAAAAAGGAATTGCAGTCACAGGTAAAATTCCTTTTGATCCAAGGGTCGTGGAAGCAATGGTTCACTGTAAAAGCATCGTGGAGTATGCGCCGGATTCGGAAGTTGCACAGGTGATTTCCAAGGCTTTTAAACTTATTTGATTCGTTAAGTTTTATTGAAGGAAGAAATACAATTGTTAGTATTATAAACATTTAAAAAGATTATTATCATGGGAAAAGCAGCAATTAAAGTCTCATCTGTTGATGTGGACAAGTTATTGGAAATGTTAAATGCAGCCTTGGCTGAAGAGTGGTTGGCATATTATCAGTATTGGATTGGTGCCAGGTTGATGGAAGGTCCGATGAGAAGTGAAGTTGAACTGGAATTGTTAGTTCATGCTAATGAAGAGTTGGGACATGCTGAATTGGTTGCAACCAGAATTATTCAGCTGGGTGGTACTCCGGTTATTAATCCTGCTCTATGGACAAAGTTAGCGAGGTGTTCGTATGATGAACCTTCAGATCCTTATATTGAAACGATACTTGAGCAAAACCTGAAAGGGGAAAGATGCGCAATCCAACGATATGAAGAAATCGCGGACTTTACGGCAGGAAAAGACCATGCTACACATCAAATGGCAGTTCAGATTTTAAATGATGAACTTGAACATGAAGATGATATTGAAGCCTGGCTGACTGACTTAAACAGGATGAAAGAAGAATGGAGAAAAATAAGGATGTAATATAAACAAGAGGCTAACTCATTAAAAATTTATAGTCATGATAAGTTTCGGACCAATACCATCCCGAAGGTTAGGTAAAAGTCTCGGGGTGAATAATATTGCCTCCCCAAAGGTCTGTACTTATTCTTGCGTTTATTGTCAGGTTGGGTTGACCCATCAGTTCAGCGTGACGAGACAAGCCTTTTATGACCCTTCCGTGATTTATCGGGAAGTAAAACAACATCTGCAGAAGTTAGATAAGAAAGATTCTCCTGACTACCTGACATTTGTTTCAAATGGAGAACCTACACTGGATATAAATCTGGGGAAGTCTATTGAATTATTGAAAAATTTGGGGATACCAATAGCAGTAATAACGAATGCTTCTTTGCTGTCAGACCCGCAGGTTAGAGCTGATTTAAAACTGGCCGACTGGGTTTCGGTAAAAGTCGATTGCGGAGATGAGCGGATATGGAAGAAAATCAACAGACCGCATCCGGCTATTCAGTTTGAGAAATACATTCAGGGTATATTTGATTTTTCAAAAGAGTTCACTGGTCAGTTAGTCACAGAGACGATGTTGGTGAACGGGTTGAATGATACAGAAGAACTACTGACGCAAACGGCAAAATTGGTTTCATTGATACAGCCTGCAAAGGCTTACATCTCGATTCCAACTCGTCCGCCTGCCATAAAAACTGTGGTCTCCCCCGATGGTGATATTATTAATAAAGCGTATCAGATTTTTAGAGAAGCCAATATCGAAATTGATTTAATACTTGGTTTCGAAGGAACTGATACCGGTTTTACGGGCAATACTTTTGAGGATATCATTAATATCTGTAGTGTACACCCAATCAGAGAGGATACTATGGAAGAACTTTTAATGAAGAATAAGGCCGACGCAACAACACTATCAACTTTGTTACACAATAATTTGATTCAACAGGTTGAATACCGGTCCAAGAAATATTACATAAGAAAATTCAGAGCATAAATAAAATTATTTTGTAAGAAAATGGATTCACAAATAAATTCAAAAAAACAAGGAGAAGGACATCCAATAGAAAAGTTACAGATTCCGGATATAAGTAAAATTTTGTTGGTTTCTTCTGGTAAGGGTGGTGTAGGTAAATCAACTGTAGCAGCAGGGCTCGCAGTTTCACTTGCCTTGGAAGGATATGCGGTGGGGTTGCTGGATGCAGATATTTTTGGGCCGTCAGTCCCTACTTTGTTTCATTTGACAGATGATGTTCGTCCGGAAGTAGAAGAAGTTGATGGTAAACAGATGATGATTCCCTTCGAGCGTTGTGGTATAAAAATCATGTCCATAGGCTTCTTTTTTGATGAAAAACAACCGGTAATCTGGCGTGGACCGATGGTTTCGAATGCTCTGAAGCAGTTGTTAATGCAAACAAGTTGGGGCAAACTGGACTATCTGATTGTGGACACACCTCCCGGTACTGGTGATATCATGATTACCTTGCTGCAACAGTTTGAGGTGTGGGGTGCTGTTGTGGTTACAACTCCTCAATTGGTGGCACTGGCAGATGTACAGAAAACAATCAGCATGTTGCAGGATAAAAATATAGGGACAAAGGTCCTGGGAATTATTGAAAATATGTCGTGGTTCTCACCTGTAAATCATCCTGAGGAGAAGTATTTTCTTTTTGGAAAAGGTGGGGGTAAGCAATTATCGCTGAATTTCAATCTCCCTTTGCTCACTCAAATTCCAATCAATGAGGAGTTGGGAGTAAGTTGTGATGAAGGTAATTTGAAGAAAATGTTTTCTGATCATCAGATTAAATTTGCTTTTGATTTATTAGTGAAAGCGGTTACAAGTAGGTTATAAATTTTAAACAATTGATTAATGATTGAACATGAATACCAATTCAGGGTTGCATATCCTGATACTGATCGCATGGGTACTATGCATCATGCCAATTATGTTAAGTATTATGAAGTTGCCCGATGGGAACTTCTGCGAAGCATTGGGTTACCATATGCTGAACTTGAGACCTCTGGCGTGATGTGTCCGGTTGTCAGGATGAATTTTAAGTTTATTAAAACAACACATTATGATGAATTATTGACGGTTAAAACAACTCTTAAATCAGTTGATGGTTTTCGAATGCTGTTTACGTACAAATTGTATAATGAAAATTCAGAGTTGATTAACAAGGCTGAAACAGAATTACTGTTTGTTGGTACGGATGACTGGAAACTGCAGAAATACCCTGAGCTATTAAAAAAAGCCATTGAAAAACATCAGAAATAAAGCCAGTGTTATACTATGGTTAGCTGTATAAAAGAAAACGATAATTTCTTGTGATAATACAATAATACACAAGGACATGATTGTTAAAGTTGTGCAGAGATATAGATTAGCCTGATTCTAATTTGTATTTTTGTGCAACTTAATTATCCAATATTTAAACGATGCCCCGCCCCAAACAACATAGAAAAGTCGGTTCACCCCCTCTCATGAAAGGGTATAAACCTTTTGGTATCCCTCGTTCAGAGCTCGAAACTATCGTGCTGCATTTTGACGAGTATGAAGCTATTCGCCTGCTTGATTATGAAGGCTTGATGCAGAAACAGGCAGCGGAGCGGATGAATGTGTCGCGACCAACCCTGACCCGCATTTATGAACAGGCAAGGCGTTCGATGGCCAAAGCTTTTGTTGAAGGAAAAATGATTGTCATCGAAGGTGGTAATGTGGAATTTGACCGGGATTGGTACCGCTGTAAGAAATGCTATAAACTTATTGAAGGAAAAGCCAATCACGTAAGGTGCAAACAATGCATCAAATATGGTGATGATGAGTTAGTCCCTGTTAATAAAGAAAAAGAATGAAACTTGTAGTTCTATCTGATAATAATAAACTTTCACCGGAATATGAATCTGAACACGGTTTGTCAGTTTATGTCGAAAAGGATGGAGTACGCTACCTCTTTGACACGGGAGCTTCAGGACTCTTTATCCGCAATGCAGAAAGGGCAGGAGTGGATCTGTCAAAGGTAGATTATTTGTTTATCTCGCACGGGCATAACGATCATTTGGGAGGGTTACCAAATTTTATTGAAGTGAATCAAAGGGCGGTAATTGTAATTTCAAGATACGCGCTCAACAGAAAATTATATTCCAAAAGAGAAACTCTGAGGTCTATAGGGAATACATTCAATCTGGCGTCTGTTAGTAGCCGGTTACTATTTGTAGGTGATGAACCCGTGTTTGCAGGTGATTTTATCGCATCACCCGTGAGAACGAAAAATTATCCTGTCCCAAAAGCGAATAAAACGCTGTACAAAGAAACTTTTAAAGGATTGGAACCTGATGATTTTGATCATGAAATTGTAGTAGCAGTCGGAAAATTTGATTCATTTGTATATACCGGTTGCGCGCATAAGGGTTTCCTGAATATGCTTGCCACAATACAGCGCCTGACTTCAAAGCCAATTCGCTTTGTTGCCGGCGGTTTTCATCTTCCTGATAGTCGGGATGAAAATTATGAAACTCCTGATGACCTTCGTGAAATTGCGGAGATCATCATTAATAACTATCCGGAGCTTACGTTTTTTACCGGTCATTGTACTGGCAAAACAGCTTGTGCCCTGTTAAAAGAAGAGCTAAAGTCGCAGTTAGAATTATTTTCAGCAGGTTATGTATGGGAATCAACTAATCAATAATTAAACTTCTATTCTTCGGATATTTAACCGAATATCTTAGCTCGAATTCTTTCTTTTCTGTTGGTTTGAGCTCAAATTCCCATTTTACCTCACCGGTTTCTATATTTTGTTTTGCTCCTGAGATATTTTGTGCACTCACTTCGATGTCCGCATTGGTTGATACCGGAACCTGATCAAGGATAATCAAATTAATCGCCTGATCTTTATTGTTTTTAACCGTTGTTTTCCATGAACGGGTTTCTTCTTTCTTGCTGCCGATGAACTGTTTGGTGATGAAATCTTTTACTTTTTCACGGTTAACCGAGACTTTCTTATCTCTTCCCAACGATATTTCAAGCGTGTCGGAGGCATTGCGAACATCCATCAGGGTTTTTCCAACATAAGTATCTTCAAAAAACACATTGGCTTCTCCTTCCAACAGATTATATTTCTCCCAATTAGTAATGTGGGCAATCAGGAAGGCGTCTTTATCAATTTTTGGCACACAGTAATACTTGTAGAATGCAGGCAAATCGTAAAATTCCACATCGACTGTGTAGCTCTTGTTGTCAGATTTTATCGTATAGGGTGTTTTAATTTCAAAATCTACTGTGGTTTGGTTGACAACCTGTGTTGTGGGAATAGCGATGCTGCTTGTACCACGGATTTTTATGCTTGATTTATCAGCAGCAATACCAGCTAACTTTCCTTGAAGCATATTTGATAAACCACTTTTCTTTGTGCCATAACCTACTACCACAACTTCATCCAATGCAAGGGTGTTTTCTTCCAGCGTAACATGCATGATGTTATTGGTTATGGGTAATGTTTGTGTAATAAATCCAACATAGGAATAGCTTAACTGGCTGGCATTATGTGGGATAGTAATAGTGTAATTACCATCCATATCCGTTACAGTGCCAATGGTTGTGCCCTCAACGATGACACTTGCACCTGCGAGAGGTTCTCCTTTATTATCTAACACTTTACCACTAACACTGTTGGCCGACATTTTGTAAACAGGCGGTAAGCTATTATAATTTAAGAAATAAGTTTGCAAAGTGGGGGCGACTCCGGAAACATTTGGTTTTGCTGAAGAAAATTTCAGTTTAACATTTTGCCAATCTTCTTTTGTATCCTGTTTTACGTTTGCTTTGTAAATCAGCTGAATGGGTTCTTCAATGTTTTTTGCACGGATATCATACGTAGGAAACCAGCTAGCATTGCCCACAATATACGATATTTCTATCGCATAGTTGCCGGCTTGTTTTGCATCCGCTTTTACCAATATCTCACCTGTAGGGTAGTTCTTTTTGTTGGTAAGCAAATTCATCTGATTCTGCAAGTCATTCTTTTGTTCGGTTAATGTATTCAGCGTTTTGTTCCGTTCAATCTCCTTTAATTTTAAGGCAGTTAATTTACTGCTGTAAAAATCGGATGTTTGCTGAAGATTGCTGACACTCACCTGATCATTTTTACCTCCGATATTTCGGTTCTCCTGTAAAAATGATAGCTCTTCTTTTATAATCGACAGATAGGTGTTTTCCAGTTTGATCTTGTCTTCGATCACTGCAAGTTTCTTTTCTAAATCGGTTAATTCCAGTGGTTTATCAGCTTTATCCAAATAGTTTTGCTGGTGATTGACAGATAAAACGGTGAGGGCACCTTCGGCTTTGACCTGCACACTTTTAGCATCAATGAAGGGCGATAAACCTGTAAATTTGATGATGGTCTGACCTTTGGTCAGGTCAACTGTTTTTTTACGAACAATTTGTGCGCCTTCAAGAAACACTGTAACCTCGTTCACTTCGGTTTTCACTTCTTTTTCAATAATCACTTGTGAAAAAAGATTAGTGGCGATAAGGCTTAACAGAAAAATGTTAATTGTTTTCATATGATTCATTGATTATGGATTTCAGTTGAGTAGATTTTGCATAGTTGTAAATATATTTTTTCATACCAAAGATAATGACTAATTTTTAGAAATATGAAAAGTGTCATTATTTTTTGATGGATTGTTTATAACAAGGCATTTAATTGGAAAAATAGTGCAGGTAATTTTTAGCTCTGATAAACAATTTTTGATCCTAATGCGTTTATGCCCACATGAAGCATTTACACAACATCTACAGCAGGGAAGATCTCCTGAAGCAACGCAAAGCCGAGAATTTTTCTCGTAAAACGGTTTCGTTTTACCGTTATGTAATCATTGACAACCCCCATGAATTGAGGGACACCCTCTATGCCGACTGGTATGCAATGGGTGTGCTGGGCAGGGTGTATCTGGCCAAGGAAGGCATCAACGCCCAGATTTCGGTGCCGGAACCTCAGGTAGGGCAATTTATCAATTACCTGGATAATACCCCTTATTTTGCTGATATGCCGATGAAGTGGGCGGTGGAAGATGACCCGCTTTCGTTTCTGAAACTGAAGATGAAAGTCCGCCCGAAGATTGTGGCGGATGGACTCGAAGACGGAACTTTCGACGTGACCAATGTAGGTCGGCACCTGACCGCCGAAGAGTTCAATGCTGCCTTGCAGGAAGAAGGCACCATCGTGGTGGATATGCGTAACCATTACGAAAGCGAGATTGGTCGGTTCGAAAATGCCCTTTGTCCGGATGTGGATACCTTCCGTGAAGAAATTGAATATGTGACGAAAGTCCTCGAAGATAAAAAAGATGCCAAAATTTTGATGTATTGCACAGGTGGCGTACGCTGCGAGAAAGCAAGCGCTTACCTCAAACACAAAGGCTTTCAGAATGTGAATCAGTTGTATGGCGGTATCATCGAATATGCCCGTCAGATCAAAGAACTAAACCTCTACTCCAAATTCAGGGGTAAGAACTTCGTGTTCGACGAGCGACTTGGCGAACGCATTACCGACGACATCATTGCCCGCTGCCACCAGTGCGGCACTCCCTGCGATACCCACACCAATTGCGCCAACGACGATTGTCATTTGCTCTTTATTCAATGTGCCGCCTGCGCTGAGAAACATGCCGGTTGCTGTTCGGAGCAATGTCACGACATCATCCGCCTGCCTCAGGATGAACGGATTAAAATCAGGGAAAGCATGTGTACGCAATACGCGCAAACGCAGATTTTCAGAAGCCGGTTGAGACCCAGGAAATCCATCACGAATCATTTATAACGCGCTTAGCTATTCATCCTGATAACATGCCGTTATGGGTGAGTCCCCCTAAGGTAATGTGGCGTTGCCTGCATACTCCCTGTGTTGGTGTGTTGTAGCCTGTGCAGAGGTGCTTAGTGCAGTAGTGCACTAAGCCATAGTGCACACCTACACTAAGCCATAGTACACATGTACACTAAGTGATAGTGTAGTACTACACTAAACACCTCTGTAGAGGTAGTGATGGCGTGTCACATGGAGTAGCGGGATACGTTGAGATTAGGTAAGGTGGCATTATGAGTGAATCTGTAGAAAAAAGTACCGGCAATTTTGTTGAAGAAATTAAATTCATCATCAGTTTATAAAGTAAGATTATACCGTTTTTCAAAAGTATTGTTTATATTTGGGGCTGAACTTTAAATCTTCATGCCCCCTATAGCTTTTATTGATACTGAAATTGACCCGAAAAGCCGAAAAATTCTCGACATCGGGGCTGTGAAAGATGATGGGAGTTTGTTCCATCAGGCTTCGGTGGGCGACTTTGCAAGGTTTGTGCAGGGGGTGGACTTTGTTTGCGGGCACAACATCCTGAATCATGACATTAAATACATCGGGAAGATTTTGGTGGAAGTCGGTGTTAAGGCGGTTGTGGATACCTTGTATTTGTCACCCCTGCTGTTCCCGACTAAGCCCTATCATGCCCTGTTGAAGGATGATAAACTGCAAACCGATGAGTTAAACAACCCGCTAAACGATGCCTTCAAAGCCAAAGATTTATTCTATGATGAAGTGGCTGCTTTCAATCTGCTGGATACACGACTTCAGCAGATTTTCTACCTGTTGCTGCACGGTCAACGAGAATTTCGCTCCTTCTTTCGATTTATAAATTACAGCTACATTGGTGTCGATACAGAAGGAATCATCCGTCATCTGTTTAAAAGTGAGATTTGTGAACATGCTGATTTGGAGAAATTAATTGCCGAAAAACCGGTCGAACTGGCTTACTGCTTGTCGCTGATTTATTCTTTTATTCACCATAAAAAGATTCATTCCATCACACCACCCTGGGTGCTGAAAAATTATCCGGAGGTGGAACGAATCATGTTCCGGCTACGCAATAAACCTTGTGTAACGGGTTGCAGCTATTGCAACAATGCGCTTGATGTGCGTAAAGGACTGAAACGTTTCTTTGGTTTCGACAGTTATCGGACTTACGGCGGTGAACCTTTGCAGGAAAAGGCTGCCAAAGCGGCGGTTAATAATAAGTCTTTGTTGGCTGTTTTCCCAACGGGTGGAGGTAAATCTATTACTTTTCAGGTACCTGCCCTGATGAGTGGTGAAAACTCAAAAGGACTCACGGTGGTTATATCGCCCTTGCAATCGCTCATGAAGGATCAGGTGGATAACTTAGAGAAAATAGGCATTACCGATGCGGTGACCATCAACGGGATGCTGGATCCGATTGAAAGAGCCAAGTCGTTCGAAAGGGTGGAAGATGGTTCGGCTTCCCTGCTCTATATTGCCCCGGAATCACTCCGTTCCAAATCCATTGAGAAGTTGATTTTAGGTAGGAAGATTGCCCGTTTCGTGATTGATGAGGCGCATTGTTTCTCGTCCTGGGGACAGGATTTCAGGGTCGATTATTTATACATCGGCGATTTTATCAAAAATATTCAGGAAAAGAAAAACCTGACGGACGGAATCCCGGTTTCGTGTTTTACCGCCACTGCCAAGCAAAAGGTTATTGAGGATATTCTTTCCTATTTCAGAGAAAAGTTAGATATTGAACTGGAGCTTTTCACTTCGAAAGTATCGAGAACCAATCTTCAGTATAGGGTTTTTGAAGAAGGCGACGAGGAGGAAAAATACCAGAAACTTCGCGACCTGATTGAAGAAAAGAATTGTCCGACGATTATCTATGTTTCAAGAACAAGAAAAGCTTATTTGCTTGCCGAAAGGTTAACCAAAGACGGATTCAGCGCCAAACCCTATCACGGTAAAATGGACGTGCAGGAAAAGACAATCAACCAGAATGCCTTTATGGCTGGTGAAGTGCAATTGATGGTGGCAACCTCAGCTTTTGGTATGGGGGTGGATAAAAAGGATGTCGGCATGGTGATTCATTACGAGATTTCCGATTCGCTCGAAAACTACATTCAGGAGGCCGGTCGTGCCGGCAGGGATCAGAGCATTGTGGCCGATTGTTATGTCTTGTTTAATGAGGAAGATTTGGGAAAACATTTCATCTTGCTGAATCAAACGAAACTATCGATTAAAGAGATTCAACAAATTTGGAGGGCTATTAAAGACATTACAAGATTTCGGTCGAAAGCGTCGAATTCGGCATTGGAAATTGCGCGAAAAGCAGGTTGGGACGATAATGTGATGGAGATTGAAACCCGTGTTACCACCGCCATCGCAGCGCTGGAAGATGCCGGATATCTCAAACGCGGTCAGAATATGCCGCGGGTATTTGCCAACAGTATCCTGTGTAAAACCGCGCAGGAAGCCATTGCGAAAATCAATGCTTCAGAGAAATTTCAGGAGAACCAAAAGATAAAGGGCATCCGCATCATCAAAAAACTATTATCAAGCAAAAGCAAAAAGCAAGCGTCGGAAGAAGCTGCCGAATCGAGAATTGATTACATCAGCGACCACCTCGGTATTGTAAAAGAGGAGGTTATTGATATCGTGAATTTGCTTCGGGAGGAGAAGATACTGGCTGATGCCAAAGATTTGACCGCTTACATCAAAAAAGGGGAGAACAGAAACCGTTCTCTCAATATCCTGGAAAGCTATAGTAAGATTGAAAACTTTCTACTACCGGTTTTCGAGGAACAGGAAAAGACTTTCCACCTGAAAGAACTGAACGAAGAAGCTGAATTGAACGGTTGCGATGGTGTCAACATCAATAAAATTAAAACCATTCTCAATTTTTGGGCGATTAAGAACTGGATTAAGCGGCAAAGTCTGGAGTATTCAAAGAACCATTTCGCGGCGGTATGTCTGCAACCCAAAGCCTGGCTGAAAGATAAGTTAGAGAGACGTCACGAGTTAGCCCGATTTATCGTGGAATATCTTTATGATAAAAGTAATATGTATATTACGGAAGCTGATGCCGATAAAGAAGAAGTGTTGATGGAATTCTCGGTGCACGAACTGAAATCAGCTTATGAAAAGAGTTTCAGTCTGTTTAAACAAGACATCAGTATTGTTGATATCGAAGATGCGTTGTTTTATTTGTCGAAAATTGAAGCGATAAAAATCGAGGGTGGTTTTCTGGTGGTGTATAACAGGCTGACGATTGAGCGTTTAGAGCAGAATAATAAAAAGCAATACACCAAAGACGATTACGAAAAGCTGAATCAGTTTTATGAAAACAAGGTGCAGCAAATACATATCGTGGGCGAATATGCCCGAAAAATGATTGATGATTACCGCGATGCGTTGCAGTTTGTCGAAGATTATTTTCAGTTGAATTATGCTTCATTCCTGAATAAATATTTCCCGGGGAGTAAAGCCAATGATTTGAAATTGAGAATGATGCCTGCCAAATTCCGGCAGCTTTTTGGTGAACTTTCGCCCACGCAGTTGAAAATCATCAACGACAATGAATCGAAATACATCGTGGTAGCTGCCGGTCCGGGTAGTGGAAAAACCAGGGTGCTGGTGCATAAATTGGCTTCGCTCCTGTTGATGGAAGATGTGAAACACGAGCAACTGCTGATGCTCACTTTTTCGAGGGCTGCCGTAACAGAATTTAAAAAGCGGTTATTCAAGCTGATTGGCAATGCCGCTCTTTTCATCGAGATTAAAACTTTCCATGCTTTTTGTTTCGATTTGTTGGGAAAAGTCGGTAGTCTGGAGAAATCGGATGCGATTCTGAAGACCACTGTGGAGAAAATCAGGAACAAGGAGGTGGAAGTCAGCAGGATTACCAAAACGGTGTTGGTAATCGACGAAGCGCAGGATATGAACGAAGATGAATTTACCCTGGTTAAAACCCTGATGGAGCAAAACGAGGAAATGCGGGTAATCGCGGTGGGCGATGACGATCAGAATATATTCGAGTTCAGGGGCGCCCATTCGAAGTACCTCGGGATGTTGCTTCATGCGAAAGAGGCCGTTAAACATGAGTTGGTCGAAAACTACCGGAGTAAAAATAATTTAGTTGAGTTCAGTAATCAATTTGCCAAGCGTATCCGGAACCGGTTGAAAGATACGCCCGTTATTGCCAGGCAAACGGACAACGGAGATGTCAAAATTGTTCGTTATCAAAGCGAGAACCTGATTGTCCCGCTTGTGAACGATATCCTTGCCACCGGACTTACCGGCACTACCTGTGTCCTTACCAGAACCAACGAGGAAGCCCTGCAAATCACCGGTTTGCTGTTGAAGAACAAGATGCCGGCAAAACTGATTCAGTCGAACGATGGATTCTATTTATCTCATCTGGCTGAAGTCAGGTATTTCGTGAGTCAATTGAACTTAGCAGATGATGTTTATATTATCCCTGATGAAGTGTGGGAAAGTGCCAAACGAGCGCTTCACGATGAATATCGCCGGAGCAATAAGCTGGAGGTTTGTCTCAACATCATCCGCGATTTCGAAGCGACGAATCCTAAAAAGAAATACAAATCCGATTTGGATGTGTTCATCTGTGAATCGAAGTTGGAAGATTTTATGGGCGAAGCCGGAGAAACGGTTTTAGTATCCACCATCCATAAGGCAAAAGGGAAAGAATTTGATCATGTGTTTCTGATGCTGGATAATTTCATGCCGGATACTGATGCCGAAAAACGGTTGTTGTACGTGGCTATGACACGAGCCAAACAGCGCCTGACCATTCATCTGAATTCCAATCTGCTGGATAATTTACGTCCCGTTGAAAATATGGAACGGCTTGTTGATGCGGGAAATTATAATCAACCTGCTGAAATCGCGATGCAACTGACGCACAGAGATGTCTGGCTTGGTTATTTTATCCGCAGACAAAGCACTGTCTCGCAACTGATGAGTGGAGATAGTCTGATTCTCAATGACGAGGGCTGCTCGGACTCCAAACGGCAACCGGTACTGAAATTCTCTAACCGATTTGTAAAGCAACTTGAATCCATGAAGGCAGCGGGTTACGTGATGAAATCAGCAAAAGTAAATTTTATCGTGTACTGGCTGGATGAAGACTCAGAACAGGAAGTGAAAATCGTGTTGCCTGAGTTGTGGTTTGAAAAACAAGGATAATACTCACCTCTCCATCGCCCTCTCCATCGCCCTCTTCCTCATCTCCTCCGGCATTTTCTCAATGGCATACCGCAAGGCTGTGCGGGGCATAACGGCTTTGTGTCGCATCACGTAATCAAAGACCTCCTGCTGGTTTGCCTGACTGGCAGCTTTTAGCATCCAGCCATAGCCTTTTTGTACCAAATCATCCTGATCTAAAAGCAGGATGTCGGCAATTTCAAAAATATCGGACAGGAATTTACCCTTTCTGGCAGGGACAATCAGGCTTACCGCTGCCGCCCGTTTTACCCAACGGTTATCGGAATGTGCGAATGCTTTCAGTTTGGAGAGGTATTCCGGATACTTTTCGATGAATTCGCCGACTGTGTGGTTGCAAAGTGTGTCGCACGAAGCCCAGTTGTTCACATATTGGTTAATCCATTTTTCGAAAACTTCAAAGTCTGCCGGCTCGTATTGCTTGCGAACATTATACGACCAGTTGCAGGCCACGAACGATTCTTCCAGATAACCCGATTGCCACAGCTGTTCACAAAGAGAAAAAATTACAGCCTTGGGCTCTTTTTCAATTTGTTTGTAGATTTCCTTGCCGATTTTGTCCACTGTTGGTACTTTCACGCCGTAGGACACAATCTTTTCTTTGAAAAATCGCTGACTGGTCTGCACGGTTTTTTCATCGGTGCTGGCTTTGAGGGCTGCTCTTACTTGTTCGATGATGGTTTTCATAAGCGTGTTATTATCGTTGTTTTGTATGTTGAATCAGCAATTTCAAACGTTTCAACTAAAAATTGTTTGTTTTTCAGATGTATCTCAATGAAAGGTATAGCCGGGGCGTAGTGAAATTTACCTCCGGGTTTTAGCGAGTTCAATATTTCCATATATTTTCTGGCATATCCAATATAATTGCCATCCTTCCTTAAATGATGATGGGTGAAGTGATTAGAAAATCCAAGGTTACTCACGATGGTTCCCCATTTTTCGACGCCATAGTCGTACTCCAACCAGTCAGCATGTATAAGGCAGTCATCTGAAAAGGAGAACCTGTCAATTCCTTTTGCATTAATGCCAAGCTGACTCATATAACGAACTAAGTTTCCTTCCTTGCCGCACCCGATATCCAGAACCGGCAGTGATAAACTTTCTGGTATAATTTTTAATATCTCTAATTGAATTTCAGGAGAATATTCAAAGCAATTTACCGGGGTGATTTGGGGTTCTTCAGTCAAATATATTTGCTCTGCAAAAGAATTATTTTTCTGTAACCACTTTTTTAGATTTGAATAATGTTGTTTTTCGATAAACTTAATTGAATCCCGCTTAATTTTTAGTCTATGTAATAACTCCCGATAGATTTCCCCGAGTTCAGTCTTCGATTTGGTGTTGAATGTATAGTATTGATTAATTCTGCAAAATTCTTCAATGGCTTTTTCAGAGGCATAATCTATAAGAACGGGTTCATAATCAGCGGGTAATTCGTGGATGTTTAAGATAGTTTCTATTGTACCATCTATAAACTTCAATTCATTCATGTTATTCTCAAGAAAAATATTCTTTCCCTGATTAGCCTGAATCTGGTCATCAATTTGTTTAATAAATCGTTCCATTTAGACTTCTTCAAAAAAGTTGAATGTACAAAGATATTTTATTTCACAAACAACATCATCCGAAATGGCTTCCAGGTGTTCAAATATTTCTCCACGAACTCCATTTCTTTTTTCAGTTCTGGCATGATAACTGCTAATTTGCGCCTTACATCCGCGATTAGGGTATTGAGTTCCTGACTCGGCGACAAGAGTCCGTATAACATTTCATTCGATGTAAAAGCTGCCCGTTCAGCATTTTCAATCAATTCCATGATGTATTTATCTTCCAGCGTGGGGTTACGGAATTGCTTGTTTTTGTGCGTGACATACAGGTTATAGTTTTCTACTCCGTAGTTCAGTGTATCAATGGCTGTATTGTATTTGATGGTCGCGATTTGCAGGAGGTTGTTGTTCAATTGCTTTTGAATCAGTTTGTTTTGGATGCCGTTGGTTTTGATGCGCCTGCTTGAGAACTCAAGTTGCTCCAATCTGGTGAACTTTCTTTCCTGTTGAATGGTATCGTTGAAGGCAAAATTTCCGGGTTTTTCCAGTTTTGAAAAATCTTTGGAGATGAATTCCTTGTTGTTAAGTGGATTGTTGAGGAATTGGAAAACCGGATCAAAAGGCATGTGCGATTGAATCATTATTTCAGGACTGATCATAAAATACTCATCCCGGAACTGATGCACGTATTTCCCGTTTTGTTCGTAACCAGCAGCCCAGGTCACATCCATCAGGTAATGCTTCGAATCAATGGCGATGCCGTTCCAGGCATGTCCCAAATCAGCAATCTCACCCGCTTTATTTCGTGTATATCCTGTAATCACGTAGGTATCTAACCCGACTGACTGCCCCATGGCATGAAAGAGTTCGGCGTAATGCTGACAAACACCTGTTTTCGTTTTAAGTGCTTCGTCTATAATTTCATCTACCGAACTATAGCTGACTTCGGCGTTTTTCTGACTCAGGTTGTATTGAATGTTATGTGATAACCAAATGTACAAAGCCCTGGCCTTTTCTGTGTCGGATACCAGATCACGGGTTAAGTGCGCCGCGATTTCTATGTAACCGCTCAACGAATCAGGAACAGTTTCATAACTTCTCTCAATCACAGAAGATGATGAGTTCCCAAATCCCTGTAAAGAGAAGAGAATGAAACCTGTGATGTATATATTTTTGAGACTCATTGTTTTAAATGCCCGTACGTTTACCTGTTCAAAAATAAGTAATATTTTTGAAAGCTTATTTATCCGTTTGCTATTATTTATAACAAGTACTCTTTTTCCCAAAAACAATCTGATTCTTCCTCTAAAAACCAAAGATTTTTTTAAATTGTCCTAAAACAAATTAGAGGAATGGAAAAATAGCCTCAATAAGGCCCAATTTTCAGCCATGCTTTTTCCCAAGATTTTAATTTAAAATCAAAGCTCATTAACTTGAAACTTTTGATCGCTCTGACCATATCAACGACCATTTTCTTTACGTCTTCCATCACGTCTCCACACTTCATTGTTGAAACCATCGTACCTCCATTACCTAAACCGAATGGTTCCAAAACATGTCCATGCCAGGCAAACCTTGAAGATATGATTTTATCAAAAAAATCTTTTGGACTTTCTTTCCCAAAATGCCCTTTCGGATAAAACGATGATAATTCAATCAATACTTCTTCATAAAAATTAATCATGTCATAACATCCCTGGTTCATTTGGGATGTTATGCCTGAGTCCCATTTTTTCTGAGAGGTTTTCAACAGATTTTTCTGGAGAAGTAGTATCTTATTAAGATACTCTTTTAATTCATTGAATTCTTCTTCTTCTTTTGTTTTCATAGATAAAATTTTAAAATGTTTATGATTTATTGTTTTTAATCCAATCATGCATAGATGCAGCTGCTTTGCGCCCATCACCCATGGCAAGAATCACCGTGGCACCACCACGAACGATATCACCACCTGCAAAAAGCATCGGAATATCGGTTTGCATGGTATCCTGGTTCACCATAATGGTGCCCCATTTCGAGATTTGCAATCCCCCGACGGTTTGCGGAATCAATGGGTTCGGCGATACGCCTACGCTCACAATTACTTCATCTACTTCTATGGTTTCGGTGCGGCCGGGAATTTCAACCGGAGAGCGGCGTCCTGATGCATCGGGCTGTCCGAGTTCCATTTCCTGCAATACCATGTGGGTTACACGGCCCTGCTCATTGCCGATAAACTCTATCGGGTTGCGGAGGGTCATGAATTCGATGCCTTCTTCTTTGGCATGTTTAATTTCTTCTAAACGTGCCGGCATTTCTTCTTCGGAACGGCGATACACGATCATGGCTCGATCTGCTCCCAAGCGACGGGCCGTACGAACTGAATCCATGGCAGTATTACCGCCACCAATTACCGCCACGTGTTTGCCTTTGAATACCGGAGTATCCGATTCGGAACTGGCTGCATCCATCAAATTTACCCGGGTGAGATATTCATTCGAGGACATTACTCCGACAAAATTTTCTCCTTTGATGCTCATGAAACGGGGTAATCCGGCTCCACTGCCTACAAACATACCTTCAAACCCTTCTTCTTTTAAATCCTCCAACGTGATGGTTTTACCAACAATGCAGTTGGTTATGAATTTCACGCCCATGGCACGCAGGTTGTCAATTTCAACATCCACAATCACGTTAGGCAAGCGGAATTCAGGGATACCGTATTTCAACACACCGCCAATTTCATGCAGGGCTTCGAAAACGGTAACGTCGTAACCCAGTTTGGCCATGTCGCCGGCGAAGGATAATCCGGCCGGACCGGAACCTACCACCGCGATTTTGATGCCGTTAGATGCTGCAACCTCAGGTACGGATATATTTCCGCTTTCGCGTTCGTAGTCTGCAGCGAAACGTTCCAGGTGACCGATGGCAACCGGTTCTTTCTTCATTTTGACATGGATACATTGTGCTTCGCACTGTTTTTCCTGGGGACAAACACGACCGCAAACGGCCGGTAAAGCCGATGTTTCTTTCAGCGTTTTAGCAGCACCCAGAAAATCGCCGACTTCAATCTGTTTGACGAATTTAGGGATGTAAATGCTCACCGGACAACCTTGCATACAGGTTGGATTGGCACAATCTATACAACGTTGAGCTTCGAGCATAGCCATCTCAGGGGTTAGTCCCAGGTTTACTTCCTCGTTGTTATGACTACGATATTCCGCATCGAGCTCCGGCATGTGTACCCTTTGTAATGAGGTGCGCTCCTTGGCTTTCATTTTGTTACGCAATTCTTCTCTCCAGGCTTGTGCTCTTTCTTCGGCTAAATTCTGCATCTTGGTTTACTTTTTTAACCATATAAGTCATTTAAGACCAGACTTTATATGGTATATGCGTGTTATATTAAAATTACTTATGAAAAAAAACTTATATGATCACTTACATGACTTATATGGTTAAAAATCACACATGGCAATCGAAACGCTCCATTTCTTCCCGTTCTATGTCCTTGTAACCGCCCAGTCGCATCAGCATTTCATTAAAATCAACCTGATGGGCATCGAATTCGGGACCATCCACGCAAACAAACTTCACTTTACCGCCAACGGTCACACGGCAGGCGCCACACATGCCGGTTCCATCTACCATGATGGTATTCAGCGAGGCTACGGTAGGGATTTCGTATTTTTTGGTAAGCATGCTCACGAACTTCATCATCACAGCCGGACCGATGGTTACGCACAGATCTACTTTTTCACGGTTGATGACCATTTCCACGCCGTTGGTTACGAGTCCTTTGGTGCCATAAGAACCATCATCGGTCATGACAATCACTTCATCCGAATGTTCTTTCATCTGCTCCTCAAGGATGATGAGGTCTTTGTTGCGGGCAGCCAACACGGTTATCACCTTGTTCCCGGCTTTTTTCAGTGCGGCTACAATGGGCAACATCGGCGCGGTCCCGACACCACCACAGGCACAAACCACGGTGCCGAAGTTCTCAATATGGGTGGCTTTTCCAAGCGGACCAACCAGGTCGGTTATTTCGTCACCGACATTCAACAGCGCTAATTTAGACGATGATACCCCCATTTTCTGCACCACGAGCGTGATGGTTCCTTTAGTGATATCTGCATCGGCAATTGTTAACGGAATGCGTTCTCCTTTGGCTCCGACTTTCACCATGACGAAATGTCCGGCTTTGCGCGATTTAGCGATTAACGGCGCTTCGACTTCAAATTTAATGACGTTTTCCGAAAAATACTCTTTACCAACGATTTTGTTCATGTGTGAAGTTTTAAAATTCGGCTGCAAATTTACTAAAAAATAACGAATGAGATGTAACAGCTGTTACGTAAAAATAAAAAAACCTGTTTCAGTTTGTCACCGAAACAGGCTGTAAACAATCTACATGATAGTATAATCTATAAAAAAGGAACTCTATTTGTATAATTCCACCTGTCCCATCTTACCCATGAATAAAATTACACCGGTGCTTTTCTCCCGGATCACGAAGATAAAAGGACGGTTCGCATTAAAGACATAATTCATGGGCATTGATGTCAGTTCAAATTCCACAACAGTAACAGCTGCAGCTTCTGTACCCTCTTGATCTACACTACAATAAGTACTGTGGATAATTCTTGAAATCAACAGGTTTATATCAGAGATATTAGAAAAATCAGCCTGATCGGTGAATGCCTTCACCATGCCCATTTGCATCAAAGGTTCTTTTAATTCGTATTTGCCTGTTGTTTTGAATTTTGGCAGATAAATCTGCACCTCATGACTGGAAAAACCATTGATAATATTGTTCCATTTTTCAGTATCCAGTGTTTCCAATACTTCGTCTGTTGTTTTGCCTTCACGGGGTAAAATGACAGTCATGCTAAATGCCTTGTTCCCGTAAGGAAGGTCAAGGTATTGAGCCATCTCGTCTTCCCGGTAACCGAAGGTGTCTTTTTGTTGCATCATATCCACCTGTACGGTATTTCCTCCTTCAGCATAGAAATTAGCCTTGTACGTGTCCTTTTCAAATTTTTTTACCCAAATCCCTTTGAAATAGATGGCATTGATTAAATACATCATTGCATCAGCCGAAATTTTATCTAATGGATTTTTAATCAGATTGTTGGTTTTTTCAGCACACCATCCATTGATAATACTCAGGGCGTCAGGTTTTGCAAAGTCCAGTTCCCGAACTTCAGCATTGAAATAATCACTGTTTACCTTTAAATACTCATCTTTCACAGGGAAACCAGTTCGATACCATAGAGAATTGGCTATATTTAGCTTAGTTGAAGGGTCAACCTCAGGTAAAGCAGTCAACATAATTTGGTAATACTCATTAATTTCATCCTCAGTCATGCCCGACATCTTCAGGGCAGTTGCCATTTCGGCTTTGGTTTCGCCGTTGGCGCCGTTCCAGGCCATACCCAGCGCGATGCTCACACTCAGGGGCGAAATGAAGATGTTCTTTTCATCGGCATTGTTGATTAATACCTGACGAAACAAATCAAATGCAAAAGCATTATCTTGCTGCACACGCTTTTCCATGCCTGCCTTCAACGGAATTGGTTCCGCATCTTTTAGTTTTACTTCGGGTTGTTCGCAGGTAGCAAATAACAGTAAAGGTAAGAGTAAGAAAACTGATTTTTTCATGTGGTTAATTTTTTAGAAACTCAAAACTAAGATGCAGGTGAAGATAAATTTGTTGCAGAGATTGCAGGTATAAAAAAACCTGACAGGTTTTCAAAACCTGTCAGGTTTAAATTATTCTTGCGAAAATTTAAATTTAGATGGTAGATTTCAATACCTGTAATGCTCCGGTTTATACGGACCACCTTCATCTACACCAATATAGGCAGCCTGCTCCGGAGTAAGTTTGGTAAGTTTTACCCCTAATTGTTCCAGATGCAAACGTGCCACTTCTTCATCCAAATGTTTGGGTAGCCGATACACATCAATATCATATTTTTTGGTGTTTAACTCGATTTGTGCCAAAGTTTGGTTGGTAAATGAGTTACTCATTACAAATGAAGGGTGTCCGGTTGCGCAGCCTAAGTTCACGAGGCGACCGTCGGCCAGCAATAAAATGCAATGTCCGTCAGGAAAAATATATTTATCCACCTGTGGTTTGATGTTTATTTTCTGAATACCTGGATATTTTTTTAGTTTATCTACCTGGATTTCGTTGTCGAAGTGACCGATGTTGCAAACGATGGCGCCATCTTTCATTTTTGCCATGTGTTCGATGCGGATGATGTCTTTGTTGCCCGTGGTAGTCACAAATACATTGCCTTCGGCCAGGGCATCCTCAACCGTGCAGACTTCAAATCCCTCCATGGCAGCTTGTAGCGCGCAAATCGGGTCGATTTCGGTGACCATAACCCTGGCGCCATAAGCCCGCATAGACTTGGCCGAACCTTTACCCACGTCTCCGTAGCCACAAACCACCACCACTTTGCCGGCCAGCATGATATCGGTAGCACGCTTGATGCCATCGGCCAGCGATTCGCGGCAGCCGTAGAGATTGTCGAATTTCGATTTGGTAACCGAGTCGTTTACATTGAAAGCAGGGAACAGCAACTTGCCCTCTTCCATCATCTGATAGAGACGGTGCACGCCGGTTGTTGTTTCTTCAGAAACACCTTTGACTTCTTTGGCCACCTTTGTCCAGTGACCGTTCTTTTCTTTTAATACTTTTTTCAGGATGGCGTAAAGTTCCTGCTCGTCTTCACCTTCGACTTTCTTGTCGAGTACAGAAGCGTCTTTTTCTGCATCTACTCCTACGTGAATCATCATGGTCGCATCACCTCCGTCGTCAACGATCAGGGTTGGACCCTGTCCGTTTTCGAAAGTCAGCGCCTGCAAGGTGCACCACCAGTATTCTTCCAGCGTTTCACCCTTCCATGCAAAAACGGGGATACCTGCCTCTGCAATGGCTGCCGCCGCATGATCCTGGGTAGAGTAGATATTGCAACTGCACCAGCGCACTTCAGCTCCAAGCTCCACAAGGGTTTCAATCAATACGGCCGTTTGAATGGTCATGTGTAGAGATCCCATGATACGGGCACCCTTCAGTGGTTTGTCTTTTCCGTATTTGGTGCGCAGCGACATCAGTCCCGGCATTTCTTTTTCTGCTAACTCGATTTCTTTTCTACCGAAGGTAGCCTGAGACATGTCGGCTACCTGATAAGGTAAACTGGAGAATAATGCTGTTGAATTCATTTTGATTATAACTGTTTTTATTTGTCTGTTTATTTTTAAACCACTAACTAAGCATTGATCACTTTGCTCACTTTCGTTTTATCAATTGTACCGTATAAATTGAAAGAAATGGGCGACAAAGATACAAAAATCCGATGGAAAAACTTATATTTGCCATTCTTAGTTTTTGAAAATCAAACAGATGTTAACAGACGCGCACTGCCATAGAATCAATCCGGGCGATATTCGGAGCATCTACAATATCCTGATTAACGATGATGACGTAACATTACCACATGGTAATCATATCTTTTTCTCGGCGGGGATTCACCCCTGGGATGCAGGCAATCTCCGGTCGGTTTGGCTCGATAATCTGAAGTTATTGTTGAATTTTGACCGGGTAATCGCCGTGGGAGAATGTGGTCTCGATAAAAAATCGCCGGTTGCCTTAGAAAAACAACTGGAAGTGTTTGGGATGCAGGTGAAACTGTCGGCAGCGCTTAATAAGCCTCTGATAATTCATTGTGTAGGTTGTTATAATGAATTGATGAATTTCCACAAAGCGTTGAATCCGAAACAGCCCTGGATTATTCATGGTTTCAGAGGGAAGCCGGAAATGGCGGTACAGCTTACTAAAATTGGTATGTTTATCTCTTTCGGAGAAAAGTTCAACCCGGATAGCGTACGGGCAACCCCTGTTGAAAGGATTCTGGTTGAAAGTGACGACAGTGAAATGCCTCTGGCTGAAATTTATATGGCCATCGCTACTGCAAAAGGATGTGAGGTAAGGGAACTGGAGGCAGTGAACGAAATATTTGGATTTGAATAGCCTGATTGTTAATTCTCATTTTAGTTTTTTACCGGTTTTTAATTGAAAAATATTGTACCTTTGCAGGTTTCATATTAACCCGTTATGGTTATGCGGCAGAGACAGAGCATGCTCTGTCTCTACGGGGGAAAACGCCCCAACGGGGAAACACATGCATTTGAATATCACATTACATTTATATTACAAAATTAATTTTTTCCGATGAAAAAAATATTCATATTCTTACTAACATTCATACATGTTTTTACCATCTCCTCACAACTTCGAATCAATTCGGAATTATTAAAACTAAACAATGTATTCAGCGTGATTTCCAATCTCTATGTTGATTCCGTGGATGAAAAGAAATTGGTTGAAACTGCAATCATGGCGACCCTGAAAGAGCTGGATCCACATTCTTCTTATATTCCCAAGGATGAAGTCGACAGGGTCAATGAGCCGTTGGAAGGCAGTTTTGAGGGGGTCGGCATTCAGTTTCAGATTTTTGAGGATACTATTCTGGTGGTACAAACCATTTCGGGAACTCCAGCCGAAAAAGTAGGAGTAATGCCCGGCGACCGGATTATTTATATCAACGAAGATCTGATGGCCGGTCAGAAAATTCAGAACTCGGATGTGATGAAACGCCTGCGCGGACCGAAAGGCTCGGAAGTGTCGGTTAAAATTGCGCGACGCGGTATTCCGCAACTGATGCTTTTCAAAATTATCCGCGACAAAATCCCCGTGAATAGTGTAGATGCTTCCTATATGATTGATCAGGAAACCGGCTACATCCGAATCAATAATTTCGGAAGTAAAACGGTAGAAGAGTATAAATCTGCTTTCTCTAAGTTGAAAAAAGCGGGTATGAAGAACCTGATTCTGAGTCTGCAGGGCAATGGCGGAGGTTACCTTAACGCAGCTATAGAACTGGCTGATGAGTTTCTGGGCAGGGGGCAGTTGATTGTATATACGGAAGGACTCAAACAGCCCCGTAGTACAGCCAATGCAACAGCAATAGGAGGCTTTGAGCAGGGTAAATTGATTGTTCTGGTGGATGAATACTCTGCTTCTGCCAGTGAAATTGTTTCGGGTGCTGTGCAGGATTGGGACAGGGGAATTATCATCGGCAGAAGGACGTTTGGTAAGGGATTGGTACAACGACAGGTTCCGTTGACAGATGGCTCTATGTTGCGACTTACCACCTCACGTTATTATACCCCCACCGGCAGAAGCATTCAAAAGCCATATAAAGATGGCGTTGAAAAATATCAGCAAGATTTACTGGAAAGGTATAATCATGGAGAAATGCAACATGCCGATTCTATTCATTTCCCCGATTCATTGAAATATCAGACCAAAATACTGAAAAGAACGGTGTATGGTGGCGGTGGCATTATGCCCGATATTTTTATCCCAATCGATACTACCCGTTATACTGACTATCACCGCAAGATTGTGGCGCAGGGCATTGTGAATAAGGTGGTTGTTCAGTTTAACGACAAAAACAGGGATAAACTGAAGAAAAAGTATAAAGATTTTGAGAAATATTACCGGGATTTTACCGTTGATGCCGGCATCCTGAATCAAATCAGAGAAATGGCAGAAAAAGAAGGTGTTGCTTATGATGAGGAGCAATTCAAAAAGTCTGAATACCTGATCCGCTTGCAGCTTAAAGCCATTATTGCGCGTGATATGTGGTCGGTGAATGAGTATTACCGTATCATGGATGAAGAAAATGAATCGTTGCAACGCGCCATCCGGATTTTAAATACAGAGGGGGAGTATGAAAAGATTTTACAATAGCGGAGAACGGAAAGCGAATAGTGAATAGCGAATAGTGAATGGTTCAGTATATCCAGCAACATTACATTGAAATCATTGGCTCCATATTGAGCCTGATATACCTGTATCTATCCATCAAACAAAAAATTAGTCTGTGGATATTCGGGTTCTTGTGTTCGGCTTTGTATATCGTGGTTTTTTTTCAGAGTAAATTTTATGCAGACATGTCCCTGCAGTTCTATTATTTGGCTGTGAGTGTGTTCGGCTGGATTAGCTGGAGAAGCGGGAAGCAACAGTCAGGAAAAGAGTTGCCTCTAAAAAGAACAAAAAAATTACAGGCGTTGGTATTGATGTTAATTACAACTTTCGTTTTTTTGCTATATTATTTCGTTTTGACACATTATACTGATTCTCCGCTTCCTATGGCAGATTCTTTTACAACAGCATTGAGTATTACTGCTACCTGGATGCTGGCCAGAAAGCTCATCGAACACTGGATTTTGTGGGTGATTGTAGATGGGCTTTCGGCGGGTTTATACCTGTATAAAGGTTTGTATCCCACAGCAATCCTTTTTATTATCTACACGGTTATGGCGATTGTGGGTTGGTATCAGTGGAAAAAGGATTATACCAGAACGACATCAATACCCCTGTCGCGCATGATCTGAACGGTACTCGAAGGAGCATTTTTATCGGTGATAATCTGGTCAATCTGATTGATGTCGCAAATTTTTCCAAAACCTCTTCTGCCGAATTTCGTAGAGTCGGTGAGCACGATAATTTTTTGTGCTGATTTTAGCATACATTGATTTAAATGTGCTTCACTCAGATTGCTGGTGGTGAGTCCGTGCTCAATATCAATACCGTCTACCCCAATAAATAGTTTATTGCACATCATATCTTTCAGCAGATTTTCAGCATAAGCTCCGATTGCAGAAGCAGAACTTTTCCGGATATTGCCTCCCAGTTGGATGATTTCTATGTTGTTGATATAACTTAATATGGAGGTGACTTTCACCGAAGGGGTGATTACGGTAAGGGGAAGATGATCCGTGATTTTCCGGGCTAAAGCCAGTACGGTTGTTCCGGATGCTATGATGATGCGGTCATCTTTTTCAATTAAACCGGCAGCATATTCGGCTATGTTGTTTTTTTCTTCCGTTTGAATTTTCTCTTTCTCATCTATGTGACGGTCGCCGATTAAGGCCGAATGTAAACTGGCGCCACCATGACTTCTGTAGAGCAGTTTCCTGCTTTCCAATTCTTTCAAATCCTTACGAATCGTTACTTCTGAGACTCCTAAGATCGCGCTTAGTTCCTGAACCTGGACATAACCATTCTTCTCCAGTTCTGTGATAATGAGCTTATGTCTTTTAGCTATATTTCTCATAACAACAATATTATGTGACAAAATTAGTGTATTCTTCCGAGATACGCAACTTTCGTTATGTAATTATTGTGAAATGTTAAACTTTCGATTTGTGATTAAAAACTTTCGTATTTGTTTTTATTTTATAAAATTTGTTTTATATTTGCACACATAATAATAAATATAAGATTTTAATACACATATTCAAATGAAACGATCTGATTTTATTAATCAGCTTAAAGGAAAAAGCGTCAGTCAATGGGACTTTATTGTCATTGGAGGTGGCGCAACCGGCCTTGGAATTGCAGTCGACGCGGCTTCAAGGGGGTACAAGACAATATTGCTTGAGCAGTCCGATTTCTCGAAAGCAACATCAAGCAGGAGTACAAAACTGGTGCATGGCGGGGTGCGTTACCTGAAAAACGGAGATGTAGGCTTGGTAAGAGAAGCGTTAAGAGAACGCGGGTATTTACGGAAGAATGCACCTCATCTGGTAAAGAATCAGCGTTTTATCATCGGAAACTATACTTGGTGGGAAAAACCTTTTTATACAGTCGGATTGACCATGTATGATTTGTTGGCCGGAAGGCTGGGTTTGGGTCGCTCTTTGCCCATGACAAAAAGTGGCGTGATTAAATCGGTTCCGCAAATTGAGCAGAAGGGACTTAGAGGAGGTGTGGTTTATCACGACGGACAGTTTGACGATGCCCGGTTGGCTATCAACCTCATGCAAACAGCAGTTGAACATGGAGCAACGGTTGTGAATTATGCGCCGGTTACTTCACTGATCAAAGATGCCAAAGGTAAAATTTCCGGCGTTGTGGTAAAAGACCTGTTAAATAATGAAGAATTTACCTTACATGGGACCTGTATCATCAATGCAACAGGTATTTTTGTTGATGACATTATTAAAATGGATAACAAAGATGAAGCGCCGCTGGTTCGTCCGAGTCAGGGTGTGCATGTTGTGGTGGATAAATCTTTCCTCGGAGGGGACGATGCGATTATGATTCCAAAAACCAGTGATGGTCGGGTGATGTTTGGTGTGCCCTGGCATAACAGGGTTATTCTCGGAACAACGGATACGCCGGTTAAAGACTTTGTTTTAGAGCCTTTTGCCCTGGAGGAAGAAGTTGACTTTATCCTCGAAACAGCCGGCAGGTATCTGGTGAAAAAACCACAACGAAAAGACGTGTTGTCCGTATTTGCCGGTTTACGTCCACTGGCAGCGCCCAGGAAACAGTCTGACGAAATGAAAACAAAAGAAATTTCACGTAGTCATAAACTTTTAGCGTCTGATTCTGATTTGATTACCATAACGGGTGGAAAGTGGACTACCTACAGAATTATGGCGGAAGAGGCAGTAGACCTTGCCATTAAGAAAAAAGGAATTAAATTTAAGCCTTGTGTAACTAAAAAAATGAAGGTACACGGGTATAAAAAGACAAAGGACAGGAGCAACTGGATGTATGTTTACGGAAGTGATCAGGATGCCATACTGAAACTGGAAAAAGAAAATCCGGCTTATGCGGAGAAACTCGATCCGAAATTTGATTTCAAGGTTTCGCAGGTTATCTGGGCAATCCGGAACGAGATGGCTATAACACTGGATGATGTGTTGGCCAGAAGGGTTCGTCTGTTGAGTCTTGATGCCAGGAAATCAATTGAAATTGCAGAAAAAGTTGCCCGTATCATGGCTGCTGAATTATCAGAAGGTGAAGAATGGGTAGAAAAGCAAGTGGCTGAATTTACCGCCATTGCCAGGGGATATGTATTGAATTAAAAAGTAAAAAAATGATAAGTATTTTCAGACCACCATCGCATAAAGAGTTAATTCCTGAAAATGAAATTAATTCCAGGTATAAATTTCTGAGGTGGCAGGTATTTATTGGGATATTTGTTGGATATGCAGGCTATTATCTGGTTCGAAAAAACTTCTCACTGGTAATTCCTGATCTTATCCAGCAGGGATATTCCAAAGGTGAGCTGGGAATTATCGCGGCAGCGGTTTCTATTTCTTACGGATTAAGCAAATTTCTGATGGGAGGGGTGTCGGATAGAAGCAATGCAAGGGTGTTTTTAAGCGTTGGGTTGCTGCTCTCTGCCCTGGTTATTTTAGGATTCGGGACAATACCATTCCTTACATCATCCGTAGCCGTCATGTTTATTGTGATGTTTATCAACGGATGGTTTCAGGGCATGGGCTGGCCTCCCTGCGGCCGGGTTATGGTTCACTGGTTTTCAACGAGAGAGCGGGGAACGAAAATGTCCATCTGGAATATCGCGCACAATGTGGGGGGCGGATTAATCGGTCCGCTGGCAATAGCAGGTATCGCGATTTTCGGTGACTGGCAGAGTAAATTGTATTTTCCGGCCATGATTGCCATCGTTATTTCATTTATAACTTATTTGCTGGTAAGAGATACGCCTCAGTCGTGCGGACTTCCCAATATTGAAGCATTTAAACATGATTATCCGAAAGATTACGATAAAAGCCATGAACAGGAATTTTCTACCAAAGAAATCTTTTTTACCTATGTGTTTAAGAACAAATTTCTTTGGTTGATTGCCATTGCAAACGCAATGATTTATCTGGTAAGATACGGAGTCCTGGATTGGGCGCCAACTTATCTTGACGAGGTGAAAGGCTTTTCGGTGAAAGAAACCGGATGGGCTTATTTCCTCTATGAATGGGCCGGAATTCCCGGAACATTGTTGTGTGGCTGGATTTCAGATAAAGTATTTAAGGGTAGAAGAGCGCCTTCAATCATTATATATATGTTGTTGGTGATGGTGGCAGTACTTGTTTACTGGATAAATCCTCCGGGAAAAATCATGATCGACAATATTGCCCTGATTGCAATCGGATTCCTGATTTATGGTCCGGTAATGCTTATCGGCGTTCAGGCACTGGATCTGGTGCCCAAGAAAGCTGCGGGTACTGCTGCCGGTTTAACGGGCTTGTTCGGTTATCTCGGTGGTGCTTTGTTCGCTAACATTGCCATTGGATTTATTGCGGAACACATGGGCTGGGATGCTACGTTTATCCTCTTGCTTGTTGCTTGTGCCATTGCGATTCTTTTCACGGCTATGACATGGAAAAAAGAAAAGGAAAGGCTGGAAATTGTTAAGTAGTGGTTAATTATTGGTTCAATAGTTTAAAGGGAGTGATTATCTGTGTGTAATTTAAAAGGTGAACGTGATTAAATTTTTTTATAAAATGAGTATTATGAATAAATTATGGTGTGTCGTGGTTTTTGTCTTGGGCTCGACGGGTATTTCCGTATCGCAGGGAATTGATATCCAGGCGCACCGCGGAGGGATGGCGCTTTATCCTGAAAATACGATTATCGCGATGTTGAATGCGATGGACTGGGGTGTGAACACGCTGGAAATGGATTTGAGCATCTCTCAGGATAAACAGGTTGTGGTGTCGCATGAACAGGTCATGGATCACAGGTATGTTACCAAACCCTGTGGAAAATCTTTTACAAAAGCAGAAGAAAAAGATTATAAGTTGTACAATATGCCCTACGACTCTATTGTCAAATATGATACGGGTATAAAGGGTGACCCCAGGTTTCCGCAAAGAAAGAAAGTACAGGCACACAAACCTTTACTGTCTGATTTGATTGACGAAACGGAGGCTTATGCAAGAACGAATAAGCTGCCCTTACCTTATTATAACATTGAAATTAAATCAACAAGGAAAAATGACAATGTGTACACTCCGGATTATAAGGAGTTTACCGATTTGGCGCTGGGGGTTTTGTTGCAAAAAAATATTACTGACCGACTTGTTATCCAGTGTTTTGATACACGAACCCTGAATTACATACATGAACAATATCCTCAGATCAGGTTGTCATATCTGGTTGGGAAACAAATGGTAAGTTTTGAAGACGCCATGTCGGAGCTGAAATTTGTTCCTGAAATTTTAAGTCCGGATTATACTATTGTGAATAAACAACTGGTAAAGGCCGTACATAAGAAAGGCATGAAGATTCTGCCGTGGACGGTTGACAATCCGGAAGATATCCGGAAGATGGTGGATTTAAAAGTGGATGGGTTTATCACGAACTATCCCGACAGGGCTGTAAAGCTGGTTCGTTTCTCAAAGAAATATAAGCAATATTACATGAATCAGTAACAATAGTGCAATATGAAGTCACTAAATTTGTTAACAAAAAAATAAAGGAAAATTAAATATAATATTCTAATGCACATGAAAAAGGAACTATTTATGAAAGGGAAAAAGATTCCTTTAGTATTAAACCTCAAGTGGAGCTTATTTAATATAAGCTTGTTGCTTTGCTTGTTTTCAGGTTATCCTGTTGAGTCGTTTGCCTCAACAGAAAATAACCACGCTACGGAAACTTTTCAGCAAAAGAAAACAGCGAGAATTACCGGAGAAATTAAGGATGATTCGGGAGAATTGTTGTTGGGCGTATCTGTTATTGTCAAAGGTACATCCATCGGTACGGTAACAAACATGCAGGGTCGGTATGTATTGACTAATGTCCCCGCTGGTAAACAGGTTATCGAAGCCAGTTACATTGGACATGAGAAGCAATCCATCAATGTTAATATTGATGAATCGGAAGTGAAAGTCGTAAACATAACCCTTCGTCCGACTTTGTTCCAGCTGGATGAAGTTACGGTAACAGCTCTTGGTATCAAAAAGGCTGACAAGGCTTTGGGTTATGCTATTTCAAAAGTTACCAGTGAGGAACTGAACAATACGGTTTCCAATAACTGGATGAGCGGACTGGCAGGTAAAGTGGCCGGTTTGAATTTCGATCAGTCGTCGGCAGGTCCCGGGGGATCCATGCGTGTTACCTTGCGTGGTGAGGGTTCGCTTTCGCACGATAAAAACACTGCATTATTTGTGATTGACGGTATTCCACTGAACAGCGACATCACGCCGAGCAATACCGGTGGCGGTTATTCAAATGCAGATGCACCCATCGACTACGGTGGTGGTGCGGGCGATTTGAACCCGGAAGACATAGAGTCTGTTTCAGTGCTGAAAGGTCCTTCAGCAACCGCTCTTTATGGTTCCAGGGCGGCAAATGGCGCCATCATTATCACAACACGGTCGGGAAGTAAATCAAAGGGACTGGGCGTAACAGTCAACTCCTCATTAACGCTTGAACAAGCTGGCTTCTGGCCCGATTTTCAGAATGAATACGGAGCAGGGAATTACAGTAAAAACAACAGAAAGGATGATGTAGTTCCCAAACCATTCTCCTGGTGGACTGTAGGGGGAACATCCCGTTTCTGGTCTCGTTATAATTTCGGGGAGAAGTTTGATGGGCAAATGCGTTATATGTATGCTTCCAAAAACTGGGAGACCAATGAGTTTGAACTGCTGCCTTACGAACCAAAAGATTGGTATAAAGGTTTCTTCGAAACCGGAGCTACATATAATAACAGCGTTTCAATTGATTCCAATACAGGTAAAGGAGGCTCATTCCGTTTCTCGATAAGAGATACGCGCAACGAGTGGATTGTGCCGAATACAGGGTACAACTCGCAGAATATTAATTTCTCGGCAACGCAGGAAATTAATAAATATATCACGATGTCGACGAAAATGACGTATTACAGAAAGAATAGTGATAACCTGCCGATGTCCGGTTACAGCACATCTTCGCCTTTGTATACCCTGATCTGGGCTCCGGCAGCCGTTGATATCGATGATTTTAAAGAGGAGTATTTTTCAGGAAGATTAAAACAGATTCACCAGGAAAATATGGGTACCAGCAATTTAATTAACTACGACAGCGACAACCCTTATTTTCAGGTTTACGAACAGTTAAATGACATGTCACGCGACAGGGTTTTTGGGAATGCAAGTATTACCATCAACCTTATTCCTAAAAAACTGACTTTGATTGCCCGCACAGGAATGGACTGGAGTGGAGAATTCCGTACACAGCGCAAGCCATATTACTCTGTATCCAACAGAACCGGTATGTATCGCGAGCAAAATGTGAATTCCTTCGAAATGAATAACGATTTCTTGCTGAGTTATAAAAATAAATTCGGTGATTTCGACCTGAATGCCAGCTTTGGTGGCAACAACATGGTAAATAAATACAGAGCTATTACGCAAACTGCTCCCAAGTTGTTTACATACAATGTGTATCAGTTACAAAACAGCGATGGCCAGATTATTTCGTCAAACATTCGCAGGGATAAAAGTATCAATAGTTTCTTCGGATTCATTTCAGCCGACTGGAAAGGAATTTTGTTTGCTGAAGTTACTGGTCGAAACGACTGGTCAAGTACACTGGCTAAAGGGAATAACTCCTATTTTTATCCTTCAGTGAACACCAGTTTGTTGCTTGATCAGGCCTTTAATTTCAAGGAAAATGCGCCCTGGGTTGATATTATGAAAGTAAGGGCTTCGTGGGCGAATGTGGGTAATGATACCGATCCTTATCAGCTTGATCAGGTGTACAACAACAGTGATTTTACAAGTGCCTATACTTTGTCGGGAGTTATCCGGAATAAAAACCTGAAACCCGAAAATATTGAAAGCTGGGAAATTGGGATTGACACCCGTTTGTTCCGTAATCGCCTGAGTTTTGATGTCACTTATTATGACGCCGCGACTACCAATCAGATTATTAATGTTCCCACATCATGGGAAACAGGTGCATCATCACAGGTAATCAATGCTGGTAAGGTTACAAACAAGGGGATTGAGATTGCTACCCGGATTCAGCCCTTAAGATCTAAAAAATGGAATTGGTATATGAATCTGAACTGGAGCAAAAACTGGAATAAACTGGTAGAATTGGCTCCGGGCGTGGAACTATGGCAGCTCAACACCAGTAATACGGTTGGAAGTAGGGTTTTTGTATATGCTTTCCCTGGCACTGAATTGGGTCGTATTTATGGAGCAGGATACCTGCGTGCTCCTGAAGGTGCTTATTATATGGATGGTAACCAAAAAGTAAACGTAGCCGGTCAGGTAATTGTGGATCCGGTAACAGGTAACCCGGTTTTGGGAGAAGAACTCCTGGATCTCGGAAGTATTTTTCCGGACTGGAAAGCGGGTATGACTCAGACCATCTCGTATAAGAACTTCACGTTGAACATGACTTTTGCGGGGCAATATGGCGGAAAGGCCTATTCGGTAACAAATTTTGCTTTATCCTATATGGGTAAATTAACAAATACGCTGGAAGGTCGTTACGAAGGGTTGATTCACGAAGGGGTGAACCTGAATCCGGATGGGACATATACGAAAAACACAAAGATAACGACTGATATTGTGGACTATTACAATACCGTTGTCTGGAATAGAAATAATGTGGAACAAAACACATTCAGCACCAGTTTTCTGAAAATGAAAGAATGCCGGTTGGATTACAAATTGCCTGCGACTACCCTCAAAAAAATCGGATTTATTCAAAGTGCTTTCGTTGGAGTTTATGCAACCAACTTGTTTATGTTGACTGACTGGCCTCAATATGATCCCGAAGTGGCAGCTTTTGGTGGCGGTTCTTTGAACAGGGGGGTGGAAACCGGTGGTTATCCGATGACACGTACTTATGGGTTTAATCTGAAAGTTTCATTCTAAAATCACTAAACAAATGAAAAACCTAATTTATATTATTCTGACCTTGATTGTCGCGTTTCAATTTTCATGCAGTTCAGGATTTGAAGAACTCAACGACAATCCGAATGTTCCCAAGTATTGGGATATTTCTCCGGTTAACCTCCTGGAGGAAACGATATTCTCCGGTGCCGACGGCATGCGCTACCGTACCTGGCTTTTTACGGGCGAACTGATACAGTACACGGTGTCTGGAACCTCAAACAATGCTTATCACAGGTATGTGATAGGTAATTCGGTGATGGCAAGTACCTGGAACAGTCTGTTGGTCTGGGCTGCCAATGCAAATCACATGAGACAACTGGCACGGCTGGAAGGAAAGAAGGATGTTAATACCGAAGCTATTGCGCTTACTTTGAGGACTCTGTATCTGTCAAATGCAACGGACATTTTTGGTGATATTCCTTGCAGTGAAGCTTTCCGCAGTCTTCCCTACTACGATGAAGACAATAACTATGTGGAAGAAACAACCCTTTTTCCGGTATTTGATAAACAGGAGGATGTCTATAAACAACTTTTTGCAACCCTTGAAAAAGCCAATAATTTATTCGATGTAAATCAATCCATTAAAACACCATCGAAAGATCTGATTTATGGTGGAAATATCGCTAAATGGAAGAAATTTAACAACTCACTTTATCTGAGGTTGTTGATGAGATTAAGTAACCGCAGTAACCTGAAAATGACTGTTTCAGGTGACGGAACGCAGGAACTGACTGTTTTCGAAAAAATCAATGAAATACTCAATGACCCGATTAAATATCCTGTTTTTACAAGCAATGCTGATAACGCAACAATTTTTTATTCGGGTATTACACCTTTTATCAATAGTTTTGGTGACCAGACCGATGGAGCATTTAACGGAAGAAATGCCGCTGAACAAATTGTAAGTATGATGGATGAGCAGAATGACCCGCGTATTTCCACTTACTTTGTTCAACGTGGCGGAGCATGGAAAGGGGTTGCCAGTGGCGCTGGTTCCCAGGATACTGATTCGGACAATTCAGCACGACTGAACAAAAGTGTGTTGGGAGGATATACTTCACCTTATTCATTGATGAAATATGATGAAGTGTTGTTTATTCTTTGTGAAGCCGCCAAATTAGGTGCTATCCCGGGTGGCGATGACGCGGCTTCTGCCTACTATCGCAGTGCAATCACAGAATCCATAAAATACTGGGTGGGTGTTGACCCGAACAAAGCGGGGATTACAGATGAAGCTATTACCAATTTTATTGATAATTATGCTCCCTACGATGGAAGACTGGAAAATATCCTGAACCAGAAATATATAGCGATGTTCTGGGTGGGTTACGAAGCCTGGCATGATTACCGTCGTACTGGTTTCCCGAAACTGAATATCGGGGTTGGTACATTTAACGACCACATCCTGCCTATGCGTTTTGAATATCCAATTAATACGGCTAAGACAAATCCTACAAACTATCAGGTTGCAGTGGATAGGCTGAAGGCTGATTACGGAGGTGGTGATGATATGAGAACACCGGTCTGGTGGAGCAGGGCAGCAGCAGCAATTAAATAAGTCAATTATCGGGGATATTACATCTGACATCAATTTATAATTTTACAGATGAAAAATAAAATGAAAATAAATCGTATTATGCAAAAAACACGAAACTGGAAAAGTGTCTTCCTTTTATTCGTAACAATCATAGGGTGCGCATTGGTTTCTTCGTGCGATGAAGATAAACCGGATGATATCGGTGGTACTGATGTGGCCTTTGGTATAACCTATAAGAATTCGGATGGTATCGAGATGGATTCTTTGTTGCCAGCCGATTATATTTGCAGTTTTCCTCAACAGGGAGGCAGCCGGTATTTCTATGTGGAATCAAATGTGGGAAAATGGAAATTGTCGCCGGGAGAAGGTCACGAGACCTGGGTTGAAATATGGCCTGCGGAAGGAAAAGGTGATGGCAGGTTTGGCATCAAGGCAACTCCTAATCTATCAGCTTATCCCAGGGATTATGCTATAAACCTGTTGAATGTTGCCGGACAAATAATGGGTAGCATTTCTATTAGTCAGGATCCTGCACCACCGAGTTTGGCCATTAATTATTCAACGACACCTAAATTTGTATCTTCACTGGGTGAAACATTTGTTGTGAAGGTAACAGCCAACATTGCCTGGCAGGCTACTACCAACGACAGCTGGATCACAATTGGTGAGGTTACCGACTCAACACAACAAATTATTATCGGTCAGAATCCTGCCGTACAACGCGAGGGTTCGATTACTTTCTCCATGATTGGGGTGGAAGAATCGGTCACCATGTATATCAAACAACTGGATTTGGCCAATGATTTCAGTAATGCAACCAAGGTAACTGTTGCGGACTTGTTGTCGCGTGTCGGGCCTTCGGGTGTTGGGACAATTGACGATAACCTGTACATCGAAGGGTATGTAATCAGCGATCGTAGTAAACAGGCACTTGCCAAAACGCAGATGGTAGTTCAGGATGAAAGTAACAAAGGGGTGTGGATCGAATTTACAAACGCTGATGACAACACCTTCAATCTGAACGAAAAGGTGAAGGTACACATGTATGGCGCTTCATTTGTGCTTGATGCATCATCAAAGGCAAGTAAAGTTGAATCCTTCTCGCCATCATTTGTACACGATGCTACTCCGACTTCAGGGATAACTCCAATTGAGATTACTGAACTCGTGAACCTGGATCAGTATGAGAATGCGCTGGTTACATTGAAAGAAGTTGAGTTCCCGTTGCCTTATGGTACCTATGTGAACATCACAGAGACGTATTATAATAAGAAACCTGCTAACTGGACTGCTACAGCTGAACCATTTGCCGATGATACCGATAATTACGGACATTTGGTAAGGGATAAGAAAGGAAATACAGTTAAGATGTACACTTCACCTTCTTTCCTCGACAGGTTTAAAATTGTAATGCCATGGGGCTCTGGCTCACTTACCGGTATTGTTATGAAACGGGTGAAAAATAACGTAACCAGTTATTTTATCAGAATCCGGAATAATGAAGACAACAAGGTTTCAGCAGATAAGAATACCGCGCTCTCAAAGGACATTATGCAAATGGGACCGTGGCCAACCAATACGGTTGCGTTAAGTACGATTACAGCATACATCGGTACAGGTACCCTCAAATATACCGGAAGGGTAAATCAAAATGTGCAAACTTCCAGCAGTGCTGAAGCGTTTTATTATGTAGCTTCCCAGGCGAGGATGGAGCCATGCGACCTGAATGCGGACGGAACTCCTACGATTGCGTACAATAATAATTTGTCGTATCAAGGTATCAACACGCAGTATTGGTGGGGGAATCCATCGTCCAGTATTTCCGGAGGGAGTTCGGGCGAAGCCTGGGTAATTACTACCAGTACCCTGAATGCAACCGGACCGGGCGCTCTGTACCTGCAGTTTTCATCATCGAGCAGTACTTCTGGTCCTGCCCATTTTACGATTGAATGGGCAGAAGCCGAGAATACTCCGTTCAATCAGTGGAATTATGTATCCAACTATACGGTTTGTGATATCAATAACAGTCAGCAACTGATGCAATATGTATTCAAGCTGCCGGATGCTGTGAAAGGTAAATCGAATCTTGTAATTCGCCTGAGAGTTAACAGCCAGGAACGCGCGACACTCAACGGAAGTAATATTGGTACTTCCGGAACTAACCGTCTGGGCTTCATAAGAATTACCCAGTTGAAAAACTAATATTTAAATTTTTAACATGTATATTTCGCCAAATAGTCTTGTAAAATTGTTGTTAGTCATTTTTTTCACATCCATCCTGTATGGGTGTGAAAAGATTGAACCGGATCCTGACGACCCGAATAATCCCGGGCAAACAGTCTTTATTAAGGATGTGATTATCCCTTCGCAGATGAGTCTGGTGAAAGGAAATTCACAGGCCATCAGTGGGAAAGGCTTTGCTGCCGGGGATGAAATAATTTTTAAAGCCGGAGATGATGAGGTTGTAGTAACCATCGCTACCTTCACGAATACCTATGCAACTTTTATTATCCCGGAAGCATTGAATAACGGGCAATATAGCATTCTTGTCCAGCGGGATACGAAACGTCAGGAGTTGGGAACAACAACCATTACGATTATCCTGAATTTTAATGTTCCCGACAAACAGGGCGCTACCATTAAGGGAGCTGTGTATTGCGGGACAAATCCGGTTCAGGGAGTTCGGGTATCGGATGGGATTACAACGACCGAAACGGATGAAAATGGGTTTTACTGGCTTAATTCAGATAAATTGCATGGCTATGTTTTTGTCTGTACGCCTTCGGGATATCAGCCCAAAACAACCAACAATGCAGTTCCCGGTTTCTGGTCGACGCTTACTGCTGCACCAACAACTGCCGAACAACATAATTTCGAATTGGTTGAAGTGCAGCAGGATAATCATGTGCTTATGATTGCAACCGACATGCATCTGGCAAACAGAGGGCCTACATCCAACAATGATATGGGGCAGTTTAACAATGGTTTTATGGTTGAAGCCAGGCAGTTTGTTGAAAGTCAGACAGACAAGCCGGTGTACACCATTGTGTTGGGGGACATGAGCTGGGATGGATACTGGTACAGCAGAAATTATGATATTTCAAATTATGTGACTACGGTTTCATCATTTCCTGCACCCATGTACCACGTCATGGGAAATCATGACAATGATCCGTATTATGCCAATGATTTTGATGCTGAAAAGAAATACAAAAAAGCACTTGGTCCTACCTATTATTCAATGGATATTGGTGATGTGCACTACATCTTTCTGGATAATACGATTTTCATCAACACGGGTGGCTTATTGGGAACCGTTGGGGAGAGGAATTATGAAAAGTATTTAACCAATACACAGCTAAACTGGTTAAAAGATGATTTAGCAGCTGTGAAGGACAAGAATAAACCGGTAATTGTATCTTTCCATTGCCCAAGTACCAGTAACTATAATTCGACCTTTACAACGCAGCTTACATTTAATCCCTCTTATAAGGCGACTGAGTTTCACCGGTGTTTCGATGGTTTCAGCAATGTGCATTTTCTGAACGGTCACACCCATAACAATTGCTATACGACTATCGGCACGAATATACAGGAGCACAACATCGCAGCTACATCCGAAACCTGGTGGTGGAGTGGTAAAACCAGCGGACTGAATGTTTGTATTGATGGCTCTCCAAGCGGATACGCTGTGTTCGAGGTGAACAGTCAGGATATCAAATGGTATTATAAAGGAATCGGACTGAGCAAATCAAAACAGTTTCGCACTTACGACATGAATAGTGTAAAAGCATTTTTTAGTCGTCGTGATGTGCTTCCGGTCATGGAAAAATTAAGCGGAAACCGGAAAGACGATTATGCCTCGTTGGTTAATAATTCTGTATTGATTAATATCTGGAATTATGATCCCGAATGGTCAATCGATGTGAAAGAAAACGGGACTAAACTATCAACGAAGCGGGTTTTCTTAAAAGATCCACTGCATACATTAGCGTACGATTATCCGCGTATGCGGGATAATGGTTCTGTTACAGATGGTTTTACCACCGGTAATAATCCACACATGTTTCAGGTTATTGCCGGGAGTTCAACATCAACGCTGGAGATTACGGTAACTGACAGGTTTGGTAATAACTATACCGAGACAATGACAAGACCCAAACAATTTGTAGTTTCAATGGAATAAAAATTAAACTTCTAATCTGATAAAAAAATGAAAAGGACATTATTTAAACGGACTACTTTCATCATGCTGATGGCTGCATTGGGATTTTTTGCAGTTTCCTGTGTGGAAGATGAAGTGGTACTACAGCCTCAGGTAAATCTGAGCACCTCAACGCTTACGCTTAGCAGACTTGGAATGAACGAAGAAGGTAATACGGCCACAGTGGATGTTGTTTCCAATATTTACTGGACACTCAAAATTGAGCAGGAAGAAGAATGGTTGTCGGTTTCGCCTGTGGGTGGAACCGGTGAGACCACACTCTCGTTTGAAGCTCCTTTGAATGATGGAGAATCGCGTTCAGCAAAGGTTATATTGGAAACCTATGATGGTACAAAAAAAGAAATACAGGTAACACAGAACAGCAAAGATGAGGTTATTTATTACCTGTTCGAAGATATGGGAAAAGAAGCTGCTCAACAGGTCGATGTAAATTTCTTTGATGGATGGACCAAAGTCGGTATCGGGAGTTTGCTTACGAAGTATTCGGGAGCTAATACTGCTTTGGTTGACAATCAGAATCCATCTGAAGGATACACAAATGCCTCCGGGGGGAATAACATTCTGTTTTCAACATTGGAATCAGCTTACAGCTGGGGACCGGTTGGCACCAGAGATGATGAGTACTTCAACCTGAGTTTTGGTATTTATGCGCCTGAAACTTTCAATGCCAATGACCTGAAACTGTATATCAGCAAAGACGGAGAAAGCTGGGTGCCGTTGAAATATACCAGAAGCGGCAATCAGTCCGGATGGGCTAAAGCAGAAAGCAAATATAAGGTTGCTGACCTTTCCTCTGTTTACTACAAAGTGGTTGCAAATAAAATTAATTACCGGATCGACGATATTATTTTACTGGAGGATCCCGGGAAAACCGGAGAGGAAGTTATCTTCCAGACGGTTGTGGATGATGGTACACCTGTTGGATATGAGTATTTCAGCGAAGACTTTTCATGGATAACTGTTGAAACATTTGGAGGAACTCCGGCTAACTTCCCGACTAATGAGTTGGGCTTCACTAACTCCAATATTACACCTGAGCAAAGGGATACTATTAATAAATACAACTGGAGCCAGGAGCTGGGATCAACTTATTTACGTCTCGGTTTAATGAAAATCGGGAAAACCAGTGTTGGTAGTGATCTGATTTCACCTCCATTCTCTTCAATTGCTCTGTATAAATCGATAAATGTACAAATTACTTTTGATGTGGCAATGTATGCTTCAGCGCGAGGCACACCGGATTTGGACGGTATCGTGCTGGAAGTCAGAAATGGAGGAACAATTAACAGTCAGGCTCTGACAAGTTATTTCATGAATGTGGAATTGTGGATCAATGCCGGTCAGGAACAAACTGAATCTTTTAAAACGGTTACAGCCACCATTTATGGAGCAACATCACGTACACAGTTCCGTATTCGCTCTGGTATTGAAAACTCGGAACAAATCAGGTTGAATAAATCGAACAGGTTCTTTTTTGATAACTTTAAGGTTACCAAAGCGCCCAACGAATAACATATCAGGAAAACAAGTGTTGGATAAACAGGGTTGCAGGAGGTAAATTCCTGCGACTCTGTTAAAGAATTAAGAATTAAAAATTAAGAATTTCTATAACCATATTTCATATTCTTTCAGGATGAATTTAAAAAAGTATGTGGGTGTTTTATTGTTAGTTGGCGGACTGTATGTATCAGGTTTGTCAGCTCAGGTTCCTACTGCTTCATTCGTTATTACCGGAAAAGTTTCTACTCCTGAAAATGCCGGTGTTGCCAATGTGGTGGTCAGCGATGGCTATCATGTTACCACTACAAACACCGATGGTCAATACTCCTTAAACAGCAACAACCTGGCTAAACATGTTTTTATTTCAGTACCATCAGATTTTACAGTCCCTCACGAGGGCAATATTCCCCGCTTTTATAAGTCAATAAAAGGCACCACGAGTAACATTACTGTCGATTTTACGCTCACCAAACAGAGTAAAGACGAGCATCTCGTGCTCACTGTAATGGCCGATCCTCAGGCGCAAATTGCTGCCGATATGAAACGCTTCACTGCCGAGGCTACACCTCATATTGAATGGTTGAAAAACACCTATCCCCGTGATGTTACCTTTATCGGGATGACTGCCGGTGATTTACTCTGGGATGCCCCTGCCATGTACCCCGACTATGTAAAAGCATTTCAGAAATTATCTTTCCCATTTTATCAGGTCATCGGAAATCATGACCACGATGAGAAAACCACGGGCAACGATTATGCCGCATCTCATATATACGAGTCTTATTTCGGACCGACTTATTATTCTTTCAACCGTGCTGACTGTCACTTTGTGGCATTGGACAATATCATTTATAACACCCGGTCGGATTACAAAGAAGAAATTACACAGGAACAACTGGACTGGTTGCAGCAGGATTTGAGCTATGTTGATAAAAACAAACTCATCATTGTCGTCATGCATGTTCCCGCATACCGAAGAGGTGGAAGTATTGGTGTGACTAATCTCAGTAAATTGATTAACATCCTGAATGGTTATAAGGTTGTGTTTATCTCAGGGCATACCCACAGGATGAATAAGACTGTGATAAACAATGATATGGTTGAGTATACCTTGAGCCCAACCATGGGTAATTCATGGGCAGGTGATCTTAATGTGGATGGCTGTCCCAATGGTTATGGTGTTTTCGAAATCAGCGGCAACAAACTGGTGAATCATTATTACATGTCGACCAACCGTTCCCTGGATTATCAGATGCGTGTCTATCCTGTTGGTTCTGTGAGTGCTTTTAGCAATAGTGTTGTTGTCAATGTCTGGAATTATGTTCCGGGTTGGAAGGTAGAAGTCTTTGAAAATGGAGTATTCAAAGGTAGCATGATTAAAACAACCGGTTATGATCCAGTTGCCTATGATTTTTATATCGGTTCGACAAAACCAGCCAGAAAACCAAGTTTGGAACCTGCTACCACGCCAACGCTTTTTTATTATACCCCTCGTGATCCTGCAGCAGAGATAAAAGTGCGTGTTACCGATGATTTTGGAAATGTTTTTACAGAATTCCTGAATAAGATGCCGGACAAGAACGATAACCGACAGGTTTTCTTTACTGAAAGTATGGGCGAGGGGTCTGCAACAAGTCCATATCCGTCTGTTTTAGACTGGACTGGCTGGCACAATTCAAATGTCACGATTAGTGCAGGTGACTGTCCAAATCAGCCAGATGTGAGATCAACGGTTGTAAGTGTAACAGCGACACCTACTTATCCCGAATGTTCGGGGAGCAATAATGTTTATTTCAAAGCGGAAGAAGCAGGTACAGAAAGAGGTTTTGCCATCAATGGTATTGATGCGTCGGCTTTCAAAAACATTCAATTATCCTTTGGATACAGTAAAACCAGTTCAGATGTAAGGAGCGATTTAGAGGTGTATTATTGGAACGGAACATCCTGGGTTCAACTCTTTTTCTTGTTCAATGAGATATTCCAACCTTCCGGATGGTATCGCAGTCCTATCCTTAGTTTGCCTGAAGATGCTGAAATTGATGGTCTGGGCTTGCGCTTTGTTAAGCCTGCGACCTCAACCAACAGCATTCGCATCGATGATGTGTGGCTGACGGGTGAACCGAGAATATCAGCCAGTCCGGTTGTCAACGAAGCAGCTGATGTTAACTCAACTGGTTTTACAGTTTCTTGGGATTCATACCCCATTGCTACCAATTATTTGTTGGATATTTCAGAGCGTGAAAATTTTGCGGTTGCAGATTCAACCGTGCTTGCTGCCTGGACGTTCCCCGAAATATATGCAGCGGGAGCTGTTGCCGGGCCCCATATCTTTACTGCTAATAATAAAGATAAGTTCATAAGCTGTACAGCAACCGGAAATGATTCAAATGCAATTCCTTATGGTGCAGGAGATGGGTCTGAAACCAATCCTTACGCAATTTCTTCCACAGGCTGGGAAAATGGAGTATATAAAAAATATTTTCAGATAGATGTGAATACCACTGGTTATTCCGGATTGACATTGTCTTCCTGGCAATACTCTTCTGCTAACGGTCCGAAAAACATGAAAGTTCAGTACCGGTTAAGCGATACAGGTGCCTGGATTGATGTCCCCAACAGTGATTTGGTTATGCCCAACGCCGCTTATGGACCTACCAGCATGCTGACAGACCTGGCTTTGCCAACTGCTTGCGATAACCAGGAAAATGTTTCAATAAGATGGACAATGACGTCTTCAATGAGAACTTCAGGTTTATCTACCTATATTGTAACTAGTGGAGGGACGAGTCGTATCGCGAATATCTATGTCAAAGGAAAGGCTGTAGATGCCGTGTCTGGGTATCAAAGCGTGGCAGTCTCCGGTACGTCACATGTAGTAACAGGACTTGAGGAAAATAAAACCTATTATTACAGAGTCCGGGCTACCGATGGTATCTGTGTTTCGAATGCATCAGAAGTGAAACAGGTGACTACTACCGCAACAAGTGTAAAATCAGTTTTAAACGAGCAGGATGTGCAGGTCTATTACAACTCTTTAACTGATTGTTTTGAAGTGAAGACTGTTGTAAGCAGTAACGATATTACTGTTAAGGTTTCGGATATGAGTGGACGCAGGTTGGAACAAAAAAACTTAAGCGATTCGGAAAGCAGTCTCAATGTAAAACATCTTCCAGCGGGAGTGTATATTGTAACGCTGTATGTTGAGGGTCAGACTTTCAATCAAAAATGTATTAAATAAAACTATGCCTATCAACTGGACATATCATCAGAAAAGAGTTTCATCGAAGAAAGGGTATTGTATCACGATGAGTACTATCAGATACGTTGCTTTAGTTTTTTTTCTGTGCGGCGTGTTTGCGACCGGATTGCATGCACAAAAAAACGAAATTTCATTTACTGTTACCGGGAAAGTTTCGACTCCTGAAAATGCTGGTATAGCCGATGTTGTGGTAAGCGATGGCTATCAGGTGACAACAACTAATGCTAAAGGAGAATATACGATGCAAAGCATGAATTTTGCAAAACATATTTTTATTTCTGTTCCTGCCGATTGTGATATACCTCACGAAGGTAATATACCCCGGTTCTACAAATCTATAAAAGGAACAACTTCTGATATTACTATAAATTTCACACTGATAAAGAAGGAGAAAGATAAAAAATTGGTGTTCGTTGTTATGGCTGACCCGCAGGCGCAAATTCCGGCTGATATGAAACGTTTTACAGCTGAACCAATACCTGATATTGAAAAGTTAAAAAACAACTACCCGGGTGACGTGGCATTTATCGGGATGACAGCCGGCGACTTGCTTTGGGATGCGCCGAAGATGTATCCCGATTATGTAAAGGCCTTTGAGCAGCTGACCTTCCCGTTTTATCAGGTAATAGGAAATCACGATTACGATCAAACGGTCAAAGGAAATGATTATGAATCTTCACATAATTTTGAGTCTCATTTTGGACCGGCATATTATTCTTTCAACCGTGGCGATTGCCATTTTATTGCATTGGACAACATCATTTACAATACACGTCCCGACTATCAGGAGGAGATTTCGGAGGAGCAACTGAACTGGTTGCAACAAGATTTGAAATATGTTGATAAAAATAAACTTATAATCATTAGTATGCATTCACCGGCATATCGCAGAGATGAGAAAAAGATTTTAAATAATACGGCTGAATTGGTCAAAATGCTGAAAGGGTACAAGGTCTTAATTGTTTCAGGACATACACACCGGATGAATAAAGCACTTGTTGCAAAAGATATGGTAGATTATACCCTGAGCCCGACCATGGGAAATTCCTGGGCAGGTGACTTCAATGTTGATGGCTGTCCCAATGGATATGGCGTGTTTGAAATTAGGGGTAATCAACTCGTAAATCAATATTATAAATCGACAGGAAAGTCAAAAGACTATCAGATGAAAGTTTACCCGGCCGGTTTGGTGCCGGAATTACCCAAAAGTGTTGTTGCACATGTGTGGAATTATAGTGAAGGATGGAAAGTTGAGGTGTATGAAGCCGGAAATTATAAAGGTAAAATGACAAATGCAACCGGCTATGACCCTGATGCGTATGATTTTTATCTTGGTGCGCAAAAACCGGCCAGAAAGCCAAAGCTAGAACCAGCAAAGACTTCTAACTTATTTTATTACAACCCAAAGGATAATAAATCAGAAATTAAGGTCGTTGTTACAGATTGTTTTGGAAATACATATGTTGAATATTTAAATCGTATATCCGATTGAAATCAGAGAATAGTATTCAGATTTATGAACAAGAGTCACACAAGCGAATTGTTTTGATTATATTTGCTTTTTGAATAAATCTTATTATAAATCTATAATTATCAGATATCAACATGCAACGGGAAAAATTAATCAGACAAATTGCCGATAATAACAAGGTTTGGGACATGATTGTTATCGGTGGAGGTGCAACAGGACTGGGTGTGACTCTTGATGGAGCACTTCGGGGATATAGTGTTGCCATGTTCGAACAACACGATTTTGCCAAGTATACGTCCAGTAGCAGTACGAAACTGGTACATGGAGGTGTCAGGTACTTAAAACGCGGCGATGTAGCACTTGTTCGGGAAGCATCAGTTGAAAGAGGCCGTCTGCGTCGCAATGCTCCTCATCTGGTTAGGAATCTGCCTTTTGTGATACCCAATTATACCCGTTTTGAAGTTTTCTTGTACACCATTGGACTGAAGCTATACGACATCATTTCCTGGGGAAAATTAAGATTGGGCCATTCGGCTCCAATCTCGACAAGATTGGTCACTAAATATATACCAACCATTAAACAGGAAGGATTAAGGGGAGGTGTTGTGTACCATGATGGTCAGTTCGACGACTCGCGCCTGGCGGTAAACCTGGCTCAGTCTTGCATTGAGCACGATGCATGTCCGGTGAATTATATGCGTGTAATTGGTCTTTTACATGACAAGAAAGGGCTGGTTTCGGGTGTTGAAGTAAAAGATTTGGAAACGGATAAAGTTTACCGTGTAAACTCAAAATGTGTATTCAATGCTACCGGTGTTTCGGTTGACAGCATAATTTCAATGGATGTGCCTACGAAACGTAAAATTGTACAACCGAGTCAGGGCGTACATCTGGTATTGGATAGCAGGTTCCTGCCGGGTAAACGGGCCTTGTTAATCCCTGATATTGCTGAGGGTCGTATGTTGTTTGCTGTGCCGTGGCACGAGAAGATCGTCGTTGGGATTTCAGATGTTGCCAGCGATATATATGATATGGAGCCTGTACCGTTGAATGAAGAAATTGATTTTATACTGGAAACAGCAGGCAAATACCTGACGATAAAACCGGAACGTAAGGATATTTTATCCATGTTTGCCAGTCAGCGACCCATAGCAGCACCCATCAAAGAAGGAGAGACGGCCAAAGAGATTTCGCGTAGTCACAGGGTTGTGGTGTCAAAAAACAACCTTATTACTGTTACAGGTGGCCGGTGGACTACATACCGTCGCATTGCAGAGGATACGGTGAATAAAGCTATCAAAATGAATCTGTTGCCCAAACGGGTGTGTAAATCAAGACTTTTCAGGATACATGGCTATAAACTGAATCCCAACATGTCGAGTCACCTCTATGTGTACGGATCAGATATGCCTGCCATAAAAAAAATGATTGATAATGAATCTATGATGGCTGCACTGATACATCCGGATTACAAATACACCGTTGCCGAAATCATATGGGCTGCGAGAAAAGAAATGGCTAGAACAGTCGAGGATGTCCTTTGCCGCCGTATGAGATTATTGGTTACCGACGCCCGGGCTGCCATAGAAGCCGCACCTGTAGTAGCACAGATTATGGCCGACGAGTTCGGCTATAATCAGGATTGGATTGACAATCAGATAGAAACATTTAATCGCATAGCACAGAAATATCTTCCAGTAATGTGAGAGTATTATAATTATTAACAGTTAAAATTTTATTATTATGAAACACTTTTTGCTTTCTTCATTTATGGCTATATGTAGCCTGACATTTACCCAAGCGCAGGTATTTATGACCGAACTGGCCGATCCGTTGGATGCCACCGGAGCACGTTATGTAGAATTGTTCAATGCAGGTGAGACAGCGGTTAATCTGGCGGACCCAGAGGCGAAATACGCTTTACTTCGTTACACGAATGGTAATGCAGAGCCTCAGAAGACATATTATTATTTAACAGGAACAATTCCATCTAAAGGAGTTTTTGTTGTAGCCAAGAGCGCTGCAACATTTACCTCGAAATATGGTGTTGCCCCGGATTTGGAAATTCCAAATAATGATACCCCTCTTGATAGTAATGGAGATGACCAAATAGTATTGCTTGTGGTTACTGAAACAGATACAATCACAGTTGATATTTTTGGTGTCCCGGGTGAAGATGGAACTGGTACCTGTCACGGTTTTGAAGATGGCAGGGCCGAAAGAGCTACAGGTGTCACAAGTGGGAACGGGGGTAACTGGTCATCAGAAAATTGGAACGTGTGGGGTGTAACGGCTGCAACTGGCTGCACCAATCATATTAATCAGAGTGTTAGTACCACAGATGGATTATTTGACCCGGGTGTATGGATTGGTTACACGCCGTCTAACACGATTGTTACATTTGAATCTACATTGTCTACAATTGACGAAAATGGTACTTCTGTCGATGTTTGTGTAACCATTGAAAATCCAAGTCCTAGCGTGGCTACAACAGTTGACGTGGTAATAAAGGATACAACGCTGGTTAATTCGCTTCAGGCAGTTAATGGCACTGATTATGCCAGCATTACTTCACCTTACAAACTTACATTCCCGGCTGGCAGTTCAGCAAAACAATGTGTCACTTTTACCATTATTGATGATACTCAAACAGAAATACCGGAAACCATCGTGTTGGAGTTAACCAATGTTGCTGGTGGAGCATCCGCTACAATTGGCACCAGGTCATCACATGTCGTGGAAATAGCTGATAATGATCTTGTTTGCCCGGGAGTTGGCGCCCTGATTATATCGGAAGTAATGCAAAACTCAAAAACCGTGAATGACCCTCCCGGAGAGTGGTTTGAAATATACAATACCACTGATGCCGACATCGACTTGTTTGGTATCAAATTCAGAGATGATGTTACCTTATCTGAGTTTTTTATTGTTGACCGCTCGCTAATAATAAAGGCCAAAGATTATGCGGTCTTTGCATATAACGGTGATCCCGCGACAAACGGAGGAGTGATTGCCGATTATGGATATCCTACCGCAGCAAATTACACATTGGCAAATTCTACCGACGGGATTGTTATAGAATGCAATGGTGTTATTATTGATTCTATTAGATGGGACGATGGGGCAACTTTTCCGGATCCTGATGGAGCAAGTATGTATCTGCTTTACGATAAATATAACTCAGTAGATAACGATAATGGCGCCAATTGGGCTGTGTCGACTACTCCGTACGGTGATGGCGATTTTGGTACACCGGGTACCGGAGATACAGGCTCATCTGTCGATGTGAACAAGGAAGTTTCATCATGTAAAATATATCCGAATCCTGCAACTGACTTTATAAGCATAAGTTCTGAAATCAGCATTAGTAGAATCGATATTTACAGTTATTCGGGAGCGCTGATTAAACAACTGAATGTTTCAGGCAATAAAGCTGTTATAAATATCAGCGATTTGAATGCAGGAATTTATTTCGTTCAGGTAAAAGATGCATCAGGCACTAAGATGGAGAGAATCTTGAAACAATAATTCGTATTTTCTAATTATAAGTGATGATAAGATACTCACCCTCATGCGCTACAAAGCCTGGGGTGAGTATCTTTATTGTATTACCTTCCAATGAATTCAATATAACAATTCCTATTTTCGAATAACTTTTTTACTTTTGCAGGATGAAGTGACTTGAAGGAATAACCTTGTATCATAAATCATCCTGCATTTTTATTGTCCGAAAATAAGAGACAGCATGGACTTGGAGCAAAATTTACTAATAGAACTGAAACGTGGAAACAAAGAAGCTTTCACGATTTTATTCCGAAAATACTATAAAGACTTAGTATTGTTCGGGGGCAGTATTTTGCGGGACAGGGTGAAATGTGAAGATATCGTGCAGAATATTTTTCTGAAATTATGGACAGAAAGAGAGAATATCGAGATTGAAAAATCACTGAAATCATTTCTGATCCGTTCGGTTCAAAACAGCTGCCTGGATGAGCTGAGACACAAACAAGTCGTTCGCGATCATGAACTTTATGTAGAGGCATTTAATTATTTTGATTGTCTGGATACCGAGAATTATGTATTATACAGCGAATTGCATGATAAATTAAATACTGCTCTTGAAAAAATTCCGGAAACATACAGGGATGCATTTCAGATGAATCGTTTCGAAGGATTAAAATATAAAGAGATTGCTGAGAGGCTACAGGTATCGGAAAGAACAGTCGAGGTTCGCATCAGCAAAGCAATTAGTATGCTTCGTACTTACCTTAAAGAGTATTTGTTGATTGTGTTGGCAATAATAAATTCATAAAATATGTAATTACAATGTGGAAATATAATCGTAAAACGTCGTAACAGTAGCAAGGTATAAATAAGATGCAAAATAATAAAATAGACATATTAATAACCCGATTACTTTCAAACAGCATTACTGTTGAGGAAAGAAAACTATTGGATGGCTGGTTGTCCGAAAGTGCCGATAATCAAGAATACCTTGGGCAAATGATCAACCTCTGGCAGTCGTCTCATCAGTCATTTGATCCGGAAGAAGTGAATGTTGAGCATGCGATTCGTAATGTGCACCAAAAGATAGCCGAAAATGAACGGTTATCGCCGAAAAAATCCTTGAAGATATTAGTCTGGTGGCAACGAATTGCAGCTGTTTTGTTTATACCTGTTATGGTGTTAATGGGTTATTTGCTAAGCAGAGACACCGATTTCAATCCGCAAACAGCCTATCAGGAAGTGTTTTCTCCTTATGGTGTTCGTTCAAAAATCAGTTTACCCGACGGTTCCTCCGTATGGCTGAATTCAGGTAGTAAACTTAAATATCCGATTGAATTTAAAAGCGGGTCTCGTAACGTTTCTCTGACAGGAGAGGCTTTCTTTGAGGTAAAATCAGATAAAAAGAATCCGTTTGTAGTAAATACTGAAAAGTTGACTGTGGAGGCAACCGGTACCGCTTTCAATGTCGAAGCATACGAAACGGATACCATCGTAGCTGTAACGCTTGTGCATGGCAAGGTTGATGTAGATATCAGCGGTAGAAGAAAACTGGATATGCAACCGAGTCAAAGGATTAGTTTTAATAATCAGTCGAATAAATATAAGCTGTCCACGGTCGATACCTACAAATGGATAGCGTGGAAAGACGGAGTGCTTGCCTTCAGAGATGACAGGCTTGATTATGTTTTCAAGAAAATCGGATTGATGTATAATGTCGAGATTTCGGTAAAAGATGTTGATATCGCTTCTCAATTATACCGTGCCACATTCGAGGGAGAATCGCTGGATGAAATTTTAAATCTGCTCAAACTTTCTGCGCCAATAAGATATGAGCACTCCAAAAGGGTAAGGTCCGGTTCTGGAGCTTTCAGCAAAGAAAAAATTGAAGTTTACAAAAGGTAGATCTTTTTTGTATTAAACGATAAAAAATCCACATAGGTAAATATTTTTAATTTACCTATGTGGTTTTTTATTGCTCATACGTCATAATTAAACAACATCAATCAACCTTATTTTTAATTAATTCAATAATCATTATGAATTTTACGCTCAAAAACAAAATTGCATCGATGAAAAAGCCTTTCATAAGGCTGAAGCTCAATCGGTCTGTGTTCGTTTTTATCATGTGTGGTTTAATCCATCTTTTACCGGTTTCATTACAGGCTCAAAATTCGACAGTAAGCCTTAATGTGAAGAATGCAACCGTGGAGGAAGTGTTAAATGCAATTGAATCGAAAACTGAATACCGATTTCTCTACAACAAACAAATTGTTGATGTAAACCGTAAAGTAACTGTGAATGCCAGCAAAGAAGAAGTCAGACAGGTGCTGACAAAAGTTTTTGAAGGTTCCGGGATTACTTTCAGTGTCGACGGAAAACAAATTGTGTTGAGAAAAGCAGAGAAAGTGCCGGTAAAACAAAACACAATCAGGGTAACCGGTGTTGTAACCGATTTTAACGGACAGGAGATTGTCGGAGCTACTGTCAAGTTAGAGGGAACAACAGCCGGTACCATTACCGATATTGATGGAAAGTTCAGTATTGAAGCGCCGCTCGACGGCAAACTGAATATCTCATACATTGGTTATAACGCGGAAATAGTACAGATTGACGGGAAAAGTAATCTGAAAGTGATTTTGAATGAAGATGTAAAGGCACTTGACGAATTAGTTGTAATCGGTTATGGAACACAACGCAGGTCGTTGGTAACGAACGCGATTTCGAAAGTGAAGATTGATGATTCAACTTTGCGAAATGTTCTTTCACCCAGCCAATTACTTGATGGACGTGTAGCCGGAGTTACAGTGTCATTAGGATCCGGGAATCTTGGAAGTCGCGAGCGTATTCAGATTCGTGGTGCATCATCAATTACCGCTGGGAATGAGCCTCTGTATGTTGTTGATGGAGTCCCTATTACAAATACCGATACAGAGCTTTTTAATTTTGGAGAACCTTTGAGTTCACTATCTTCTTTAAATTTATCTGATATTGAATCTATTGATATTTTGAAAGATGCTGCATCGGCAGCTATTTATGGTTCGCGGGCAACCAACGGAGTGGTGTTAATTACTACCAAATCGGGAAAAGAAGGTAAATCAGAAATACGTGTAAATGTAAATACAGGTATTTCTCGTTTTCCTAATATACACAAAGTGAAAATGGCTGATTCTGATTTATATGTAAAAGTGATGAATATTGGTAGAGCAAACTACAACAAACAATACAACTATTCAATTGGTACATCTGGATATATGGTACCAATAGACAACCCATTCGGTGATCACAGTACAACTGACTGGATGAGCTTGGTTACACAAACAGGAAAGTCGTTAAATGCTGATATCAATTTCTCTGGTGGAAACAAAACAACTAAATACTATATTGGAGCAAATTATACTAATCAGACTGGTATCATGAAAACGAATGCCATTCAGAAAATTAACCTGAGTGCCAAAGTTAGTCATGAACTAAGTTCCTGGATTGAAGTAGGAGCGAATACAAGTGGAAATTATATAAAAAATAATCAAGTGCCAGGTGCTAATCTTGGTTCAACTGTTATTGGACGAGCCATTGAACAGCGTCCTTTTGACCGGCCTTACAAACCCAATGGAAATTATTATATTGGAGGAACGGATGAATTGACACGTCACAATGCTGTACAGGTACTAAACGAACAAAAAGCCTATATAGATAATTATCGTTACCTTGGAACATTTTATAGTACATTAAAGTTAAATAAAAAATTGTCATACAAGTACTCACTCAGCACTGACATTACATCCATATATGATTACAAAAACTATTATGAAAAACATCCATATGGTTCAGGAACTGTTTCGGCTGATGATAGCACACCCGTTTTCGGAAATATAGTGGAGTATAACTCTTTTATTAATAATCTATTATCGGATAATTTGCTGACTTACAATGATAAACTCTCAAATTTAGAGGTGTCAGCGATGCTTGGACAGTCATTCCAAAAAGTTTCAACCAGGACGTCAATGATTAATAGCAAGGGTTTCCCTTCTCCTACTTTCGATGTGGTTTCGGCTGCAGCTCTTATATATGATGCAAGTGGGAATCTTTCTGAATATGCAATGGAATCATATTTTGGACGAGTGACGTTATCGTGGCTCGAACGCTACATCTTAAGTGGAACATTGCGAACAGATGGCTCATCGAAATTTGCACCAGAGAATCGCTGGGGGTGGTTTCCTTCAGTTTCTTTAGGATGGAATGTGTCAGAAGAAGATTTTATGAAAGATACAGATACAGATTTAAAAATACGTGCAAGTTATGGTAAAACAGGAAATCAGGCAGGTATTGGAAATTATGCTTACCAGTCCTTAATGAGTGCTGGAAGTAATTACCGGGAACAGAATGGTATCCTTACCTCCTCATTTGGTAATAAAGATTTGAAATGGGAAACTGCCGATCAATATGATGCGGGATTTGATTTGGGATTTCTAAAAGGGAAAATCAATATTATGTTTGATGTGTACCTTAAAAATACACATGATTTACTTTATTCAATGCCTACACCGGCAACTACCGGCAAAACTTCCATGCTGGCAAATGTTGGCTCTATGCGTAATTATGGTTCAGAATTTACATTCAATACACATTTTAAGATTGGAGAAGTTCAATGGCTTACCCAATTCAATATTGCGACCAACCAAAATAAGATTACTTCTTTGTTAGGAGATGATAAACCCATCAGTATCGGAAGCAACAGAGCACTACAGGTAGGTAAGGAAATGGGAATATTCTATATTTTTAAACAGGTGGGTATATTTCAATACGATGGAGAAGTCCCTCAAGAACAATATGATTTAGGAACACGTGCCGGAGATGTGAAATGGTATGATGCTGATGGTAACAATATTATAAATGATAATGACCGACAGGTTATCGGTTCTTCTGTTCCCGATTTCTTTGGAGGTTGGAACAATACATTCAAACATAAAGGATGGCAGTTGGACATATTCTTTTCATATATGTATGGCAACGATGTATATGCACAATATAAAACTGTTGTAGCACATCCGGGTTATCGGGATGCAGTATTGGAAAAATATGCACTGAATTATTGGGATGGACCGGGATCAACCAATATATATCCACGTATTGTAGCTGCAGACAATAAAAATAATCGGAATTCAGACCGATGGCTTGAGGATGGATCTTTTATTCGCCTGCGTGCTCTTACTCTTTCTTACAATTTGCCCAAGAAAGTATTATCAAAAGTAAAATTGAAAGGAGTTCGGTTATATGCTCAGGGTGACAATCTTTGGTTGCTAACTCGTTATTCTGGATGGGATCCAGAAGTGAACAGCAATATGGATCCACAATTTACGGGCAATGATAATTGGAATGTACCACAGCCACGTATGTTTTCTATTGGAGCTAATATTAATTTATAACGTATTTAAAGTCAAAGTAATATGAGAAACATAGTGAAAAAATCAGGTAATGTCTTAATCATGTTAACCATGGTTCTGTTATTTACATACTGTGGAGATGAATTGAATATCTATTCTCATTCGGCTATTCCGCCAGAAGCAATTACAGAGAAAGATCTACCTATTTTACGTAATGGGATGTATAATGCAGTGCAAAACAAACCAACAGCCGCAGGTTTCATTCTATTCGATATTTTGGGTGGAAATCTGACCAATAATGCCACAGCTAATCCCAAAAGTTTGATTGATATGACGTTAAGTCCATTAGGAGGTGTTGTTGTGAATAGCTGGAATGGGCTTTTTGGAGCATTATACGAAGTAAATAATCTAATATCAGTCGTGGAAGCATTTCCTCCTTCCGCACAAAATACAATATATTTAGGCGAAGCAGATTATTTCCGCGCGTATATTTATTATTCGCTGGTAACACGCTGGGGATCTGTGCCAATACTGCGTAAAAATACTAATGAGTTGGTTAAACGAGATCCTGTAGATAGGGTTTGGGCTTTTATAGAGGAAGACTTGGATAATGCCATCAGTCGCTTAGGTGTACCAACGACCTATTATTATGTGTCGAAAGACGCTGCCATAGCACTCAAAGCGCGTGTAATGCTTAGTCAAAACAAAATGACTGAGGCGGCCACATTAGCAGAGTCACTGATTACCTCCGGCAAATATAAGTTGGACAGTTTCGATAAAATCTTCCGAAAAAAACAAAACACAGAAATTTTGTTTGCATTTGAGAATGTATCGAACGAATCCAGTATCAACATCAGTGATTTATTTTATTCTTATGCACACGCTGTAAAAGGGCAATACGCTTATCGGCCGTCTCCTGATGTAATGACGATGTTTGACGGTACAAATGATAATCGTAAAGCTATTTCTATCGATGCTGTTTCGGGAAATAACTGTATCAATAAGTACCCGAGTGGACAAGCAGGGAAAGATCCGGTAATTATTTCGCGTATTGCGGAAATGTATCTTATCAGTGCAGAAGCAAAAGGGCGTATTGAGGGAGTTGACCGTCTGAATGAACTCCGTACTTTCCGAGGATTGAATCCTATTTACCCCGGTAGTGATACGGAATACCTTGATGCTATTCTGCTTGAACGCCGTAAAGAGTTGTTGGCGGAAGGTTTTGCCTATTATGATTATGTACGGACTGGTGTAGCAAAAGAAAAACTCGGCTTGCTTGATTATCAGGTGTTGCTTCCCATTCCAGGGAAAGAATTGCAATTAAATCCGAATTTAACACCCAACCCGGGATATTGATTGACAAATTTAATAACTGAATAACAGAAAAATTATGAAACAAAATATAAAGTATATTAATGTGTTAGTTCTCATTATGGTAGCTTTCATGTGGTTTTCGTGTGAAGATCAAGAAACTACGTATGAGTACAAAGCTATTCCGAAAACAGAAACCGGAGCTTTGTTGGTAAATGGAACTGATTTAATTGCTCAAATCAAAAGTGATATTTCATATATGGTAACTGCGGGTGTAACTGCAACCGAAATTGCATATCTATCAATGAAGGGATTGGCAATGAAGGCATTTGTTTTTGAGATTGATTTGACAAATCCCAATATCAATATTGAAGTGTCTACTCCCAATAACAAACCTGCTTTTGCAATGCAGCCAATGACAGAGCAAGCTTCTTACGAAGATGCTGAAGGTCACAAAGTTTGGGGAGGTATAAACGGAGACTTTTTTAATACTACCAACGGTGCCCCACAAGGAATTGTATACAAAGATGGAGAAGGAATTAAAACTACTTTTACAGATGCTGTTTGTACTTATTTTGCCATAACTTCTGATAAGAAAGCATTGATTGCCGGACAAGATGAGTACCCTGAACTCAAATCTTTGTTTAAAGAAGCCCTTGGAGGAAGGGTTTGGTTAGTAGAAAGAGGAGCTCTTTCAATCCAAACGGATGATAGGGTTGAGCCCCGCACTTGTATAGGGGTATCCAAAGACGGTAAAAGAGTATGGATGTTGGCTGTGGATGGACGAAATTTCTGGTATTCAAATGGAATGCAATATGTGGAACTAGGCAAATGTATGATTGCATTAGGAGCTTATAATGCAATCAATTTGGATGGAGGTGGCTCAACTACTTTTTTTGTGCGTAATACGCCTGATTTTGTCGATGGACGTTTTGAAATCCGTAATTGGCCATACGATGGCGGTGGTAAAGAACGAGCTGTTGCAAATGGGCTTTTATTAATCGGAAATTAATTATCCACCATCATAAAATTATAAGCAAATGAAATCAAAAATAAGAAATACTGGATATTTTTTAGTCTTATTAATCGCAGTTCAGGTATTTAACGCTTGTGTCGAGGATGTGGATTTGAGTAAATTTACACCCAAAGACCCGGAGATGTCTTTCGAATCGGGCACTGTTAATGTAATCAAAAAAGATTCTACTTACAAATTGTTGCTTACTTCTAATCTCCCTTGGCGTGTGCAAAGTAATGTAGAGTGGATTACTTTCGAAAAACAAAACGGTTTAGCAACTGATACAGTGTATATGAAAGTAGCTAAGAATATCAGTTTGGAAAGTCGTACAGGTAAGGTGACGGCGTGGATAACAAATGAATACAGGAAAGAGTTAATTGTTATACAGGAAGCAGGTGATCCTCTACCGGATGTCTCAGTCCGATATTATGTAAAAACTAATGGTGATGTTACTGCCGATGGACTCTCATGGGCAAACGCCACCACGCTTGATAATGCTTTAGCTCTCTCTGTTAGTGGTGATAGTATTTTTATTGCAGCAGGTACCTATACGCCAAATGTAAAATTGAATGGAGGGACCAATGCGCAAGATATTACTTTTGCAATCTACAATAATATTGCACTTATGGGTGGTTACCCTGTCAATCCTGCTGAAGGAGCTGTTGCAGATCCTAATGCCAATCCGACAGTTTTAAGTGGCATTAATGGTGGAACAAAATCAGCACACACAGTTGTGATAGCTGCTCCAATTGAAACAGGAAGGAAAGTTACACTTTCAGGATTGACTATTCGTGATGGAGAAGCAATGGGAGCCTCAACCGGATCAGTTTCGGTTAATGGAGTTACATTTGTAAGAAACTACGGTGGCGGTTTAGTTATTGGAAAATCAGTTGTAGAAATCAATGATTGTGATATTACTGATAATCATTCGCTGGCTGCAGCAGCAGGTATTTACATATTTTCAGCAGCTCATGTTACATTTAACCGTTGTAAAATCAGAAACAATTCTTCGTTAAATCCAAGCGGTAACGGTGGTGGTTTATGGAATGCAGGTTCTACGGTTTATCTGTATGATAGCGAAGTGTCAAATAACACTTCTACCGGAGTGGGTGCAGGTATTTACTCGTTGGATGCAAATGTTACAGGTACAACCTATATTATTCGGTGTACCATTACAGGTAATAAAACGACTGGTGCTGCGGCAAGTGGCTATTATGGCCGGGAAAATTCGGTGGCATATGTTATTAATTCGACTATATCAGGTAATGAGTCATCTTCGCATGGAGCTGGTATGCAAATATATGGTGCTGCCGGAAAAATTGCAACATTGTATCTAATTAGTTCAACCATAACAGGTAATAGTGCTGTTGGAAATGGTGGAGGGCTAAATGTTGCTAATGTAAATACATCGATTAATATATATAACTCAATTATTTCCGGAAATTCGGCTACTGCAGGAAAGGATTATAACGGAAGTACAGATGTTCGTCTAATAAAATATAGTATTATTAGCGAAACTGTTTATGATCAAAATGGAGTAACTGTGCCAGACAATATTTTTGATCCTGTCTTGCATTTGGGAGTGCTCAGTGCCAATGGTGGATTGACAAGAACACATGTGCTGATAGGAGATAATAATCCAGCTGTTACACTTGGTATGCCACTGCTTAATCTGCAAATCTTGGGTGGAAACTTTGATCCGGTTATACCAGATGAAATCATACTTTTTGATCAAACGGGTAAAAGTCGTGAAGGGAAACCGTCCATTGGAGCAGTGGTAAAGTGATTTGATCCTGGATATAAATTTAAACAAATAATATTGTGATGATATCTGATATAATAAACCGATTTTTAAAGACATCAGATTTTAATCGGCGTTTGTTAATACTCACACTTGTTTGGTCGGTAAGCTTTTTGCTTGCCGCCAGACAACCAAGGTATATATTCTATTGCATTGGAGACGGGATGGGTATGAATCAGGTAGAGGCAACACAACTCTATCTTTCTGAAAATGTGAAGGATATTCGTGATAGCTTGCTTTTTACTCGTTTCCCTGTAGCAGGTTTTGCTACTACTCATTCCGCTTCGCATTATATTACTTGTTCGTCAGCTGCCGGAACGGCTTTGTCGTCAGGGGTTAAAACAAAAAACAACACCGTAGGTATTGATCCCGAAGGGAATCCGATACCATCGTTAATAGTTAATGCACAGGCAAAAGGATGGAAAACAGCCGTTATAACATCAATGAGTGTAGATGATGCCACACCGGCAGCATTTTATGCGCACCAGAATAATCGAAATTTATCGTATCAAATTGCCATTCAGGCTGCGGAATCAGGTATAAATTTTCTGGGTGGTGCAGGACTGAAATCCACCAAAAATAAGAAAAGCCCAACAGATCCGGATGCATTTGATTATTTTCGGGAAAAAGGATACATTGTAGTGAAAGGAAGTTGTTCCCGAAAAATTAGTTCGGCTGAGAAAGTACTGATGTTACCAAAAAAGTCGTATCCGGATGTAACGTTACCCTATGCTATTGACCGAAACAACGATGATATGCAGTTGACTGACCTCACGCTTTCTGCGCTTGAGTTTCTGCAAAAAGATAATCCAAAGGGATTTTTCATGGTGATGGAAGGAGGACAAATAGATCATTGTTCACATGTACATGATGCCGCAGCAGTAGTCAATGAAGTAATTGATTTTGATAAAAACATCCGTTTAGTATACGAATTTTATAAAAAGTATCCGGACGAAACATTGATTGTAGTGACTGCAGATCATGAGACAGGAGGAATGGCTCTTGGCATTAAATACACCGTTTTGAATTTGCAGATTTTGAAAAATCAAAAAATATCTGTTAATCAACTGTCGGCAATTATTCGTGATTTACGCAGAGAAAAAGGTAAAACAGCAACATGGAATGATGTGACAACCTTGTTGAAGACCTATCTTGGATTTTGGGATAAGGTAAAAATATCGTCAGAAGAAGAGAAATTACTTCAAGATTGTTATGCGACAACTTTTTCAGAGGATGATGTGAATCTTGTAGAAACCTTGTATGCAAAAGATGATCCGCTTGCTGTGCTTGCAGTTGGAATCATGAATCAAAAAGCTCAAGTCGGGTGGACAACTAATTCCCATTCTGCCGCTTCAGTGCCTGTTTATGCTATTGGCGTGGGAGCAGAAAATTTTGCGGGAAGGATGGATAATACGGATATAAAAAAGAGAATTGAGAAATTAATGAAATAAATGTCAATTGTTAATAATTTAATAAATTTAGCGTTATGAAAAAGAATTATTTACTCTTATGTATGGCAGCAGTTATGTTTACGTTGACAATATCTGCTGATAATTATTATGTGAAAACTACCGGAGCATCTACTAACACAGGAGCTTCGTGGGAAGACCCTATTACACTTGATGCAGCTTTGTCTATTGCACAAACGACGACTAATGATATTATTCACATTGCTGCTGGAACTTATACCCCGACGGCACAGATTTTCTCTGAAGCCACAGATCTTACAGATCGGGATAAAACATTTGAAATAAATAAAAACATCACCCTTATTGGAGGCTATCCTGCTGATGCAACAACTGGAGCAGTGGCTGATCCCCAAAATAATCTTACAGTATTCAGCGGTGATATAGGTGGTGGAGTGAAAGTATATCATACGATGGTGATTACAGCTCCTCCGGTAGAAGGACAGAAAGTGAGTATCCATGGCATTTCAATAAAAAACGGGAAAGCTGATGGTACAGGTGGGATAACAACAACAAATAATAACTTCCTCATGAATCGGAATGTTGCAGGAGGTGTATGTGTGATCAAATCTACCGTTGAGTTTGTAGATTGTAACATAGCTGAAAACACAGCTAATATGGGAGCTGCACTTACAACGTTGTCGTATGCAAACGTTACATTAAACAGATGTAATATTGTAAGTAATACGACAAACGGAAATGGTACTCTCTATATAAACAGTCCCTATGCAACTAATAATGGAACAAACTATGCATATTTAACAATGTATGACTCCAGTATTTCGGATAATAATCTCCCAACAGGTACGGGAGCTGGACTTTATACATACCAATATTGTAAAGTATATATACATAACTCAACAATCAGTAATAATTCGGCATCAGCAGGTCATGCCGGAGCTTATTTTCGTGAAGGATGTCTGGGGTATATTGTAAACTCAACCATTCATGGAAATACTGCATCAGGTAGAGGAGGATTGTTCGTTTATTCTACTACTGGTAAGAATTGTGCATTTGATGTGATTAATACAACAATCACAGCCAATACCGGAACTAATACAGGAGGACTTGAAATATCAAATTTGAGTACAACAAATATATACAACAGTATCATTTCTGGTAATGCTGATATTTCTAAGGAATTCAGGCCTATTACTGGTAGTGTTTATTCCCTGAAAAATGTAATTGCTTCAGATAAAATCTATAATAATAACGGTGTGGAAGTTAGTGATGTTGTATTTGACAAAACTACTATTGGATCACTGGCGAATAACGGAGGCTATACTAAAACATGTCTCCTTAGTGGCAATGAAAATCCAGCCAAACTTTATGGAATGACAGCTGCACAGCTTACTACGCTTGCTTCCGGATATGTCCCTGCAATAAACACTGATATTATAGTAAAAGACCAGGCTGGTAACAGCCGTAACGAAAGTACAACAATGGGTGCTGTAATAAAGTCAAATGATATCTCTACAGTAAACCCTGTTGTTTCTCAAACAAGGAAGACCTGGTCACAGGATGGCGACTTATTTGTAGAAACATCTTCCGGAGAAAGTGTTGCAGTTTATTCGGTTTCTGGGACAAATCTTTACAATAAATATGCTACGGGTGATGTTACAATACTATCATCAATTCCGAAAGGTATTTATGTTGTCAAAGTTGGTAATGAGGTGTTAAAAGCGATTGTAAGATAAAACAATGAATTCTGAATTTCAAAATTATGCTAGTGTAAAGACATTCAACCAAATGTCTTTACACTATTATTTTTTAGCTGCATTTCTTATTCTGGCTTTCTATCTTTCATCTCAATCTTATGGAGGCTTAAGTGTTCATAAACAGACGTCTGAAGTAAATGCGACAAATTATTACGTGAAAGTTTCAGGTACGGAAACTAATGATGGCTTGTCGTGGGCACGGCCTATAACATTAGATAAAGCATTACAAATTTGTAAAGATGGCGATAGTATTCATATTGCTGAAGGTAAGTATACTCCAATCCGTAAAGTAATATCTGCAGATGTTGTTACTGAGCGGGATCGTACTTTTGAAATATCCAGGAATGTTGCTCTCATTGGCGGTTATCCGGCCAACGCTTCTGATGGCGCTGTCTCTAATTATTTATTGTATCCTACAATTTTTGATGGTGATATATCCTATCAATCCGATATAGAGGAACGTTTAAGAACAGGTACAAATATAATAAACGAAGTTTCTTCTTCTGTGGTTTATTATGTGGCTCAGGGTGCACGTGTGGCTGAAATTGCTTATACCTCTACGAAAGGAAAATTAATGAAACTTTTTGTATACGAGGTCGATTTGACAGTCCCAACTATATCTGTTGAAGTGTCTACGCCGGATAATCAGACTGTTTTTAAACGCCAGAAGATGACTGAGCAAGCGATTTACGAAGATGGAACGGGACACAAAGTCTGGGGAGGTGTGAATGGAGATTTTTTTAACATGGAGACTGGTGAACCACAAGGAATTGTTTATAAGAATGGAGTAGCACTGAAAGAAAGTTTCTTTACTACAAATAATACTTTTTTTGCTATTACATATCAACGGCGAGCTATTATTGGAGGGTTGAATGAATATAATAGTATAAAAAACACTTTAAAAGAAGCTCTTGGTGGGCGTACCTGGCTTGTAAAAAACGGTGTTGTTCCTGTTTTTTCAAACGATACAGTATACGAACCTCGTACTTGTGTTGGAGTCTCAAAAGACAGGCAAAAAATATATCTGCTGGCTGTCGACGGGCGACAAGCAACCTATTCCAACGGGATGAATTACGGGGAATTATCCCAATGCATGTATGCCTTGGGTGCCTATAATGCAATTAATATTGATGGTGGCGGTTCGACAACTTTTTTCCGAAGAAACGCTGATGATTTCTCTGCCGGTCGTTTTGAAATCCGGAACAGGCCTTCTGATGGAACAGAAAGACCGGTGGCAAATGGATTGTTGATAATTTCAAATGAATAAAAAATAAATCAGGATAGTTATGGATAAAACTAAATTACTACTTTTTCTTTTCCTATTAACTGTGATGGTACATGCTGTAGAAATCAATGTCATTCCTTTTCCAAATGATGTTGTGATGAATAAAGGTGAGTGTGACTTGTCAGATGGCTTTCGTTTGAAAGGAGATAAACTTAATCAGGATTATCTTAAAAAGCTTCTTGTTTCGGAACATAATTTATCTCTGAATCCAAAAGGAACTGAAATTCGATTACGCATTAATAAGAATATTGATGGAGGCAAAGAGGCGTATCGTCTTACTGTTACTCCTTCTCGAATTCTCATTGATGCTTCTGCTGAAAACGGGATATTTTATGGAATTCAAACGCTAAGACAGTTAATACAGCAAAAGAAATTACCTTGCTTAGTGATCAATGATAAACCGGCTTTTACATGGAGAGCCTATATGTTAGATGAAGCACGGTATTTTCAGGGAAAAGAAACTGTGATGCAGTTGCTCGAAGAGATGGCAATGCTTAAACTCAACACATTTCACTGGCATTTAACCGATGACGCCGGTTGGCGGATTGAAATTAAAAAATATCCACAATTGACTGGTATTGGTTCAGTGCGTGATAGCACTCAAATAAATGTTGATGGAAAGAAATGGAAAAGTGAAGTGTTTGACGGGAGAATTCATAAAGGATATTATACCCAATCTGAAATCAAAGAGTTGGTTGCTTTTGCCTCGGAACGTTATATCACAATCATCCCGGAGATTAGTATGCCTGGTCATGCTTCCGCTGCGGTAGCAAGTTATCCATGGCTCGGCATGCTGAATGAACAAATAAAAGTACCGGTAAAGTTTGGAGTGGCTCACACGATTTTTAATCCCGCTAATCCTGAAGTAATTCAATTTTTACATAATGTGTTGAAAGAGGTTTCCGGTTTATTTCCATCGCAAATAATACACATTGGAGGAGATGAGGTAAAATATGATCAATGGAAAGGTTCTTTGGATATTGCTGGGTACATGGAAAAGAATAACCTGAATACATTAAGTGATGTTCAGGTGAAATTTACAAACGATATATCCAATTTTGTGTCCGACTCTTTGGGTAAACGTATGATGGGATGGAATGAAATATTAGGGATTAATGTTCATGAATGGTCAACTGCAGAAGATGCGAAAGCTGAATTGTCTTCGAATGCAGTTATCCATTTCTGGAAAGGTGCTCCCGATATAATGAAACGGGCTCTTGAAAAAGGTTATAATTTAGTTAATTCAAATCACAAATACACATATCTGGATTATACTTATGAGCAAATTGATTTATTAAAAGCCTATAATTTTAACCCAATCCCCGATAATTTACCGTCAGAACAAAGAAAACAAATTCTGGGTCTTGGGTGCCAGATGTGGGGTGAGTGGACCCCAACAAAGAAGGAGGTGGAATATCAAACTTATCCTCGGATTGCAGCCTATGCCGAAACCGGTTGGACTGCTCCTGAAAAGAAGGATTACACTCGATTCAAAGAAAACTTATCGTTTTATATTGATCGGTGGTTTAGAAAGGGGTATAATTATGCCCCGTTGTCAAAAACAATAATAAAATGATTATAATAACACTATAAAAATTTAAACGTATGAAAAAAATGTTTTTTTCTCTTTGTGCTTTTTTATTTCTCTCCTTATCCGGTGTTGCCCAGACTGCAGTCGATTCAGCTACAGTTGTTAATTTTAAATGGACAGAAACCCCTTTAGGAAAAGGAATTGTAAATAAACACGGTTTGATTTCCAATTTATATGGTGGACCGCAAAATGTGAATATCATGGTAATTGATTTGAATAAAAATAGTTACAGAGTCAAGGTTATTTTACCTGATACTTGTGATATTACAAGTGAAATGGCAAAAGCAAACAATGCAATTGCAGCGATCAATGGATCATATTATGATGAGAAAACTTTCAAATCAACATGTTACTATCGGGTAGATGGACAAACAGCATGTCTTACTACAGATAAGGAATTTGGTCGTGTTAACGGTGCAATCAGCATTAAGAATGGAAGGGTTGATTTAATTCCATGGAGTAAGGATGTTGAGAATTCCTATTGTGATAAAAAAGGTACGGTATTGTCGTCCGGTCCTATGTTGGTTTATAAAAATAAAGTTTGTGATTTTTCGTGGATGAGCTTTCCTCGCTTTACAGAGGTAAAGCACCCGCGCAGTGCAATCGCGGTTTCTAAAGATAATAAGTTGTGGCTCATTACGGTAGATGGAAGATTTAAAGGACAGGCGGAAGGAATGACAATCCCTGAATTAGCACACATGCTAAAAGTGTTAGGTTGCAAAAAGGCAATGAATTTGGATGGTGGACGTTCTACGACACTTTGGTCGAATGCAACTCCGGGAAATGGCGTGTTGAATAAACCTGCTGCCAATAAGATTTTTGATTCTTATGGCGAGCGAAATAATTGTAATACGATAATAATTTACAAATAAAAAGTCCGTTTCATTTAGTATATATCTGTTTTTGCCTAATTGTCTTGTCTGTTTATGAGGGGTTTAATAGGTAATGTAAATCATGCAATTAATATATTAAGGAGGTATATCATGAGAATTCTTTGTGCAATTCTGTTTTTTGTTTCTGTACTGCTGATGCAGGCACAGCGCTACGAACACCTGATCATGTATGGTCAGAGTTTGTCTACAGGTCACCAGTCCTGGCCGCCATTGTCAACTACAAATGTACCGGGGAATTATATGATTGGCACGCAGGTGTGGTCAAATTTCGGAAATACAGTATTTAACAAATTTAATCCTCTTATTGCAAACGTAGCTGCATCAACTTCATCGTTGGCAAAAAAACGTGCGACTATGATTTGTGCGGAATCACCTGTTATCGCCGCTACCAATCATGTTCAGCTAAAAACAAACGGACAGCATCAGTTTATAGCAACATCTTCTGGTACTGGCGGAAGAACAATCGAAGAACTTTCGAAGGAACATTATAATCCTGTTTGTTACGCTCATTTCACCAATGCCATCCAGTACGCTTCTACTATATCGGATAACATCCACTGCCCAGCCATCATCTGGATGCAGGGGGAATACAACTATACTGTTCCGTCAGGCAACAGTGGTCTGACCTCTGGCAGTAGACCGACTTCTGATAAAGCGACCTATAAATCGCTGATGTTGACCTTGAAAGAAAATATGCAGGCCGACATCATGAAAAAATACAATCAAACCGATGCACCTTTGTTTATTACCTATCAGGCCGGGGCGCAATATACACGTGGTACTTATCTCACCGTGGGAATGGCGCAATTGGAAGCCTCGAATGAACATGACGACATTGTGTGTGCCGGTCCGGTTTACCCGATGACCGACAGAGGCGGACATCTTGATTCAAATGGATATCGCTGGTTTGGTGAGATGCTGGGTAAAGTTTACTATCGCACCAAAATACTTGGTGAAGATTTCAAACCATTGCAACCGGCTGAAATATCCAGAACCTCTAATCCAAAGGAAATTAAAATCAGGTTCTTAGTGCCAAAGTTGCCGCTCGTGATTGACGAACAACTGGTAAATAAGGTAACCAGTGCCGGCTTTGAGTTATACCTTAGTGGAGCTAAAAAGATAATTACCGGGGTGAGAATTGAAGGTGATTGCGTCATCCTGACAGCATTGACAGATTTGACGGGAGATGTTGAAATTATCTATGCAGGAACCAATAATGCTGGTCATGGAAATTTGCGCGATAGTGACGATTACCTTGCTTTCTACAATTATATTGATTTGGATAAAAGAAATCCGGATAACAGCTATTTTTACCCGAGAGATGCTGCGGAAACCACCCTTCGTCCGTCGTATGAACCCCGCGATGCAATGGGAATTATTTATGAGCAACCCTATCCTCTGTATAATTTTAGTGTAGCATTTTATTATAAACTCAATGCAAGTGCACAGACTATGCTTGTTCCTGGGTTGGAGGATTATACCAGCGTCGAAAAAGTCCGGAGAAATGATTTGTTTAAACCCTATTATCGAAATGGAATGCTGTTTATTCCGGCATCAGAACAGGATTATCACCGTATTAGCATAAGTACCTTGTCGGGTCAAATTATTTTTACCTGGGATGAACCGCAATTAATTCGGAATGAAAATAAATCGTATGTCTTGCCTGATTTATCAAAAGGGATTTATTTCGTTAATATTCAATCAGAATACAATCAATACACGTCTAAAATTTTAGTAAGCAACATTCAAGTTGAAAATGCAACTTTTTGATTAAACATAAAAACTGGTGATTCATAATTGAATCTTTTTCTAGGTCGATTATTGATTTGTGTTTCGACAAAATTAACATAATCCTCCGGGATACAATCAAAGTGAACCTTTTTTGGTATATATTGCCTGACGAGGCGATTATAATTTTCGTTCGAACCTCTTTGCCAGCTTGCGTATGGTTTAGCAAAGAAGAAATCGATATTTAGTTCTTGTGCTACCATCTGATGATTGGCAAATTCTTTTCCGTTGTCTGATGTAATTGTTTTAAGGAATGGTTTCCAATCGTTTAAACAATCTATGGTAGCCAATGCAAGTTGTTCAGCATCTTTGCCTTCTAATTTACGAAGCTTGCCTAACCCGGTAGCTCTGTCATTGATGGTTAAGATAGCGCCTTTGTGATTTTTGCCAATAATCAGGTCAATTTCTAAATCACCAAAGCGTTCGCGCAGTTCAACTTCAGGCGGTCTTTGAGAGATGTCTGTGCGATTGGGGATTGTACCCCGTTTATCGTAAATCACACTTCGCTTTTTATAGCGACGCCCTCTGTTTCTAAGGTCAAGATACAGCGTTCCTTTTTTTCGCTTATCTTCCCAAATAAACTGATAGATTCGCTCGTGTGAGACACATTTATCTCCGTTCTTTTTGGCAACACCTGCAATTTGTTCAGGACTATGTTTCAGACGCAATCTATCTCTGACATACTCCTCTACTTCAGGTGTGAAGGTTCTGGGTTTAGCCTTGTATTGCTGACGCTTCAGGTATTTACGATGGGCTAAATCATCCTTGTACTGGCCGGATCGGGCATCTGCATTGCGGCGGATCTCCCGACTGACCACTGATTTATCTTTATTAATAACAAGGGCTATTTCGTTTTGATTATAGCCGTTTTGCAACATCGATGCAATAGTATATCTTTGTTCCCTGGTTAAATGACTCATAAATGTGAACTTTAGGCGGAGAACAATTATAGTCATTTTTTTCCATCGGAGCAAAGGGGGG
>JAEWUM010000047.1 GCA_023459355.1 Bacteroidota bacterium | reverse complement strand
GATCGTTTCAGATGTCACAAGTTTGGTTTCGACGACTTGGTCATGGAACTTGCTTGTGGACTCCATAATTTGAGAGTTTCGCTGAATTACAGCGATATATAATATTAATCGAAATAATGTCTATTATTTATTTCATAGTCTTCATTTACTGTTGGTCTGTCAAAAGTATATTTATTTTGACTGCACAGAAAAGAATAATATGCTCTAAAAAATAAGGTTTAGCAATATCAGATTTAATTTCAGCAATATCCTGTAATCATTTATCAGGTTTAATACTTAGATTTCTCTCTTTGTTCGAAATGACAAAACCAATTATATAAACTTTACCAGACAACAACAATTAAAAACAAATACATTTCAGGATGTATAAACTACATTTTATGCCCAAAGATATATACAAAAAATAATATTTTGATAGGATTCTCAGATTTTTTTTAAATTACGCAATAAATCAGCTTACTTATCAAGATGTTCCAATAAGATAAATTCATAAATAATTATTTACATCTAATTATCTAAAACAACCTCAAAATCCACCTCCGGCATAAAACGCTTCTTCCTCCAGTAATATACAATGTGATTCTTTGTTTGTTGAACATCATCAGGACTGTAGGAAAAATGTTTTATTCTTATATCATCATTAACTGTTAACGTATAGATTGCCTTTTCCAAAGGCTTACCCCAGGATTGAGTTGATGTAAGGATATATTTGTTGTTAGTTGCGCTTCTTTGCCGGTAATAAATATGAATATCGACAGAATCTTTTGCCGGAAGCATAAAACTGAAGTGAACGGAACAATCCGACTTACGATAAAAAATCGGTTCGCGCGTATTCATATTTACAATGCTGACTGAGTCTATTTCAGCAGTTCTACAGGCAAACGGAAAGATAATACTCTGATTAACAGCTTTGTCGGATGCATTACAGAATGAATAAATCCCATTAATGCAAAAACAATTACTATCCAACGTAAAATCTATATATTCCTCGTAAAAAGACACTTGATTTTGCGCCCGGATATGCAAATTAGAGGAGAAGAAAAACAAACAAGTCCAAAACAGAAACTTTCCCATTATTTTGAAATAATTAACTTCTGGGTTGCATAATGTTTTTTCTTCACGAATAATCGAACGGTGTAATTACCTGCCGGTAAATTTGCAGGAAGATTGATCTTACCCGAATTTTCAAACAGATTAAAAAGGCCTACCTGCTGTCCATTTGCACTCATTAACTCCAAAAAACTTTCAGCAGATTTAACAGGAATGGATACCTCGTAATTAAACGAAGATGTTACAGCCGGATTAGGATAAATTTTCAAAACAGATGAAGAGCCATACTCAATAAGCTCCACATCTGAAAGAGGACTTTTTAAATAAATATCCATTTCGATGATTGAATCGGGGTTTCCCTCAACATGAATCGGTTTAATATTCAACCACTGGCCTTTGTTTTCTGAAGTATAATAAAACAAAGTTGTTATTGTATTCTTAAAACTATACATCCTGGCTGTGTATGATCCATCCGCTTTCGAATAAAAACCCGCCGGGCAATAATAAAATTCAAACTTTCCGCCTGGTATGTTCAACAATTCGTTGTTCATATCATATATGTTACCTTTCATCGTACAACACATACCCGTTGTGTCATTTTCAATCCCTATTGTCGGACTTTTATCCAGACTGTATAATCTGGAGTAATTAAAATGCGGCGGAACTCCGGCAATCGACTCCCCTGTTTTAGTTCCGCGAATTCTTGACCCATCACAATTCCCGAACACGACAGAACTTGTGACAATAGGGTATGCGTAAAAGAAATATGTAACCTGAACACTATCACCCAGGGGATTTATATTCAACGGTGAAGTCAAACTATCGTTGCGAACAATGATAATATAGGGGGTCGTGTAATGGATATTTTTCAACAGGGATAAACCGGTTGAAGTTTCAATCTGAATACTGTCAATCATCATATAAGGGCCACCATCAAAGGTTTGAAGTTCAAGAACCCAGTTGTTGTTAGCATCAAATGCAATTTCAGACAGGACCACGCTTGGAGGAACCAGAGGATTTGCTTTTGCGAACACAAAAATCGCAAGAGCAGGAATGATTAGGAGCATTTTTTTCATGATATTATTAAGTTAAGTTTAAAGATGCCTGACGACCTTTCCTGTAAAATTTAATGCAGGTTTTCCTTGCTGTTTACACTTATAGATATAGAGGTTTCCCATAAGTGCACAACAGTTGCGTTGCTTTCGATCTATGAATTATAACTCTGGAGACTAAATAATATGCTCCATGAGTATTTTCAACCCTATTCCGATTAAGAGCAACCCTCCCACAATCTCAATCTTTTTACCGGATTTTTTATTGGAACTCTTCCCTATCAACATCCCTATCATGGCTGCCAGAAATGTTATAAAGCCAATAATAATGATTGACTGCAATATTTTAATCTCAAAAAAAGCGAGGCTTACGCCAACAACCAAAGCATCCATACTGGTTGCTATTCCCATCACGACAAGCACCCTGAACGATAAGGAATTGTTCTTTTTTTCTTCTTCAGCTTTAAACGCCTCAATTATCATTTTGACACCCACGACCGACAACAATCCAAAAGCAATCCAATGATCTATCCCTGAGATATATGCTGCAACCTGAGAACCGCCATACCACCCTAAAAGGGGCATTAAGGCCTGAAAAAAAGCCAACACAACTGCGACCCTGACGCCCTGCCAAAAGCGAATCGAATTTTTCAACAAGCCGGTCGAAACCGATACAGCAAAAGTATCAAAAGACAGACCTAAACCTAAAAGAATCATCTCGGGAACTCCCATTAAAACCTCATTTTATCGTGTTTTATAACGTGTTGTTCGGTCCACTACAACTCCTGCACCTTTACGTTCCATTCCCGCTGCTCATTTACCATAGCATCGAGTACTGCCACAGCCGTGATGTTGACAATGTCGCGAACGGAACTTTCAACATCGACAATGTGGATGGGTTTGTTTAATCCCATCTGAATCGGACCGATGGTATCGGCCAGTCCCATTTCGATCAACATTTTATAAGCTGTATTGGCTGAACTCAGGTTGGGAAAAATGAGCGTGTTCACCTTTTTACCTTTCAATTTGGAGAACGGAAATTTCTCATCGCGCAACTGCTGATTCAGGGCAAATGTCACCTGCATTTCACCATCCACACAAATTTCCGGGAATTGCTCGTGGAAGGTACGCACTACCTCATGTACGCTAGCTGGGCTGCCACTCTGTACCGAACCGAAGTTGGAGTACGACAACATGGCCATAACCGGCTCATGATTGAAGAATTTCACTGTATTATAAGTCAGTTTGGTGATATCGATCAGAGTTTCGGTGGTAGGGTGACGGTTAAATAAAGTATCAGCTAAGAAAAAGACTCCTTTCTTGGTATTCATGATGTGCATAGCACCGATGTGGTTGAGTCCGTCGCGAATACCCACCACTTCTTTGGCAGCTTTCACCGAATCGGCATAGCGGGAATACACACCGGTAATCAGCGCGTCAGCTTCTCCGGTTTCCACCATCATCATACCGAAATAGTTGCGTTCGTACATTTTCTCGTAAGCTTCGTCGAAGGTCATACCTTCCCTGCCTCTTTTTTCTGCCAGGTAACGGGCATAACGGATACGACGGGTTTCTTCCCGGTCGTGACGCAAATTAATGATTTCGATACCGGTCAGATCAATGTGGTTTTCGGCGGCAATATTGCCGATTTTCTCTTCATTACCCAGCAATACCGGATAACATATCTTTTCTGCCAGAGCTGCTTCGGCAGCTTTTAGCATATTCAGGTGATTCGATTCGGAGAACACTACCCGTTTAGGATTCTGACGGGCAATCTCATAGAAACGACGAAGCATCTTATTGTCACTTCCCATCAGATCGCGCAGGCGATCGTTGTAAGCATTCCAGTCTTCGATGTTTTTACGGGCAACTCCCGACTCCATGGCTGCTTTAGCTACAGCCGGAGCCACCGTCGTCAGCAAACGAGGATCAAGGGGTTTGGGAATGATATATTCCGTTCCGAAAGTTAACCGTTTAATGTTATAAGCTGCATTCACCACATCGGGTACCGCTTTTTTAGTAAGTTCGGCAATGGCGCGCACCGCGGCAATCTTCATTTCCTCGTTAATGCATTTTGCCCGTACATCAAGAGCGCCACGGAAAATATAAGGAAAACCAAGCACGTTGTTAATCTGGTTGGGATGGTCGGAACGACCCGTTGCAAAAATAATATCGGGACGGGCCGACATAGCATCTTCATAAGAAATTTCCGGATTCGGATTGGCCAGCGCAAACACAATTGGTTTATCATTCATCGACTTAACCATTTCTTTAGACAATACACCGGCTACCGACAGCCCCAGAAACACATCAGAACCAGCAACAGCTTCTGCGAGTGTAGAAATATCACGGGAAGTAGCAAATGGTTTCTTTCGGTTATTCAGATCGGTACGTTTTGTATTGATAACACCCTTCGAATCCACCATCACGATATTTTCCAGTTTAGCGCCCAACATCATATACAATTGTGTACACGAATTTGCAGCGGCACCTGCACCGTTCACCACTATTTTTATCTCTTCTATTTTTTTACCGGTTAATTCCAGGGCATTGAGCAAACCTGCAGCCGAAATAATGGCCGTTCCATGCTGGTCGTCGTGCATGATTGGAATATCCAGCTCATTTTTCAGCCTCTCCTCAATCTCAAAACATTCCGGTGCTTTGATATCTTCCAGGTTGATTCCTCCGAAAGTAGGAGAAATGGCTTTAACTACCTGAATAAATTTTTCAGGATCTTTCTCATTGACTTCAATATCAAACACATCGATTCCGGCAAAAATCTTGAACAACAGCCCTTTCCCTTCCATCACAGGCTTACCGGCCATAGCGCCGATGTCGCCAAGTCCCAACACAGCCGTACCATTCGAAATAACAGCCACCAGATTCCCTTTAGCGGTATATTCATAAGCCGTTTCAGGATTTTTTTCGATTTCCAGGCAAGGTTCCGCCACTCCCGGTGAATAGGCCAGTGATAAATCACGTTGAGAACTGTATGGTTTGGTGGGAACAACTTCAATCTTACCGGGCTTACCCTGTGAGTGATACTTCAATGCATCGTCTTTACTTAATTTAGCCATTGTGATAAATCTTAACCTATTGTTAATAAAAAAATAAAAATTGTCGCAAAGGTAGAAAAAATTACGCTATTTTTGTACAAAAAAGCAGTAATAAATATGCCATGAGACTAAAATCTCTTTCCATTATCAATTATAAAAATATCGCTGAAGCAACACTTGATTTTTCAGATAAAATCAATTGCTTTGTCGGTGATAATGGCATGGGAAAAACCAATGTCCTGGATGCTGTTTATTACCTTTCTTTTTGCAAAAGCCATTCGAACTCCATTGATTTACAAAACATCAATCATGAGGCTGAATTCTTTCTGATTCAGGGCGATTACATCAAAAACGGTACACCGGAGCATATATATTGCGGATTGAAGCGCAGACAGAAAAAACAGTTCAAGCGCAACAAAAAAGAATACGAGAAACTGTCTGATCACATCGGACTCATTCCGTTGGTTATGGTATCGCCCGATGACAGTCAGCTGATTTCAGAAGGTAGCGAGGAAAGACGAAAGTTCATGGACGGAGTGATTTCACAGTACAATAAACAATACCTGCAACAACTGCTTCACTACAACAACACGCTGAAACAACGCAATGCCCTGCTGAAGTCAGAAAATCCTATCGATGAAACCGTTTTTGAAATTCTGGAAGAACAAATGGATAGTACCGGAAGATACATCCACGAAGCCAGAACGTCATTTATTCAATCCTTTATCCCTGTTTTTCGGGAATTTCACAGTAAAATTTCGGGAAACCGGGAACAGGTCAGTCTGGAATACAGTTCTCAGTACCAACGTCATGAAGATATGCGGGTCAGGATGGCTGAAACACGCGAACGTGACCGTATTCTAGGCTATTCAACTCAGGGCATCCACAAAGACGAACTGGAAATGACTCTGGACACCTACCCTATAAAAAAAGTAGGTTCTCAGGGACAAAATAAAACTTACCTGATTGCACTCAAATTCGCTCAATTCGATTTTCTGAAAAAGATACATCAATGCGCTCCCTTATTGTTACTGGATGATATTTTCGACAAACTAGATGCCCGGCGTGTGGAAGAAATTGTAAAACTGGTAGCGTCCAATATGTTCGGACAAATATTCATTACCGACACCAACCGTGAAAATCTGGATAAGATATTACTCCGCCTGAAAAGCGAATCCAAAATCTTCCGGGTAACTGGCGGTGAGATACATGCTTAGTATAACAAGAATTATCCGCACAATATTTACTCCTTCAATCAATTAAATTTTCTTTTTGGAAAACTTTTCTCCATTTTAAAAATAATATCATACTCATTATCTTATCATTAGCAATTATTTTTGAAAACTTCACATTCTAAATAACAAATATTTTCAGACATTATGTTTGAAAACTGAAATTAATTGTCTAAACTTGTAGTCTGTTTTCAACAACAAATCATTAGTTGAACAACCCTCTGATTTACAATTTTAAAACTATAACTTTTTAAACAAATTTATTTATCGTGGAAACTAAAACCTACACACCTGAAGAAATTAAAGAAGCCTCTTTTAAATTTTTCCAGGGAGATGATTTGGCAACCAAAGTATGGACGACCAAATACGCCTTAAAAGATTCGTTTGGTAATATCTATGAACTGACACCTGATGACATGCACCGCCGTCTGGCAAGAGAAATCGCCAGAATTGAAAGCAACTATGCTAATCCGCTGGATGAAAACGAATTATTTGAACTGTTCCGCAATTTCCGTTACATCGTTCCGCAGGGAAGTCCCATGACCGGTATCGGAAATGATTTTCAGGTAGCCTCTTTGTCTAATTGTTTCGTGATTGGATTCGATGGTGATTCCGACTCTTACGGCGCCATCATTAAAATTGATGAAGAACAGGTACAACTGATGAAACGCCGCGGTGGTGTGGGACACGACCTTTCTCACATCCGTCCGAAAGGCTCACCGGTTAAGAACTCGGCACTGACATCCACCGGTATCGTGCCTTTTATGGAAAGATATTCGAACTCGACCCGTGAAGTGGCACAAGACGGAAGGCGTGGCGCACTGATGTTGAGTGTTTCTATCAAGCACCCAGATTCTGAATCGTTCATCGATGCTAAAATGGAATCAGGTAAGGTGACAGGCGCCAATGTTTCGGTTAAAATTCATGATGAATTCATGCGGGCTGCGCTTGAAAACCGTCCTTATACCCAACAATATCCGATATATTCCGAAGATCCTTGGTTCAAAAAAGATGTTAATGCCAATGCACTCTGGAAAAAAATCGTACACAACGCCTGGAAATCGGCCGAACCGGGTATCTTGTTTTGGGATACCATCATCCGCGAATCTGTGCCGGATTGTTATGCCGATCTCGGTTACAAAACGGTTTCGACCAACCCATGCGGAGAAATCCCTTTATGTCCTTACGACAGTTGCCGTTTGCTGGCCATTAACCTGTATTCATACGTGGTAAACCCGTTTAAACCGGATGCTTATTTCGATTTTGAATTGTTCCGCAAGCATGTGCAACTGGCACAACGCATCATGGACGATATCATCGATCTGGAAATGGAAAAAATTGAAAAAATCATCGAGAAAATCGGATCCGACCCGGAAGATGATGTGATTAAAAGAACAGAATTTCAGTTATGGGAGAAGATTAAACTCAAAACTTCACAGGGTCGTCGTACCGGTGTAGGCACAACTGGCGAAGGCGACATGCTGGCTGCGTTGGGTTATCGTTATGGAACCGATGAAGCTACCGATTTCTCGGAGCAGGTTCACAAAACACTGGCATTGGCAGCTTACCGTTCATCCGTGAACATGGCCAAAGAACGTGGTGCTTTCACTGTATACGAAGCAAAAAGAGAAGAAAACAACCCATTCGTCAACCGGCTGAAAGAAGCTGATCCGGAACTATACAAGGACATGGTTAAATACGGACGCAGGAACATCGCTTGTTTAACCATCGCACCTACCGGAACCACCAGTATCATGACACAAACTACGTCGGGTATCGAACCGGTTTTCATGCCTTACTATACCCGCCGCCGCAAGGTAAATCCGAACGACAGGAACGTTACAGTTGATTTCGTGGATGAGAACGGCGATTCATGGGAAGAATACTCTGTGTTCCACCATAAATTCGTGACCTGGATGGAAGCCAACGGTCACTCAACCACCAAGCACTACACACATGAAGAATTGGAGGAATTAGTGGCTCAATCTCCTTACTATAAGGCTACTGCAAACGATGTGGACTGGATGAAAAAGGTACAGATGCAGGGCAAAATTCAAAAGTGGGTTGATCACTCCATCTCGGTAACCATCAATCTGCCTGCTGATGCCACTGAAGAATTAGTGGGACAGTTATACGAAGAGGCATGGAAGTCAGGATGCAAGGGTGTTACCGTGTATCGCGACGGATCACGTTCGGGCGTATTGATTTCCAATAACGAAAAAAAGGATAAAGACGAAAAACAAGTCTGTTTCCCTTACGACGAAGACCGGTTGGTTCGTCCGAAAGAACTGAAATGTGATGTGGTTCGTTTCCAGAACAACCGCGACAAATGGATTGCCTTTGTAGGATTGAAAGACAATCGTCCTTACGAAATCTTTACCGGTATTGCCGATGATGAAGAAGGTATATTATTACCAAAGACAGTTACCGAAGGAAAAATCATCAAAACGACCGATGATGAAGGCAACAAACGATACGACTTCCAGTTCACCAACAAGAGAGGATTCAAAACAACAGTCGAGGGACTTTCGCACAAGTTCGACAAAGAATTCTGGAACTACGCGAAGCTCATCTCCGGTGTATTGCGTTATGGCATGCCACTCGATCAGGTAGTCAAACTGGTTTCCAGCCTGCAACTCGACAGCGAATCCATCAACACCTGGAAAGTCGGCGTGGAACGCGCCCTCAAAAAGTACATTCCGGATGGCACGCAAATTAACGAACAACCTTGTCCCAATTGCGGAGAGAAAGCCCTCGTATATCAGGAAGGCTGCCTGACCTGCAAAAGCTGCGGACACTCTAAATGCGGATGATACTATTTTAAAATCAAACCCGGATGTACCTATTGCTACGTCCGGGTTTTTAACTTTTAAATTTAAGGCTTATGACAAATTCAGTGGACGGATTATTTCAACCTTTGGTAAGTTTTCTAGATAGAATATTGTTTTGGGATCCGTTTGCTGCATTGGGCATTGCCTTGCCCGTCAAAATTCCTTTCATCATCATTTGGCTTATATTCGGAGCTGTATTCTTCACTATTTACCTGAAGTTCATCAACCTCAGGGGCATGAAACACGCCATCGAACTGGTAATCGGCAAATACGACAAGAAAAGTCACAGTGGAGAAATCTCCCATTTCCAGGCGCTTGCCACGGCTACGGCCTCCACAGTCGGACTGGGAAACATCGCCGGCGTAGCAGTAGCCATTACGATGGGCGGACCCGGAGCTACTTTCTGGCTGATTATTGCCGGCTTTCTGGGTATGACAACCAAATTCACCGAATGCACCTTAGGCGTTAAATACAGGAAAATCAATGCCGACGGCAGTATTTCAGGCGGACCGATGTATTATCTCCGCGATGGATTGGCTAAAAAAGGTCTGGTAAAAACAGGAAAAATACTGGCTGTAATTTTTGCATTATTTGCCAGCATCGGCGCTTTTGGCATCGGCAATATGTTTCAGTCGAATCAAATGGTGGCGCAGGTGATAACAACTTTCCCGTCACTCGATGGCAGTCAGATTTGGATAGGCATTGTACTGGCCATCCTTGTCGGCATGGTAATCATAGGTGGCATCAGAGGCATCGCGAAAGTCAACGACAAACTTTTCCCGCTGATGGCCGGCATTTACATCCTGTCGGCACTAACCGTTATCGCCATCAACTACCAACACCTTGGAGAAGCATTCCTTTTAATCTGGGATGGGGCCTTTACCCCCGACGGCATCAAAGGCGGTGTGATTGGCGTGATGCTCATCGGCTTCCGGAGGGCAGCTTTTTCAAACGAAGCCGGTATCGGTTCGGCAGCTATCGCGCACTCCACAGTAAAAACGAAAGAACCTGTTACTGAAGGATTCGTTGCACTGCTTGAACCCTTCATCGACACGGTGGTAATCTGCACCATGACCGCTTTGGTGATTGTTATCACTGGCATGTATGCTAATCCGGGCAACTTAACCGGCAGTGCGCTGACATCTGCCGCCTTTGCAAGCGTTTCATCCTGGTTCCCCTATCTCTTACTGATTACCATCATACTTTTCGCCTATACCACCATTATTTCCTGGTCGTATTACGGGGTAAAAAGCATCGATTTTCTACTGGGAGATATCATAGAAAAGAAATTTGGCAAACGCATCCTGGTTACACGTGTTTACCAGGTAATCTTCCTGGTAATTACAGCCCTCGGGTCGGTGTTAAGTCTGAATGCCGTAGTTGATTTCTCCGATATGCTGATACTGGCCATGGCAGTTCCCAACATCATCGGGTTATACATCCTGGCACCCGAAGTTAAGAAAATGCTGAATCAATACATCAAAGAACCCTAATCAAGAGGCTCTTCCACATAAAGTTTCACACCCAGCTTGATGATGCTGCTGATTTCCACCTTAGGATCATCGGCAAAATATTTTCTCAGGGAACTCAGCACATTGTTGAGCGAGTTTTCCTTAATTTTACAATTATCCACACCCCACACTGCCTGAATAATTTCATTCCGGCTGAGAAAAACATCCTGATTATTGCAAAGTTCGAGTAATACCATCGTTTGGTACTTATTGAGGTGCATTTTCTTCATTCCTTTTCTCAGGAGCTGCTCCTCAGGATAAAACATGGTATCCCCTATTTGATAAACATTATCCGTCAGGTTGAAACGGTACTGTTTGGACATGAGGTTATCCATGCGCACAAGCACTTCCTGCATTCGGAAAGGCTTGTTTATGTAATCTGTATTCTGAAAACTGAAAGCTTTTTTCATCGCCTGCCCGCTTTCAAGAGAAGTAATAAAAATGATCGGGACCTGATTCTTGCTTTTCCTGATTTTCTCGGCAATTTTAAGTCCGTTTTGATTACCGGGGAGCATGACATCCATCAATACGATATCCGGATTAAATTGGTAGAACGTGTACAAGACATCATCACATCCATCGCAATAATGTACATCCATCTTCTTAATTTCGAAAATACTCGCAAGTGCCTTGCCGAGATTAACATCATCTTCTACAATTAAAATTTTTTTCATATAAACTTAAGATCGGTTACAGACAATCATATTCATAAAAAAGAGAACATGAATTATCTTACCTGCTATTTATCAAACAAAGTTGATATTAATTCCTTAATAATCGTGTACTTATAAACAATCGTGAAAATATATCATTTTTTTAACATTACGACATTTTCAAACTATGTTTTAATAAATTTTAGATGACTTGTTAGAACTTTGTTAGAACTTTTGGAGAAACAAGTGAGAAGATTACTGAGAAAAATACTATATTTTTGTCATTGTAATTTTCATCAAACCTGATCCCTGTTCGTTTACTCTTCAGTCAAAAACCCCCGCGGATGCTATCCAAAGGGGTTTGACTTATCCTGAACGTGTTTATGATAAAACTGAGCTTACGTGCAGCTAAACAAATCTCTCTATATACTTAGTATGTAACAAATGATGCGACAACTCACCCAAGGGTTTTTTCAAAAAATAATCGTATAAGTACAACACTTCCGGATTTTGATGCGACTTCCGGATGATCTTGTGGGCATCTTCCGCATAAATTGCTTCAGCCCGTTTTTTCCTGATTTCAGCGGTCGTGGGAATTGGTTGACCGCCACCGCCTAAGCAACCGCCCGGACAAGTCATCACCTCAATAAAGGTATAAGGAGAAGTCCCGTTTTCAATTTGCTCCAGTAAGATACGGGCATTCTTCAGGGTATGAGCAACCGCCACCTTAACATCATTGCCATTGATGTTGATTGTTGCTTCGCGGATGCCCTGCATGCCCCGTACGGCCGTCAGGTTTATGTCGGAAAGCGGCTGACCGGTAAGCACTTCGTAGGCAGTACGCACGGCAGCTTCCATCACCCCGCCGGTGGCACCGAAAATCACCGCGGCACCGGTTGAACTGCCCAGCGGATTATCGAAATCTTCTTCGGGCAAAGCTTTGAAATCGATGCCAGCTTCTTTTAACATACGCGAAAGTTCACGGGTTGTCAGCACATAATCCACATCAAAAAAACGATCGTTAGCCGACAAGTGCATTTTTTTCTTCCAGTATTCAAAAGCGCCATCCATCTCAGGCCGTTGCGCTTCGTATTTTTTAGCGGTACAGGGCATGACAGAAACCACCACAATATCCCTCGGGTCAATGCCTTCCCTTTCTGCGTAATAAGTTTTGGCAATGGCTCCGAACATTTGTTGCGGCGATTTGCAGGTCGATAAATGCGCCAGCGACTTGGGGAAGAAATGCTCGATAAATTTAATCCATCCTGGTGAGCAGGAAGTAATCATTGGCAGGGTTCCATTGTTCTGTATGCGGTGAATCAGCTCATTCCCTTCTTCCATGATGGTGAGGTCGGCAGCAAAATCGGTATCAAAAACTTTCGAGAAACCCAGTCGACGGAGACCGGCGACCATCTTCCCTGTAACCAGACTACCATAAGGCATACCCATCGCTTCCCCGATACCCACACGGATGGCAGGAGCTGTCTGTACCAACACCACTTTCTTCGGGTCGTGTATGACTTTCCACACGTCGTTAACCGCATCTTTTTCGGTGATGGCGCCGGTTGGGCAAACCAGGGCACACTGACCACAATTGGTACAGGCTACCATTCCAAGACCCAAATCCATGAAGGTGGAAATTCGGGTTTTCTGTCCCCTGCCCGCGAAATCAATGGCTTTCACGGTCTGAATTTCACTACAGGCTGCCACGCAGCGACCGCATAAGATACATTTCTCCGGGTCACGTACCAGCGACAATGAGCTGAAGTCCTTCGGGATTGCCTGCTTCCTCGTCCGCGGAAACCTCCTTTCCGTGATTCCGAAATCATAACAAACCTGCTGCAATTCGCAGTGCAGGTTGCGTTCGCAAGTCTGACAATCGAGCGGGTGGTTCGCCAGCAACAATTCCACGTTCATCTTCCGCGCCTGCATGATGCGCTGGTTATTGGTCGTGATTTCCATGCCATCTGTCGCTTTCGTGATGCACGAACGCAAGAGTGATTTCGCACCTTTCACCTCCACGACACACACGCCGCAGGAAGCATTGTTCGACACGTCCTTCAGATAACACAGCGACGGAATACTAATCCCCGCGAACCGGCAGGCTTCCAGGATGGTAACACCATCAGGAACAAGGTATTGTTGGTTGTCAATTGTGATTTTCATATGTCTATTGATTTACTATTTATAAGATTCCTCGCTTCGCTTGGAATGACAAATTAACACCTGTCATTGTGAGGAGCAAAGCGACGAAACAACCCCCTCTTAAATTGCACCTCGCTGTTCATAATCGCACATCACACCTTAAACACCGCCCCACTTCATTACGGGCTTGTTCGCCGGTATAGCCACAATCCACTTCGTGGAAATTGCCGATTCTATCACGCACTGCCAATTTATAGGACACATTTTTAGCTGTTTTCTTCGGGTTGGCGGGCACCACATTGCGATAAGCAAACTTCCGGAACAAGAGGTGAAAACGTTTTTCCTGCATCAGTTCAGCATCAATGGCTTCGGCAGCTTTACGCGCCATCCCCATGGCTTCGGCAGCCGTCGAAGGTCCCGTTACCGCATCACCTCCGGCATAAATCTTATTACGTGATGTTTGCTGGGTGAAATGATTGATGACAATCCGGCCACCCGACAAGGTATTTATTCCATTTTCCTTCAGTTGATCATCCTCTACCTGCTCGCCAATCGCGAATATCACCGAATCACAGGGTATTTCATCAAACTTACCCGTAGGAACCGGTTTCCTTCTACCTGAAGTATCTAATCCACCGCATGTCATCAGTTCGATTTTCAGTCCGCGCACCCGGTTCTTTTCATCTGTCAACACGGCTGAGGGGGCCGACATAAAATGGAAGTTAATCTTTTCCGCTTCCGACTCTTTGATTTCAGCGTGATTGGCAGGCATGTCACATTTCTCACGGCGATAGACAATGGTGACCTCCTTACCGAGCCGCCACAAACTGCGGGCAGCATCGATAGCCACATTACCGGCCCCGATAATCACCACTTTTTGTCCCAACGCCGGTTGCTTGTCGACAGCCAACATCTTCAGCACCTCTGTTCCCGCGAATACCCCTTTCGCATCCTCCCCGGGGATATGCAAACCCGTTTCTTTCCAGGCGCCGATGGCTAAATAAACCGCATCGTGCTGATTTTCTAAGGTATCTAAGGTAATATCTATCCCGAGTTGGGTATTGAAAACGAACTTCACCCCCAGCTTTTTAATCAGTTGCACTTCCTTTTGCAACACAGCATGCGGCAACCGGTACTGAGGAATACCATAACGAAGTACCCCACCTGCTTCTAGGAAAGCATCGTAAACAGTGACCGCATGACCCAGCCGCACTAAGTAAAATGCAGCCGTCAGTCCAGCCGGACCCGCACCTACGATGGCAATTCGTTTCCCGGTATCCGGTAATTTCTCTTTGATTAACTTCTGATAAATCTCGTGCTCTTTTCCCAACTGATACATGGTATCGGCAAGATAACGATGCACTTCACCCTGCGAAACCGGTTCGTCGAGCATTTCCCGGCGACAGCGCATCTGGCAGTGAAAGTGACAAATACGACCAATAGTTCCCGGCAGCGGATTATCCCGCAAAGTCAGTTCAAAAGCATCTTCAATCCGATCTTCTTTAATTAATTCGATATAACCCGGAATATTCATGTGCAACGGACAGGAATTTTCGCACAAAGCCAAAAACAAATTTTCGCAAACACCTGCATAACAGCGTTTTTCCTGGATGTGCTCTTCATATTCATGCCTGAAATATCGCAAGGTCGTCAGAATAGGATTAGGCGATGTTTGTCCTAGGCCGCAAATCGCTGTATCTCGGATGGTCTGGCTCAACATCTCCAACATGGAGAGGTCCGCCATGGTACCCTGACCACGCGTTATTCTCGTGAGAATAGCCAGCGCCTGCGAGAGTCCTTCCCGGCAAGGCGTACATTTTCCGCAGGATTCCGCGGCATTGAATTCCAGGAAATAACGGGCGACATCCACCATGCAGTTGTCCTGGTCCATGACCACCATACCGCCCGAGCCCATGATAGCGCCCAATGCGGCCAGCGACTCATAATCGACCGGTGTTTTAAAATGTTCCAGTGGGATGCAACCGCCCGACGGGCCACCCGTTTGCACTGCTTTCACCCTCTTATTCGTACCCGTACCTTCTCCTATTTCGAAAATAAACTGTTCGAGGGTAGAACCTAAAGGCAATTCGACCAGACCGGTGTTTTTAATTTTACCCACGAGCGAAAACACCTTGGTGCCCGGACTCTTCTCTGTTCCCGTTTGCCGGAACCACGCGCTTCCTTTTTCGATGATTACCGGGATGTTGCACCAGGTTTCCACGTTGTTGATGTTGGTGGGACAGCCATACAAACCTTTGGCGGCAGGATAAGGAGGACGTGGCATCGGTCGCCCGGCTTTTCCTTCGATAGAAGCAATCAGGGCAGTTTCTTCTCCACAAACAAACGCACCGGCTCCTTCCACGATATCAAACTTAAAGCTGAAACCCGAATCCAGGATATTATTACCCATCAATGCCATTGCTTCTGCCTGTTTGGCTGCCATTTCAAAACGTTTCACCGCCAGCGGATATTCGGCGCGCACATAGGCGATTCCCTCATCAGCTCCCATGGCAAAAGCGCCTATCATCATGCCTTCTAAAATCGAATGCGGATCGCTTTCAATTTCATTGCGGTTCATGTATGCTCCCGGGTCACCTTCATCGGCATTGCAAATGAGGTATTTCTTAGGCGCTTCGTTGTGTCTCATCATGTCCCATTTCTTCCCGGTCGGATAACCGGCGCCTCCCCTTCCCCGCATGCCGGCATCGAGCACTGCATCGATAACCGCCTGCGGATTATCAGCAGCAAGCACCTTAGCCAATGCCTGATAACCACCCACTGCGAGATAATCTTCTATGGATTCAGGATTGATGAAGCCGGCGTTGCGAAGAACGATTTTCTTTTGTCCCTTAAAAAAAGGCAATTCGTACCAGAGCAGGTATTTTTCATATCCTTTGCCATATTCAATATGGGTCGTCAGGTGATCCCAGTTTTCAATCCGGCATAATATATTTTTCGTGTAGATTTTGCCCGAAACAGCTCCGTTTAAGATTTTCAGTACTTCTTTTTCAGTCACCCGGCTATAAACCAGCAAAGGTTTTCCAGGCTGATACAAACTAACCAAAGGTTCTTCGGCACAAAAACCAAAACAACCGGTTGGTTTAACCAGACAATCCAGCTTGTTCTCGCGGATGCTGTTGTCGATGGTGCGGTACAACACATCGGCGCCATTTCCAATACCACAGGTTCCCATCCCCACCATCAGCATGGGTTTATCGGGAAGTATATTTTTAACATACGAACGACTCAGCTGTTCGAATGATTGCAGCATACTCTTTTTCATGACGATTTCACTTTTTTCAGGATTTTAATGAGCTTCTGCGCATTCACATTGCTATGAATGACCCCATCTACCGCGATGACCGGCGCCTGGGCGCACTGACCAAAACAGGCAACCGTCTTGATTGTGAACTCATTGTCGGATGTCGTGTACCCCTGTTCCATCTCGTCGGGTTCGCATCCGAAACCCAGGATGTGCCCGACACTGTTGAGCAATTCCCGCGAACCCTTGGTATGACAAGCCGTTCCGCGACACACCACGATGTTATGCCTTCCCTGGGGCTTTAAATTGAAAAAGGAGTAGAATGTCGCGACGCTGTACACCTGCGTCATGGGGACGCTCAGTTTGCGGGACACCTGTACCAGCGTTTCCACTGGCAGGAATTTGAGCGGATTGGCTTCCTGAACTGCTTCCAGTGTCGACAACAACATGCCGGGTCTGTCTCTGTACTTGTCAACAATCTGATCGAGAACAGGTTCAGCAACCACATAAGGACTAACAGCTTCCATATACTTGTAGATTTAAGGTTCGTAATCTAAAGCAATTGTCCGGTTTTCTGAACAAACAATCTTATATTATCTCTATTTTTATTCAGAAATTTCCTTACAAATATAGAGAATTAAAAACATACCAATACGTTTTTTAAACATTTAATTGATGAATTTTTTCTGTAATAGGAGTAAACGGTTGTAAAGTTAGGTGTTCGTATAAGCGAAAAAGACTCAAATGATTTGCATCGGGCGACTCAAGGTGTTTGAGACGTTCCACTCAAGTCGTCTGCATCGGCCGACTCGACTCTATCGAATCGTTCCACTCGAGGTAATCGAATCGTTCAGTTCGAATCAGTCGAATCGCTCCACTCGAGGTGTTCGAATCGAACGGTTCGAGTGGAGCGAATAAAATTAGGGATGCTTTTGGGAGTGCCTGAAAGCAAAACAGGACTTTGTTTTCACGAAAACAGGACTTTGTATACAACTAAAACAGGACTTGAGTGATGGCAAAACAGGACTTTGTTTTCACGAAAACAGGACTTTGTATACAACTAAAACAGGACTTGACGACAGCAAAAACAGGACTTGGCGAGAACTAAAACAGTATTTGGTTTAGGCTTTTCAAAAACACGTTCGGCGTAGCCTCCGGGCTACGTAGTGCTAAAAGAAAGTCTCCAGACTTTCTGATAATCAACATCTACTTACATTTACCAGCCAGAGGCCGGTTTCTTCTACGACGTAGTCTGGAGACTACGCCGAGCTTGAGGAGTAGCTCACTAATTCAAATTAATCATCTAAAAATTCAAAGTCTTTGTCAAATGTGGTTTTAATTTTGGTAAATTTGATTACTTCATTTAGAATTTGTTCGTTTATTCTTTTTAATGGTAATTTTCTGTTTCTTTTCAGTGGAACCACCAAAGTATTTAGCTTAAGTTCCATTTCATCTTGTGAAAACATACAAATTGCACAAATTGGATACTTAATTAATTTATAATAATCTGTTATAAATGATATCTCTATTTGGCATACGTAATTTTTTTCATGTATTTGAGTCTTTAGTACTCGTATGGTTGTATTTTGCTGATTTGAAAATTGATTTATTACATCAGATAATGAAAAAGAATTGCTTGCAGTTTTTAAGTGTTGAGGTGTTTCTAAAAGTTTATTAACAATTGAATAATTCTCAATGTTAAGAGTTTCTAATTCATGGTAAAAGTTATTTTGGCTCCTTTTTCTGAAAATCTCAGCTATTCCTTTATATACAAAAAAAAGAAAAAATAAGAGACCAAAAGTAATTGTAAAACCTATAGTTATGGTTATGGTCATGTTTTGGATTATTCCATTTTCAAATATGGAATTTTTCAAATAATTTAATAAAAAATCATACCATAATGCATATAATAACCCAACTGGAATAACAATTAAACTAATTAATGAACGTAGAAAATAATTCATTTTTTTAGAATAATACAAGAGTCCCCATATAAATTGAGGAAAAATCATGCATAATAGAATATTAAAATAAATCGAGGTGAAGAATGATTTTTTTTTCATAAATATAAAATCTTACTAATTAAATAAACATGCAAATACAACTGAATTCTTAAAAGTTTAATAACATATACAATAAACTTCCACGTATCTTATGGAAATTTAATATCTCATTATCTACAACTTCCAAAGAGCAAATGTTTACAAAAACAGTGTTTTATTTAAAATATCTGTACAATTTGCTCTATAAAGTCTGTTGATTGTTTTTCGCTACTTAATTGAATTTTCAAAGTTGTAATTTTTTAAACAAAAAGATTTAATGTGGCAGAATAGAAATTCAAAACCCACAAACAAATCAAGTCGGAGTAAGAAGATTGCTCAAGTTCGGCGTAGCCTCCAGGCTACGTCGTGTTAAAAGAAAGTCTCCAGACTTTCTGATAATCAACATCTACTTACATTTCCCAGCCAGAGGCCGGTTTCTTCCACGACGTAGTCTGGAGACTACGCCGAACAGGGGGGCAGAACTTTAGTTTCTTATAATTTCTTAGTTCTAACTATATTCCAACCACTTTCTACTTTACAAAAATAAACAATATAACTTACCCCATCAACTATAAGCGTGACACTACCATTTTCAGGTAAAACTGTTGAGTTATATGTTTGAGCAATCAAGCAGTTAGCTTGATAGTGAATTTTCACTAAGTCCATAACAAAAATAATTTTACAATATTTTGATGTAAAGATATAATTTTTATTTCTATCTTTGCAAAATCCTATATAATAAAGTTTTATGAACATATAATTTCATATGCTTATTGCTTTTTGAAATCACAGAAAGAAAAATCTATCTTTTACAAACTCATATGAAAAAATTAATTCAAATTTTATTTTTAATATTATACCTTGGGACATTCACTTCGTGCATTCCAGCTAAGGTTGTCGAAAAAGGTGATGCTTTTTATATTAAAAATATGTCCAATAAGCCTTTGAGTTTTGTTTATGAAATTAATGGAGATATAACTAATACTAAAAGAACACCTGTTATTTTTCCAAAGGATACATATATAATCGATAATTACTTAAAAAAAATAAAAAAAATTAAAGTCGTTGGCAAAGTTTCATTTAAAGAATTCCGATGATTGACTAAATGTGTTTTCTGTAAGCTTTTCTGAAAATTTAAATTTATGTTTAATTTTATCCATTATTCAAGAAAAATAAAAATGAATAAATCACTTAATTTGTATATAATAATTATTAGCTTTGGAATTATTGTTTTTAGTGGTTGTGAAGATAATCTTAATCCTTTATCAGAAACAAATCTAAATGGAAAAGTTAAATCAATTAAAGAGTATAAATATAATGCTATCGAAGAAAAGTTTGGAAAAATAGAAGGTGAAGATTTGATAACAATAAGAGAAACTAAATATGACATTAAAGGGAATAACATTGAAAAAAACACATATGATTCAAAAGGCGAATTATTATGGAAAATAATTTTTAACAATGACAGAAAAGGGAATATATTAGATGCAAGTAAATATTGGAGTAATGGTAAATTAGCTGAAAAAATTATTTATAGCTATGATGATAAAGAATTTCTTATTGAGGAGAATTTATATGATTATAATGGTAAATTAGTGAATAAATACACTTATATTTATAATTCCAAAGGTAATGTAAAAGAAAAGATTATGTATAATGAAAATGGAGTTTTAATAGAAAAAACACATTACATATATGATGCCAAAGGAAACAAAGTCGAGGAAAATGTTTATGGCTCAAATAATAATTTGTATTATGTTTATAAATACGATTCAAAAAGCCACTTGATTGAAATGGAATACTATCATCATGAAAATGTTATATTTAATTCTTCAATTGAATATGATTTAAAAGGAAATAAATTAAAAGAAATACATACATATTTCGACGAATATGGTTTAATTACTGATATTGATAAATTTAGTTATGTATATGAAGATTTTGATAAGGAAAATAATTGGCTGAGATCTTTTATATATGGACAATATAATAATGAGAATTACCACCTTTTCGAATTTCTTGAACGTGAAATAGAGTATTACTGAACGTGTGTAAACTGCAATATCAAATGAAATAATTAGCGAGAATAATAAACTCGTCAAAAAGTCCCTTGTGTTCGGCGTAGCCTCCGGGCTACGCCGTGCTAAAAGAAAGTCTCCAGACTTTCTGATAATCAACATCTACTTACATTTACCAGCCAGAGGCCGGTTTCTTCTACGGCGTAGTCTGGAGACTACGCCGAACCCCGAATACGCGTTTTTAACCTGCATTAACTCAGGCAAAATTAGCAAATTATATTTACAACCATCACTCCCCAAACGTAATCAAAAAATTCATACTGAAATTCCACGCCGTCACCACCACAATAGCAATCAACTTTGCCAGATAGAAATTCACTTTCAGCTTGCCGTTCAGCAGCAGGATAACGAGGTTATTGATGGCCAGTCCGACCATGGAGATGAGGATAAAAGAGAAGTATTCGCGGGTGATTTGTTCACTCTGACTGGCGAAAGTCCACAAGCGGTTCCAGATGTAATTAGAAGAGGCAGCCAGTATAAAACCGGCTGAATTCGCGAGGTATTGATTGAGTTTTGCCTTTTCTTTCAGCAACCAGGTAACACCATAGTCGATGAGCATGCCGGAGAATCCTACCAGCACAAATTTGAGCAACTTAAGTATGAGCAGACTCGTTATCATGGCTGATTAATTTTAACAGGAACAACCGGTGCATTGAGCGTTGGACCGAACCATGATTTCAGCGAAAGGGTAAAATCAGAAGTACCCGATTGTAACGGCGGCACAGGCACTTTCACTACTGTCTTCACTTCCTTTCCCGCCGGAATTGAATCGCTTAATTGGTAAATTGCAGGTATTTCTGTCATTTTACCCATACTGATAAAAATACCGGTCAGTTCGCCCGGGAACACGGAATGGTTGAAATGGTAATCGTGCGCAGCTGTGTTATACAACACCACCGGCATGACAACCGTGTCGCCTGGAATAAGAACCTTCTCAGGCAACTCATAACTAATCCTGATGTGGTTCGTTACCTGCAAACTATCCGTGAAAAATCCCCTGAAGGTGGAGCCATTGATATAACACAATAATTTAGAACGCCCCTCGTAATCCCCGGTAATCAACACAGGCTGATGATAAAAATCAGCGTCAAACATCCAAATGTCAAACTGCGTGCGGCGGGTATACAGCGAACTGATTAACTGTGTTTTGCCCCCGGTAAAATAATGATATAAAGAAGGATGTTCGAAGGAACCTCTGATAATCACCGGGACCTCTCCTGCATTAGCATGCAAAGTTGTGTATTTACGCTCTTTACCATGCAGGTTCAGTCGCTGAGGCAGCAAGTCTGTCACCAGCAATACCCTTGCAATCAATATCAATATTAACGATGGGTACACAAACCGCCGGATGTAGCGTTCCAGCTTCGGATTCAGTTCCGATTCCCGCATCACCAATATCATCATCGGCAGGGCAGTTACTATGGTCCAGTGCGGCTCCACATGCCCCCGGAAAGTCATGCCCCAGAAAAACAGGATGAAACCTACTATGATAAAATACAATGCCCTGTCGAACACCTCCAGTTTCTTTTTGCTGGATAAAGTCCAGATTACAGCAACTAAGGTAAAAGGATTGAAAACCGCCAGTTGATTGGGCCAGTAATCGAGGAAGAACTTCCATTGGAAATCGGACGAACGATCGAATAAGTGATATTGAAAACCCGGGAAGTCGTGCTGAATTTGCCAGCAAATATGAGGAATGAGTAAAATAACGGATAAAAAACCCGCCAACCAGAACCTGTAACTCAGCAATAATTTCAGGTTCGAAAGCACGACCAACGCGAGGAGCAAAACGGCGTGATATTTACTGTACACCATGCCGGCCATGGCCACAGTCAGCAACAAACTATGGAACAGGTTGTCCTCTTTCAAAAAAAGCCGATACGCATAAAGGAAAAGTGCCGCGAAAAACAGGAATGGCACATCGGGTGTCGTAACAAATCCGTAGACCGTGAACATCGCAATTGAGGCTGCAAACGCAAAGAACCGTACCACAACACGATTTGAACTCAACCGCAAACCTGTTGCTTTCCAAACCAATATCAAGGTAGCAAGTTGCGTGACAACAGTTACAAAGCGAACACCCAAATTCTGCGGAAAGAGTAAAGAGCCGAGATAGGTAAACAGCGCCACCATGGGCGGATGATCAAAATAACCCCAATCTATGTATTTACCCCAGAAAGCATAATAAGCCTCATCGTTGGTGATTTCAGTGAAAACCGCCTGAAACAGATTCAGCAAAAACCAACCCGACAACAACAAGAGAAAGAGTTGTAGCGGCGTAATACGTTTCATTTTACAGCAAGGATGGCCATGCAGCGACGCAAGCCATCTTCCCAATGAGGAATTTGAATGTTATAGTTGGATTTAATTTTCTTTTTATTCAGCACACTGTAATGCGGACGGGGTGTTTTCGCCGGATAATCCTTACTTTCGATGGGCAGCACCCGGCAGTTGATCCCGGCTATCTGGTGTATGGCAATGGTGAAATCGTACCAGCTACACACGCCTTCGTTTGAGTAATGATATACTCCCGGGATGAATTTATCCGCCGAAACAATCTGTAGTAAAGCATCAGCCAAATCTGCCGCATAGGTCGGCGTACCTACCTGATCGAATATCACGTTCAGGGTATCGCGTTCCCGACCGAGTTTAATCATGGTCTTGACAAAGTTATTTCCAAATGATGAGTAAAGCCAGGAAGTCCGCACGATGACCGCAGCCGGACAGACATCCATCAGCAACAGCTCCCCCGCCAGTTTCGATTTGCCGTAAACGGTAGCCGGACAAACAGGCCTGTCTTCGGTATAAGGCAGATAATTAGTTCCATCGAAAACATAATCGGTGGAAACATGCACCATCTTCGTTCCGTATTGTGCAGCAACTTCACCTAAAATGCCAACGGCTTTCTCATTTATCCGGTAACAGAGTTCAACATCTTCCTCGGCTTTGTCGACTGCCGTATAAGCCGCACAATTCAGCAAAACGTCAATTTTACGTTCTGCAAAGTATTTTTCAACAGCTTTCCGGTCACAAATATCAAGTTCCTCAACATCCGTAAAAATAAATTGAAACTGCGGATAAGAGGAAGCGAATACCTGCACTTCATTTCCCAGCTGACCTTTACTGCCTGTAACCAAAACCGTTTGCATTACTCTATGATTTAGCATATTAGAAATTCATTTCAGCGTCTTTAAACAAAGGATGCACCTGATCTTTGGGAGACACAATCGCTTTATCAGCCGGAATTTTCCAGTCAATGCTCAGCACAGGATCATTGTACAAAATTCCCCGTTCCGATGCCTGATTGTAAAACGCATCACATTTGTAGGTAAAAAGAGCTGATTCACTGATAACTGAAAAACCATGGGCAAATCCTTTGGGAATCAAAAACTGCAATTTGTTTTCAGCAGTGAGTTCAATTCCATACCACTGTCCGAACGTCGGGGAATCTTTTCTGAGATCGACCGCTACATCCCAAACAGCACCGATGGATACTGAAACTAATTTCGACTGACTGTGCGGATTCAACTGATAGTGCAATCCACGAATCACACCATAAGTTGATTTCGATTGGTTATCCTGACAAAAATCAAGGTCAATACCAGCTTCTTTATATTTTCCACGGTTGTAATTTTCGTAGAAAAAACCGCGTGCATCTTCAAAAACACGTGGTTTGATGATTAACAATCCGGCAATGGGTGTTTCAATTATCTCCATGCATCAGAATGTTTTATCGTTGGCAATTTTAATCATATACTCCCCGTAATGGTTTTTCTTCAAAGGCTCTGCCAGTTTCAACAATTGTTCTTTGCTGATGTATCCGTTGCGGAAAGCAATTTCTTCGATACAAGCAACTTTCAGTCCCTGCCGGTTTTCGATAGTGGCAATGAAGTTGGATGCTTCGAGCAGACTGTCATGCGTTCCCGTATCAAGCCAGGCCATCCCGCGACCCATGATCTTCATATTTAATCTTCCTTCTTCCAGATAAAGCCTGTTTAAATCAGTGATTTCCAGTTCTCCTCTCTTAGATGGTTTCAGCGATTTGGCTTTTTCCACCACATCGTTGCCGTAGAAATACAGGCCGGTCACTGCATAGTTTGATTTGGGTACGGTCGGTTTTTCTTCCAGACTAAGCACCTTTCCATCTGCATCAAACCCAGCGACACCATAACGTTCCGGATCATTCACATAATAGCCGAAAACGATGGCTCCATCCTGCAACTTAGCAGCATCTTTCAATGTTCTCGAAAAGTCAAATCCATAGAATATATTATCTCCCAGGATCATACAAACCGAATCATCACCGATGAATTGCTCGCCAATAATAAAGGCCTGTGCCAGTCCGTCCGGCGATGGTTGTATGGCATATTCCAGTTTAATGCCTAAATCTTCTCCGTTCCCGAGTAAATTTTCATATAAATGAATATCCTGTGGGGTTGAAATAATCAGAATTTCTTTGAGTCCGGCGAGCATCAACACAGATAAAGGATAGTAAATCATGGGTTTATCGTAAACCGGAATAATTTGTTTCGAGATGCTTTTGGTTACCGGATACAAGCGTGTGCCTGAACCTCCGGCCAGGATGATACCTTTCATATTATATCTTTTTATTTAAGTTATAGGGTGTTTGTTAATAGTGGTTAGTGGTTAGTGGTTAATTATAGTCTATAGACTATACATCCACCAGCTTTCCGCTTTCCGCTTTCCGCTTTCCGCTATTCGCTATTCGCTATTCGCTTTCCGTTATTCGCTATTCCGCACAAAGATAATATTTTTATTGTAAGTCAAGCTCTCCGTTTTTCCATGCATGATAGTTTTTAGCCAGCAATACCATAAATTTGGAAATTTCCTCACGGGTCTTTTCTGTTTCAGGAGTTATCACTGACTTTTGCAAGCGTAACATCAGGATACCATATTGAAAGTTGAAACACAGTTCAATGTCACTCAATCCCGTTTCGGCTTTTCGCCGGAACTGATTAATCAAGGGCAACACATGGATGTATTTGGCGTTATAGGCCGGCACCTGTCCTGATTTCAGCAGTAAAACATGCAATTCATCCAGTTCGGAAATCACATTTTTGTTTATTTGCAAATGTCCCTTTTCCATCACCTGTTCCATACGCATCATCTCAATCAGACTTTCGTACCAATCGACAACAACCTTGCGTCCGGCATCTTCTTTAAACTCAAAACGGGATATAACAGTATTGTTAATCCGGTCCATATCGAACTGCAGGGCACGGATCAGATCTTCAATCTGCCACATATACAGCAGATATTCACTTATGTTTGTTTTTTTAAGTTGGGAAGCGATGAGCATGATTATTTAGTGGTTAGTGGTTAGTGGTTAGTGGTCAGTGGTTAGTGAAAAAAAATAACCACTATCAACTAACCACTATATTAATCTTCTTCAAATTCAAAGAAAAACGTCGGCTCAAAGAAATCATCAAGTTCGCGGCGTTCTTTTTTGGTGGGACGGCCGGTTCCTCTTTCTCGGTTGTTTTTCGCGGCGATTTTACCGAGTTCGTATAATTCGAGTTGATCGGGAGTGGTTACATTTTTCATGTAATCGGGTACCAGTTTGGCTCCCATACGGTTTTCCGCTAACGCGAGCACTTCAAACGAGAAAAGGACAGGATTGCGTTTCACACCAATTACCTCACCGACTTTGATATTTCTGGAGGGCTTTGCTTCCACCCCTCCAATCAATATCTTCCCTTTCTTACATGCTTCAGCAGCAAGAGAGCGGGTTTTGAAGAGGCGAACAGCCCATAACCATTTATCTATACGGACTTCTGTTTTCATTTATTATTATATTGTGTCATCGTAAGTTGCATCCCGGCCAGACAGAAACTTTTAATCATTTCAATCGCCTTATCAACCCTTTCAGGCAACAACTTTTGTTCTTCCTCATCCCATTTACCCAACACATATTCAACCTGATAACCTTTTGGGAAATCATTTCCGATTCCGAAACGCAAACGGGCATAGGTATTGTGCCCCAGTATGTCCTGGATGTTTTTCAGCCCGTTATGTCCCGCATCCGAACCTTGCGGTTTGAGGCGCAACGTACCGAAAGGCAGGGCGATATCATCCACGAGTACCAGCACGTTTTCAATTTCAATTTTCTCCTTCTGCATCCAGTAGCGCAGCGCGTGTCCGCTCAGATTCATAAAGGTAGACGGTTTCAGCAGGACAAGCGTACGGCCTTTCAGTTTTACCTGCGTGACAAAGCCATAGCGTTTATCCTCAAAAAAAACATTGGACGCCCTTGCAAGAGCGTCCAATATTGTGAATCCTATGTTGTGGCGGGTATTCTGGTACTCAGGACCAATATTACCCAGTCCAACGATCAAGTATTTCATCTCAACTGCAATTATTTTCCGGAGGCAGCAGCGGCGGCAGCTCCACGGGCGGCTCTTGTCAGTTTAACCTGTGCGACAACGGCATTTTTAGCGTTCAGGATTTCCAGTTTGTCAATTTTAACGGCACCAACCTGAATCGTTTTTCCCAAACCTAAATTAGTTACGTCAATGGTAATAGCTTCAGGGAAATCAGTATAAATACCTTTAACTTTCAGCTTGCGCATTTGCAAGGCTAATTTACCCCCAGCTTTAACCCCTTCAGCAAGACCGTTTAATTTCACCGGAACTTCCAAAACAACCGGTTTCTTATCACTTACTTCCAGAAAATCGATATGTAACACTTTATCCGATACCGGGTGGAACTGTAAATCCTTCATGATGGCTTTGCTCTTCTTACCATCTACATCCAGATCCACGATAAACACTTCCGGAGAATAAATCAATTTTCTTAAATCGCTTGCTGTGGCTGTAAAATGTACATTTTCACCTGTTCCGTACAATACGCAGGGCACACTTTCCTCTGCACGTGTGGCTTTCGAAGCCCTTTTACCAAGTTCTTCACGAACTTTACCTTTTAATTCAAAAGTTTTCATTTTAATTTATTAATGTGTTACTCAAAATTTAAGCGTTGATTTTTAAGTGATTAGTCGCTTAATTTCCCATCACACTTTCTGCACCAGAAAAGCGGGGCAAAGATAATATTATTTTACCGAAGTTGCAAATAAGATTAAAATCAATTACACTCACACAATTCCACTCACACAATTCCACTCACACCGCAGGTGTGATATTATTCATAACCGTATGCAAGCGAAGCGCAGCTTACGGAGCACAACTCTTCATATTAATATAGCCCCGCAGGGGCGAAATTATCTTTGCCAGTCACGTTCATCTAACTCCAATCCCATTTCCCTGAGAAAAACAATGTACTCTTCTTTGAAACTAATCTTTTTGTGATGCTCTCTTTGATTTTTAATATAATTATATACTACTTCCTTTTCTTTTACATTACAAGATATGACAGCATAACCCTCACTCCATGAAGTAAAATTCTCAAAACCGGGAGTTTGCTTTAACATTTTGCTGGTTTCAACCTTTAATTCGCGCATAAAATCAGATATTGCGATTGTCGGATGAAGTGAGAAAAGTAAATGGACATGATCATTCATTCCATTTACCCGATAAAGTTTACTGTTTTTGTTTTTTATTATACCCCAGATGTATCTGTATAATTCATCAGAATGGACAAGCGACAGGGTTGGTTGGCTTGCTTTGGTGCGAATGACTGCGTGGTAGAGTAGTTGAATATAGCTCATAGTTTATGGGTTTTCCGTAAGCTGCGCTGCGCTTGCATACGGTTATGAATAATTTCACACCTGCGGTGTGAGTGGAACTTTTTTTCTCTTTAGCCCGAAGCTGCGCTGCGCTTGCATACGGTTATGAATAATTTCACACCTGCGGTGTGAGTCGAACTTTTTTTCTCTTTAGCCCGTAAGCTGCGCTGCGCTTGCATACGGTTATGAATAATTTCACACCTATGGTGTGAGTCGATTTTTTTTCTCTTTAGTCCGTAAGCTGCGCTGCGCTTGCATACGGTTATGAATAATTTCACACCTGCGGTGTGAGTCGAACTTTTTTTCTCTTTAGTCCGTAAGCTGCGCTACGCTTGCATACGGTTATGAATAATTTCACACCTGCGGTGTGAGTGGAGTGCAAAAATAACAATTATTATCAGCACCTCAAAACAACATTATTATGTATCATAACCTTCTCCCGTTTTAAAAAAAAATACTAACTTTGCGGGTTCACAATTTTACATTACCGGCATCACTTTGAAACAGGATATTGAAACAGAACGCATTGAAGCGTCAGGTGAAATTGAAGTCACAGGCGCCCGCGTACATAACTTAAAAAACATCGACGTTACCATTCCCAGAAACGCGCTGACCGTCATTACCGGGCTCAGCGGAAGTGGTAAATCCTCTCTTGCTTTCGACACAATTTTCGCCGAAGGTCAGCGTCGTTATATAGAAACTTTCTCGGCCTATGCCCGTAGTTTTTTGGGCAATCTGGAACGCCCCGATGTAGATAAAATTACCGGATTGAGTCCGGTAATTTCCATCGAACAAAAGACCACCAATAAGAACCCCCGTTCGACCGTGGGGACAACCACCGAGATTTACGATTTTCTGCGTTTGCTATTTGCCCGTGCAGGTGAGGCCTATTCGTATGCTACCGGCGAGAAAATGGTGAAATATTCTGAAGAACAGATTGTCGACCTCATTCTGAAAGACTACGAAGGTAAGAAAACCTTTTTGCTGGCGCCATTGGTAAAAGGACGTAAGGGGCATTACAAGGAATTGTTCGAAACCACCCGCAAAAAAGGCTATATGCATGTGCGCATCGATGGCGAAATGCGGGAAATTACGCATGGTTTAAAAGTTGACCGTTACAAGATACACGACATTGAACTGATCATTGACCGGTTAATCATCTCAGGAAAAGATCGACAACGGTTGAAGCAATCGCTGGAAAAAGCCATGCAACAAGGCAACGGCATCGTGATGTTGCTCGATGGCGAAACTGATACTGTCCGATATTTCAGTAAAATGTTGATGTGCCCGACTACGGGAATTTCGTATGAAGAACCTGCTCCGCACAACTTCTCCTTCAATTCGCCACACGGCGCTTGTCCGCGTTGCAAGGGAATCGGCATCGTAAACGAGATTGACATGGACAAAATCATTCCCGATAAATCCATCAGCATATATAATGGTGCAATTGTACCACTGGGGAAACATAAAAATACGATGATTTTCTGGCAGATAGAAGCCATCCTGGAGAAATACGATTGTCAGATTAAAATGCCGGTTGCCGACATCCCGGAAGAAGCCATTGAGGAAATCATGAACGGCACAGAGGAGAGACTGAACATCAAGAACCATTCGCTCGGCAATTCCAATTATTTTTTGAGTTACGACGGAATCCTGAAGTACATTGAAATGCAGCAGGAGAATTCAGCATCAGCAACTGAACAAAAATGGGCCAATCAGTTCTCAAAAGAAATTGTTTGTCCCGAATGCCACGGCGCCAAACTGAAAAAAGAATTTCTGCATTTCAGGATACACGATAAGAATATCTCAGAACTGGCTAAGATGGACATCGACGAGCTTTTCAATTGGCTGAGTCAGGTGGAACAATATCTTTCGGAAAAACAAAAAGCCATCGCGGTGGAGATTCTCAAAGAAATCCGGACACGACTTCAGTTTTTATTAGATGTCGGGCTGAGTTATTTATCGTTGAACCGGAGTTCCCATTCACTGTCGGGAGGTGAAAGTCAGCGCATCCGCTTAGCCACCCAAATCGGCACGCAGTTGGTTAACGTGCTTTATATACTCGATGAGCCCAGTATAGGCTTACACCAGCGTGATAATGAAAGGTTGATACGTTCGCTCAAACAACTACGCGATACGGGCAACTCAGTCATCGTGGTGGAGCATGACAAGGAAATGATGCTGGCAGCAGACTACGTAATCGATTTGGGACCAAGAGCCGGCCGGCACGGAGGAAAAGTCGTATTTGCCGGTACGCCCGAACAAATGCTTTTATCGGATACCATGACCGCCGCTTTTCTGAACGGGAAGGAGAAAATAGAAATTCCGGCAACATTAAGACCCGGCAGCGGAAATTACCTGACCATCAAAGGAGCCAAAGGAAACAACCTGAAAAATATTGATGTAAGTTTCCCTTTGGGTAAGATGATATGTGTTACCGGTGTATCTGGGAGTGGCAAATCAACCCTGATAAATGAGACCCTGCAACCCATTCTGAGCCAGCATTTCTATTCTTCCTTAAAAGATCCGCTGCCTTATGAATCAGTAGAAGGCATAGAACAGGTCGATAAGGTAGTTGTAGTGGATCAGTCGCCTATCGGTCGCACGCCCCGCTCCAACCCCGCTACTTATACCGGCGTATTTTCCGACATCCGCAACCTGTTTGTATCATTACCCGAGGCCAAAATCAGAGCTTACAAACCCGGGCGATTTTCCTTCAACACGGCCGGTGGCCGGTGTGAAGTGTGCAGCGGGAACGGCTATAAAACCATAGAGATGAACTTTTTACCCGATGTGTACGTTCCCTGTGAAAGTTGTGGCGGTAAAAGATACAACAAAGAAACATTAGAAGTCCGGTTCAAGGGAAAGTCCATCGCCGATGTGCTTGACATGACTATCAACCAGGCCGTTGAATTCTTCGAGAATCAACCCATTATCCTCAATAAAATCAAAACGATTCAAGACGTGGGATTGGGCTACATCAGGCTGGGACAATCGAGCACCACCCTATCGGGGGGTGAAAGTCAGCGTGTAAAACTGGCAACAGAATTATCCAAAAGAGATACAGGAAAAACCCTCTATATACTCGACGAGCCCACGACTGGATTGCATTTTGAGGACATCCGCGTACTATTGGGTGTATTAAACCGTTTAACAGACAGGGGCAATACCGTTATCATCATTGAACACAATATGGATGTCATCAAGGCCTGCGACCACATTATCGATATCGGTCCCGAAGGCGGGCGGGCAGGCGGTCGTGTGATTTGCACCGGCACGCCGCAGGAAATTATTGCGAACCCGGAAAGCGAAACTGGCCGGTTTTTAAAGAAAGAGTTGAGTGAAGAGCGAATAGCTGTGAGTAGAGACGCACTGCCGTGCGTCTATTAGCGAATAGCGAAATAGCCAAATGCTGGTTTGAAATGGTTGCTTCGCTACGCTCGCAATGACGTGACCGGCGACCCTATTTACGATTTAAGAAAAAAAGTTTTATGCATGAAATTATACAATATATCATTCGTTTTTTAGCGGGAGATCACATTCAGGAAAGTATCCTGAAGAAAATCGGCTATACATCGGATGAACAGGAAATTACAAAATACAAAGTAGTCATCCGGCCATCCGGTTTTTTTGATGATAACGTGTATGGGACTGAAGTCTCTATCCCGACATTACCCCTGAAGTTATGGGAAGAAGTGCCCATTCTTTTCGGTGATGAGACGACTGAAACGATAGGCGACGCACTTGTTTTACACGCGGATATCATCGCGGGAACCTATTACCTTATTTCGAGGTACGAAGAGATGGTTCGTCGCCAGGTTCGTGACCCACACAACCGCTTTCCCGGGAAAGAATCCCTGCCATATAAGGCAGGATTTATCGATCGTCCCATCATTGAGGAATGGGGACTAATATTAAGGAACAAACTAAGGGAAGCAGGTCTCAAGGTAAGTGAACCACCCCAAGAGATCAGAAAAGTTTATTTAACACACGATGTCGACCAGATTGCCCATTACCGCAATTTCAGAGGCATGATGGGAGGTGTTCTGAGAGGCATCAAGCGACCTAAGGAAGCCAAACAAGCCATTAAAAGTTTCTTTGGCGGATTGATTTTTGACCCCTGGTACACTTTTCCTTATCTTTTCAAACTGAATCAGGAACTCCGGCAGAAAATGGGAGATGACCGGTGTGAAATCATCGCATTTATCCGGTCATACAGCGGCAAAAGAAAAGAAGACAAACCAATTGTAAATCTCGCTCACCCTGATTATCAAACACTCATCAGATACATCAGAAGAAAGAAAGTATCTATCGGGTTACACATCAGTTATGAAGCCGGATGTAATCCCGAACTTGTTGCCGATGAAAAAAGAACATTGGAAAAGTTCACCAAAAAAGAAATCAGCTATAACCGCAACCATTATCTGAACAACAGAGAACCTGAAGACTTTGAATACCTGATCCGCAGTGGAATATCTGACGAATTCAGCATGGGATATGCAGATGTGGCCGGATTCAGACTCGGAACATGTAAGGCTGTGCAGTGGATTAATCCGGCTAAAAAACAGCTTACAAAACTGCGCTTACACCATCTGACCATCATGGATGTAACCCTCAGCGAAAAAAGATATATGTATATGAACGCACACGATGCTTTTCAATACTGCGAGAGCCTGATTAATACAGTCAGAAATTTCAATGGCGAAATAAGCCTTTTGTGGCATAATAATACGGTTGAGAAACAAGTTGGTTTATATCACAGAAAGCTATATCGCGACTTACTTAAATCACTCAGCATCAATGATAGAATCGAATAACAAAAAGATAATAATTGCTGTTTCCAATGACCTTTCAACCGATCAAAGAGTACTAAAGGTCGCAAAATCTCTTTCGGGAAATGGACATGATGTGCTGTTAACCGGACGAAGTTTGAGAAACTCATTAGCGCTGAATTCAAATATCAAAAATAAAAGATTCAGTCTGATGTTTAATAGGGGATTTTTATTTTATGCTGAATTGAATATTCGCTTGTTTCTTTATCTATTAGGTAGAAATGCTGATATATTGTATGCAAACGACACCGACACCCTACCTGCCTGTTTTTTAGCTGCCAGGATTAAACACAAAAAACTGGTATTTGATGCTCATGAACTTTTCCCTGAGGTTCCTGAGTTACAGGATAGACCTCGTATAAAAAGATGCTGGACAAAAATTGAAGACCTGATTTTTCCTCGGCTTACGACAGCAATTACTGTCTGTGATTCAATAGCAACTTATTACAGACAGAAGTATAAGCTAAACATGCACGTAATCAAGAATGTTCCCTATTTACAAGGAATTACTCCAAAGAAAATTGTATTACCCGGTAAAAAAATCATATTATATCAGGGTGCTGTGAATATGGGAAGAGGTCTGGAATGGGTGATTGACGCAATGCCATACATTAAAAATGCCGTACTTTATATTATTGGAGATGGTGACATGCTTACCCAACTAAAACAAAGGGTAATTAATCAAAGGTTAGAATCAAAAGTTATCTTTCACGGAAAAGTTCCTGCAGAAGAATTACAGCATTATACCAGTTCAGGAGATATTGGATTGTGTTTGCTTGAAGACAAAGGTTTAAGTTATTATTATTCACTTCCAAATAGAGTATTCTCTTATTTACATGCTAATGTTCCGATTTTGTCCAGCCCGTTCCCCGAAATTTCCGCTATAGTTATGAAACATAACACAGGAAGACTTACCGATGAAACGAATCCGGAAAAATTAGCTGTAATAATTACTGACATGCTTGAAAATCCTATGGACACAAGCCATTTTGAGAAAGTAAAAAAACTATACTGCTGGGAAGAGGAAGAAAAAAATTTATTACAGCTTATTAACACATTACAATAAACATCTTTGAAATTTATTCGTTTAACCAATTATAAACGCACCTTAATATATATTTTTTAGTTCAAATGTTCATTTTATGACCCTGACAAATTCAAGACTATTACTATTCATATTTCCTTTGCTGATTTCAGGTTATAGCTATTCTGTTCCTGCCACCCCCCATCCGGTTACCCGCGTTCAACCAGACGGTAGTGAACTTACTGTCTATATGAGAGGTGACGAATTCTTTAAATATGAACTTACGACTGACGGGTATCTAATACGTCGAGATAAGGAGGGTTTTTATCAGTATGCTGAAAAAGACACCAAAGAGGTAATCAGAACAACAGGCATCCGTGTTAATCCGGCAGATAAACGGACCGAAGCAGAAAGAAGGTACATCAGTACTGCCGAAGTTAACCCTTCTTTCATCACTGAGACCAACAAAAGGAAAGCACAGAAAGCAATCCGGAGAAACGACAAAAGAGGCACATTTCCCCGAACCGGTTCACCAAAATCCATTGTCATCCTGGTTAACTTCCTGAACGTTCCTTTTGTAACGCTCAATCCCAATACCGCATTTACAAACATGCTCAACAAAGAGAAATATAACGAAAACGGAGGAACCGGTTCAGCACGCGATTACTTTATTGCCGCATCAAATGAATTATCATCACCCGAATTTGTAGTCGTTGGTCCATATACCTTACCGAATACCCGTGCCTATTACGGTGCCAATGACCTGACAACAGACGATGACATGAGACCACAACAGATGGTGGTAGATGCCTGCACCGCCGCTGCTGCCGACGGAGTAAATTTTGCCGAATACGACACAGACAATGATGGCGTTGTCGATAATATTTTCATTTTTTATGCCGGACATAACGAGGCTGAAGGCGGTCCTGATGAATCAATCTGGCCGCACCGTTGGGAACTGTACGAGGATCTTGTATTCAATGGAAAGATGATAAAGGGGTATGCCTGTACTTCTGAACTCAGGGGTAACAGCGGAGCAAACATGTCAGGGATTGGCACTTTTGCCCATGAATTCGGGCATGTCTATGGATTAGTTGATTATTATGCCACGAATGGAGAAAACCACCATACTCTTTCAAACTGGAACATCATGGATAACGGTGCCTATCTGAATCAGGGTAGAACTCCACCGACTTATTCAGCCTACGATCGTTTTTATCTGGGCTGGCTGGTACCGGAGATACTAAGGTTTCCTAAACATATTTTTCTGGAAGATTTAAAAACGAGTAATCAAGCCTTTATCATCACGGCAACCGGAAATCATAACCTGATTGGAGAAGATCCGAATCCTGTGGAATTTTTTATGCTTGAAAACAGACAGAAAACGGAATGGGACGCCTTTCTTCCGAACAGTGGTATGTTGATTACGCGAATTTACTACAATGCAAATGCATGGGAGAACAACAGTCCGAACAACAATGCCAATGCGATGGGAGTTGATATCATCGAGGCTGATGGTATTGCCAGTACATTTTCACTGGCGGGAGACCCGTTTCCGGGATCAAAAAATATCACTGAATATGCTCCGGTACTCAGAAACGGAACAGACATCAACCGGCCGTTAACCAATATCAAGCTGGAAAACAAAATCATCAGCTTTGATTTCATGGGAGGAGGCGAAGGACTGATTCAGTTTACCAGCAGAGAGAACAGCATGAATGTATTCAGCGATAGTGATGGCAATATCATCCTGGACAAAGGAAAAAATACGGATGACAATAAAATGGTTTATGTTTATAATGCAACCGGACAACTTTTACGACAGGTGGAGTCTTATTCACAAATTGTATCAATCAGCAGTCTGAATAAAAACGCTTTGTATATCCTGAAAGCAGGTAAAGATGCCATCAAAATAAGGCTTTAACACTGAAGTGTATAAACAATAAATGACAAGCCCGTTGAAATTGATTTTCAACGGGCTTGTCATTTATACTTAAAAATTATCTTCTGTACTATCTGTTACAGATTATTTCTTTTCCATCCGTTTTGCATAACGGTTCATGAACTTGTCAACACGTCCTGCGGTATCTACCAGTTTAGATTTACCGGTATAAAAAGGATGTGAACTGCTGGAGATTTCAAGTTTCATCAAAGGATAACTTACTCCGTCGATTTCAATGGTTTCTCTACTGTTCACTGTTGAACGTGTAAAAAAGGTATCGCCATTCGACATGTCTTTAAACACAACCGTGCGATAGTTTTCTGGGTGGATTCCGCTTTTCATATCTTATGTTTTA
>JAEWUM010000046.1 GCA_023459355.1 Bacteroidota bacterium | reverse complement strand
GAATTTCAAAATAACGAATTAATACATATAAACAGTTAATAATTATGATCGTAGTTCCTGTTAAAGAAGGCGAAAACATTGAAAGAGCGTTGAAAAAATTCAAACGTAAATTTGAAAAAACAGGTGTCGTAAAAGAACTCCGTCGTCGTCAGTGTTTCGATAAACCTTCTGTGGTAAAGCGTGAGCAAAAAATGCACGCGGTTTACGTACAAAAAATGCAGCTCGGACAAGAATAATAAACAGCGTTAAATTATCTGCGGATAATTTGTATTTCTGATTAATTTATTCTATTTTCGTTGCAGAATTGGAACGAGGTTATGATTAACGGTTTTCTGCAATATTTACAGTATGAGAAGAATTATTCCTCTCATACTGTTTTGTCATATAAAAACGATCTGAACCAGTTTCTTTTGTTTTTGGGAGTTGAAGACCAGCACTTCAACCCTGAAAATGTTATTCCATCGAATATTCAGCAATGGATCATGGAGTTGATGCAGCAGGGAATATCCGCGCGCAGCATATCCCGTAAAATATCTTCGCTTAAATCCTGCTGGAAATACATGCTCAGGCATGGTCTTGTTACGACAAATCCAACGTTAAAAATTGTGCTTCCCAAAACAAAAAAGCCGCTTCCGGTGTTTTTCAAACAAAGAGAAGTGAGTCAGGTTTTGGATAATCCTTTTGTTCCTGTTGACGATTTTGTGCGTATGAGAGATTTGTTAATACTGGAGGTTTTTTACATGACCGGAGTCCGGTTGTCGGAGTTGATTGGCATCCGCGATCAGGATGTTGATTTGGTGAACGGGGAGATGAAGGTGACAGGCAAGCGTAACAAACAACGCATCATTCCGCTGGATCAGGGGTTGTGTGCGAAAATTGCAGATTACATACGTAAAAGAGACGATTATGTTGCCGCCGCAGCACAGAATTTATTTGTAAGACCGTCCGGAGAAAAACTGTATCCGAAGCTTGTATATAATATTGTACACAACATGATGTCGCAGGTCAGTTCACTTCCGAAAATCAGTCCCCATGTTATGCGTCACAGTTTTGCCACCGGTCTGCTGGATGGCGGAGCAGACATAAATGCAGTAAAAGAATTGTTGGGTCACAGTTCGCTTGCGGCAACGCAGGTGTATACCCATACCGGTTTTGGAGAGCTATACAATATATATAAACGGGCTCATCCCAGAGCCAAATAAAGAAGGAGGTAGTTATGAAACTCAGAGTTCAGTCGATTAATTTTGATGCAACCAAAGCGTTGGAGTTGTATGTTGAAAAGAAAACGAAAAAACTGACCCGTTTGTTTGATGAGATTTTGAATGTGGAGGTTTATTTAAAGGTAGTTAAGCCCGAGACGGCAACCAATAAGGAGGCCGAGATTAAAATATCCGTTCCGTCAGCCGAGTTTTTCGCATCGAAGGTTTGTGATACTTTTGAAGAAGCCGTTGATTTGTCAGTAGAAGCTTTAGAGAAGCAGATCGTAAAGTTTAAGGAAAAACTAAGTAAAAAATAAAAAATTGGAAGGAATTGTTTTGTAATCCAAAATAATTTCGTACATTTGCAAGCCGTTTAAATAGGAGTGTTTAAACGGCTTTTTATTCGATTAAAATCGCTAATTATTAACACATTGCCTCTTTAGCTCAGCTGGCCAGAGCACGTGATTTGTAATCTCGGGGTCGTTGGTTCGAATCCGACAAGAGGCTCAAAGCGGTGAAAGCTGCAAGATGGAAGATGAAGAGCATTCTTCTGTGTGATTTAAAATGGGCAGTTACCAAAGTGGCCAACTGGGGCTGACTGTAACTCAGCTGTCTTTCGACTTCGGAGGTTCGAATCCTTCACTGCCCACTTTTTGCGGAAGTAGCTCAGTTGATAGAGCATTAGCCTTCCAAGCTGAGGGTCGCGGGTTTGAGCCCCGTCTTCCGCTCTCTTGCTGTTGTAGCTCAGGGGTAGAGCACTTCCTTGGTAAGGAAGAGGTCGCGGGTTCAAGTCCCATCAACAGCTCTAAGTATAAAGCTTTTATAAAACATATATCATTTAAAATCTAAAAATAATCTTTGAGTTATGGCAAAAGAAAAATTTGACAGGTCGAAACCTCACGTAAACGTAGGTACCATTGGTCACGTTGACCACGGTAAAACTACGCTGACCGCTGCTATTACTACTGTATTAGCAAAAAAAGGACTTTCTGAGTTGCGTTCATTCGATTCAATCGATAATGCTCCTGAAGAAAAAGAACGTGGTATTACAATTAATACTTCACACGTAGAATACCAGACAGCTGCTCGTCACTATGCGCACGTTGACTGTCCGGGTCACGCCGACTACGTTAAGAACATGGTTACGGGTGCTGCTCAAATGGACGGTGCTATCATCGTGGTTGCTGCAACTGATGGTCCGATGCCTCAAACTCGTGAGCACATCCTGTTGGCTCGTCAGGTAAACGTTCCTCGTATCGTTGTTTTCATGAACAAATGTGACATGGTTGACGACGAAGAAATGTTGGAACTGGTAGAAATGGAAATGCGTGAACTGCTTTCATTCTATGAATTTGATGGCGACAATACTCCTATCATCCGCGGATCTGCTCTTGGCGCACTGAACGGTGTTGCTGAATGGGAAGATAAAGTAATGGAATTGATGGATGCTGTTGATACATGGATTGAATTACCTGAACGTGCTGTTGATAAACCGTTCCTGATGCCGGTAGAAGACGTGTTCTCTATCACTGGTCGTGGTACAGTTGCTACAGGTCGTATCGAAACAGGTAAAATCAAAACCGGTGAAGAAGTTCAGATCATTGGTCTGGGTCACGAAGCTAAAAAATCAGTTGTAACCGGTGTGGAAATGTTCCGTAAAATTCTGGACGACGGTCAGGCTGGTGATAACGTAGGTTTGTTGTTACGTGGTATCGACAAAGAAGAAATCAAACGTGGTATGGTTATTACCCACCCGGGTAAAGTGACTCCTCACACTACTTTCAAAGCAGCGGTTTATATCCTGAAGAAAGAAGAAGGTGGTCGTCATACACCATTCCATAACAGATACCGTCCTCAGTTCTACATCCGTACATTGGACGTAACCGGAGAAATCCAGTTGCCGGAAGGAACTGAAATGGTAATGCCGGGTGACAACCTGGAAATCACAGTAAAACTGATTTACCCAGTAGCTTGTAACGTAGGTTTGCGTTTCGCTATCCGTGAAGGTGGACGTACGGTAGGTTCAGGTCAAATTACTGAATTGTTAGACTAATAGAAGTTCCTGACTTCCCGAAGGAGGGATGGTTGGAAACTGAAAATAAATGCCCCTGAAACATTCTTTGTAAGGATGTTTTCAGGGAGTTTATACGGGCGTAGCTCAGTTGGTAGAGCACTGGTCTCCAAAACCAGGTGTCGGGAGTTCGAGCCTCTCTGCCCGTGCAAATTCTATTTATATATGAAAGTAGTAAATTATATCAAAGAGTCGTATACAGAACTTGTTCAGAAAGTGTCGTGGCCAACACGCGCTGAATTGATGAACAGTGCTATCGTGGTTTTGATTGCTTCCATCATTATTGCCTTGATAGTATGGGTTATGGACCTGGGTTTTGAAACTATCATGACTTTCGTGTACGAAAAATTATTGTAATTAATTTAGGAGGATTTAACTGTGTCTGAGACAAACAATTTCAAATGGTACGTATTACGTGCCTTTAGTGGAAAAGAAAGCAAAGTAAAGGAATATATAGATGCTGAAATCAAAAATTCCGATCTTGGTCAGTTTGTTTCTCAGGTCGTTATTCCGACTGAAAAAAAGATAATTATTCGCAACGGAAAGCATATCACGAAAGAGATTAATCTCATGCCGGGATATGTGTTGATAGAGGCGAATCTCGTTGGAGAAGTTGCTCACCGTATCCGTCAGATTCCAAATGTTTTCGGATTTTTAGAGGAAAAAAACAACGTTCCTACTCCGGTACGCAGTGCCGAGGTGAACAGAATTCTCGGGGTTGTGGATGAAATGCAGGAAAGCGAAGCTGACTTGCTGACTCCTTATCTCAAGGATGAGAGCGTAAAAGTTATTTCCGGTCCGTTCAATGGTTTCACTGGTATCATCGAGGAAGTCAACACCGAGAAGAAAAAACTCAAAGTTATGGTTTTGGTGTTCGGACGGAAAACTCCGCTTGAACTTGCTTTCAATCAGGTAGAACGGGAATAGTCGGTTCAGTTACAAACCGGTTTTTCCATTTAATCTTCAAAAAATAACAATTATGGCTAAAGAGATTGCTGGACTTATTAAATTACAGATTAAAGGAGGTGCGGCAAACCCATCTCCCCCGGTAGGACCTGCTTTGGGTGCTAAAGGGATCAACATTATGGAGTTTTGCAAACAATTTAATGCCAGAACCCAGGATAAAGCCGGTAAGGTTTTACCTGTTGTTATCACCTATTACACAGACAAATCATTTGACTTTATTGTTAAAACTCCTCCCGTTGCAATCCAGTTACTGGAAGTGGCAAAGGTAAAAGGAGGTTCGGCTGAGCCTAACCGTAAAAAGGTGGCTGAAATTACCTGGGATCAGGTGAAACAAATTGCCGAAGACAAAATGGTCGATTTGAATTGTTTTGAGTTAGATGCTGCCATGAAAATGGTAGCCGGTACAGCGAGAAGTATGGGTATTACCGTAAAAGGTAATTTTCCTGGTAATAATTAATAAAGACTTCAATAATGAGTAAACTGACAAAAAATCAAAAGTTGGCTAACGCAAAAGTTGAAGCGGGAAAAGCCTATACACTAAAGGAAGCAGCTGAATTGGTTAAAGAAATTACTACAACTAAATTCGATGCTTCTGTAGATATTGATGTACGCTTAGGTGTTGACCCACGTAAAGCCAACCAGATGGTACGCGGCGTAGTGTCGTTGCCAAACGGAACCGGTAAACAAGTAAGGGTTCTTGCATTATGTACACCCGATCAGGAAGCAGCGGCTAAAGAAGCCGGAGCTGACTTTGTCGGCCTCGATGAATATATCGAAAAAATAAAAGGCGGTTGGACTGATGTTGATGTGATCATCACAATGCCTGCCATCATGGGTAAATTAGGTGCGCTGGGTCGCGTGCTCGGTCCGCGTGGATTGATGCCGAACCCTAAAAGCGGTACCGTTACCAATGACGTGGCAGGTGCAGTTAAAGAGGTAAAACAAGGTAAAATCGACTTCAAGGTTGATAAAGCCGGTATCGTTCACACATCTATCGGTAAAGTGTCTTTCACTGCCGAAATGATTGTTGAAAATGCCAAAGAATTTATCTCTACATTGATGAAACTGAAACCGACAGCAGCCAAAGGTACTTATGTGAAGAGCATTTATCTTTCGAGCACAATGAGTCTGGGTATTAAAATTGACCCAAAATCAGTTGAAGAATAAAATTAAAGTTTATGAAAAAGGAAGATAAAAGCGCAGTTATAAAACAACTTGAGTCAACGATTCAATCATATGCACATTTCTATCTGGCCGATATCGGCGGATTAAATGCTGAAGAGACAAGTAAATTACGCAAAACATGCTACAAGCAGGATGTGAAACTCATGGTGGTTAAAAACACCCTGCTCAGAAAAGCATTGGAAAATACAGGAACCGATTTCAGTGAACTGTTTGGTACACTGAAAGGAGAAACTTCCCTGATGCTTTCTAATAATGGCAATGCTCCAGCTAAACTTATCAAGGAATTCAGCAAAACAAGTAAAACAAAAAAACCTGTTTTGAAAGCTGCCTATGTTGAAGAATCATTCTATATTGGCGAAAACCAGTTGGAAACATTGATCTCAATCAAGAGCAAAAACGAGCTTATCGGCGAAATCATCGGATTGTTGCAATCGCCTGCTAAGAACGTTGTGTCCGCACTCCAATCAGGAGGTACTACTATTCACGGCGTGTTGAAAACATTGTCGGAAAGATAATCTCAGAATAAAAACAAAAAATAAAATCTATAAAAATTAAGACAATGGCAGATTTGAAAGCTTTTGCAGAACAATTAGTTAACTTGACCGTTAAAGAAGTAAATGAGTTAGCTCAAATTTTGAAAGACGAATATGGTATCGAACCCGCTGCTGCAGCTGTTGCTGTTGCTGCTGGTCCTGCTGCAGCTGCTGCTGAGGTAGTGGAAGAAAAAAACTCTTTCGATGTAATTTTGAAAAGCGCGGGTGCTAATAAACTAGCAATCGTTAAATTAGTGAAAGAACTTACCGGTCTGGGTTTGAAAGAAGCTAAAGACCTTGTAGACGCAGCTCCTTCTGCAATCAAAGAAGGTGTTACAAAAGACGAAGCAGATGCCCTGAACAAAGCGTTGACTGAAGGCGGAGCTGAAGTAGAACTTAAGTAATAATAAAAATTACCTGATAATCAGGAATGTGGTTTAGATTCCCTCGTTAAGGGGGATTCTAAACCTTTTCATGTCTATATTAATATCGAACTCATTTCCGTGGGTTCACCACAGTTAAGTTCACCGCATCAACAATAAACTCTTTGAAAATGTCTTCATCAAATAAAGATCAGAGAATCAATTTTGCTTCCATAAAAAACCAGTTTGATTATCCCGACTTTCTGGAAGTTCAATTAAAATCTTTTCATGACTTTTTTCAGATGGATACTTCCCCTGAAAAAAGGAAAACCGAAGGTCTGTATAAGGTTTTCATGGAAAACTTTCCAATTGCAGATACACGAAACAACTTTATCCTTGAGTTCCTCGATTACTATGTTGACCCTCCCAGATACAGCATCGAGGAATGTATCGAAAGGGGCTTAACTTATTCCATTCCTTTAAAAGCTAAATTAAAGCTGTACTGTACCGACCCGGATCATGAGGACTTCGATACGGTTATCCAGGATGTTTACCTGGGACCTATTCCTTACATGACACCTAAAGGTACTTTTGTTATTAACGGTGCTGAACGTGTGATTGTTTCTCAGTTACACCGTTCTCCGGGTGTGTTCTTCGGACAGAGTATGCATGCCAACGGTACAAAACTGTACTCGGCGCGTATCATTCCTTTCCGTGGCTCCTGGATCGAGTTTGCAACCGACATCAACAATGTGATGTATGCATACATCGACCGTAAAAAGAAATTACCGGTAACCACGCTCCTGCGTGCTATCGGATTCGAAAGTGATAAAGATATTCTCGAGATATTCAATCTTGCCGAAGAAATTAAAGTAAGTAAAGCCAGCCTGAAAAAAGCGGTAGGACAAAAACTTGCCGCCCGTGTATTGAAAAGCTGGGTAGAAGACTTTGTGGATGAGGATACCGGTGAAGTGGTAAGTATTGAACGTAACGAGGTTGTTATCGACAGGGAAACTGTTCTTGAGAATAAACACATTGATGACATCCTGGAGTCGGGAACTCAAACGATTCTGTTACACAGGGGGGATGCCAATCAAAATGATTATGCCATCATCTACAACACCCTGCAGAAAGACCCGAGTAACTCGGAAAAAGAAGCGGTAGTGTACATTTACCGTCAGTTACGTAACGCGGTTCCTGCTGATGATTCTACGGCACGTGAGGTTATCAACAACCTCTTCTTCTCTGAAAAACGTTACGATTTAGGGGATGTAGGCCGTTTCCGTATCAACCGTAAACTCAACCTGTCGATTAATCCCGATGTTAAAGTGTTGACCAAGGAAGACATCATCGAAATCATCAAATACCTCATCGAGTTGATTAACTCGAAAGCTGAGGTGGATGATATCGACCACTTGAGTAACCGTCGTGTTCGTACAGTTGGTGAGCAAATGTACAATCAGTTTGGTGTTGGACTTTCCCGTATGGCCCGTACCATCCGTGAAAGAATGAACGTGCGCGATAACGAGGTGTTTACACCGATCGACCTGATCAACGCGAAGAGTATTTCTTCGGTTATCAATTCATTCTTCGGAACGAACGCGTTGTCGCAGTTCATGGATCAGCAAAACCCGCTGGCTGAGATTACACACAAACGTCGTATGTCGGCACTCGGTCCCGGCGGTCTGTCTCGTGAACGTGCCGGTTTCGAGGTTCGTGACGTACACTATACACACTATGGTCGTCTTTGTCCGATTGAAACCCCAGAAGGTCCGAACATCGGTTTGATTTCCTCTTTGTGTATCTACGCGAAGATTAACGATTTAGGATTTATTGAAACACCTTATCGTACGGTCAGCAACGCAGTTGTTGATACCAGTGCGAACGGTATCAAATATTATACTGCAGAAGAGGAAGAAGACCTCGTGGTAGCACAGGGTAATGCTCCGTTGAATGACGACGGTACATTTATCCGTACAAAGGTTAAATCACGTTTAGGCGCTGATTTCCCGGTTGTAGCTCCAGATCAGGTACACCTGATGGACGTTTCTCCGTCACAAATTGCTTCTATTGCCGCAGCATTGATTCCTTTCCTTGAACATGATGATGCCAACCGTGCGTTGATGGGGTCGAACATGATGCGCCAGGCTGTGCCGCTGTTGCGTTGCGAAGCTCCGATTGTGGGCACCGGAATCGAAGGTCAGTTGATTCGTGATTCCCGTACGCAAATTACAGCCGAAGGACATGGCGAAGTGGTTTATACCGATGCCGACTGTATCAAAATTAAATATGACAGAACCGAAGAAGAAGAATTTATCAGCTTCGAATCGGCTGTAAAAGAATATAAATTACCGAAATTCCAGAAAACAAACCAAAATACAACCATCGACCTGCGTTCATTGGTACGCAAGGGAGACCGGGTTGAGCCGGGTATGATTCTGACTGAAGGATATTCGACCCAACAGGGTGAACTGGCAATCGGTAAAAACCTGAAAGTGGCATTTATGCCGTGGAAGGGTTACAACTTCGAGGATGCGATTGTAATTAACGAGAGACTCGTACGCGACGATGTATTTACATCTATTCACGTGGTAGAACAATTGCTCGAAGTGCGTGAAACCAAAAGAGGTGTGGAAGAGTTTACTGCTGATATTCCGAATGTCAGTGAAGAGGCGACCCGCGACCTGGATGAAAATGGTATCATTCGCATTGGCGCCCGCATTGAGCCCGGTGACATCATCATCGGTAAAATCACGCCGAAAGGGGAGTCAGATCCTTCTCCGGAAGAAAAACTGCTCAGGGCTATCTTCGGTGATAAAGCCGGAGATGTTAAAGATGCGTCACTCAAAGCTACCCCGTCATTATCGGGTGTGGTAATTGGTAAACGTCTGTTCTCGAAAGCACAGAAAAACAGGAAGTCAAAATTGGCTGATAAAGCCGTGTTACCCCGTTTGGATGAAGAGTTCGAAGCACAGGCCAATGTGTTGAGAAATACGCTGATTGAGAAATTAATGGTGTTAACCGCCGACAAACCCTCGGCTGGGGTAAAAGATTTTCTGGGTACAGATTTAATCTCCAGAAACAGCAAATTCACGGAAGAAAGATTACGTGAAATTGATTACTCAACAGTACAGTTAAGTAAATGGACGCAGGACGCACAGAAAAATGAGTTGATCAGACAACTTATTCTGAATTACCTGAAAAAATACAAAGAACTGGATGCACAGATTAAGCGTCAGAAGTTTAATATTACCATTGGTGATGAATTGCCAACCGGTATTGTGCAGGTAGCCAAGGTTTATATTGCGAAGAAACGTAAAATCCGTGTAGGTGATAAAATGGCCGGTCGTCACGGTAACAAAGGTATTGTGTCGCGTATCGTTCGTCAGGAAGATATGCCTTTCCTTGCCGACGGAACACCGGTTGACATTGTGTTGAATCCGCTGGGTGTGCCTTCCCGTATGAACCTCGGACAGATATTCGAAACTGTACTCGGTTGGGCTGGAAAAGAATTGGGTGTTCGTTTTGCAACGCCGATTTTTGACGGTGCAAACCTGGAGGACCTGAATCAGTGGACCGACAAAGCCGGTGTACCTCAATATGGTAAAACATTCCTGTATGATGGTGGAACCGGTGAACGCTTCGACCAAACAGCAACGGTAGGTATTATTTATATGCTGAAGTTAGGTCACATGGTTGAAGATAAAATGCACGCCCGTTCAATCGGTCCGTACTCGCTGATTACACAGCAACCGCTTGGTGGTAAAGCTCAGTTTGGTGGACAACGTTTCGGGGAAATGGAGGTTTGGGCGCTCGAAGCATTCGGTGCAGCTCATATCCTGCAGGAAATCCTGACCGTGAAATCGGATGACGTGCTGGGTCGTGCCCGTACTTATGAAGCAATCGTAAAAGGTGAACCAATGCCGGCACCCGGTATTCCGGAATCACTCAATGTATTGCTGCATGAACTGAGAGGCCTCGGTCTGAGTGTCAATCTGGAATAGGTGTAATTACACAATAAACAGTTAAAAAGAAAAACAAAAGTATATATGGCTTTTAAAACTGATAATAAAACAAAGAGTAATTTTAATAAAATTTCTATCGGATTAGCATCTCCCGAAGAAATTCTAAAATTATCAAGCGGTGAGGTACTCAAACCTGAAACCATCAACTACCGGACTTATAAGCCTGAACGTGACGGTTTGTTCTGCGAACGCATTTTTGGTCCGACCAAAGACTTTGAATGTCATTGTGGAAAATATAAACGCATCCGTTATAAAGGGATTGTCTGCGACCGTTGTGGTGTTGAGGTAACCGAAAAGAAAGTCCGTCGCGAACGCGTTGGACACATTCAATTGGTAGTTCCTGTTGCCCATATCTGGTATTTCCGTTCGTTACCCAACAAGATTGGTTATCTGCTCGGCATGCCAACCAAAAAATTAGATGCAATCATCTATTACGAGAAATATGTGATTATTCAGGCCGGAGCTGCTGATAACGGAGAAAATATCATCAATGGCGAATTGATATCAGAAGAAGAATATCTGGATATCATGGAAGCACTTCCACGTGAAAATCAAATGCTGGAAGATACCGACCCAAATAAGTTTATTGCCAAAATGGGGGCTGAAGCGATTTACGATTTGCTTACACGCCTTGATTTGGATGAATTGTCTTATGATTTGCGTCACAAAGCCAGCAATGATACCTCACAGCAACGTAAAAATGAGGCCCTGAAACGCTTGCAGATTGTAGAGTCATTCCGTGCTTCTAAGCACAAAAATAAACCGGAATGGATGATTGTAAAAATCGTACCGGTTATTCCACCGGAATTGCGTCCGTTGGTTCCGCTTGATGGAGGTCGCTTTGCTACTTCCGACCTGAATGACCTGTATCGTCGTGTAATTATCCGTAATAACCGTCTGAAACGATTGATCGAAATCAAAGCGCCTGAGGTAATTCTGCATAATGAAAAACGTATGTTGCAGGAAGCCGTTGATTCCCTGTTCGATAACAGTCGTAAGTCAAGCGCTGTTAAAACAGATGCCAACCGCCCGCTGAAATCACTTTCTGATTCGTTGAAAGGTAAACAGGGACGTTTCCGTCAGAACCTGCTGGGTAAACGTGTTGACTACTCAGCCCGTTCGGTTATCGTTGTAGGTCCTGAATTGAAAATGCATGAATGCGGCTTGCCAAAAGACATGGCTGCCGAACTCTTTAAACCGTTTGTAATCCGTAAACTTATTGAACGCGGAATCGTGAAAACGGTGAAGTCTGCAAAGAAAATTGTGGACCGCAAAGACCCGGTAATCTGGGATATTTTAGAGTACGTGATGAAAGGACATCCCGTACTGCTAAACCGCGCCCCGACACTTCACCGCCTTGGTATCCAGGCTTTCCAGCCAAAGATGATCGAGGGTAAGGCTATTCAGTTACACCCACTGTCCTGTACGGCTTTCAACGCCGACTTCGACGGTGACCAGATGGCTGTGCATTTGCCACTCGGTAACGAAGCCGTTCTCGAAGCTCAAATGCTGATGCTTGCATCACATAATATCCTGAACCCGGCTAACGGTGCACCTATCACAGTTCCGTCACAGGACATGGTACTTGGGTTGTATTACATCACCAAGCCGCGTCAGGGAGCTAAAGGTGAAGGGTTGATTTTCTATTCTGCCGAAGAAGCTGAAATCGCTTATAACGAAAAGAAAGTTGCTTTACACGCCTGGATTAAGGTCCGTATTTACGATGTTAATGAAAAAGGTGAGCCTGTTCAGAAGATTATCGAAACTACGGTAGGTCGCATTTTATTCAATAAATGTGTTCCTGCTGAAGTGGGTTACATCAATGAACTGCTTTCTAAAAAATCGCTGCGTGACATCATCGGTAATGTAATTGAAGTTTGCGGTGTTTCCCGTACAGCCCAGTTCCTCGACGATATCAAAGACCTGGGTTACAGCATGGCTTTCAAAGGTGGTTTGTCTTTCAACCTGAATGATGTGATTATTCCGGCAGAAAAAGAAGAACTGGTGAAAGAAGGTAATGCCGAGGTTGAAGAAATTATGAATCTTTACAACATGGGATTCATTACCAACAACGAACGTTACAACCAGATCATTGATACCTGGACACATGTGAACTCTAAACTGTCGAATATCCTGATGAAACAGCTTGCAAGCGATAACCAGGGTTTCAACTCGGTTTACATGATGCTTGATTCGGGTGCCCGTGGTTCTAAAGAGCAGATTCGTCAGCTTTCAGGTATGCGTGGTTTGATGGCAAAACCCCAGAAATCAGGAGCTGAAGGTGGTCAGATTATTGAAAACCCGATTTTGTCGAACTTTAAAGAAGGTCTGTCGGTGCTGGAGTATTTTATCTCCACACACGGTGCCCGTAAAGGTTTGGCGGATACGGCTTTGAAAACCGCTGATGCAGGTTACCTTACCCGTCGTTTGGTTGACGTATCACAGGATGTGATTATCACTGAAGATGATTGCGGAACTTTGCGTGGTTTGGTAGCAACAGAAATGAAAAATAACGAGGAAGTTATTTCTTCCTTGTATGAAAGAATATTGGGTCGTGTTTCTGTACACGACATCTATCATCCGCTCACCGGTGAACTTATTGTGGAATCCGGAGAACAGATTACAGAGCCATTGGCTAAGAAAATTCAGGATTCACCTATCGAAAGGGTTGAAATCAGGTCAGTGCTTACCTGCGAATCAAAAAAAGGTGTTTGTGCCAAATGTTACGGACGTAACCTGGCCACCGGGAAAATGGTTCATATGGGAGAAGCTGTCGGGGTTATCGCTGCCCAGTCAATTGGTGAGCCGGGTACTCAGCTTACACTGCGTACATTCCACGTCGGTGGTATCGCATCCAACATTGCGGCGGAATCGAAGATTGCCCTCCGTTATGATGGTCGCCTTGAATTTGATGAGTTGCGTACAGTGGATGTGAAGGATGAAAAGGACAATGTTTATCAGGTGGTGGTTAGCCGTCTGGCCGAAATGCGTGTGATCGATACAAACACAGGTATCACGCTGACAACCCAGAATATTCCTTACGGTTCAAAGCTGTATGCAAAACACGGTGATAATGCGACGAAAGGACAGGTTATTTGCGAATGGGACCCGTTCAATGCTGTAATCATCTCTGAAAATGAAGGTAAAATCGAATTCGAAGATGTGATTGAGAACGTGACTTTTAAAACGGATGTCGATGAGGCAACCGGTTTACGTGAGAAGATCATCATCGAATCGAAAGACAGAAACAAAGTGCCGAGTGCACACATCCTGGATAAGAACGGAGAAGTACTTCGTACCTACAACCTGCCGGTAGGCGCTCACTTGGTGCTTGAGAACGGTGACGCTATCAAAGCAGGACAGATGCTCGTTAAGATTCCGCGTGCTGTTGGTAAAACCGGTGACATCACGGGTGGTCTCCCACGTGTAACTGAATTGTTCGAAGCCCGTAACCCGTCGAATCCGGCTGTTGTAGCTGAAATTGACGGAGAAGTAAACTTCGGTAAAATCAAGCGTGGTAACCGTGAACTGAGTGTGACATCCAAATCAGGAGAAGTGAAGAAGTACATGATTCCGCTTTCAAAACAGATCTTGGTGCAGGAAAATGACTTCGTACGTGCCGGAACCCCGTTGTCCGACGGAGCTATCACGCCGACGGATATCCTGATGATTAAGGGTCCGACTGCCGTTCAGGATTATATTGTGAACGAAGTACAGGACGTATATCGCCTTCAGGGTGTAAAAATCAACGACAAACATTTCGAGGTAATCGTACGCCAGATGATGCGTAAAGTTGAAATTCTGGAGCAGGGTGATACCCGCTTCCTCGAAAAACAAATCGTTGATAAGAACGAATTCATGGAAGAAAACGACCGTATCTGGGGCAAAAAAGTAATTGTTGATCCGGGAGATTCAGCAACGCTGAAAGCAGGTCAGATCATTACGCCACGTAAATTGCGTGACGAAAACAGTGCACTTAAACGTCGTGACCTTCGCCTGGTAGAAACCCGTGATGCAGTTCCTGCAACATCCAACCAGATTCTGCAGGGTATTACACGTGCTGCGCTGCAAACAAGCAGTTTCATGTCGGCTGCGTCCTTCCAGGAAACAACCAAGGTGCTCAACGATGCTGCTATCAACGGCAAGGTTGACCGTCTCGAAGGTTTGAAAGAAAACGTGATTTGTGGTCATCTCATTCCTGCCGGTACCGGTCAGCGTGAAATCGAAAAGGTCGTGGTTTATTCGAGGGATGAATACGACAAAAAGGTTGACGCCAGAAAGAATGTGCTGGACATGGAAGCCAATGAACAATAATTATTTTGTCAGATAAATTAAACGGGATAGCTGTAAAAAGCTATCCCGTTTTTTGTCGTAACAAAATAATCTCACTATCTTAGTGCTGTCAAAAAAATAAACATTTAAGCAGATAATCTAACTCGATATATCATGAATCCGAATTACTGTGTAATCATGGCCGGAGGCGTCGGAAGCCGTTTTTGGCCGTTTAGCAGAACAAACAGACCGAAACAGTTTCTTGATTTTTTCGGAACCGGTCGTTCACTATTACAAATGACCTACGATCGTTTCAGAAAAGTGGTTCCGGCAGAAAATATCCTCATTGTTTCCAATGTAATTTATAAAGACACTATACTCGAACAACTCCCCGAAATACACGAAAAGCAGGTGTTGCTCGAACCCCACAGACGCAATACCGCACCCTGCATCGCTTACGCGATAAACAGAATAAAAGCCATTACAGAACAGGCTAATATCATCGTAGCGCCTTCAGACCATTTAATTCTGAAAGAAAATGATTTTATTGATGTGTTGAATACGGGGATTGATTTTATAGCAAACAATGATTCTTTACTTACAATCGGGATAAAACCCAGTCGCCCCGAAACAGGTTACGGTTATATTCAGGTAGAAGAAGGAGCCGGAAACTTACATAAGGTTAAAACATTTACAGAGAAACCCAATGCCGAACTGGCGCAGGTTTTCTATGAAACAGGCGAGTTCTACTGGAACTCAGGCATTTTTCTCTGGAATCTGAAAACGATTGATTCGGCTTTTCAGTCACTTCTGCCTGATGTGGCAACGAAATTCAGTGCAGGGGAAAAACTATTTAACACAGCAAAAGAGCAGGATTTTATCAATGAAATTTATCCGACCTGTATGAACATATCCATCGATTATGGAATCATGGAGAAAGCCGATAATGTGTATGTGCTTTGTGCCGATATTGGCTGGACTGATCTCGGAACCTGGGGCTCTTTGTATGAAATGTCGAACAAAGACGAGTATCAAAATGTCACGCTAAAGTGTAAAACATTGTATTACGAAAGCAGCGACAATATTGTAGCGTTACCTCAGAATAAGTTGGCAGTAATTGAAGGTTTGTCGGGTTATCTGGTCGCTGAATCCGATAATGTGTTGTTGATTTGTAAGAAAGACGAAGAAGCACGCATCCGTCAGTTTGTGAATGATGCCGTTGTTTCATTTGACGGAGAGTTTATATAAGAGTGGTCAGTGGTTAGTGGTTAGTTTTTAACATAGTTTTTACGTTTTTTTTTGGAAATACGTATTAAAAATCTGAAATTATGAGTTTTTTTAAGTTACATAAGCCATTGGTTTATAAATATAAACCGATATACTACGATCCGAAGAAGGAAGCACAAAAAGATCGTATGAAAAAAATGGAACAAGAGGGACAAACTGAAGTAAAAAATGAAGGATATGAACCTAAGGTGCTTCGTCGGGGTTCCTTCCGGGAGATGGCCGATAAAAACAGAAATTCAAAGCAGGCACAAACACGACAGTCTAATATACGCCTGGTTATCATTATCATGATTCTATTATTAATTGCTTATTTTTTAGTAAGATAAGATTTTCTTTTCCCTGACATTAAAGGTTTACATTTCAATTACATGAGTGATATTATTCATTTATTACCGGATTCTGTTGCAAATCAGATTGCAGCCGGGGAGGTGATACAGCGACCGGCATCTGTGTTGAAGGAGTTGGTCGAAAATGCCATCGATGCCGGAGCATCCTTTGTCAGGATAATCATTAAGGATGCCGGACGAACCCTTGTGCAGGTATCTGATAACGGAAAGGGGATGAGCGAAACGGATGCCCGCATGGCGTTCGAGCGCCATGCAACTTCCAAGATTAAAGATGCACAGGATTTATTTTCTATTCGTACAATGGGGTTCAGAGGTGAGGCCCTGGCTTCGATAGCAGCAGTTGCTCAGGTGGAAATGCGTTCACGCAGGGAGGAGGATGAACTTGGAACGCTGGTTGAAATTGCCGGTAGCCGGGTTTTCAGACAAGAACCGGTTCAGTGTGACATTGGAACCACTTTTCAGATTAAAAATTTGTTTTTCAATGTGCCAGCCCGTCGTCGTTTTCTCAAAAGTGACAGTGTTGAAAAGAATCACATTTTGCAGGAGTTTTACCGCATCGTGCTGGTGCATCCCGATGTGGAGTTTTCTTTTTATGACGGAGATGATGAACTGTTTAAACTGCCTGTGTCCAATACCAAACTCAGGATCGAGCAGGTTTTTGGGAGTGCTAAAAAGAAACTCAATCAGCAATTATTGACGATCGAAACGGATACCAACCTGGTTGCTGTTAAAGGTTTCATCGGACGACCGGAATATGCTCATAAGCAGGCTCATCAGTTCTTTTTTGTGAATGGGAGATACATGCGCCATCCTTATTTTCACAAAGCTGTTATGCTGGCCTATAACCAGTTAATACAGCCAACCGATAATCCGGTGTATTTTATCTATTTTGAGGTTGATCCGCAAACCATCGATATCAATATTCATCCGACCAAGACTGAAATTAAATTTGAGAACGAACAGGCAATTTGGTCCATTCTCTCGGCAACCGTAAAGGAAGCATTGGGGAAATTCAATGTTGTCCCGTCGATAGATTTTGACAGGGAAGGCGTGCCGGATATTCCTGTCCAGAAATCAGATGGTATTATTTCACCGCCGAAAACAACTTTCAATCCATCTTACAATCCATTTGGAGCATCAACATATAAACGTCCGCAAATGGAATGGGAGGAGTTATATAAAGGATTTGAAAAAGAAGCTGAACCATCAGATTCCAATGAGACAAGACAGGACAGACCGGTTGAGATTTTTCAGTCGAAGATGAATAAAGACCGTGAAAACACCGGGGCGTATTTTCAGCTAAAGAACAGATATATCATTACTTCAGTTAAATCAGGAATGTTGATGATTGATCAACGCCGGGCGCATATCCGGATCCTTTTTGATCAGTTTATGAAAGAAATAAGCGATAAGAAAGGGTTCTCTCAGCAACTGTTGTTCCCAGAAGTACTACAACTGATGCCAGATGACTATTTGTTTTTCGAGCAAATAAAAACGGAACTCCGGTATGTAGGTTTTGAATTTGAAGCAGAAAAAACATATCAGTATCAGGTAAAAGGGATTCCTGCACAATTGAAAAATACTTCAGGGGTGTTACCTTTGTTAAGTGATATGCTTGAGAGGGTAAGGCTAGCTACCGGCGATGCTTTGTCGGTAATTCACGAGCAGATAGCTTTGTCGTTGGCCGAAACAGCAGCTATTCAAAACGGTCAAACGATGACAAAAGAAGAAATGATTGATTTGGTCGATCAGCTTTTTGCCTGTCCGGCGCACAATCATACTCCTGACGGAAAGTTGATAATGACAATTCTGACGCAGGAGGAGATACAGGGGAGGTTTAAATAAGAAAGACCGGCATTAAGCCGGTCTTTCTTATTTAAACAATTTAAAACATTATACTTCCCCCGCTTGTGGCGTGATTAGTTTATAACCTTTTCCGTGGATGTTGATGATGGCCACATTGGGGTCATCCTTCAATAATTTACGAAGTTTGGTGATGTACACGTCCATGCTACGGGCATTGAAGTAGTTGTCATCTTCCCAAATTGATTTCAATGCATAATTTCTTTCCAGAATATTATTCGCATTCGAAGCTAACAGTCGGAGTAATTCAGATTCTTTGGTGGTTAATTTCTTTGTTTCGCCATCAAATGCCAGTGTTTGTTTTTGTGCATCAAAAATAAAAGCGCCAATGTTAAACACAACTACATCTTTAACTTTTTTTCCTCTAACTCTTCTCAGGATAGATTCAATTCTGGAAAGCAATTCTTCCATGCTGAAAGGTTTTGACAAATAATCGTCGGCACCCAGTTTAAAGCCCTGAAGAATATCTTCTTTCATTGATTTTGCCGTGAGAAAAATGATCGGTACGTCGGTGTTGATGCTCCTGATGTCGGAAGCCAGTGCGAATCCGTCTTTTTTCGGCATCATAACATCCAAAACGCATAAATCATATTTGCTGCGTGTAAACGCTTTATATCCGGCTTCTCCGTCTGGTTGCAAATCTGCATCATAACCTTTTGTTTGCAGGTATTCTCTTAGCAACATGCCGAGGTTTTCATCGTCCTCGCATAACAGGATTTTTACTTTTTCATCATTCATATTCAGTATATTTAAGTGTTGGTAATGCAATAATAAATTTTGTCCCGATGTTTAGTTCACTTTCAACCTTGATTGTTCCCCTGTGTTCCTGGATAATTTTTTTTACGTAAGCCAGTCCGAGTCCGAAACCTTTTACATTGTGTTTATTGCCGGTTGGTACGCGATAGAACTTTTCAAAGATTCTTTTATGGTCATCTTTTTGTATTCCAATGCCGTTGTCTTCAATGCTAATCAGCAAATGGTCTTTTTCGTTCCAGGTTTCCAATGTTAGTAATAATGGCTTGTCACTGTATTTCAGGGCATTGTCAACCAGGTTGTGAATCACGTTGGTAAAGTGTACTTCATCAGCCATAATCAAATCATCCTGAGCCTTTAAGATAGTCGTAATTTTGCCCCCTTTGTTAGCGACCTTCAGCGAGAAAATCTCAGATGTATGTGTAATTAACTCATTGACATGCATCTCTTTCATTTTAAAAGTCGATTTCTCTGTTTCAAAGAGCGATAGTTTTAACACTTCTTCAACCATTCTGCTTAACCGTGTGGTTTCATCCCTGATTACTTTCGATATGTGTTTTAGTGTTTCAGGAGTTTTTCCCACGCCCGGATCCTGCAACATTTGCGACGCCAGCGAGATGCTGGAAATAGGTGTTTTCAATTCATGTGTCATGTTATTAACAAAATCATTCTTAATATTGTTCAACTGTTTTTGTTTAAAAATAACAATTAATGCAACAATAAAAATGCCTAAAATTAACACAACTAACACAATGGTAGGGTAGAGCAGGTACATTGAACTGATGATAAAGTTCTTTTTGGTGGGGAAGGTGACCTGTAAATAAATTTCATTGGTGCTTTCCTCCAACGGAAAAAACTTCTGCTTATAGATGCTGCTGGTGCTTTCGTTATGGCCGGAATGAAAGTCTTTGTTGCACCTGAAAATTTCACGTCCTCTTTTATCAACAACGCTGTAGTAAAAAGGCAAATCAATTCCGTTGCTAAGCAAGTATTTTTCGAGAATGTTGTTAAGTTCTACAAAATCAACGCGTTCGCTGATGTCCTTTTTGTTGCTCTCTCTTAGCCATCTGAAAACTGCCTGATCTAGAATGGTCTTCGATCTTGAAAATTCTTTTCTGAATTTATCCTGCAGGTATTTGGATGTTTCTTCGATTGTTGCTTTTCCGTGCCGCGTTGAAATCCTGATTTCCGGCTTGCTCAGGTTCTGATTGTATGATGAGAGTCTTCGGCTCGTGGTGTCAATCTGATTCAGATTGTCAGAATCCATCTGTGCCAGGTTGGGGAGCAAATTCAGGCTTTTGTTATAGTCCGCTCCCTCCAGTGTTTGTGCCAGATATTCAAGCGCTTCATTTTCTTCTACCAGGATAACTGTGCTTAATAAACTTCTGTGCACACTTTCATCAAACTGATTCTCAATCATCTCGGCATTTACTTTTACGTATCTTGCCTGGATGATGATCAGTCCGACAAAAGAAAAAACCATGGACAAAATCAATATGATAATAGTGCTACGCTTCATAATGATGCAAATATATCACTTATTTAAATGTTAAAATTCTTATTGGGTTTATATTTAACAATATATAAGGAAAGAATGTTTTCTTGTTTAGAAAATATAGTAAATGAATCTTAATAAAAATTATATGGCGAAGTTAATAGCGAATAGCTGTTCGCTATTCGCTATTCGCTACAATTTACTACATTTGTATCTGAAAAATTAAATAATACGGATGAAGAAATGGACAAGCCTGCTGGTAGCGAACTTTTTGGGTGTATTCAATGATAATTTCCTGAAAAATGCCATTATTTTTGTTGCTATAGGCTGGAACCTACCTTCCTGGCTTTCTCAGTCACAGCTTATCGCACTGGTTTCTGCTTCTTTGGTTGTACCTTATCTGATTTTGTCTCCGCTGGGTGGAAAATTAGCGGTTCATTATTCAAAACTAAAGGTTTTTCGTTTTTTTAAGCTGCTTGAATTTCCCATCATGGCTATTGCTTGCATCGCCTTTGTGTACGAATGGGTATTGGTTGCTGTGCTGGCTGTACTGCTGATGGGGATTCAGAGTTGTTTGTATTCGCCGGCAAAATACGGATTGATCAGGGATATTGGAGGCGTGGAGGGGAGTGCTTTGGGTAGCGGTATGTTCGAAACCATGGCTTTTTTGGGTATTCTCACAGCGACTGTCCTGGCTTCGTGGTTGAGTGATTCTTATCGGGTTTGGGTATTTTTGACTGTATTCATGTTGCTTGCTGCATCAGGGTATCTGACAAGTTTATACATCAAAGCCGATGAACCGGTTCCTGACAAAGAATCTTCCCTGAAGGTAAATTTATTTCCCTGGCGATTCTTGCGGGACTCTTATCAGTTGGCAAAATCTTTTAAACAGGTTAATGCCGCTGTGTTCGGTGTTTCTGCTTTTTGGCTGATTGGTGCTTTATTACAGATGAATATTGTTATTCATGCCGGTAAATTCTATCAGGCATCGAATACCGCAACAGGTGTTGTAATGGCATTTGCAGCCATCGGGATTGCCCTGGGTACCTGGTTGTCGGGGATTCTGACCTCAAAAGTTAAGGGGAAAAGTATGATGTTATGGGGATTGACCGGAATGTTGGTGAATTTGTTGATTATTGTATTTTTGCAAATAAATTTTCAGTTGTTTTTGGTGCTGATTTTCTTAACTGCTTGCTTTGGAGGCTTATTTCAAGTGCCGAATTTAACGGTAATACAGCAGGCTGATGCCGGGAGAAAACTTGGTCAGTTGCTGGCTTACATGAATCTGGTTATTTTTATTTTTGTATTGTTGGCGTCAGCTCTGTTTTCAATTACCATGTTAATGACTGATGATAATAGCCGGGTAGTGTTTGGGTTGATAGCCGGGATTTGTTTGCTGGCTTTGTTAATAGTGAATCGCGAATCGCGAATCGTTGAAGGTTAAATGGTCATGTGCAGACAGATATGAGGTTGCCACGTCGTTCACTTTGTGAACTCCTCGCAATGACCAACTGTAGACATAAATAGACATAAAATTTCAATCAAATATAATGAAGAAATCGTTTAAAAAAATCATTTCCGATCTCAGTGTGCAGATTCTCATTGCCATGGTAATTGGTGTTGTTGTGGGAAAGCTAATAGGGGAGTCGGCTGCCATGTTTGCCCCGTTGGGTAATTTGTTTATTCAGTTGATTCGCATGCTGGTTATTCCATTGGTTTTTGTGTCTATCGTTGCGGGTTCGGCCTCGTTAGGTGCGACCAGGTCCGCCGGAAGAATCGGCATTACCACTATTGCTTATATTTTTATCACCACTGTGTTGGCTGTTATTCTTGCCATTGTGCTGGGTGAATGGTTCAAACCAGGAGCTGGCTTGTCGGTCGATTCCATTAAATCATTTTTACCTGCGGAAGGATACAGTGCGACTCCCCAAAAAATGGAGTTTTGGCCTATGTTGCTGGATATCATACCCGCCAATCCCATCAAATCGCTTGCCGAGGGCAATATCCTGCAACTGATTTTCTTCGGACTGTTTTTTGGCTTTGGTTTAAGCGCTTTGTCAGCACAGAAGAAACAACCTGTTCTCAATGCTTTTAATACGTTTTTGGATGCGCTGATTTGGTGTATTCAGAAAGTTATGCTTGTCGCTCCGCTTGGCGTATTCGGACTGATGGCTGATGCTACCGGAACGTTTGGCTTTGATATATTGCTGAAAGCAGGAAGTCTGTTTTGGGTGAATCTGATTGCAGCCTTAATCATTCTGGTGTTGTTTTATCCGTTGACTCTCAAATTATTCTCAAAAATAAAACTAGCTCACTTTTTCAAATCAATGATACGCCCCCAGATTGTGGCATTCTCCACTTCTTCTTCGATGGCGACTTTACCCGTTACCATGGCAACTTGTGAAGAAAAACTGGGAGTCAGCAAAGAAACCACATCTTTTGTCGTACCATTGGGTGCAACCATCAATATGACCGGTAATGCGATTTATTACACCCTGGTGGCATTGTTTTTTGCACAACTTTATAACATCGATTTGACACTGGCCCAATATATTGCCATTACCATTACGGCAAGCGTGGGCGCAGTTGGGCAGGCCGGCGTACCCGGACCAACCCTGCTTGTTGTTGCCGTACTGGTTTCGGCGGGTATCCCGATTGAAGGATTGCCTTTGTTGTATGCGCTCGACCGGGTCTTCGACATGTTGCGTACAGTGTTGAATATAACCGGTGATGCCGCCTGTGCTGTAATTGTAGATAGCCAGACCTCTGAATCGAAATAAATTCATATTTTTGTAAACTTTATTCAGGTTTTGGCTGTTGAATTTCTAAATTGAAATAAATGAAAAGATTTTTTACGCTTGGTTTTTTACTGATGCTGTTTTTTACAGTTCGTGTTTGGGCGGCTGTACCTACAGGCTATTACGATGCTGCTGATGCAAAGAATACCAATCAGTTGCGGCTAGCTTTAAAAGAAATTATTACACAGGGATTTAGTGGAGTTTCATACACCGGGCTCTGGACAGCATACGCCGATACGGATATCAATCCTGCTACCGGAAAGATATGGGATATGTATTCAGATTGTTCGTTTACGTTGAATATAGATCAGTGTGGTAGATATTTAGAGGAATGTAATTGCAATCAAAATTACACCAAAGAATGTGATTGCTATAACCGGGAACATACAACACCGGCCAGTTGGTTCAGTGATGCTTCTCCCATGTATTCGGATTTGTTCAATGTGTACCCGACTGATGGATGGGTCAATAATAAAAGAGGAAATTTACCCTATGGAGTAGTTGGATCAGCTAGCTATACCTCTAATAATGGCAGTAAAGTAGGTAGTTCAGGTTTTTCAGGCTATTCCGGAACTGTTTTTGAACCGATTGATGAATATAAAGGAGATTTTGCCAGAACCGTTCTGTATATGGCAACCTGTTACGCAGATAATATTTCAACATGGATTTCTTCTAATTCAGGAAGTACTGAAGTGGAGGTCGTTTATCATGCAACTAACGGGCTTACACCTTATGCCATTGATTTGTTTCTCACCTGGAGTCGCAATGATCCGGTCAGTCAAAAGGAAATCAACCGGAATGAAGCTGTATACTTAAAACAAAACAACCGCAATCCTTTTATCGATTTTCCGGGTTTGGAAGAGTACATCTGGGGAAATAAGACTGCACAGTTGTTTTATGTGAATCAGGAACCGGAACCTCCCGTTAATCAACCGGAAATTATATTGACAGGTAAAATTGTAAACACAGGACAATCCATTGATTTTGGTACCGTCAGCAATGCTGTGCAAAAAACTTTCAGGATAAAAACAAATGCAATTCAGGGTGATTTGACCGTTGGTGTGACCGGTTCAATGTATGCTGTTTCAGCGAATACCATTTCACAGGTATCAGCTGAGCTTGGTTATAATCTTACTGTCACCTTCAATCCGGCAACTTCAGGGCAACATACCGGAAAAATTACAATCTCGGGAGGAGGATTGCCGAATGCATTTGAGTTAAATTTGACCGGAAAGAAATAATTTCTCGTGAAGAAGATCTGAAATTATGTTACAAGAAACAATAACTTTTATTAAAGGTGTACCGAAAGCTGAATTGCATGTACACATTGAAGGAACTTTCGAACCTGAGTTGATGTTCGCGATTGCCCGCAGAAACAATGTGAAGTTGAAATATCATACTGTTGATGAGTTAAAAAGAGCTTATAATTTCAGTAATTTGCAGGATTTTCTGAATTTGTATTATGCAGGTGCAAATGTGTTGATATATGAACAGGATTTTTACGATCTGACTTTTGCCTATTTACAAAAAGCACATGCTGATCAGGTTATTCATACCGAGATTTTTTTCGATCCTCAATCGCATACTGCCAGGGGAGTTGACTTTGGAGTTGTAATTGCCGGTATTCACCGTGCCATGGATGATGCCCGAAAACAGTTTGGTATGAGTACATCTTTAATCATGTGTTTTTTACGTCATTTGGATGAAAAGGATGCAATAAAAACGCTACAACAGGCAATTCCATATAAGCGTTTAATTCAGGCAGTGGGACTGGATTCTTCTGAATTGGGTCATCCCCCTGCAAAATTTGCAAATGTATTTGCTTTGGCCAGGGAAGCAGGTTTCGTGACTGTTGCCCATGCCGGGGAAGAAGGTCCTGCTGCTTACATCAGGGAAGCTCTCGATTTGCTTAAAGTTTCCCGCATTGACCATGGAAATAATGCGTTGGACGATGAGATGTTGTTGACTGATCTTGCTCAACGCCGTATACCACTTACCTTATGCCCGCTTTCCAATCTTAAACTGAAAGTAGTAGAAGATTTACGTTTTCATCCACTTCGAAAATTGATGGAAAAAGGTTTGTTGCTGACGATTAATTCCGATGATCCTGCTTATTTCGGGGGTTATGTGACAGACAACTATTTGGCTATTGCAGAAGCACTCAATTTATCAATTGCTGAAATTTGCCAGCTTGCTCAGAATTCTTTTGAAGCTTCTTTTCTGGATGAGAAGGAGAAAAAAAGAATGATAAAACAAGTGACAGATTACTGTGCTGCTAATTGTTAATTGCTTATTTAATCTCAAAATTTGCCTCCAAACCACCCTGACTGCTGTTTGAAATCCATAATTTCATTTTACCTGGTTCGATGATTTTTATATTATCAATGCCAACAAATGCAAAGTCTTCCGGGAAAAGTGTATAGCTTATTGTCTTTGTTTCGCTAGGTTGTAAACTAACACGTTCAAATCTTTTCAGTTCTTTTACCGGTCTTGTAATTGACCCGGTTATATCCTGAACATAGAGTTGTACTACTTCTGTTCCCGGCATGTTTCCGGTGTTTTTAAGCAAACATTCCACAACCAAACTGTCCTTTGCTGTTAGCATGTTCTCTTTGTTTAGTTTTAAATTTTCAAAACTAAATAAAGTGTAGGAAAGCCCGTACCCGAAAGGCAGAAACGGATGTTTGCCGTAATCCATGTAAAAAGAGGTGTGTCCCAATGAAGTTTGTGGTTCAGGAATGTCAATGTGATCCAGTGTTTTTACATTATCGGGAGCCGGACGACCCGTATTGTTGTGGTTGTAATGGATGGGAATTTGTCCGACATGACGTGGAAATGTTACCGGCAGTTTTCCCGATGGATTTATTTTCCCAAAAAGAATGTCTGCAATTGCATCGCCTCCCATGGTTCCGGGATGCCAGGCATATAAAACGGCATCGCATAAATTATGTTCATTCTCAATTGTAAGCGGTCGGCCAGCCAAAACCACCATGACAACTGGTTTACCCGTTTTAACCATTTCTTTAACCAGCTCTGACTGTGCGCCAATCAGGTTGATGTCAGCCAGAGAATGTGCCTCACCGCTTAACATCGACTCCTCACCCACAAAAAGAAGTACCATATCTGATTTTTTTGCCAGTTTAATCGCGTTTTTGAATTTATCAGTGCTTTTATCGCGGGTGTATCTCATCGCTTTCTCATAATGGAAAGTCACTTTATCGCCGTAAAGTCGTTTCAGGGCATCAAGCGGTGTTCTGGTTTGTTCTTTTTGACTGTCGAAAACCCAGGTCCCAAGTTGGTCGTGAGGAGCATTAGCCATTGGTCCGATTACGGCAATTTTTTTAACCTGATTGCTGATTGGTAAAATTTGATTCTTGTTTTTCAACAGAACAACTGATTCTGCTGCAGCTTGTTTTGCAGCATCAAGGTGTGATGGCGCATAAAATACATCTTTCTGATCTCCCCTGGCATAGGGTTGTTCGAAAAGACCGAGTTTTTTCTTTAACTCCAGTACACGCAAAACCGACTGGTCAATTAATTGCATGATTTCAGGATTTTCTGCAGCCGATTTTTCTAATTCATTTATGTAAGCAAAACTCATCATATCAACATCTATACTTGCTTTTATAGCTTTCTCTGCAGCATCTTTAGTATTGTATGCGAAGCCATGTAAAATCATTTCTTTAATTGCATTCCAATCGGACACAACAACGCCCTGATAACCCCATTCATCCCTGAGGATTCCCTGATTAGTATAAATATTTCCCGTCATAGGTACTCCATCGTTATCATTGAATGAAGTCATAAATGTAGCTACACCGGCATCAACCTGTGCCTGAAACGGCGGGAGATAGACATTTCGGAGCAAGCGCTCAGGAATATTTGTTGAGTTATAATCTCTTCCACCTTCACTGGCGCCATAACCTACAAAATGTTTTGCGCAGGCAGCTACGGTAAACTTTTCTGATGGGTCATTGCCCTGAAAACCTTGTGTCATGGCTACACCAAGCACAGTCGTCAGATAGGGGTCTTCACCTAAGCTCTCAGCAATCCGACCCCACCTTGCATCGCGCGATATGTCGATCATAGGTGCAAATGTCCAACGAATTCCTTCTGAGGATGCTTCGAGCGCAGCAACACGTGCACCGGCTTTTACAACTTCAGGATTAAAGGTTGCCGCTTGTCCAAGCGGGATGGGGAATATGGTTCTGTACCCGTGAATTACATCACGGGCAAAAATCAGCGGAATGCCATGTTTTGAGTTTTCTACAGATAGTTTTTGTAACTCATCAATTATTGTTGCATTTACATTTAATAGTGACCCTATTTCACCTTTTCTGATGCCTTCTTTTATTCCTTCTATGTTGGAACGTGCACTAACCTGATTTAACTGACCGATTTTTTCTTTCAAAGTCATTTTTGATAACAAATCATGTAAGTCTACACTTGATTGAGCAGTTATAAATTGAGTTAGCGTGAAAGATAAAACAATAAAAAAGAGATTTCTAAAAGAATTTATCTTCGTCATGTTGTGAAGTTAATGATTAATTTAACAATGAGTTATTATTTCCACCCTTTTCTTTTAAGGTAATCAAGCAGCATCTGCGGTCGGTCGGTTTGAATAATGCGTGCTCCCAGTTTTTCGACGAGGTAACCGTATGCATTATCCGGATCTTCAAGAGCCATGTCGTCATCACGACCACCCACCAGACTATCCCAGAGCGTATTATACCAAATAAGACTTTTACCCGTCAGTTTATGTTTCATCAGAAGTGGAACCTGACTATTGGTTTTGGCAAACAACAATTCGAAAGCAACAGGATTGAATGAATTTACAAATTCATCTATTTTTATGGTAGCTTGATTATCATCCAAATCAACTACGGGCATATAAATGACCTTGTCCAGGTGTTTGCCAAACTGTTTTTTTACTTCTTCCGGCGACTTTCTTCCTTTCATGATAATTTGGTGAGCAGTGCCGGTTTTTTCAAGTAAAAGGTAAACCTCATCGAAATAACGGTCAGCTTTATCCAGGTTTATCATGATTTTATCTTTTGCATGCAAAAGCGCTTCTTCAAGCGTCGGCACTACATGTTTCGTTTTGATTGCGCAGCCGTTTTTCAGTTTCAATGTTTTGATAGAATCTAAAGTCCAGTCTTCAACACGACCTTTTCCTGTTGTTGTGCGATCCAATGTTCTGTCGTGCATCAAGATTAAATGACCGTCTTTGGTCCGCTGAATGTCAATTTCCACGATGTCGACTCCCATTTCAATTGCGCTTTCAATAGCCTCAATGGAATTCTCCGGAAAATTGCGCCAATCACCCCGATGTGCAACAACAAGTACCTCGTTGAGATAGGGGTTATTAAGCTTGTTAATGATTGAATCAACGTGGGTTTGTGCATTCAGTAATAAACCTGAAAATAAAAACAACAATAAAAATTTTGTGTGCATATAATACCAGTTTATTTTTTTACGTATTTACGTATTGTTTTTAATACAATCGGTTCCATAATTTCATAACCTTTCATGTTGGGATGGACCCCGTCAGCTGCAATTTCGGCTGGTAAGCCTCCACGTTCATCGACCAATGCTGAATAATAATCTACAAATGGTATCTTGTTGGCAATAGCATATTCTTTAATCATTTCATTCAGCAATTTTATGTCGGCTGCCGGAGTTAGTTCCTTGTTCCACCTGAATTCAAAAGCCGGGAGAATTGTGCACAGCACAGGTTTGATTTTGTGAAACTGCGCTAATTCACACATCGATTTGATGTTTTGCATGATATGTTTATGCGTGATAATGCCGTTATTACGGGCAATGTCGTTGGTTCCGGCCATGATAACAACCATTTTGGGCTTCAGGTCAATGACATCAGCCTGAAAACGGGTAAGCATTTGACTGGTGGTTTGCCCACCGATACCCCGACCGGTAAAACCATTCTCAATAAAGAATTCCGGATGTTGTTTATACCAGCCATCTGTGATTGAGTTACCAAGAAAAACGACTTTTGCCGGCTTTTGCATGGTGTCATTCATTGCTTCATATCGGTAAAAGCGAGCCCAGTCAGTCGAACGCATTTTTGCCTTTTCTTTCTCAGCAAAATGTTTTTCAAGTTGTTTGCACTGATCCGAATCAAGTGTGATGGAGATTGATTCTGTGTTTTGAGCAAAAAGGCTTATGAATAGCCATAAAGCTGTGAAAGTAAGAATAGTTTGTTTCATAAATGTGATTAATAAATTACAATGTTTTATAAGGTGAATTTATTGGCGAAGATACTTAAAATTTAGCATTTGGCTGTTGGTATGCACCTGAATAATATAGACTCCTGAATTTAAAGCTTGGGTATTTATAATAGGTTCGTAGTTTGTTTTAATACACAATTCCCCGGAAATGGTATAGATATATGTCCAATTCCAGTCGCCGGATATTTGAAGTTGATTATTTGTTTGATTAATCAATTTTATTGGGGAGGAGCTATCTTTTATAGTTGGGTTAGCTGTTTGACCCGACAAGCCAGGTGGTACTAATTCAGCAATTCCGCTTGGCAAAAGGTAATAAAAGTGTGTGCCGAAATTATATAATGGATATGGTTTACCGTATATGACACCATCCTCATCACGAGGTTCGTACCGTGGATGCAGTGACGTATTAGCATCATCATGTTCAAAGAAGTATTTATCTTGACTGTCTTTTCCATCCAAATTAATATAAGTATACATTGATTGAAAAGGATCACTGTCACGCAGGTTTCCGTGCCCCAAAACATCCTGTCCGGCATAAGCAATTTCAATATCTCCTGTAAGTTCATCAATGCAGTTGATGAGAATACTTTCTCCGTTTTCATGTAACTGAATGGAACTAATTTGTATCGGTATTCCATTGCTTTTTACGGCAAAACCATAATTCTTCTCGGATGCCACAAGTAAAGTGTCTATAACCAGAGGTTTAAATGGAACAAGATAATCTATGAGAAGTGTATGTGAACTTTTTTTGATAATTTTTGCTGGTTGTAATGGTCTGAATGTTTCTTTTTCAATATATGTTTTATAAAATACCTTTGCCAACATTTCGCCAAACCATCTATAGCCATTTGAATCTAAATGTCCTGCTCCTCTGTCTGTCATCATGTACACCGGACCTGCACAAATAATATCTGATTCCTGATTTGATGCTTCAAGTTGTGCCATTGCAATATTTTGCTCAAACCCTCTTATGTATTTTCCTCCGACCTGATATGTAATGAAGAAAGGTTTTTCTCCTTGTCTGTATAAGTTCATGATGTCTGATTGCATGTCATTTTTAAGCGTTAGCATCAGATTCTTGTATTCGTTTTTGTCGGTTGTATTGTCTGTCGCCGTTATAAGCCCAGGCTGATTTGGTAAGTAATTCTGCTCTCCCTGCATCCAGAAAATAGCTGGACAGCTAAGGTTATAGTGATTGTTCCGGGCAATTGAAGCTGCACTAATTACGCTTTTTATAAAATCGCGTTGGTAATAATAAGGTGATCGTTGACTGTGTTTTGAAAGTTCCTCGATTGTTTTACCTCCTGTAGCACAGGAGGTTGCAATAATTGATACAGGATTGGTCAGTCTATGCTGAACGTGGTTAGCGGCTCCAATGACGGAGTTCTCACACTTTGCTATGTCTAACCACGATTTTGTGAAATTACGTTCAACATCATCCGGGGTTGGAGAGGCAAATAATGGTCCCAGTTGACTGAAATTTCTATTGCCATTATTAATGCATACATTATTGCCAATCATGTAATTGTTTGGCATCACTTCGGTTGTTATTGACGGATAGGATTGATATCCTTCGCCTAAACTCTGCCCATATATGATGAAATGCCAGAAATCTGGATGAACTTCAGGAAGATACTCAGAATCCTGATACGCACCAATGGCGATGTTACTAGTAGGTCTGTATATTCCTCGCTGATCTTTTGGAATTAAAAATCCAGGTAGACCATATTTGCCGGCCAGCCAGATCATTTCTGATAGTGTCAATCCCTTTGTAATTGCTGGATTTAGGTCAGGCTGAAGCAACTTGCAGGTTGTTGTCATACCTCCGTTGTTTTTCAATGAATCCAGCATGATTTCCACATCAAAAGTAATTTGACTTTCAGAATCTCCATTAATATTAAAATATTGTGATTCAATAATAGACTGTTTAAATGATATGTCTGTTAATTTATCATTTGTAATAGCCAGATCAATATTATTACCGGATAAAATTGAATTATAACAGTAAAATCCAACATTTTCTCCCACGATAATCCCCCCAACGTTGTTATTTGAGACGTTACGTGTAAAGGTTGAACTCATAGTCTCAATTCGGGAGTTGTTTATGAAACTTCCTGCACCCGCATTTTCCAACGCGATATTTTCTGCTATCGTACTGTTGGCAATACTAAGAAATGAATTGTCGAGTAAGATTCCCCCATTAACGCTGGCTTTGTTGTGTCCAAGAGTAACATTATATAAATATACAGCTGATGAAGCTGTCGCAAAAAGACCACCTGCGCTATTGTTAACCGTATTGCCAGCAATTACTCCCTGATTGATACAACCTTTTGAGTTGATAAGATAAATACCTCCCCCGTCAGTTTGAGCAAAATTATCTGACACGACTACCTGTTCCATGTTAAAAGAAACATTATTTAGACTGATGCCACCTGCTTTTCCCATATCAGTAGAGTTGTTGGTAATTTTTGTGTTTTGGATGTTCAGCGTGGCGTTTTGAATCCAGCATCCGGCACCATTTGCTGCTTTATTATTCGTGAAGATGCAGTCCAAAATCTCAATATTCCCGTTTTCAGCAATAAGACCTCCTCCAACATTTTGTTGATATATAATATTATCGATGGTTGTGCGACGGGTATTGTCAGCTACTCCATCACTTATAACCAGACCTGATAATTTTACAGACCTGTTTCTTATCGGTGCAGCAGTTATCACCAACACATGGTACGCATTCTGTTCAGAGTTCAGCTTTCCGCTTAATATCGTAGGATGAATAGTTGGTTCTGATTTAACCTGACCAGAGGCATCGCCAGGATAACCTCCAATAAGCGTGATGTTTTTCTTAACTTCAAAGCATTTTTCCCTCTCAACTCTGCCATTGGTTAACAATATCTGTGGAATATATGTCCCACCTGCAATATGAATAGTGTCTCCATCAGATGAACGGGATAGTGCGTCGTCAAGTGTAATTGCATTTTCCCAATTTAGACCGCTATTCTCTGAAAATGTACCTATTGTTTTAACATACCAATTATTTTGAGCAATAATAACAGCTTGTATCTGTAAAATACATAGAAACAAGATGAATTTTTCTTTTCTCATAAAGCTGATTATTTAAATGATTTGCAAATAAGTAACGTTGATGTAAATAATCGTATTTTGTGCAAAAAAAAATCTAATATTCAAAAACCGTCATAATAGGGTAATGGTCTGAAATATACGGGACTCCATAATCCTTGATGATGGTTTGATAAAGTGTCGGTGTGGCAAAACGATAGAAGATGTAATCAATGATTCTGCCTTCCTGAGTAACTTTGAACTCATTAGTGGTACCTAATGAATCGGTTTGTGTCGCGGTTGATTGAGCCGATTTAAAGTATTGATAAATTGGGATAAGCAAGGAGTCGTTGGGTAGGGTGTTAAAATCTCCCACAACAAAGGTCACAAGCGTATCCCCTGACAGTTCAGCTGCTTTTTGAGTGATTAATTTGGCTGACTCGACACGTGCCTGCGCTCCGCGATGGTCAAAGTGGGTGTTCAGGACGATAAATTCTTTATTGTTATTTTTATTTTTAAGATGCGCCCAGGTCATGATGCGATTGTATTTGGCATCCCATCCTTTTGAAGATACTTCCGGTGTTTCGCTTAACCAGTTTGTTCCAGAACGTATCAAGTCAAATTTGCCGGTATGATAAAATATCGCCGTGTATTCATTGTTTTTTATCAGACTATCGCGTCCTTCACCAACATAGGCGAAATCTACCAGCGCTGAATCCAGAAAGCTAACCTGATGTACCAGTCCTTCCTGAATCCCGAAAACATCGGGTTGTTGGTCATTAATCATATTCACACAAGCCAGGCGACGGAACTTCCAGTTGTTTTCACCATCTTTTGGTTCGTCGTAACGAATATTAAACGACATGATTTTAATAGTAGTTTTATCTTCTTTGCTTTTAACACAACCACATAGAAATGATATTGCGATAAGTGAGATGAGTAGTTTTCTCATGATTACGCTTTTATTTTGTTTGAAATTTCAATTAATAATGCTTGCCCGAGTCGAAGTAATTCTGTTACTTCATCATCACTATGTCCTTCAGCATAATAACGGATGATGTCTTCGGTCTCGGAGCTTCTGATAAGTAGCCAGCGACAGTCTCCCTCGAAAATAAATTTCAGTCCGTTGACGATACCACGACTGCTTAAGAATGATTCCGTTCTGGTAATTTTAAACTGACCGATTTGATTTATTTTACTTTCGAAGGCGATTGAAAGTAATTGGTTCTTATCCGGTTTCTCGTAATGCGTATCAATTCTGTCATAATATACTAAACCGATTGAATTCTGTCTTTCCTGAAGGTAAGCTGAGAGTTTTTTTAATCCCGAAACAGCCAGCATTTCCATCATCATGAGAGCAGAAAAAATCCCGTCCCGTTCCGGAATGTGCATGCCAAAACCAAAACCGCCACTCTCTTCTCCTCCGAATGCAATTTCTTCTTGCACCATGATGTCGGCAATATATTTAAAGCCAACCTGCACTTCATGAACAGGCACCGCATCAGATGCGAAACAACTGCGAATCTTGTCGGTTACAGAAGATGTTTTAACCAGTCCTCCGGGAACCATTTTCACCCTCTTGATATAGTCAACCAGCAACAGAATCGTGTTTTGCGCAGAAAGCCACCGACCATTATCAAGGCAAACCCCGAGCCGGTCGGCATCCCCATCAGTGGCTACACCAAGGGCATAATTACCTTTCTTAAGTTCTTCCTTTAGTGGCGCCAGATTTTGCTCTATCGGTTCTGCCAGCCTGCCGTGAAAAGTTTCGGAAGGCTTGCCGAAAATAGTTGAAGCCACACAGTTATGTTTCAGCAGGAGTTTTTCCAGAAAAGTTGTTCCCGCGCCCCCCATACTGTCGATTAAAACAGGAATCCCGGCAGTTTTAATTTTGCTGAAATCAACCAGTTGTTCGATTTGGTTGATGTAATCCGGGGTCATATCCATTTCAGTAATCAATGAGCTCGATTTTCTTACCGGAGACTGATAAAGTAACTTTTCTACTTCCTTTGTCTCCTCGGAAGAAAACGGTCCGCCTTTCGATGACTTGAATTTAATCCCGTTGTATGCAGGAGGATTATGCGAAGCAGTTATCATTACGCCGGCAAAACAATCTTTGAGTTTGGTGGTATAGGAAAGTACCGGGGTAGGGACGATCCGGTCTGACAATAGCACCCGGATGTTATTTCCCGAAAGGACTTCAGCGAAAATTGTGGCAAAAAGCCGTGAGTTTCTACGGGTATCATAAGCGATTGCGATAGGCTTATTCGCTTGTTGATTATTTGTGAAGTCGGCAAAGGCCTGGGCAACAATACTTACGGTTTCTTCGTTGATTTGAGAGTCTAAATATGCCCGCCAACCATCGGTTCCAAAAAAAATATTCATGATAATACAACTTACTTATTGATGGCTTCGACAAACCATTTTGTTATTAAATGAGGACGGGTGATGGCTGAACCAACTACCACCGCCCAGGCTCCGGCCTCAATAGCCAAAGCAGCATCTTCCGGAGTATTGTATCTTCCCTCGGCAAATACGGGATAACCAGGAAACAAGTGCACACAATTTTTCAATAGTTCAATGGAAGGACCATTTTTACTTTCGTGTATCGTTTCCGGCGTATAACCGCACAGGGTAGTCGAAACGCAATCTGCACCCGCTTTTTTACAGGCCTGGGCTTCTTCAATGGTTGAAATATCTGCCATGATCAGGGTGTCGGGAAACCTGCGTTTGATTTCTGCAATATAATCCGGACCGCTGAGATTATTTTCTCTGATACGGAAAGTCCCGTCAACAGCTATGATGTGTACACCCGTTTGAATCAAGGACTCTACATCGTCGAAAGTCCCGGTGATACACACGGTATTGTCTGGAAAATAGGCCTTGGTTAGCCCGATTACCGGGACATCAGTATGTTCAACGATACTTTTTGTCTTTTCAACCCCGCAAGTTCGGATGCCGGCTGCACCACCCTGCAATGCAGCAATGGCAAAACGGGTCACTCCTTCAGGAGAATTAAAAGGAGAGTCGCCTTCAGCCTGACAGGATACAATTATTTTTTTATATAATGCTTTAAACTCATCAGCTACATTCATCTTGTCAATAATATTTTTCTAATTGATATATAAAATAACTTATTTAATGGTTAAATCCACGTAAACAGGATAATGGTCAGAAGGAAACAAGTTGTCTTCATACGCTTCATCAATGGCCCGGTAGGTGTGTGTTTCGATTCCAGGTGTGATGAAGATGTAATCAATCTGTACCGGATGCACGCCTCCAAAATTATGAGCGGTTCCAACCGGACCATACACCCTTTCCTGTGGTGTAGCTTTTCTTGCATCAGCAAAGTTCTCCGACAATATCCGATAGGCTTCTGTATTTGATTTGCTGTTGAGGTCACCTCCGATTATGAAAGGAGTATTGCCAGCAATCTTCTTTGCTTCTTTGCTGATGAGTGTTGCGCTGTTGGTTTTTGCCATCAGTCCCCGATGATCGAAATGGGTATTAAAGAAAAAGAATTCTTTTTTAGTTTTTCTGTCTTTGAATTTTACCCAGGTACAATAGCGGGCGTATTTACCATCCCAGCCTTTCACCTCAGGTTCGTTGTTTTCGTTTAGCCAGAACATATCCCATTGAATGGCCTCGAATCGCTTTCCATCATAAATAATTGGATTAAACAAGCCTTCTTTTCCTACGAACTGATAAGAAGTGCCGGCCACAATATCTTCTAATTGAAATTGTACCGCTTCCTGAAGTCCAACTATTTCCATGTTGTTCTTCACAATAACCTTAATTAACGAATCTTTTCTGAACTTCCAGAGGTTTACCCCGTCATTTGGGTTTTCTCCACGGATGTTATATACCGCCAGACGAATATTGTCTTTAGGCAATTTATTATCTGTAGGTTTACATACAAACGACATCAAACCGAGCGTGCTGATGCATACAAATAGCAGCGTTGTTTTATTTATCAGTGTTTTCATCTATATTTAAATTTTCAAATACTAAACTTCGGTATAACTTTCCAGTGCTTTTTTTTCGGCTTTTCGGTGCTTTCCTGCAATGGCAATCAGGAATGTAAGGGACAATGCTCCGGCAATCAACCAGAAATAGCGGATGTTATCAAAATCATATAGATTGACACCATCCACAATTGTCTTTTTACCTTCGATGAGGAAACCGCTGACAATATCCTGTACCCCGGCAGCAATGTAGCTGGCAATTCCGATTACCCCTGCGGCAGCACCTACGGCTTCTTTCGGAGCGATGTCGACAGCCATCAAACCACCAACGAAACAAATTAATACCCCGATGGAAATTCCAAACAATACCATGCTGATGATATCGATATAGTAATATCCGGCAGGTACAAGCAAGAACAGCAATAATGCAAACAAGTTAACTGCCGACATAAGGATAGCCGGAAAAGTCCTACTCCCTTTGAATAATTTATCGGATAGTAATCCGGAGAAAATGGTTCCGAAGATACCGAAAATTGAACTGATGGAAATCAACGAGCTGGCTTCGAGAACTGTATATCCCTTCTCTATTTCGAAATAGAATATTCCCCAGCTGTTTACGGCATAGCGCGCAATATACATAAAAGCGCTACTGAGTGCCAGCATCCAGATCATCGGATTTTTAAGTACTTCTAACTGTTTCAGGCCAATGTTTCCTTGTTTTACAACCAAGTGTTCGTGAAATGCATCTTTGGAAGCTGATGGTCTCGGGATGAGGAAAAAGAAAATCAGCAAAACGCCGAGCAGCCCAAGAAATCCGGCACTCCAGAAACCCCATTGCCAACCCAGTGCGCCTACAACAAAAGCAGTGAAAGTGAATGTAATAGCTTCTCCAATGTTATGACTGGCACTCCAAAAACCGTATACTGTGCCTATTTTATGGGGTGGGTACCATCTTTTAAGGGCTATGATACTACTAACAGCTCCGGTTGATTGGAACCATCCGTTGAGAGTCCAAAGTGCCAGAAAAAACCAAAATGCAGTTTGAAATCCAAGCAAAAAATTAGCAACAGAACAAATTAAAAGTGATATCGCCATGAAATAACGGATATTCACGCGGTCGGCGAGAAATCCATTCAGCAATTTACCAATTGCGTAGGTGAAGAACAGGGCTGAGCCTACCATCCCAAGTTGAGATTCAGTTAGAATACTCTCATCAACAATTGACTTTTTTAAAACATTTAAACTTAAACGTGTTACATAGAATAGTCCGTAACCAATCGTTACAGCCCAAAACACACCTGTCCTTCTCAGACTTTTTACATCTTTCTCCATCTGTTATCTTTTTAAAATACTAGTTTCTTAGCTGTGTTACCAATACGCACAATGAAAACTCCGTTACCGATTATGCCATTCAGATCCAACATATTGGCATGAACAGTTTTCTGAAATATAATCCTGCCGGCAATGTCATGGATTGAGATTTTATTTTCGTGCTGGTTTCCGGTGAGGAATATTTTTTTTTCAATATTGTAAAATGTACTGCGATTTTCAGTCAGTTCATCGGTACTGTTTGCATCTTCGGGAATGGCTTTGATCACGAGGTTGTCAATTGCCAATCCATGGTCATTCCCCTGGTCATCAATATCTTCCCAGCGCAACAAAACAACTTGTCCCGGAGCTATTTGCGCTTCAATTTTACCCTTGATGCGAACGCGGTTGGCTGCATTATTTCCATCGATAGCTGCATCGGTTAAGTTTTGCTGTACACCCGTGTTGTTAGCAGGAGAAACGAAAGAGAGAGAATCTACAGTTGTAGTTGGCACCTGTGCAATCCATTGCGTTCTTTCACGTAAGGCTTTGGCGTCGGGATTAACAGCATAGGAAAATGTGAGCGTATGTTGTGCAGCAGGGTTTGTTCCCACACGCCACATTTCACCATTGTAATCAATTTCCAGTCCGCTTAAAAACTCTCCGGTATTGTTTTCGATTACCACCCCGAAATGAATATTTCTATGACTTGAGGAGATGAGAGAACCCAGCGCACGTTCTGTTGAATGTTCATTTGGCACAGCCGGATTGCCGGCGCCGTAAGAATAAATCCAACCTGTGTTCTGATCTCCGTTGTTGATACGGTAGTAGTTGAACGTTGACCAGTTTGGAACGATACTTCCGGACGGACGAACTGTTCCTGATGTTGTGACATACCAGCCATCCGGAGCATGACCGGGGACAAATGTCCCTTTAGCTGTTCTGTCAGTTAGCAAGTGGTTGGGATAGAAAGGTAACGTGTTGAAGTTCTGACGGTAGACATACTCATTTTCTTCCTCTTCAAAAGAAGCAGCCATGATATTACGCAGCACTTTTTTAGTGTAAACATTTCCGGCTCTGTCAGTAACTTCCACGATAAATTCGGCATCGGGATCTGTTGGCTTGTATGAGAACATGTGAGGCGTTGAAGCAAAACCAGGATTTTGAGATACAGTAGTTCCTCCGTCACTTCCCGGATAGTTGGGACGTGCATCTCCTTCTTTGGCAAGAAAGTCGAATATACGGGGATCAACTCCAGAAAATTGTTGCATTACTTTCTTTACGCCGTTTTCATAGATGTTTACACTCCATCGACTGTCATAATTCCAAACATTGGCAATTACATAGTCGCCTTTGCCGTTGCTTTCGTTGAAACTTCCGGGAGGATAGGCTTCGAACTGATAATCTTTACTTTTTCCTGTTGCTTTGTAATACCAGTTATTGAATCCCCGGTCGCCGGCTTCGAACACCCCGTAACCGTTTGGTGCGCCGTCAGAGCAATAATCACCTGACCATTGTGCGCCGTTTGCAGATCCGAGTACGTGCTCAAAAAGCCTGGTGCTTATTTCGTTGTTTGTCAGTCGGTGGTGGTGACCGGCAATGATGTGCTGAATGTTTCTGCGACCTCCCATCAGATTATATACGATTTGCCTGTTTACCACACTTGACCCGTGCATGGGCGCATGTACCGAGAGTACAATTGTTTTTTCAAGAGGGACTTCAGCAAGGTCTTTTATCAACCAGTCAATCTGATTTTGCGTGATATTATGTGTGTAGTTTTTTGTATTACAACCAATGTAATCAATATTATCCATCATTACATAATGGATGTTTCCTCTGTTAAAAGAATAATAAGTCGGACCAAAGGCAGCTTTGAAATAATGATCAGATTCTATGTCACCGCACTTAGTCATATCATGATCATGGTTGCCTATTACATTGAAAACGGGAAAACCTGCATCGCCCACAGAAGCTTTGTGTTCTTCCATGCGTCCGTAATCGTCCCAAACCAGATCGCCAACGACTACACCGTAAAACCGGGTGCCGGCCGGGTAGGATGCTTTTAATTCTTTAATGTCTTTGATTGTTTCGTTTCTGAAACGCCATGTTTCATAGTCTCTCCTGACCTGTGGATCTGAAATACCAATCATAACATGGTTAAAATCGGCCGCGCCGCCATCGGCAAAAGGGACTAAAGTGAAATTGTGAGAAAAACTGCCCGTCTCTGAAACGCGGGCATATATTTGAGGTGCACCGTCATTACCCATGGGTATTTCGTACGCTTCGGGGACTGAAATAAATACAAATTCGGTACGTTCGTGACGGGGGAAGGAATAATAACCATCGGGTCCGGTCTTAACAACAGCATATCCATCGCTGATAACAGCATCAGGAATAGGCGTTCCTGTGTTTGTTCTGGCAAAACCGGAAATGCTGTCAACTTGCGCCGATGCATTACCTGCAAATGCGATAAAACCCAAAATAAAAAGAAAAGAGAATACCTTTTTCATACATCTTTTTTTACTAATACCAGATTTCAGAAAAGAAAAAACTACAGGAGGAAAATCCCGGAGGACTATCCTCCTGTAGAAGTTATTTATTCAATGATAAATTTGGCTGTTTTTACAGCGCCTGTCATCGATTTGAGTTGTGCGTGATATAAACCTGCCGGTAAATTCTTCACGCTGATACTTGTTTGATTATTGTATCTTCCAACCAACTGACCAACCTGATTGTACAGATTAACCACATAAGCGGCTTCAGTTGTTTTGATATTCAAAACATCAGAAGTAACAGCGGGATAGAATGTAGCATTTGCAGCTAATGGATTTCTTACCGAAGTGTCATCTTTTACATTCAGTGGCATGTAACGCACGTTGCGGCTTCTGCCACGAATTGATTCACCGTTTGGATCCTGAGCATAATAAGTAATTGTTCCCGGATTGGCGGTACTGTCGGTTGCAATCACACCGAAATACAAATTCTCAGCTTTAGAAATCGTTCCAATCAGCGCGTTATTGTAGAAATTTAGTTCTTCGGGAATTGCCAACTGATAGAATTTTTGATCCCCGGCTGGAGAAGCGATAGCCAACTGCTGGTTGTATTCTACTCCCACAGTAAACTCAGGCAACTGATTCGGAGTGATTTCCGGTAATTTGTATTTACCCAATAAAGTAGAAGTAAATCCAACGTATGCAGAAGTGTATTTGTTGTCGACCGGAGTTTCAGGACAATATGCCTGTAACAGGGTATACATGCTCCTGCGTTCCGGGAAATTGGTGTAAAAGTCAGTAAAACTGTCAAACATATTGTCGGGAGTAGTGTAAATCACGTTAGCCCTTGCTTTGATGTCTAAAAGTATGTATACGTGGTTTTTATCCGGACTCAACGCGATATCTTTAATTGCTTCTGTTTGCGTTCCACCGGGACGGGCAATGGAGGCCAGTTTACCCTCGCGTGTCAAAACAAGATAGAGTGCATCAACCCCACCGTTGGTGTTGTGTTGCATCCATACACCGTCAACGGTTCTGATACCGGAGTTCGAGTTTCCACCAAATACAGAATGCGAGTATAAATCTCCAAACCGGGATGACATACCGCCACCAACATACCAAACGCCTTCATTCGTTACACGAATGCTGTTACCGAAAGCTCCGCCACCACCGACAGTAGAACCTTGTCCGAATGAATACCACCAGCGGTAATCACCGTTGTCTTTGTTAAACGTGAAAATCCCAAGGTGATCCTGATTGGCATCACCGGCTTTTCCAAAGCCGTTTTGCAGGGTGTCGGTACTTTGGTTGATTGTAATGTCTTCAGAACGGTAATTGCTCAATACAGCCACATCGCCGATAGGACTGATTTCAATACCTACCGCTTTGTCGCTGCGGGATCCTTTGATGTGTTTTACCCAGCTTTCTTCACCTGTTGGTGAATATTTAACTAAAAACAGGTCATTGATAGCTGTATTGGTTGTGAGTACAGCACCTGCCAGGGTTGTTGTTCCCGAGAAAGCACCACTGACAAAAACATTACCTTCTGCATCTGCTTTAGAGAATGCATTCACAAAACTGGCATCGGCCGTTTGCTGATATTTAGCCCAAACTAAAGCTCCTTCTTTGGAATACTTGGCCACATACATCTGGTTCCAGTATTGGGTGCTTCCCACAAAGTTGTTCAGGTTGGCGGGGTCAAAAGACATTTCGCTGCCAAAAGTACCTGAAATGATGATGTTGTCGGAACCGTCTACAGACACATTGTCCACGGTAGCTTCTTCAGTTGGCAATTGCCACATGTTGAGCACGTTTCCGTTTGCGTCATAACGAACTACAAAGATGGAAAGGGCAACATAACCGGAAGGATCTGCCATGGTCATTGAATTGTTTTCATCGGCCTGGAGCGTTCCTTTGAAAGTCCCTGTAACCACCAGGTTTCCTTCATTGTCAATAACCATGTCGCTGACAGCAGCTTCACCTGAGGCAACCAATTTGCGACTCCACACAGCTACTTTTTCTGATGTCATTTTGGTAATGATAGCATCGCCCAGGTCGACACCCGATTGACTTGGAACTGTTTGATCAAGAATCTGAACACTGCTGCCGCCAAAACGAGCAGCTGTATAGATAGCGCCGGCATTGTCGGCAACCATACGTACCGGTTGAATCTGACTGCCTGCCACATTGCTACCCCAGTAGGTGTACCATTCCATGACCTGTGCATTGGTATGCAGGGTCAACGCGAAGAATGCGATTAAAAGAAAGAAACTGTTTCTCATAACGTTCTAATTTTAAAGTTAGTAATATAGATTTGTTTTAATTTATAATAATTTTAGTGCTGACTGTTGCTTGTCCGCTGGTGGTTTTAATGATGTAAATACCTTTATCCAGACCTTTAAAAGCAATGTCATTCGTTTTTCCCTTTGATGTTCTCTTTAAAACGCCAATACTATTGTATATTTCGCAAGCAAAAGGGGTCTCTCCTGAAATACGTATTTCGTCATTGGCATATATCATTTTCAAACCGGCATCTTTTAAGTTGTTGCTTAATCCTGATACTGCTTCTTTTATTTTTGCTGTAATCAACACCGGAAAATGATCTGAAGGATAAGCATCGTCAACATATTTTGTGTCGATGGTAGCATACGATAATACTTCAGATTTCTGATTCAGATAAATAAAATCTATTCGTTGCGTTTCGGTGATACTTGCTGCCGCCCAGTTCCAGCTGTTAGCTGTTCCAACAGGTCCGGATGTTTGTCTTCTCGGTGCAATTTTTCTACTGTCACTTAACCCCCCATCAAGTAGTGTGGCGTAAGCAGTGCTCCCTGTTTCAGTTGAAAAATTGAAATCTCCAGTAAGAAATACCGGCAAATCTGAATCTGCCGTAATTATATTGATTTGAGAGAGTACCAGCTTAGCCGATTCCGTTCGTGCAGTTGCACCGGCGTGATCAAAATGGGTATTGAAAAAATAGAATTCTTTTTCTGTTACAATGTCATACATTTTTGCCCACATACAAATTCTTGCTAATTGGGCATCCCAACCGATACTATAGGTGTAAGGAGTCTCAGAAAGAAAAAACCAACCGTTTTCAAGCATTTGAAACCTTGATGTCCGATAAATGATGGCAGCCCTTTCACCTGTTGTACCCTCGTTGTTATTTCTTCCTTTCCAGAAAATACTATATCCGGGCAGTTGAGCCATTAAGTCACTTTGCTGAGTTGCAGAACCAATCTCCTGCACTCCAAAAATGTCGAAACGGTTCGATTTTATTATATTGCCAACATGTACTTTTCTCACCGACCAGTTTCTGTTGCCTGTGTCACCCGTGTTGGCATAACGAATATTGTAGGTCGCGATGCGTAAGGTGTCGGAGCCCTGTGCAAAAACACCTGAACCAGCACTTGTTACCAACAAGAGTAAGATTAGTGATAGTATGTGGTGACATTTAGTATTCATTTTATTTATTTTTGATTCAGGTTCTTTTCAGCATAATTGCTGAAAAGTTCCCGAATCTTTAATACAACCTTTCTACCTGTTAACTAAACTATCTTTTTAATACCTTTTGAATGGTATCCACCTTGTTTTCTGATTGTATTCTGATGATGTACATCCCGGCAGCGAAATGGCTGAATGGGATGCTATTTGTATTTCTGTGTTCAGCAATTAAACTTCCCAGTTGATTGTAGACTTTTACGGTGTAATCTTTCTCTGCTGTTCTGATGCTCAATATATCGCTGATGTTGGTTGGGTAGATAACAAAATCCCCGTTATTGTTATTCTGAGTACCGGATGTTATATCAACAGTCAGTTCATAAGTAGTTGAAATTAGTCCCGATGTTGCAGTGATGGTTGCTGTTCCGGCATTCACGCCGGTTACCTCACCGGTTGTCGGATTAACAGTTGCAACAGCTGTATTGCTACTGGTGTAGGTTGGCGCATTCATGTCAACATCTAAGTTGTCTATCATATCCGTATTGGTGTATGTCGAACCTTTCTGGATGGTCGCAGATTTTGTTTTATACCACAAATAAGGTGTCCATGTGATATTACCAAGGGAGAAACGACCTTCTAAAGTTGTAGGGGTTGTTTTGTTAAAGGATATATTATAGAGTCCCAGTGTAGCATTCTTTTTACAGTTAATTGCATTGTTAACATAAGTGGTTTCAGTTCCATAGGCAGATGAAGTAGTGTTTTCTCTGACAATTGAATCCACTCTTACGCCGTCAACTTTAATTATCATCTTCAATGTTTTTTCTGACTCATTTCCAAATTGTGACCATGGGAATGTTAGGGCTTTAATACCACCTTCGATTGGGTTAGTTGATTCAATAAGACCATTAACTTTATTTGATGTAGAGAACCATCCTCCTTGATCTCTTGAATCAACAAGTACATCACCTAGTCCCCTTCTTATATTACCAATTGTCCACTCAAAATAATCACCATTCCATTTTGTGTCAACCCCTGCTGCTGATGTTTGAACCACATTGGCATAGGTTTCAGTTAATGCATCTTCAGCAACAGTAAGGGTGTAAGTTACAGAAATATCACCTGAAGTTGCTGTGATGGTAACAGAACCTTCATTAATTGCGGTCACTTCCCCGCTTACCGGATCAACTGTAGCGACATCGGTGTTACTGCTCGAAAACGCAGGAGCATCCATGTCTTCATCCAGGTTGTTGATTAAGCTGGTATTGGTGTAAGTCTGTCCAATTTCTATGGCAGCTTTCTTTGTTGGATACCAAAGGTATGGAGTCCAGGTTATATCTCCTATTAAAAAACGTCCCAATGATAATGAGACAGGTTCACCTGTAGATGTTACATATGATGTGTTGTTAAATCTCAGGACAGCATTTTTTTTTGAATTGATAGCATTGTTTGTATAAAGCTGTTTTAGACTCCTTCCATCAGCTCCATTTCTGATAATTGAGTCGACAGGTACTTCGTCAATTAGTATCATCAGCCGTAAGGTGTTAACTCCCTCGTCAGTACTGCTAAACTGTGACCAATCTAATGTCAAGGTTTTGATTCCTCCTTCAACTGCTTGTCTAGAATATAAGTACCCTTGTGATCCAAACCATCCGGCTTTAATTGATGTATTGTAAAAAACATCACCAGCATCTCTTCTGATTCGATAATTAGTCCATACAAAATGATCTCCCGGCCATAAAGTATTTGCACCTGATGCAGAAGTCTGCACCACTCTTGTATAAGTTTCAGTCAATGTTACATCGTCAGCAAATGTTAGAGTTGTTGTAAATGTCAACAGTAATAATAAAGTAATATTTTTCATGTTCATATAATTTTAATGGTTATTTTTTCCTTTTATCCTGTCTTCCGTAAATCAGAAGACAGGATAAAAGGGTGTTATTAATTAGTATTCATCATTTTGATACAGGTTCTTATTCAGAAACACTTCGTCATAAGGTATTGGCAATAAAGTCTCATACGCTTTAAAGCCCGTGTACTTGTTTCCAACACTTGGTTCAACCACACTTTGCATGTGTGCTACAAAATCATCGTTGTTTGGGTACATTCTTTTCAAGTCGAACCAACGCTGGTTTTCAAACGATAACTCAACCCTTCTTTCGTGGAAGATGGCATCACGAAGTGTCGGGTATTTAGCGTGGTAAGCTGCGTTTGAGTTGTCGTATTTAGGCAGACTGGCACGCACGCGCACTTTGTCTAAGTAACTTTTTGCCTCAACTGTCATGCCTTTTTTATCGTAAGCTTCAGCCAACATCAGGAATACATCGGCAAAACGGATTTCTATCCAATTGTTACCTCCATATCCGTTCGGATTTGATAAATCAACGTATTTTTTCGTGTAATACCTGTTATTTGGCGCTTTCAGGATGGCAGTAGAGGTGCGGCGATCACCGGTTTCGTATTCCAGAAACAGGTTTTCCTGACCTGCATTGAATCCTCGTCCGTTGGTCATAGCAGTTAACCCCTGCAGGCCCTGTGGCTGAAAGTACTGTGCAAAAGGCGATGATTCGCTTGAAGTACTCAGGTACATGCATTGGAAAATGATTTCCTCATTGCCTTCGTTTGCTGTGCCAAAAACGCGGGGATAAGTTGCTCCCGAAGGGAAATCGCTATATCCTTTCAGCGTGATCGCTTTTTCCAGGTAAGTAATGGTATTGGTGTAATAATCATCGTACCCCTGTGTAGCAGCCATTGTCAGATATACTTTACCAAGCATTGCTGCTCCGGCAGTACTTGTAACTCTTCCGAAATCGTTACTGGCGCCATCGTAGAAAGCGGGAAGCACTGTTGAATTTGCAGAGGCTTCCAAGTCGCTGATGATGAGCGCGTACGCGTCGGATAATGGTTGACGGGTTACGGCATGTGCTTCGGTGATGGTCTCAATTACCCTGTCGACAACGGGTACTGGCCCGTATAAGCGCACTAAGTAGAAGTGTGATAATGCCCTAAGAAACTTAGCCTCGGCTATCATTCTTTCACGACTTTCATCGCTCATTTTTACATCGTCGATGTGCTTGAGTACTAAGTTGGCTTTGTAGATGGTGTTGTATAATCCATTCCAGATGTTTGCCACGATGGAATTGTTCGAGGTTACCTGGTGGGAAACAAAAGTGTAATACAAACCGCTTGATGTGCCGGAATCGAAAGTAGTAGCGTTGTCCGATTTCATTTCTGTAACAAAGAACATCCAGTCGTAGAAATTCCGTGTAGCCTGATAGGCTGCCGACAAAGCATCATTCATATCCTGTTCACTTTGATAAAATTTGTTCACATCAAATGCGTTCGGGTTTCTCAAATCCAGAAAATCTGAATCACAACCGTTTAACAATCCCGGAATCAGGATGATTAATAGATATTTAAAATATTTTTTCATGACTTCAATTTTTGTTTTTAGAATGACAGTTTCACACCTAAGCTATATGTACGAGAGAGGGGATAAGTACCAAAATCGATACCGGGTGCCAGGTTTCCTGAATTGTAATCAACATCAGGGTTGTAACCTAAGTAGTTGGTAAACATCAAAGCGTTGTCAACCGAGCCATATACGTAGATATTGCTAATGGTAAGCTTATCAAGTAATTGATTTTTTTGTACATTATATCCCAGCGTGATGTTCGTGCAACGCAGGAACGAAGCGTCTTCCATCAGGTATGTGGAGAACTTGGTGTTCAGGTTTTTAGCCGAACGGTTTGCGCGATAAACCATCCCGTTTCCCGGGTTCGCTTCGTCGCGGTAACGGTCAACACTCCATTTCATGGCGTTACTACCACCTTCCTGATTGGCGATGTAATAGCGGGAGAAGTTTATTACTTCAGCACCGTACTGTCCGTCGAAAGTTGTCGAAAGAGTGAGTCCTTTCCAGCTGAAACTGGTGTTGAATCCGAAGGTGAAATCAGGATAGTTATCACCGATAATCTCACGGTCATCTTCAGTAATTTTACCATTTCCGTCCACATCTTTCCATTTCACATCGCCCATGTACACGTTGTCATAATCGGCAACAGGAGGTCCTGCCAGTACATAATCCGGTGTGTTTTGGTTGGCTTTGTCAATCAGGATGTTGGCGTAGTCATCGGCATTGATGATGCCCTGACTAACCATACCATAAAACGACCCGATTGGCAAACCGTTGCGTGTAATGTGGGTAATCTGGCTGCGTTGTGCTTTCGTAACGATTTCATCACTGAGTCCCTCTACTTTGTTACGGTTTACCGAGATGTTAAATCCTGCATTCCATTTCACATCTTTCGTAGCAATGATGTTTCCATCAATCTGGAGGTCAACCCCTTCGTTATATACTTTTCCTTCAGCCAGATTTGTCCAAGATCCGGTGTAACCTGTAACAGCCGAAACTGTAGTGTTGTATAGCAAGTCGTTGGTAACACTGTTGTAATAGTTTGCAATCACGTTCAACCGTCCGTTCAGGAAAGTGAAGTCGACCCCAATGTTTGTCTGGTTTGTTTTTTCCCAACCGATTTTCTGATCCACAAAGGCCGCGGGATAGTAAGTAAACACAGTTCCCTGTCCCAGATTATAGGTTCCCTGAGCCATGTTGGGGATGTGTCGGTAGTTGCTAATGTTGTAGTTACCACTAATCCCCCAACTGGCCCTGATACGCATGGTCATGATGTCGGTGAGCGGGGCAAAGAATTCTTCATTGGAAACATTCCAACCGGCAGATACCGAAGGGAAATAACCCCATCGTTTTGCTGGTCCAAAGCGTGAGCTGCCATCTCCCCGAAGGGTCGCGTTGAGAACATATTTACTGTCGTAGTTGTAAATCATACGGCCAAAGAATGACATGATAGACCAGGCAGAACGGGATGTCACGGCGGAAGTACCGTTTTCGTCCGTAGCGGTTGGACCGGCAGCGCTCAGATCCGGGATGCGGTCGTTTTTGAATCCCTGACCGGCAGCATTGATGTTATCGTAGTTTTTCTTTTGCATGGAATATCCGGCAAGACCGTTAAGCGAATGTTTCCCGAATGTTTTGTTGTAGTTAAGGGTAGTTTCCAACAACCAGTCGGTATTGAAATCACGTTCATTTTTGGCGCGGGCATGCAGATCAAAATTTCCAGGATAACCATTATTCTGCCCGATTTCACCTGCTGGACGATAGTAGCGGTAAATTTGATCTGAGATAATTAGCCCCGCATTTACTTTGGCAATTAAACCTTCAAATATTTTGTATTTAAAGTCAGTATTGATATTGTAACGAGTTTTCGTATAAAATTGCTCGATGAGGTCTTTTAATGCAACCGGGTTTTCTCCACCAAAAGTTGAATGTGCAACAGTATTGGGATACGCCCATCCGGTTGCATAGCTTCCATCTTCTTCGTAAACAGGGAATTGAGGTGGTAAACCTAGTGCGTTAAGTATAAGCCCGTCGTTAAACGCTAATCCGTCACTTCGAACGGTTCTTTCGTTGACATAAAACATGTTTGTATTTACACCAACCGACAGACGATCAGATACATCAAAGTCCATGTTGAGACGGGATGTAATTCTGTTGTGATTTGAAGGGGCAATGATACCATCCTGATCCAGGTATCCCAGACTGAACATGAATTTTTGACCTTCTTTTCCTCCCGAAATGCTTATTCCGGTACGGTGCATGGGCGCTTTACTGAAAATTGCGTCCTGCCAGTCGGTATCGTATTTGTTTTGAACAATCGTTGGAGAAGGTTGCATCACGGTCGATGCGTTGTTTGCACTTCTGGTTGCATTGTCATCTTCACGGCTATGTGTCCAGCGTTCAGCATCACTTCCATAGATGTTGTTGATGCGCAGGAAGTCGAAGTAATTGTTGTTGTAACCATCCAAATGCAATTGAAGAAATTCATCTCCATTCATCATGTCAATTTTTCTTGATAACTCCTGCATGGAGAACTGATAATCAAGTTCAACCCTGGTTTTGTCTTTTGCACCTCTTTTAGTTGTGATAAGTACCACACCACCTGCAGCACGGGAACCATAAATGGCAGCAGAGGCAGCATCTTTCAAAACTTCGATAGATGCCACATCGGCAGGATTTATATATACATCTTTTGAAGCCGGGAAACCATCTACCACATAAAGAGGCTCTACACTGGTATGAATTGAGTTAACGCCGCGAATGCGGATGTTGGTTCCTGCGCCCGGTGCACCGGATGTTTGTTTAATCTGTACCCCGGGAGTGTGTCCAATCAACGATTGCTCAAGGTTGGCAGTTGATTTGTTTAATTCGTCGGTTTTGATACTGGCAACAGAACCGGTTAAATCGCTTTTACGCACTGCACCATAACCGATTACAACAAGTTCATCAAGAATTTTCACATCTTCTTTCAATTGAATTAAAAGATTCTGTTGGTCACCAACCGGGACTTCAATCGGACTAAATCCGATGTAACTGACTTGTAAAATAGTTTGGTTTGTTGCTTCAATGGTAAATCTCCCGTTCATGTCGGTGATTGTTCCATTCTTAGTTGATAAGTTTACTACAGTAGCGCCTATAACAGGTTCACCATTGGAGTCAGTAACAGTTCCGGTAATTTTTTTTGTTGATGCCTGCTGGTTTTCCAGTGTCAGAGACTCTGCTGAAACCGGATTTATAAGGCAATAAAGGGTCAGGATCATTAAAATGATCTTAAATTTTACGTTCATAAATATTTAGATTTATAAATTAAATTAATTGTCCACCCAACATCGGAATGGTTTGTGAATCTTATTTTAGTGAACTAAGTTGATGGAAATCAAATCGAAGGTTGCGCATATCCCTTGTTCTTGATTGACCATCTGATAAAATTCAGGAGTTGGATGTTTTCTTTTTTCTGTTGTGTGTTATTAAATCAATAATAGTATTAAATGTACAGAGCATCAATTTGGCACGTCGATTTAAAAAGTGTTTCTTCTGATTAGTTTAAAATCACATTTTATTTTCCTGAATGATTTTTCTATGATCATTTCGGCAGCAAGTTCACCCATTTTTACAAAATCAGTTGATAAAACAGTCAGACCATTCAGAATGATTTCGCTAATAGGGGATTCGTTGTATGAAATAATACCGATATCTTCTCCTATCATATAATCTTTCATTTTTGCTGTTTTTGCAAGTTCAATAAGTTCAATATCCAATTGACTGTTTAATATTATATATACCTCTCCTTTGTGAATATTGTTGATGTGGATTTGTTTGTGTATTTCCATCGGAATGTCGTTTTCCGTTCCAAATTTTTTCAGTCCTTCTTCAATAAGTGGCGCATATAAACTACCGGGCATGGAGACAATATTTATTTTTTTGAACTTTTTCAAATCATCAATGCCCTGTAAAAGCCCTTCGCATATGTCGTTCTTGAAATCCTGATAAACTGCACCAAAGTTTCCTGATAATTGTTCAAGATAACGGTCGAGTAATATAAGTTTTCTGTTTGGTATCCTTTTAAGTGATTTTAAAACCCTTTTTTGTGTTTCTTCTGCCAATGGGAAGTGTGGGGTAATGATATAATAATCATATTTATCAATACTATCTTCTACAAATAATTCAAATGTGTCAATGTCCTGGTTGTGTAGACGAATTGTTATTTCAGCGATATTCTCCAGTTTTGTCGACAGTGAACTATAAAGTATTTGCTTATATGTGCTTATTTTATCAAATAAAAGCAGAATATTTAATTTGCTCTCTTTTTCGTTTGTAACAAAGAAACCTTTTCCTTGTGCAGATTCAATTATACCCTTCTCACGAAGAATTGCGTATGCTTTCTTAACTGTTTCCTTTGAAATCTGTAATTCATCTGCAAGTACATTCATAGAAGGAAGGAAACGGCCTTTTTCATAGATTCCTTTTTCTACGCGACTTTGTATGGCGTTTACAAGTTGTTTGTAAACTGGTGTTTGAGAATTTATATCTACATTTATTTTCATACGAATACTTGTTTGATCAAAAAAGTTTATGATGAAAACTACTCTTGCATAGGTTAGGTATACTGTGGTGTTCATCGGTGCAAATATATAGTTTTTTTTTTATTTGATAAATTTTTTATGTTAAAATGTGGAATGTTGCAATTATACAAGTATTATACAAAGTGATGTCAATTGCATGAAACTTAAATATAATAATGCTTTACACATGTTTTTATGAATATGTATTATGTCTGAAAATTTAGAATTAATCTAAATTGAATAATTATTTTATTTTGATGTTTGTCTTTGAAAATATTGCCGTATATTTGCACCACACTACACCACACCAAAAGTGTTGTTGTAATCCTGCTGTTTATGGAAAGAATCACATTTGATAGATGGATTTAATGTCAAACTTAAATAAATTATTACATGAAAACCGGGAAAGGATATAAATGGGAAGTACTTGGTTTGCTTTGGTTTGCTTTTTTGTTGAATCAGGCAGACCGACAGGCGTTTAATGTTGTACTTCCATTAATCAGAGATGATCTTCACCTTACTGATGCAGGAGTAGGTGTTATTGCAACGGTATTTAATCTTGTGTATGCACTTTTGGTTCCTTTGGCCGGTTATATTGGAGATATTTTCAGCCGGAAGTGGCTCGTTGTAATAAGCGTGTTGTTCTTTAGCGTTGCAACTATGTTTACAGGCCTGAGTAATACGGTTATCATGTTAATCATCATGCGAAGTCTGGCTACTGGTGGTGGTGAAGCGATGTACGGACCTCCCAATTATGCATTGCTCGCCAGTTATCACAAAGAAACCAGGGCTTTTGCCATGTCAATACATCAGACGTCTTATTATATAGGAATTATAATAAGTGGTTATGTGGCAGGATATATTGGCCAGACCTGGGGATGGAGAAGTGCGTTTTATGCTTTTGGAGCAATTGGTATAATCCATGGAATTATATTGATATTCAGATTGAAGGATAAAAAAGATGATGTTCTTGAAATTAAACAGGTTGATAAAGTAAAATTCTCTGAAAGTTTTAAAGTCATTTTTAAAACCCCTACTGCTTTAATGCTGACCATAGCGTTCAGTGGATTGATTTTCGTACTTACCGGTTATCTGACCTGGATGCCTACTTATTTATATGAAAATTTTGATATGAGTCTCTCAAGTGCAGGGTTTAATTCGATGTTTTATACGCATTTATTTGCTTTTATAGGTATATTTTTCGCAGGAAGATATTCTGATATTGTCGCAAAAAAGAATCCTGCTTCAAGATTGTTGATGCAAGCGTATGGATTGCTGGCTGCTGTGCCTTTTATCATCATGATGGGTAATTCTTCCGTATTACTTGCGGTTTATATTGGTTTTGCCGGTTTTGGTTTTGCCCGTGCTTTCTTTGACGCTAACACCTATACAGTATTGTATGATGTGATACCATCAAAATTTCATTCTTCGGCATCCGGTGTGATGATTATGACTGGATTTGGTGTTGGTTCGTTTGCTCCGGTAGTGCTTGGTTTGATTAAGCCCGCATTGGGTTTATCCTGGGGCATTACCAGTTTGTCTGTTATCTGGATTGTTTGTGGTGTCCTGTTGATAGTTGCAAACAAATTTTATTTCAAAAAAGATTATGATAAAGTGCATTTAGCAGAACAGGTATGAACCCGCGAAATGAGAAATATAAAAGTTGGGATGTGAAATCGCTGAAGAATCGGTTTGTTAAACTTCTTGTGGCTCCCGAGCTGGGAGGTCGGATTCTTCAAGTGGAGATGGATGGACATGAGTTTTTGTTTGTCAATCCGTTATTAGAAGGTAAGCTTCCTGATGAAACGAGGCTGGGCGAAAATGGTGCATGGTTGAATTTTGGCGGTGAGAAAATATGGCCAGCTCCCCAGGGATGGAATACACGCGAACAATGGTCAGGTCCTCCTGATCCTGTTCTCGATAGTGGTATTTATGATTTCAATACAGAGAGGGATGAAAATAACGAAGTGGCACTGGTGCTTCAGAGTCCTGTTGATGAGCGAACTGGTTTGCAAATCAGGCGGAAGATTTCACTGGAGAAAAATCGAGCTGCAGTTGTTGTCGAAGCTTCTTTTGTTAATAAAACAAACAGACCGTTGAATTGGTCTTTGTGGTCGGTTGTTCAAATGAATACACCTGGTGAAAGTGATGGTCGTTACAGGGTTATTTGTCCGGTTAACCCGAATAGCAAATTTGAACAGGGTTATAAGGTGATGCATGGTTTGGCAAATAGTCCGCAAAACCAATATGATACTTTTGGTAATGTGGTGGTTAGCTATCAATATCTTGTTGGTAAGATTGGCCTCGATGCGAATGCAGGGTGGATGGCAATGTTGGATAGCATTTTGGGGAAAGTTTTTGTGTTAAGGTTCGAATGTGAAGAGAATGAAACGTATCCGGATAATACTTCCATGCAGGTTTGGACTCAGGGACGGGGGATTATTTTTTCAAGAAACAGGATTGCTGAGTTTGTCAGCGATCGCGTACAAAATCCTCCTTATCTGGAAATGGAAATTTTATCTCCAATTAAGACAATTGAAGCAGGGAAGCATATTCAGTTTAATTATAAAATGCTTTGCACGACAATTTCGTCGTGTAACGAGTCAATATGCAACGTAAACACTTTGGCGGCTGTCGCAAGTCCGTTAAACTGTGAAATGATTAGTGAGAACACCATCATTGGTGCCAGGTATGGCGTGTTCAGTGAAGGGAAAATTCGGGTTTTGTTGCGCATCAATTCCGGGAATAATAACCTGCAAGAGACCATACTGTACGAAAAGGATGTTAGCCCTTTTGTGGCAACAGACTTTAGCTTTAGTGTTAAATCCAGGCTCTTGGTCGGGAAAAACATTTCTCTTTTAGCCATGAAGTATGACATGGACGATATTTTTCAAGGAGTAATTGAACAAATAAAATTCAAAAATACATGAATAAAAAATTCAGGGATCCGAAAGCAGGCTTGCTGCTGGTTGGTTCTCCACGTTTCAGAAACCTGGGTGAAGGTCTTTCCAGGGGAACGTATAGTGACAGGCAAGCGTTGAAAGTACAAAGTATCATTGGTGAGCTGGAGAAATCCATGGAACTTGTTTTTCCGGGTATTGTATATGAAACGGATGAAATGAACAAGGCAATGAAGCTTTTCTTTACAGAAGAAGTTGACTTTGTAATAGCTGAGTTCATGTCCTGGTCGGAAGATTTTGCATGGGTACGTTTTATGCGCGACATGCCTGAAATTCCTATTATTTTTGTGAATCCGGCAAAAGATAAAATGACCTTTGAAAACACCCTTGACGAGGATGATTTTATCGATTTTCTTTGTTCCGGAACCTTGGTTGGCTCGCTTGAAGCCTCCGGGTCGGTTCCAAGGAACAACCGTAAAAATGTGCATGTGGTGGTTGGTAGTCGCAGCGAAGTGACTGAAAAAATCATAAGTTTCTCAAAAGCTGCCTGGGTAAAGGCTGTGTTGAAAGATGCCAAGGTTGGTTTGCTTGCGAATTATAATTCGCTTATGTGGTCAACTTATATTGATCCGTATAATCTTTTCTCCCGTATCGGTCCGGAAATGAGGGTGATCTCATACAATACTTTTGCGGATGAAATTGCAGAAGTGACTGATGCCGATACAAAAGCTTATCAGGATGAATTGACGGCGAACTACCAAATTATGGATGATGTGGAAATGGATAAGTTCACACCTTCTGTAAGAGCATCGTTGGCGTTGGCAAGGTTAACAGAAAAACTGGATATTGATGCGATGATATTCAATGATTTGGAGCATACTATGTTTAAGTTGGTCGGACTTCGTCCCGGTTTTTACCATCCATCACTGAATAAGAATAAATCGGTGTTGGTGCCTGAAGCTGATGTAGGTGCCGGACTTATTACCTTTATCCTGAAGTTGATAAGCGGAAAACATGTGAATTTTGTTGAACCTTTCCATATCGAAGCTGCCGATAATACTTTTGCAGGGGGGCATGCCGGTCCGAATGACCATACCGACCCAAATTTTGTAAAAAATGTAAAGATTGCAAGGGATGTTCGTTTTGCAAAAACGAATTATAAATATGCCGGAGCGCCTTTTGCCTGGTATCGTATTGCTCCCGGTCGCAAAACCATGGTGCAGTTAGCTGAAAATAGCGGTGTGTATAAATTGGTTTGTACCCTGGTTGATTCGTTGGAAGGTGACCATATCCTGGCCAGTTATTCTCATACGATTTTCAGGCCTGTTGTGCCGGTTAAGGAGTTGTTTGAAAAAATCATCAAGATAGGAACTACCCAACATTTTGCTGTTGCCGATGGAGATTATCGCGCAGAACTAAAGATTTTCGCTGAAATAATGGGATTTGAATACTACGAAATAGTTTAATTAGTAATTAATATATAAAAGAGAAATTATCATGAGTTTTATGTTTAATCCGCACCCCTACAACGACTGGAGTGCAATCAACCGTCCTGCATTATCGAAAGAAGTGATTAATGCTGTGGTGTCTGGGGCAAAAGAATCAGCATTGAAAATTGCAGCATCACTTCTCAATAAACTTGAAAAAGGCAACGGAAATATCGTATTGGCTTTGGAAGGGTATGTAAGTGCACGTTTTTGTGAGGTCGTAAATATTGTTTCACAAGAACTGAAGTTGCGAGGTGTTGATGTGAAAACGCTCAATATCAAACAGGTCTATAAATCGCCCAAAGAATTGGAAGAACAATTTATAGAAAATCTGGAAGAAGATCTGGAAAAAGACCCGGTGTTACTATTTGGTAAATTATTCAAAGGAGAGTACAAAGACTTATATGATGCTGACAAACTGGCTCAGTTTAGAAATGAATTAAAAGAATTTAAGAACGGATCAGCAAAGAGCGTTACAATCTTATATGGAAATGGTTGTGCAATTAAAGAACTTCGAACTTATGCTGATATTCTGGTTTATTTTGATGTAACTCCAAAAGAAATTGTATTGAGGGCAAAGAATGGCAAATTTATGAATGTTGGCGATCAGGTTGCCAGGCCTTTCCGTGCATTGATGAGACGTTGCTATTATGTTGATTTTGAAATTGCCGGGCATTTAAGGTGGGAATTACTGAAAGAAAATGCCATTGATTTTTACATAGCAAGTGATGATCAGGATCGGTTGAAGTTGTTGCCAAACAATACTTTCAATGCGGTGATGTCGTCGTTGGCAAAACAGCCATTCCGCTGTAAACCTGTTTACAATGAGGGTATTTGGGGTGGATATTACACCAAAGCGGTGCGAAATTTACCCGATAATATGAAAAACTGTGCGTGGGTATTTGACCTGATTCCGCTGGAAGTCAGCATTGTTGTAGAGGCAGGGGCGGAATTGATTGAGTTCCCGTATTTTACCTTTGTACAGAAAGAGGGAGAAGCTTTGATGGGAGCGGACTGTGTGAAAAAATTCGGCGGGTATTTCCCGATACGTTTCAATTACGATGATTCATATCATAGTAGTGGTAATATGTCGGTTCAGGTTCACTCCGGACATAAATACAATGTAGAGAATTATGGCGAACATGGTCGTCAGGATGAAAGCTATTATATCGTGGCAACGGGTCACGGGGCGAAAACCTACATTGGATTTAATGAAGATGCTGATCCGGAAGAATTTATCAGGTTGGTGAAAAAATCAGAAAAAGATTATACACCGGTTGATTATCAGAAATATGTAAGTCACATTGAATCTGTTCCCGGAACTCAGGTTATGATTCCGGCCGGTACAATTCACTCCTCAGGTCGTAATCAGTTGGTATTGGAAATCGGCAGTTTAACAATAGGTTCATATACCTATAAAATGTATGACTATTTGCGTGCCGATTTGGATGGAAAACCACGTCCGATTCATACCTATCATGGAGATAATGTTGTTCGCAGAGAGCGTAAAACATCGTGGGTAAAAGAAAATCTGGTGCAAGCGCCAGCACTGGTAAGAAAAGGCGATGACTGGGCGGAATATGTTGTGGGTGAGCACGATATGCTTTATTTTAGTTTGAGAAGATTCGAGTTCGAAAAAACGATTGAAGATGATACCAACGGGAAGTTTCACGTGTTGGCATTGGTGGACGGAGAGAAAGTTGTTGTGCAATCTTTGGATAAACCGGAATTGTGTTATACTGCCAATTATCTGGATTTGGTTGTAGTGCCGGCAAGCGTCGGAAGGTATGTTGTGAAAAATCTGGGAAATCAACCGGTATGTATTCATAAAACAATGTTGAAGGATGGATTTACAGAAGACATACCTTGCAATTGATGCAGGTGGTACTTTTTTTAAGTCGGCATTACTCAATGCTTCAGGAGAAGTAATAAACGGTTCTGCACATTTAGAAAGATCGTATTCGGAAGGCCCGGCAGATAAAGTTGTCGGCGCCTACCGTAATACGGTTTCAAACGCCCTACGTTATGTTGGTGAACATGGTGGTTTAGAATTGATTGGAATAGGTATTGCAACACCCGGGCCATTCGATTATGAAAACGGGGTGCCCCTGATGAAACATAAATTTGCTTCGGTTTATGGTGTAAGGTTGCGAGATGTGATATACGAAATACCGGGAGTTCAGGTTGACTTGCCAATCAGTTTTATGCATGATGCAAATGCAGCTTTGGCAGGAGAAATTCTGAATGGAAACGCTAAAAGATATTCAAATGCAGCTTTGATTACTTTGGGTACCGGACTGGGATTTGCATTTTCTCAAAATAGCAAGGTGCAGTTCAACGAACAGGGAGGTCCCCAGATAACTATTTTTAAAGAACCTTATCAGGATGGAATTCTGGAAGACTATGTTTCAAAAAGAGGAATTCTGAGAATTTATAAGGAAAAAAGCGGAAAGTCTGATATTGACCATATACAGGTTGCTGATATTGGTAAGTTGGCGAATGAAGGAGATGAGATTGGTCTTGATACTTTTCGGGAGGCCGGAAAGATTTTGGCTGTAAATATCAAACCCATACTGAAAGAACAGAAAATTGAATGTTTGCTTTTTGGCGGTCAGATTTCAAAATCCTTTCATCATTTTGAAGAAATTGTTAAGTCTGAGTTGGATGATGTGCAAACACTTCGTAATATAGCTGTGGTCAGCAATATGGATAACGCAGCTTTAATTGGTGCATTGTGGAAATTGTTAGGTTGAAGATAGGTTTGTAGTTTGGTTGATATACGGGAATACGCGCAAAAGGGTATTCCCGTATTGGTGTTTAAAATAATGTTGTTTAAGCCTATTGGTCAGTACTTAAAATTTTTATTCTCAGGTGTTTTGTAAATAAAAGAATTATCTTATCTTTGCAGTCCGTTTATTATCCCAGTGTAATAGTTCGTTGTTCTCTGTGTGAATATCCTGAATTTGTGCCGATTAGCCTCATTCAGATTCAGCGGGAAAGCCAGTGTAAAAACGACAGTTATTAATTAAAAAACATTTTTATAAAGTGGATACGTTAAGTTATAAAACCATTTCTGCCAATAAAGCAACCGCGCAGAAAGAATGGGTAGTAGTGGATGCTACCGAAATGGTGTTGGGACGTATGGGCTCAAAAGTTGCCAAACTTTTGCGCGGAAAATACAAACCAAGTTTCACCCCTCACGTTGATTGCGGAGATAATGTGATTATTATCAATGCTGAAAAAGTAGTGTTAACAGGTAATAAATGGACCGACCGGATTTATCTTCGTCATACCGGTCATCCCGGCGGACAGCGTGAAACGACTCCGGCCAAGATGATGGCAAAAGATCCTGAAAAACTGATTAAGAAAGTGGTGAAAGGTATGTTGCCCAAAAACAGACTCGGAGCTCAGATTTTGAGTAACCTGTATGTGTATGCCGGTCCGGAACATGACAAACAAGCTCAACAACCCAAAACAATCGATTTAAACGCACTTAAATAATCAGTATGGAAGTAGTAAATGCCTTAGGAAGAAGAAAAGCTGCAGTTGCACGTGTTTTCGTAAGCGAAGGAAATGGTCAGATTACCATCAATAAACGTGATTTGAACACTTATTTTCCATCACCGATATTGCAGTACGTAGTGAAACAGCCTCTGAATAAATTAGGAGTAGCTGAAAAATATGATATCAAAGTAAACCTTGATGGTGGCGGTTTTAAAGGACAGGCAGAAGCATTGCGCTTAGCAATTGCCCGTGCTTTGGTTAAAATCAACCCGGAAGATAAACCTGCTTTGAAATCAGAAGGCTTCATGACCCGTGACCCACGCGAAGTGGAACGTAAAAAATCAGGTCAGCCAAAAGCCCGTAAGAGATTCCAGTTCTCAAAACGATAATTTTTCAATATGCCAATTAATTAATTTGCCAATGTGCCAATTAATTAATCTGCTGAATTTTAAAATGTATCAATTGTAGCTCAAATATGTCAGGTTCACATTGGCATCTTGGCACATTAGATAATTGACACATTAGTAAATAGTTTAGTATCTAAATTCCCGGGACTCATAGACACTGGATGGCTACCCGGAAATTGATTTTCACAGAAAGTAAACAAATTAAAACAAAACAAATGTCAAGAACAAATTTTGATCAGTTATTAGAAGCAGGTTGCCACTTCGGTCACTTGAAACGCAAATGGAACCCCGCTATGGCTCCTTATATCTTTATGGAGCGTAACGACATCCACATCATCGATTTGCATAAAACGGTGGTAAAAATCGATGAGGCAGCTGCTGCACTCAAATCAATCGCTAAATCGGGTCGCAAGGTTTTATTCGTTGCTACCAAAAAACAGGCTAAAGACGTGGTTGCCGAAAGGGCAAAAGCGGTTGGTATGCCTTATATCACAGAACGTTGGGCCGGTGGTATGTTGACCAACTTCCCAACTATCCGTAAAGCGGTTAAAAAAATGACTACCATCGATAAAATGACTACTGATGGTACTTTCGATAATATTTCAAAACGCGAAAAACTCCAGATTTCCCGCCAGCGTGAGAAACTGGAAAAGAACCTTGGTTCTATCGCCGACCTGACCCGTCTTCCTTCGGCTATCTTCGTGGTAGACGTGATGAAAGAACAAATCGCGGTGAAAGAAGCACAACGCCTGGGTATTCCTGTGTTTGGTATTGTGGATACGAACTCAAATCCTAACGGAATTGATTTTATTATTCCTGCTAACGACGATGCTACCAAATCGGTAGATGTTATCCTGACTGCTTTGGTTGAAGCGATTCAGGAAGGCCTGGAAGAACGTAAGGTTGAAAAAGTAGATGCCGAAGCAGCTGAAGCTCCGGTAGTGAAGGAAAGAAAACACCGCGTTTCAAAACGTCCGAGAACACAAAAAGAAGATGATGAAGCATTGAATGCGAACATCTTAACTAAGTTTGTGAAGGAAGAAGAATAAAAACATTTACGATTTGATAATTTACGATTTACGATTTGGTGCTAAGCTAGAACCTGTGCTCCACTATAAAATGTAAATTGTAAATGAATAAATAGTAAATCAATTAGTTGTTAATAAAAAATAAATATAAGAAATTATGGCTGTAACAATGGCAGATATTTCGAAATTGCGTACCATGACCGGCGCCGGTATGATGGACTGTAAAAATGCTTTGACAGAAGCAGATAACGATTTCGAAAAAGCAATTGAAATTATACGTAAAAAAGGGCAGGCTGTTGCTGCAAAACGCAGTGACCGTGAAGCTTCTGAAGGATGTGTGCTGGCTGCTGCAAAAGATGGTTACGCAGCTATCGTTGCGCTGAAATGTGAAACTGACTTTGTGGCAAAGAATGCTGATTTTGTAGCGCTTACTCAATCTATTCTTGATGCTGCTATGGCTGCTAAACCGGCTTCAACGGCTGAAGTGGCTGCGTTAACGCTCGATGGTCGTACAATCGCTGACCTGGTTGTTGAACGTTCAGGCGTTACCGGTGAAAAAATGGAATTGGATTACTACGAATTTGTTCAGGGTGGTAGCACAGTCTCTTACATTCACCCGGGAAATAAACTGGCAACTATCGTTGCTTTTGAAGAAAAAGACGTGGATTATCAGGTTGCCCGCGACATCGCGATGCAGGCTGCTGCTATGAATCCCGTTTCTCTCGACCGTACCTCTGTGCCTGAAAAGGTTATCCAACAGGAACTGGAAATTGGTAGAGATAAAGCCCGTCAGGAAGGTAAACCGGAAGCAATGCTTGATAAAATTGCCGAAGGTCGTTTGAATAAATTCTTCCAGGAATCTACTTTGTTGGAACAGGCATTTATCAAAGATTCAAAAGTTACTGTTTCTGCATACCTGAAAGCTAATAAGGCTACTGCTGTTGCATTCAAACGCGTTACGCTGAATCAGGAGTAATCCGCAATAATTTATTTCGATACAATGGCTGTCCTGAAATGTAAAAGTTTCAGGACAGTTTTCGTCTCTGAAGTTCCATGTTAAAATCAAGTTGAGAATCAAGTTGAGAATCAAGTTGGGATATGTGAGGTTTGTCGGATCTTCTCACTAAAGTTCTTAGTTCTTGATAAAGTTGTTTAATGAAGTTGTTTTGACTTTTACTCTGTACCTAACTTGATTTCCAACTTGATTGCCACAAACAACTTCAGTGAGAAGATGACGCACACACGCTCTGCACTTAACTTGATTTCCAACTTGATTTTAACAAACAACTTCAGTGACGGATGTCCTGCACCAACACACTTATCCAAACTTAATTCCCAACTTGATTGCCACAAGTAACTTCAGTGAGAAGATGACGCACACACGTTCTGCACCTAACTTGATTTCCAACTTGATTGCCACAAGTAACTTCAGTGGGAAGATGACGCACACACGCTCTGTACCTAACTTGATTCTCAACTTGATTGCCACAAGTAACTTCAGTGGAACCGGTTTGGCCATGTGCGCATTTTTGCGTACTTTTGCAGGCTGTTTCATTTGAAACAAATAGCAGGATAAATTATTTATAATGGGAAATATAGTAGCAATTGTTGGTCGCCCCAACGTAGGAAAATCAACGCTTTTCAACAGATTGACCAAGAGCCGCCGTGCTATCGTGAACGACCAGGCCGGTACAACCCGCGATCGCCAGTATGGAAAAAGTGAATGGAACGGCCGTGAGTTTTCGGTAATTGATACCGGGGGCTGGGTTGTGAATTCAGACGATATCTTTGAAGAAGAAATCAAAAAACACGTGGTGCTGGCTGTTGAAGAAGCTGATGTGATTTTGTTCGTGGTGGATGTGCAGAATGGGGTTCCAGATTTCGATAATGAAGTTGCTTCTATCTTAAGAAGAACAAAGAAGCCGGTAGTGGTGGTGACTAATAAGGCAGATACCTTCGACTGGCAGTTTAACTCAGCAGAGTTCTACTTACTCGGACTGGGTGATCCGTTTCTCGTTTCAGCGATTAACGGATTGGGTACGGGCGAGTTGCTCGACCATTTAACCGAATTGCTGGGGCCGGCTACTGAGACTGAAGATATTGATGTTGAATTGCCCCGTTTTGCTGTGGTGGGGCGTCCGAATGCAGGGAAATCATCCATTGTAAATGCCTTTGTTGGAGAAGACAGGACTATTGTGACCGATATTCCCGGTACAACCCGTGATTCTATCTATACCCGTTTCAATAAATTTGGTCATGATTTCTACCTGGTGGATACTGCCGGTATCCGCAAAAAAGCCAAGGTACATGAAGATCTGGAGTATTATTCTGTGGTTCGTTCTATTCGCGCCATTGAAAACTCGGATGTATGTATTTTAATGGTGGATGCTACCCGTGGAATTGAGAGCCAGGATATGAATATCTTCTCGTTAGTCCAGAAAAACAGAAAAGGACTGGTGGTTGCTGTAAATAAATGGGATTTAATTACTAACAAGGAAACCAACGATACCAAAAAGTTTGAAGATACAATTCGGGAACGTTTTGCTCCTTTCGTGGATTTCCCGATTGTTTTTACTTCGGCGGTGACCAAACAGCGTATCCTGAAGGTGGTTGATTTGGCTGTTGAAGTGTTCCAAAACAAAAAGAAGAAGGTTCCGACAGCCAAATTGAATGAATACTTGCTTCCACTGATAGAGAACTATCCGCCGCCTGCATTGAAGGGGAAATATATCAAAATTAAATACATTACTCAATTACCGGATACGCAGGTACCGACATTCATCTTTTTCGCGAATCTTCCGCAGTATGTGAAAGATCCGTATAAACGCTTCTTAGAGAATAAAATACGGGCAAAGTGGGGTTTCACGGGTACGCCGATTCAGATTTTCATCAGGCAGAAATAATTTCGCCGCTACCGATACAAATCTTTTGGTCGATATCGTACACCACGCCGAATTGTCCGGGTGCTATGCCCTGCAACTTCTCTGAGGATACAATCCGGTATCCTTCAGGTGTTTTGATGAGGTTACCATGGGTGAATTCGGGTGTGTGCCGTATTTTAAAGGTGATTTCGATGTTTTCGGCTTTATCCTGCCAGGGATTTTCGGTGATAAAGTGAAAATCTTTCATCGAAAAAGCATTTCCATAGGCGGCTTCTACATCGTATCCTTTCGATGCCCATACAATGTTGGCATCAATGTCTTTACGGATGACATACCACGGTCCGCCCGACAAGCCAAGCCCTTTTCGTTGTCCAACCGTATGAAACCAATAGCCCTTGTGTTTGCCGAGTATCTTACCCGTTTCTAATTCAACGATCGGACCTTCTTTTTCACCCAGATAACGGCGGATAAAGTCATTGTAATTTACCTTGCCCAGAAAGCAAATGCCCTGACTGTCGTTGCGTTTGGCACTGGGTAAATTCGCAATTTCTGCTATTTTACGTACCTCATTTTTCATCAGGTGCCCAATCGGGAACATCAACTTTGATACCTGTAGGTGATTGATCTGCGCCAGGAAGTCGGTTTGATCTTTCACCGGGTCTTTGGCTGTGCCAAGATAGGTTTTTCCATCCTTTTCAATGGTCGTAGCGTAGTGTCCCGTTGCCGTTTTGTCGAAATGTTGCCCCACTTTTTGTTCGAAAACCCCGAATTTGATTAGTTTGTTACACATCACATCCGGATTGGGTGTAAAACCTTTTCTGACTTTGTCAATCGTATAGGCAACCACATTGTCCCAATAATCCTGATGCAAATCCACAATTTCTAATTTGCACCCGTATTTATGCGCAATCAGCGAAGCCATTTCAATATCCTCTTCTGAACTGCAATGAAGTAATTCATCGTCATCCATCCCTATTTTGATGTAAAACAGGGTAGGGTTGTAGCCTGCTTCCTTAAGCAGATGTACCACCACCGAACTATCAACACCTCCTGAAATTAAACTTGCTATGTTCATGTGTAAAATTTATAAATTTGATTTTTGGGAGGTATTATTACTCAAGTCATTTGAGTCGTCCCTCTCAAGTCATTTGAGTCGTCCCACTCAGGTTGTTTGAGTCGTCCCTCTCAAGTTATCTGCATCGCGCGGTTCGAATGAATCGAATCGTTCTATTCGATTCATTCGAACCGCTCTATTCGATCCATTCGAATAACTCTATTCGACCAGATCGAATCGTTCTATTCGATTCATTCGAATTGCTCTGTTCGATTCATGAGAATTGGGCGTAAGCGTTGCGCCCCTACTAACCACTAACAATTTACCACTAACCACTAAATATAATATTCCGCCAAATCAATCAGCCCTGCCTTCATCGCGTACTTGGTTGCCTCGTGCACATTATTCACTTCAATTTTCCGGAAGATGTTTTTCCGGTGGGTCATGATGGTGTGCATGCTCGCGTGACGCAAGGCGGCAATCTCGCGGGTTGATTTTCCCAGTGCCATTTCTTTCAGTATCTCCTGTTCGGTTACAGTCAGTATGTTACGTGGTTGATTGGCTTGTTTTTGTTTAGATGCCTCAAGCAACAGGTTGGTAATGAAACTGCTGATGTAGCGTTCACCCTTCATTGCTTGTTTAAACGCGCTCATGAAATCTTCGGCTGGACTGTCCTTCAACAACACACTAAACTTTCCGGAATTGAATAGCAGGGTGCGTACCGCCTCTTCGCTCAGTTCATCTGATGCAATAATCCAGTCGGTTTTCAAATATTTTTCCTGCAGGAAAATCAACTCCTGTATCCGTTCAAAATCGAATAATGCGTAATCTAAAATAACAAGTGCATCCGGAAATTGTCCGCAAAGCGAAATCAATTCCTTTTTTGTTTGAGCCTCCTCAATTTGTATGTCAATACCGCTTTTGTTAACCAGGTATATCCATCCCGCCCTGGTCAGATCCTGATTATCTGCTATGATGATTCTTCGCATGCCATGTCATTTTTGAAATCGCTGCAAAGTTACGGAAAATTTTGGAATGATGAGTTTCTATTCAGTGCCGCCAGAGAAATTGCTGTTTGTAAAATGATTCATGTAGAAGTGTAATATGAACAATAGTACACATTTCGAAAACAATGTGTAATGAATCATTGTCCGGTTGTTGTAAATTTGCATAAATATTTATTACCAATTATTTAATCACGTCATCATGTGTAAAACCAGGTTAACTTTAGTGTTGTCGGTACTTCTTTCGGCTTCAATGCTCAGTGCTCAAATAAACAAATCACTCACGCCAACTCCCCCCATGGGCTGGAACAGCTGGAACTGGTTTGGTAAAACCGGCATAGATGAAAAACTAATCAGGGAAGTCATTGATGCCATGGTATCGGAAGGACTTGCTGATGCGGGTTATAATTACGTGGTGGTCGACGGTGGTTGGCGAGCTGATCATTTAGCTCCTGATGGTAGTTTATTGCCTCATCCGGAGAAATTTCCCAATGGGATGAAAGCCCTGGCTGATTATGCACACAGCAAGGGTTTGAAATTCGGTCTGCATACGGTTCCGGGTATTTTTGACTGTGGTAATGACCCTGTGGGTGGTTATAACCGGGAAGAGGTACATATCAGGCAGTTTGTCGATTGGGGACTTGATTTCGTGAAGGTGGACCGTTGTAAGATGGATACTTCGGTAAAAGCAGGACATCGTGGCTGGACACCGGATGTGCTGAAAGTTACTTACGAAAAGTGGTCGGAACTGCTGGCGAATTCCGGACGTGACATCGTGTTCAGTATCAGTGCATATAATTTCTATTCCTGGTATCCTGGTATTTGTAATATGGCCAGAACTACCGGCGACATTCCCTGTAAATACTATGGCGGAACTTTTTTCGATAAAAATACACGAAATGGTAAATTATCAGTGATGCGCATTGCTGATATAAATAATAAATCTGCGGCCCATGCCGGCAATGGTTACTGGAATGATCCGGACATGCTTTCAGTGGGCGAACAGGGACTGAACGTGGACGGACAGGAAACTCACTTTGCCTTGTGGTGCGTGATGACTTCACCTTTGATGTTGGGAAATGACCCAAGGAATATGACTGCGGAAGAAAAAGCAATCATTACAAACAAAGCCTGCATTGCCGTAAATCAGGATCCGACAGAGCAGGGAATCAGGGTAATCAAAGAAGATTCAAAAGAAGTCTGGATGAAAAATCTGGCTGATGGAAGTAAAGCTGTACTATTACTCAATCGTGGGGATGAATCAAAGTATCTTTCGTTTAACCTGTCTGAGATTGGTGTGAAAGGAAAAGTGAAGGTGTTGGACTTATTCCGCAAAAAAAATCTGAAACAGTTTCCTGCTGCAGATGGTACAATCGGATGTGAGTTACGTCCTCATGCTTGTTTATTTATGAAAATCAGTTCAAAATAATCAGGTTTACTGATGCCAGACTCCCGACTCTATTTCCACTAATTTCCGCTGAATTTCCTTGATTTTATGTGTTCTAAGAGTATAACTATTATTGATAAGAATTTCATCAAATCAATTGTGGTTAAATTTGTGTCGGAGTTTTTTGAACTTACTAATGGAATTGTTAGCTTTTTGAAAATATTTTTATAGCTTTGTGGTAATATAAACACCTACTCAAAAGAAGTAGTTATAAATTCTACTGTTATGAAAAAATCAGCTGTCAAATTATTATTGTTTACATTATTTTTCATCATTACTATTCAATTATCGGCTGTTAGTTATACAATTACTTTTACAGCTAACGGTGCAAGTACAATCATAGATCAAGTCGTAGTTAACAACTTGACTCAGGGGACATCTGTAACAGTTCCTGCCGGGAGTACCCTACTACTTATTGATGCAACTTCAGTACCTCAACTGAATGTTAATGAATCGTTGCATATATCTCCCAATCCTATTCTTACGAAAGCAAAAGTATCTTTTTATTCAGAAAAAGGCGGATTAACAAAGATAAATGTGTTTGGTATGGATGGCAGAAGAATTATGCATAAAGTGGAGAATTTGCAGTCTGGTGATAATGAATTTATGCTCTCATTACCCAAAGGTGTTTTTGTTCTCCATATCAATGATAAGGAAAATACGCATAAGGCAAAAGTAATCAGTCAAAATTTCAATCATGCTGCTATTGAATTCTCAGATAGAAAAGCAACAAGTGATGTTGTTGCTCAAAAAGTGAACAGTTCAATAATAAATATGAATTACAATGCTGGTGATATCCTCATATTTAAGGCGTATTCAGGAAATTTTGTGAGTATCATAGCAGATGTAATAGTAGCAGACAAAACAGTTAACTTCAAAATGGTGGAGTGCATTGATCAGGAGGGGAATTACTATCCCGTCGTAACGATAGGCACGCAGACTTGGTTGGCTGAAAATTTAAACACAAGTCGATTCAGAAATAATGTGGCTATTGCTGATAAGACTAATGACCCTTCTTGGGGAACTACCACCTCTGCTGCATACAGTGATTATGCTTCACCCAGCACCAGCAGAACTTATGGCAAGTTATATAATGGCTATACAGTTACCGATCAGAATAATTTAGCTCCGGTTGGATGGCATATTCCTACTGATGCAGATTGGACTATTCTATCAGACTATTTAGGAGGATTAAGTAATGCAGGAAGCAAATTAAAAGAAAAAGGTAATTCGCACTGGATGATTCAGAATTCTGATGCTACTAATGAAACTGGTTTTACAGCACTACCAGGAGGAACAAGAAGTACCGATGGCAATATGTATGATTTTGGAAGTATTGGATATTGGTGGAGTATAACCGAAGGTAGTAATATCAACAGCAGTTGGTACAGATTCTTGCAAAATAGTTCAGGCAGCCTTTTCAGGGCTTTTTATAACAAGAACGCAGGTATGTCGGTTCGTTGTGTGATGGGCGATTTAGCCATGCTGTCAACAAGTGGGGTGTCGTCTATTACTGCAACTACCGCGACAGGTGGGGGTGATGTCAGCTTCGATGGGAATTTAGAAGTAATTGCAAAAGGTGTTTGCTGGAGTACATCAACCAATCCAACCATAGATAATAGTAAAACGGTTGATGGAGGAAGCACCGGAACATTCAACAGCACGATTACTGGTCTTACCATTAACAATACTTATTATGTAAGAGCTTATGCTACTAACAGTTTTGGAACTGCTTATGGTTCACAAGTTAGTTTTTCGACTAAAACTCCGACTTTAACTACAACTGTTGTTACATCACTCACTTCCACCAGTGCTGTAAGTGGCGGTAGCATATCATCCATTGGAGGCTCAGCAGTAACAGAACGTGGTGTGTGCTGGAGTACTTCTCCAAATCCTACAATCGAGGATAGCAAAACAACCAATGGATCTGGTTCAGGAGATTTCACCAGTTCAATTAGCGGTTTGACTCACGAAACAACCTATTATGTGAGAGCTTATGCTATAAACAGCATTGGAACAAGTTATGGTGCGGAAAAAAGTTTGACTACATTAAGTGGTCGTGTTAGTTTATCAACAAATACCCTAAGCTCTATAGGATCAACATATGCAATTTCTGGTGGTAAAATAACTGATGATGGAGGTTCCCCTGTAACAGCACGCGGTGTTTGCTGGAGTACAACTCAAAATCCTACCACAAAGGATTTTTTAACATCAGATGGTTCAGGGATTGGTAATTTCACAAGTATAATGAATGGTTTGAGATCCGGCACAGCTTATTTTGTTAAAGCTTATGCGATAAACTTGCACGGCACTTCTTATGGCAATATTTTAACGTTCAAAACTATTGATGGAATTCCTGAGTTGAATACGACAAATGTAACTTTATTAACAGATACTTCTGCCATATCAGGCGGTACAATAACCCATGATGGTGGTACTCCTATAACAGCTTGTGGTGTATGTTGGAGCACTACTCGTAATCCTACTATAAATGATAATATTACAATTGATAGTCTGAGAATTGGTAATTACAGTAGTAATTTAACTGGTCTGAAAGTTGGCATCATGTATTTCGTCAGGGCGTACGCAACAAATAGTGTTGGTACAGCTTATGGAAAAGAGGTGAAGTATTATAATCCAAAAGAAGGAGAAGTGTTTAATTCAATTACGGGTAGAGTATGGATGGATCGTAACCTGGGAGCTTCTCGTGTAGCTACTTCAAGTACAGATGCCGATGCTTATGGCGATCTGTACCAATGGGGAAGGGGAACAGATGGGCATGAAAAACGGACTTCTCTAACAACTTCTACATTAAGTGACAGCGACACTCCTGGTCACGGTATGTTTATAATAACAAGTTATGGGGAGTACCCCAACGATTGGCGTAGTCCTCATAATGAAAACTTATGGCAGGGTATTAATGGAGTTAATAATCCCTGTCCTGAGGGTTTCCGTTTACCTACATCAAATGAATGGCAAGCTGAATACAAAAGTTGGAGTAGTCAAAACTCTGCCGGTGCTTTTGATTCCCCTCTTAAATTGACCATTGCGGGCAAACGTAGTTATATTGGTAAGCTTTCTGGAGTTGATCTTTCTGGAAGTTATTGGTCGAGTGATAATGGTTCAGACAGTACTCGTAGTTTTGACTTCTACAGTAGTGGTGCCAATACGAGTTTCAATGCATACACATTTGGGTATGGACTTTCTGTTCGATGTATTAAGGACTAATGCTTTGATTTGAGAAGCATACAGACATAATTGAAGGTGTTTTTATAACAATTAACAATAATGAATAGATTACTGTCTTCACTTTTGATAATTATACTATCCAGTACTCAATTATTTCCCCAAAACACCGTGACTGGTAATTTCTCAACCTTGGGTAATCAGCCAGTGCGTCTGGTTGGTTTTGATGGTTTCGAAATCTATACCATCGATAGTGTTAAAGCATCAACCGATGGCGTTTTCAGTTTAAACTATCATGAAAAGGACTACGGAATGGCTTATCTGGTGACAAACGATAATAGGTCGTTTATCGTTGTGTTGGGGAATGAAATGATGCTCATCAGCGGTGAGAGCTTTGCCACTCCTGGAAGCATCTGCATTACAGGTAGTCGTGAGAATGATTTGTTTGGTCGCTATGCCACCGAACATCCCCGCAGGGAACAAGCCTTGAGTGCCTGGGATTACTTAGAGAAAATATACCGAATGGATTCGTTGTTTAAGGTTCAGAAACACCCGATGAAGGAGATTAAAAAGGAACGCAACCGCATAAAAGCTGAAGACCAGCAATTTCTGGCAGAACTTGACCCGATAACCTACGTGAGTTGGTATTTACCCATGCGAAAATTAGTAAGCTCAGTAGGGACTGTTGCGCAATACTGCACAGAAGAAATGTCAGCCACCATTGAGACTTTTCGGAAAATAGACTATACCGATCAGCGATTGTACAAAAGTGGTTTGCTGCGGGATGCCCTTGATTCTCATTTTTGGCTGATTGAAAACAGTGGGCTCTCGCTGGATTCGGCGTTTGTGGAAATGAATTTCTCCATCGATCGAATGATGGAAACTCTTATACTGGTTCCGGAACGATTCAACGAAATAACTGATTATCTCTTTAAACTGCTCGAAAAACGCAGTTTGTTTGGTTCGTCGGAATACCTTGCCCTGAAAGTTCTCAACGAGTTGAGTTGTACGATTAATAACGATCTCGCCGCACAACTCGAAAGCTACAGGTCTATGAAAAAAGGAAACACGGCACCGGATTTCACTTTCGAAAGTGATTTTTCAGCTCCCGGTTATCATGTACTACCCAAACAGCTATCCGATATTAAAAGCCAATTTATGTTAGTGGTATTTGGTGCAAGCTGGTGTCCTGCTTGTATAACAGAACTAAATGCGATTTCCGGGATATATACGAAGTGGAAAAAGTACGGTGTAGAGGTTGTGTTCATTTCATTAGACGAAGACAAACAAGCTTTTAAAAAAATTGCAGATCGATTACCTTTTATCAGCCTGTGCGATTACCGTAAATGGGAAAGTCCAATAGTAAAAGCTTATCATGTTTTTGCCACTCCCACCTTATTTTTGCTTGACAACGAGCAAAAAATCCTGCTAAGACCCAGTTCGGTGCATCAGATTGATGCTTGGTTGGATTGGTTTCTGTCTGAAACTGTTTCAGAGTATTTTATAGCTTTTAAATGGAATCGTTAACTGTTCGATTTTTTTTTATAGCTTTGTGGCAATATAAACATCTACTCAAAAGAATGAAAAGAATTTTATTGGCAATAGTAATTATTACAATTACACCGATATGTTTGAATTGGATAGTATCAACAACAACTCCATGGAATATATCAATTGCAGGAGACATGAGTGATTGGATTGGTTTTTATGGATCGTACATTGGTGGGATGCTTGCAGCTGCGATTTCATTCTTCATACTAATATATTCATTAAAACACAATAGAAATGAGAATATTATAGATAGAAAAAGCAAGACATAAAAGAATTAAAGCAAATTCTGTCAGAGAGATATTCAAAATTAAGCTACACTCGCATTATAAATATTGCATCTAACTTAAATAACAACCAATCTAATGATGAACTTTTGCTGTTAGAGTCTTATTATGAGGAATTGGATGTATATCGCCATTCTTTTCAAATAATTTATGAAGATTCAAAAGAAGGTCATGTCATTGACTTTGTTAAGAGGTATAATAGTTGCATTATTTCATTACGCTCTGACATTCAAGCTATTTCTAAATTGATTAGAAAATTGCCGGAAAGAATTTCAGATTCAGAAGAAGTATTTCTTGAAAATCGGAATCAAGAACTATACTTAAAAAGGAGCCAAAAATCAATATCAATTCAAGAGGAAAATGAACATGTTGATGTAAAGAAAAAGCTTGAATCAATACCAATTAGAATTCAAACTATAAAAAAGATTGAACAATACTTCACAGTAATTCATTCTGATCAAAGTAAGTTTTTACCACCAGTTTTTAATGCTGTAAGAAAATGGATTGAGGCCGAAGTCAAAGAATTAAATGATATCGAAAGTAAATCACTTTTATATCTAAGTTTAAAGGATGTATCTCATGAAGAATAATAAAGTTCCTCTCATATAGCATTGACCAACAAAAAAAAATTAGATATAACTGTAAAGTTCATTGAAAGATCACGTCTCATATCCCTTCATAAATTATTTACGAGCATTAATAGCAATAAAAAAATCAAAGTATATAAATATATCCGTGAATATTTCACGGATGTCAAAATAAGTTATATCTTTGCCCCATATTTTTAAATCAATCAATCATGTTACTACGACTAAAAATCAGGAACTTCCTGTCATTTTTTGAAGAAACAGTATTCGATATGTTTCCTAATCCCAAACGGACTTCATTTCCCAATCACATATATGGAGAAATGAGTGTGCCGTTGTTGAAGCAAGCTGCAATTTATGGGGCCAATGGTTCGGGAAAATCAAATTTCATTAAAGCCATAGCATTTATTAAGTCATTTGTAACTCACGAGGATTTCCTGAACAAGGTAGATTTGGATGAATACATTTTCCAGTTGACGACTGTAAAACAACCGAAGCTGAATTTTGAAATTGAATTTTTTATCAAGGAAAGATATTTCCTTTACAAGCTAGAAATTGATAAAAAGAACATACAAGAATCTCTTTATCAATCGGGATTAGAAAAAACTCCGGACAAGTTACTTTTTAAGCGTAACGGAACCGAGATAATATCGGGTTATTTGGGAAATGAGAGTTCTGCAAAACAGTTACTGTCGATGAATCCGCACGCATCGCTTTTTCCATTGAACCAAAAATTTCCTGTGTTAACAAGTGAAGATGTTAAGCTGGCTTTTGAGTGGTTTGATAAATATCTGGAAATTGTCACGATAAACAGTACAGTCCCTGCATTAATTGAATTGATGTCGAAACAGACAGCATTGTTGAATTTGACCAATGAAATATTTGAAAATATTGGCGTGGGAATCAACGCCATAAAGATTGCAGATACGCCTTTTGATGAGTGGGTAACCGATAACAAAAATGCTAAAGATTTACAGCAAATAATGGAGAACGATCCATTAAAACCCAATACAGGTATTGCCAGAATCGAGAATAACAGAAATATTTTCTCAGTATCATTGAAGAAAGGGGTAAAAACAGTTCAGGAATTTTTATTCGAACAAATGGGGCAGTCTGGATTCAAAAAACCAATGAAAATAACTGCTCAATCAGATGGTACCGTCCGATTATTGACACTAATACCAGCCATTTACGAAGCAATAAATAAACAAAAAGTTGTTTTTATTGATGAAATTGACAACAGTATCCATCCCAATCTAATGTTTTCGTTACTACAATTTTATGGAGCTAAACAATCCAAAGGTCAGTTGGTATTTACAACCCATACTACCAGGTTAATTAATCAGCAAGAGTTACTTCGGCCCGACGAGATATGGTTGACCGAAAAGGATCATGGTAACTCAAAAATGTATTCTATCAATGAATTTAAAATCCATAATACCATTAATCTTGAAAATGGATATTTGGATGGACGATATGGCGCTGTACCACAACTTGGGGATTTCAACGTATAATGGCTGAATCAAAGCGCACATATAGTAAAAGCAGTCCTGAAAGAGAGCTTCTGCCACAACAGAAAATCAAAACTGTTGCAGCAGAAGCAAATCTATTACCAGTAATTGATATTCATTCGGCGAGTTATCAAAAACCTGATATAGAAGAAATGCCCAAAGCATTTTTCATCATTATATCGGGTGGTGAGTCGCGTGAAAAGAATTATTTCAGAATTTTATCTGCCCACGATAGGTTTAAACGCATTAAATTGGAATTTATAGCCGATCCATTAAAACTATCCCCAGATGGAATGTATGAATTGGCTCAATATAAACAGGCACGTTATGCGAGCAGCCAAAATGAAGATGCAGATCCCGACAAAATATATCTGATATCGGATGTTGATCATTTTATGAATGAACTTCTTAGAATTAAACCAAAATGTTCTGCTGATGGCTTTCACTTGATTATTAGCAACTCCTGTTTTGAAGTTTGGTTATATTATGCCTATCATGATACAATTCCGAATTTTCCGTTACCATCAGATCCATTGAAGATTAGCTGGAAGTTTAAAGGTTGGTTGCCAAGTGTAGTTCGTGGTGGGATAAAACCTGAAAAAGCAATTTTGAATATTTATCAGAATATTGAAAATGCTAAGAAAAATTACAAGGAAGATACGAACGGAATACCTATGCTGTTTTCAACTAACATGTATTTGTTAGCAGAAGATTTGTTGCCATTGATTGAACCTGAACTGTCAAGCCTGATTGAAGAACGCAAGAAAATTGAGGCTCAATTTCGAGGCGGCAAATAATTACCTTCCCCAAATCCCCGATTCAATTTCAACCAACTTCCGCTCGATATCTTTGATCTCATCGGTAATCTGGTTGATGCTAAGTTCTCCTGTGTTGCTGTACAGTTTTTTCATCAGACTGTTATCTCCAATCATATAAGCCGCGTACATCTTTTTGGAGAAGTATTCGTGGTAGCTGATTCGTTGGGCAATGTTGCTTTCCTGAAATACAGGCTGAGCCGAAAAATATGATTTCAGATCGTCGTACAGGAACCAGCAAACAACGGCATCCCTGAGTGTAGTTTTAAGTTGCTGGGTATCTGCGCCTCCGGCATTTTCATCCTCAAAATCCGGAAATGCTGGCGCAAGTGCATCTTCCATAGTCATCAAGGGCGCAATGCCAATGATTTTACTGCTCATCTGAGAAAGGTGTTTGTCGAAATAATATACCTGCTGAATCAGGAATTTATTGATACGTTTTGAGAAACGGTCGTAAATACGGTTGCTGATAGTTATTGTGTTTCTTACCGAATCCCGTTCGAAAAGCGGATCGATGTATTGCGCACCGGCAACATTGGTTTCGATGAAAAATACATCCGACAGTTTCGTTGCCGGTACCAAATTCTCCTGACCGAAATAAGGAGTTATCCCCGCCTCATTCGGGTAGTAAACCGGAGCTCCTTTTACCACGGCTTCCGAGAGTAGTCTGAACATGTTCTTGTAATTTGCATCCTGTCCGGTCGGGAAGGCGAGCTGTGCATTGATGTTATCCCGCAGGTCGATGATATTATACACCACATGTGCCCATACCACATCGTCGGCCCTATTGTCGAGGTGCGTTAATGTGTATCCCAGGTCATTGCTGAGTTCCCCGGATTGATTCATAACCCCGTTTGATTCAAAGAAATTCAGATTGGGTTGCTGAGCGGTTGTACTTAAACCGGCTAACAACATGCATGATGCGAGGATAAAAGCTGTTTTTTTCATTTCTTTTTACTTTAAGTCTCCGGTCTCCAGTCTCCGGTCTCCAGTCTGATGTCTGGTGTCTGGCGACTGGTGACAATTTATAAAATCTCAATCGCTACAGCCGATAAATTTCGCTGCAAACCATCCGGTCCAACTGCCATGATGCGCTGGATTACCAGTGTTGTGCCTGAAGGCAGGTTGTTGATGATGTCAATCTGCTCCTGCGAAAACTTCGGTCCGTTGGAATTATATGTTCTTCTGCCTACTCTGATGGCAAATGATTTCACAGTAAAATTGGCCTGTACCAATGCATCTTCTCCATAACCGGCAGTTACTGTCGGGTTTCCGGCCACGAAAGTCGGACCGTGCACACTACCATCGAATACACTGCGGGTATTCCCATTATTATCTTTATAAACTGCGTATGGTTTTGGATCGGGTAACTGACGAACACGATAGGTATTGCTACCCATGTTGATTTGCCTGCCACCTATGTTTCCTATTACCGAAACTTCAACACTGTTGGCAGTCGGCTTGATGATGTATTTTCCGTTTCCTTTAGACGTTGCCGTACCACCGTTAACATTGATACGCAGGTTGTTGGTCGGAATTCCCGGCGCTGAGATGCTAATGTTGTTATCAAAACCGCGATACAGAATATTCAGGTCATCATTCGAAATAATGGCAGCAGGTTTACCGACGTTGTATTTTTGTGTGAAATTGAGTTTTTGCAGCTGTCCCATGCTGTTTTGTAATTCAATATAGCCGGAATAACTGTATTCTCCGGATCGGCTGGCTGGTACAACGTAGTTATTACCGGCTAATTTATTCCCGTTTATAAAAATATTCGGCGCCTTTGTCGTATCGACTGCCGCCAATAGAATCTTAGCCCGGTATTCCTGACCTTCCATCACATAATTCGATTCTGCCACTACGAAAGCATCAAACTTGTTTACCCTGGCGTCGCCCTCATCAGTTCTTTCCTTTAAAAACTGAATCATCTTCGATTCACTGTTCCTGACGTCATTCTGATACTTGGTAAGAATGGTAATAACCGCTGATACAGGCATGTTTTCAAAAGTTGCTATTTCCCAACTTTTATTATTAATGTTCTCTGTGTTGAATATATTGCTGAATATTTCGTTTTTTCCCAGATTTTTATCCGCCAGTGAAATCATAAAGTCACGGTAATGTTCGATTTTTTCTTTCAATTCTTTTCCGTGACCTTCGCGGAGGGCATAATTTGCTGCAACGCTCAGATTTTCTCTTCTGTTGATTTTTCTGGCATATAGTGTATCAGCTTTATCTTTATCAGCCAGTTTCAGTAATTCAATTTTGAATTTGTGTATGTAATCAAATAGATAATCAGCTTCTTTTCGTACTTTATTAGCCTTATCTAACCATTCCCCGACTTTTTGCGGGTTTTGTGCATACATGGCATTGAATTCCCGGTACAGACGATCATTTTGTTCATTGATGGAGAGGGTAGAGGTGTGCAGACTATCGTCGACCAGCTTAAACCCGTTCAGGATTTCACTGGAGACGTTCAGCGCCAACATGGCAATCAATACCAGGTACATCATGCCTATCATCTTTTGCCTCGGGGTTTCCGGACAGTTTTTGGTTCCACTCATAATTTCGTATTAAGCTGCTTTGATATTTTAACTCATTGAATTCAGCATGTTACCGTAAATGGCATTCAGTCTGGCAATGTTGTCAGCTAATTCGTTGGCGTTTGTTTTCAGTTTTTGTGTTGCGAGTGAGAAATCATCCGATATGTCTTTCATTTTGCTGATTTCTCCTGTTACCGATTTCATTTCTTCCGAAAGTTTCTTCGAAATTTCAGTTTGGTTATGGAAATGCACCGATTGTGCATGAATGTCTTTGAGCTGAATCTCATAAATAGAGTTCATACCGGCTAAGTTGCTGTTGATTCGTTCAACCTTGGTACGGTATTCCTGGGTGTTAACTTCAATCTTTTCAGTATCTTCACCAATCCGCTGATAAATCGTTTGCAGGTTTGATGTAGCTTCTATCAGGGCCTCCTGACTTTGTGCATACTTCGAAGTGTTTTCAGAGATATTACGGATACTTTCGGCAAATCTTTCGGTTTCTAAAGAGAAAGAGGCAATTTCATTCAACTGACTGGCTGTTCTTGTCAGATTTTGAATACTTTGATTCAGTTTCTGTGCATCTTCATCACTTAATCCCTCAATGTTGGTAACACCAGGGAAAGCGCTTGGAGCAGGATAGTTTGTCGCCGGAGGATAGGCGCCCCCCTGGTTATAAGCCTGCTCTGCCGGAGCTCCTTCCGCTGATGGCGTAAATCCGTTATTAATCTGAAGGTCGATTTTGCCGTTTTCAAAATCAATAACCTTGTCCCATTCATAAGTTTTCAGAGGTCTTTCGAAAGCGCTCATGGCAAAAATAAGCGCTTCAGTCAACAGTCCTACTGTCAGCATAATATCGGCGCCTTCCCAATACATCAGTTTGAAAAGTACTCCAATAATTACGATTGAAGCACCGATACCATATCCGGCGTTAAAAAGCCTGTCTTTCGTCGTAATTTTAACTGACCCTAATTTTTTTATTCTGTCCATCATAATGATATACTGTTTTGACGATTTTCAAATTTTTATTTATATTCCCCCGGCTAAAGCCGGGGGCTATTGATATATAATTCACTAACCATTAACCACTAACCACTATTTAATGTCTCCCTTATATGATCTCACACACCTGAAACCTATGTATGGTTTACCTACGTTTTGATATTCATAGGTTCTCGCACCGCTTTGCAGGTAGTAGGGAACATCTTTCCAAGAGCCGCCTTTCACTACTTTTCTTTTCATGTGAACCGGATCGTCGGCTTTGGCATTGTATTCAAAAGTAGGGTTAATATCGGCAGTTGCGATGTTGGATGTTCCGAAATACGCTGTGGAGGTCCACTCGGCTACATTGCCCGCCATATCGTATAGTCCGTTAGCATTGGCTACGACGTTGTACGATTTAACCGGTTTGGTGGTAACAGCAGCATCGCTCACGTAATTCCCCCTGGCCTGTTTAAAATTGGCCAGATAGCAGTTTTTACGCTCATCCACCAATTTGCTGCCTTTCCAGGGGTATATGGCATCTTTATCGCGCCCTTTGGCAGCAAATTCCCATTCAGCTTCGGTTGGAAGACGGTATGGCTCTGATTTTATTTTGTGATTTTCGTTGTACATTTTGGTACGCCAGTGACAAAATGCCTGTGCCTGTTCCCAACTCACACCCACCACCGGATAATCAGAATAGTTGGGGTCGCTGAAATACATTTTCATCTTGGGGTCGTTATAGGAAAAACGAATGTCGCGTGTCCAGGTAAGCGTGTCAGGATAGATATTCACCATTTTGGTTGAATAAAAATCTTTTCTGCTGGTCAGCTTGCGGTTGATGGTCTGGCTAACCAAATGGCCATTTTCATCAAAATAAGTTGAGTCGATGGTAACATAGGCCCCTTCAGGATAGGAATTGGTAACGTAATTATACTGATTGCGGGGCAGAGAAACCTGATCGTAATGAAATACTTCGTAACGATAAACCATGCGGGCTGCATTGAGCTGACGGCTACCCAGATCATCATTGCCGGTATAATATAAAGAAGATAAAGCTTCCTGCACATCTTCGTTACGGTCGTTCCAACGGATGCGTTGCGACCAGCGTATGCGGATAGAGTCACTATCGCTGTTGGGGTCGTCGATCATGTATTCATTTCGGCCGATGTTAATCAGGGCGCGATAGGCAATAGAGTCGCGCACCCACAATACAAACTGGCGGTATTGGTCGTTGGTAATTTCCGCTTCATCCATGTAAAATGATTCGACAGTTACCTGGCGTGGCGCTTCACGACCGGGAAACATTCCGTTCGGCATGTGGGCTCCCATCATGAAAGTTCCTTTTTTAATTAATTGCATGCCATAGGGTTTGGTGTCAGAGAAACCCATCTTGGCCGAATTGCGTGCACTTGTCAGTTCTCCCACAGGTTTATTGCAGGAAAGTACCATCAATGATAACGCTATGATTACAAAAAGTTTATTCATAAATTGAAATTTTACTTATCAAACGAAAAATAATTCATTTTATTCTGTGTGAATCAAAGAATCCGTATGCTTTTATATTTTTTTCTGCGTGATGTATCTCCTGCTTTGATGTCAATTTCGTAGGATAGCATCACTTCATGCGAACTCCATGTTGCCCTAATCATCTGTGATACAGGGATGTCAAAGGAGTAGCCGATTGAAAGTCCGTTCCCGATGTTGATGCCGGCTAAAATGACAGCTGCATCTCCGTGCCGGTAGGTTAATCCGCCCCAGTATTGATTGTTAATATACATGAGTGCTGATAAATCGAGCTTATATGTTGTGAAATCAGTTTTAAGCAGCATCGATGGTTTGAATACGTATTTCGGATTGTTCAATGTTTTACTGTATCCACCCGTGATATACAATGTACTCGCGGGACGATATTCATGCTGGTCAGTCCACTCGATAACCGGTTGATTGAAATGAGCGTAAGAAATACCGGCGTAAAAATCCTGTTGGGTGTACCAGCCCCCCAGACTCATATCCAATGCAAATCCCTCTACCAGGCTAGCCGGAATAGCAGGGTCGTTTTGTATGTCGTGGTATTCTCCGGTAGGAACCAAAGGTCCCCGAACACTGTCACCCCTGAAACCAATACTCAGAAACCCAATTTGGGGACCAATATTGAGAGTCCCTTTTCCAACCCTGAGTTTAAAGGCATATTGCAGGTGTACCTGCTGATTTACAAAGAGACCGACCTGGTCATTGATGAAATTAATACCAATCCCATGCTTTCTTCCTGAAATAGTGAGGGGTGAGTTGATGTTAAACACAGTCGTAGAACCCCCGTTTGGCATCCCAATCCATTGCAGGCGGTGTTGTCCCGTGACGTCAAGCATGCCGGTTTCACCAACAGCAGCCGGATTGAATCCCGGAGCATTATGCATGTACTGGCTTAATTGTGCGTCGAACTGCGCGTGGAGGTTGCTCAAAAAGGATAATACCAGGAAAATACCAAAAACAATTCTTTTCATGTGTATATTTTTCATTCCTTCCCCTGACAGCCGTATCATTTCTCAGGAAATATTACGGTGTAGATATTTAAACTGAAAAATTGCTGAAAAATTGTTTTGTATTAAAAACATAGGAAAAATTGGTGGTGAAAAATGGAAAAGAGGAAGATTAATATTCTTCCTCGTTGAAAAAGAAATCTTCTTTGCTTGGATAATCCGGCCAGATATCTTCGATCGACTCGTAAACCTCACCTTCATCTTCAATTTCCTGCAGATTTTCAATTACTTCTAATGGTGCACCTGACCTGATGGCATAGTCAATCAATTCATCTTTTGTTGCGGGCCATGGTGCGTCTTCAATCTTTGATGCTAATTCTAATGTCCAATACATAGTTGACGGGTCTTTATTAAAAATGTGAAGAAACTGTTTTTTCTAATTTCGTGCAAAAATAGGAAAAAAAATGATTATATCTCCTTTTTCCAGAAAAATTCTTTATGTCCCTCTGAAACAGTGAGATATCTTGATAAAGTAAAGAAATAGTCGGATAATCTGTTGATGTACTTTAAGATAGTAGCATCAATTGCGATATCTGACTGTATTAAATCCATGATTTTTCGTTCAGCCCTGCGGGTAACCGTGCGACAAACATGCGCTGTTGCCCCGGAGGCAGCCCCTCCCGGCAGTACGAAATTATTCAGAGGTGGGAGTGTTTCATCCATCCTGTCAATTTCTTTTTCCAGCTTGATGATGTCATCTTCCCGGATGATAGATGCAGCTTTTAAACTGGTTTTTGATTGATCGGTGGCTAAATGCGACCCCACGGCAAAAAGCTTATGTTGTATGTTTTGCAGGAATTCAAGTATGTCATCAGGTACGCTGCTGGTTGTTAGCATCCCGATGAAGGCATTCAGTTCATCTACGGTACCATAAGCTTCCAGTCTGGGATTGTTCTTCCAGACACGGGTGCCCCCGATTAATCCGGTTTGACCGGTATCGCCTGTTTTGGTGTAAATTTTCATATTTTTTTGTCTGCGGTCTACGGTCTACGGTCTACGGTCTGTATACTGTAGACCGTGGACTGTAGACTGTAGACTAATAATGTACTTTATAATGTTTTTTTGTCAGCATTGGATGAAAAAAAACGATACCCATGTGAAAAATATCTATGGTCGTTTTTACCTTCGGATGTTCCTGAATTGCTTTCCAGGCCTGCTCCATTCCGGGTGACCAGTAAATGTCATCGATAACGATAACGGAATCGTCGTCGATATAGTTCACGCACAATTCAAAATAACGCATCAAAGGTTCATAGCGGTGGTTAGCATCAATGAAAATGAAATCCTGCCGACCCGATGATGTGAGTATCGACTCAAGCTGTTCGTCGATATTGCACCTCATTAACTTAATCTGACGGAGTTTCAACCTGTCGAAGTTTTGTTGTGCAACAGCGCTTATCTGTGGACATCCTTCCAATGTTGTGCAACAGCATTTATTCGATACCGAGGCCATATACATGGTACTGATACCAAGGGATGTTCCGAGTTCCAGTATGTTCTTATGCCCGTAATGCCGGATGATGCGAAAAAGCAATTGGGCCTGTTTCGGGTTTTTAATTGATTTACGGGCAATATCCGCAATGTCTCTTGTCCGGCTCATGCCGGTTCCAAAATCCGTGACTTCAATGGTTTGCGTACTGCTAAGCATCCGGTTTCGAACTCTTTCAATATCATTAAATACATAATAAGGATACTTTTCAGACAGAATATCCCGGATGAAATGAAAAATAAATGGTGAATGAACACCGTGGCCACCTGTGTTTCCAGCCGTTATAAAGTGCTGTAAGTATTTCAGAATTTGCCTTAGTTGTATCACTTTATTGTACCTGTGGTTGTAGAAATTTATTGTAAGTCTCAGGTTTACCCAGCATTTCAATAGCGATTTTCAAATCAACATCATTAACCAGAGAGTATTCAATCACACCTTTTTGATAATAATATCTTTTTATAATTTCAGCGCTCAGAATATCCAGTATTTCCGCCTTGTTTTCGTTTAGTTTGACGTCAAGATCCGGTATCAGTTTCGAACGCAATGCATCAAATTCACTTTTTGCTTCCTGATCAAGACCTTCCAGCTTGGCAAACTCATACAAGTCATCAAAATACTTTTTGGTTTGTAGTGTATAGGTAAATCCTTTTTCTTTTATAAAGGTGATGAAATAATCAAAATCAGTATCGGTAAGTTTAAAATCAGCCGGTTTTGCAATGGTTTCATGCGCTGAAGCATAGCGGTTTGCATACTCAAAATACAAATTTTGAGCGTAGATGTAATAAGCAATGTTGATTTTCCGGTCATCTTGTGTAATGGTGTCGGGAATAATACCGCCTCCATCACGAACAATACGGCCATTGCTGGTTCTGAATTCAGTGGTCAGACTATCCGGAACGCGTTTCAAACTACCGTCCTCATTACGTTGTGCATAATCTATTGCCTGAATACATCTGCCACTGGGTATGTAGTATTTTGCAGTGGTTATTTTAACATGTCCTCCGTAACTTACCGGCCTGATATTCTGAACTAATCCTTTACCAAAAGTACGTTCTCCAATTACGATACCCCGATCGAGATCCTGAACGGCACCTGCCAGAATTTCAGAAGCGGAAGCAGATGCACTGTTTACCAATACAATAATTTTCATGTCCGGAAAAATAGGTTCCAGCGTGGTTCTGTAGGTATAGGATGCCTGCGGACTCTTTCCCTTTGTGCTTACTATTTCCGTACCTTTCGGAACGAAATATCCCATAATTTTCACCGCTTCATCAATCAATCCACCTCCGTTATTCCTCAAATCAATTATCAAAGACCCGATTCCGTGTTGTTGAACCATTTCCTGAATGGTGCTTTTCACATCTAATGCGGCCTGTTCCGTGAAGTCATTCAACAGGATATAACCCGTTCCGGGAGCTGCAATGTTGGAATAGGAAATGGGTGGTACCTGAATTTTTTCTCTTAGAAATTTCTTTTCAATTATTTTTTTCTCTCCGTACCGTCTTATTTTCAGTTTGATTTCGGTGTTAGGAGTTCCCTTTAATTTCGAACTTGCTTCTGAAACAGAAAAATTAGTTGTTTTTTCGCCGTCTATCTCCAACAGAATATCGCCGGCTTTTAATCCATGTTTTTGGGCAGGCATGCCTTCGTAAGGCTCAGAAATGCAGATGCCGTCATTGGTTTTGGTAATGAGGGCTCCAATACCACCATATTCGCCTGTTGTCATAAAACTGATGTCGTCCGATTCTGATTCCGGGATGTAAACAGTATAGGGGTCTAAATTCCGGAGCATCTGATCTACGGCCGATTTTACTATTTTCTCGTGATTAAGGGTGTCGGCATAATACATGTCAACTTCTCTTAATACAGAATTAAAAATGCTCAGACTCTTGCTGATGTGGAAGGTTTTAGTCGTTTTCTGTGATGATATAGTGCCTGATAGTCCGACTGTCAGGATGATTGCAATGAAAAAAGATTTATTTAACATACGTATTTTATTTATCTAAGCTTTTTATTGAAGTTAGGTTGCGCCCTTGTTATAATTTTACATTCGGCGGCAGGAACGCGGAGATGTCCTTACCGTACGACATAAGGTCCCTGGCAACAGTTGAAGAAATATGGGCATAAGCCGATTCTGTGAACAAGATAACCGTTTCAATGCCGGAAAGAATTCTGTTCGTGTCGCCAATAGTTCGTTCATATTCAAAATCGGCTACGGTGCGCAACCCCCTCAAAATAAATTGTGCATCCACCGATTTAGCAAAGTCGATTGTAAGACTGTTGTATACCATTACCTTTACCCTCGGTTCTCCGGAAAATGCCTGACGGATGATGTCTAATCTTTTGGATTCGTCAAACAGTGTTTTCTTCAGGTGATTTACACCAATGCCGATGACGATTTCGTCGAAGATCGCAAGTCCACGTTCAACTATGCTGTAATGCCCTATGGTAAACGGGTCGAATGTGCCCGGAAAAATAGCTCGTTTCATAATCGCTGTTTTTATGCCATAATTAAAAGTATATGGCGCATTGGATGTGCAAAGATAAAAAATTTAATCAGGAGGGATTAAAATCTATTGTTTTTTTATAATTTTGCCACGTTATCTGTAAACACCAAACAAATTTTCCAAAAAAGTGTTTCAGTATCAAGACAACAACCAATTAATTAACCCTAAAACAACTCGCTTATGAAACGTATTTTATTTTCGACTTTATTCCTCTTCTTTGTTATGATTGCATCTGCTCAGTTTAATCTTGGATTAAAAGCGGGCTACAATTCTTCTTTATCACTGAATAATTTAAACTCACTTAGCGAAGGCTCTTACGATCTGGGAAATGTGAAGGCAGAAATGTGGAATAACTTCCAGGCAGGTGCTTTTGCACGTGTGTTTATCAATAAATTCTATATTCAGCCGGAAGTTCTTTACTCTATTCAGAAAAAAGAATTTGATATTAAAAATGTGATTATTGGTGATGCTGATCCGAAAAACGTAAATACCTACATGGACATCTCCTCTGTTCAGGTTCCGGTCTATCTTGGATTGAAATTACTCGATATGAAAGTTGCCAACCTGAGGGTTTTTGCAGGACCCAAGTTTATTATGAATTCAGGTTCAAAACTTGAATATAAGAATTTAACCAGCGAAGAGGTTTCAGCTTCTGATTTAGCACAGGATTTCAAGGATTCACAGATTGACCTGGAAGCTGGTGTGGGTGTGGATGTACTGATGTTTGCATTGGATGCCAAATTAAATGTAATGCAGGATGTGGCAGGTAAAATCAGTTCAGTAAACGATCTTTCGAATGTGCCGATGCCGACCAGTACTTTTGTAATCTCTCTCTCGTGGAAATTATTCTGATTGTATTTGAGTGTATTCCCATTTTCTTTGCTGATTGAAGGCAACAGCATAATGGAGTAAGATAACAACAAAAAGAACAACATTGACGATTTGCAATGTTGTTCTTTTTGTATGTTGTCGCTGTTTCTTTGATTAAATCGTATCGATTTGCTAAAATAGTAAAAAAATCTAAAATGATAAGCAATAAAAGATATTAAAGGCTATCAATAAGTTGGCTTTATGCCTCATTTTACAGGGGTTTGAAGTTGATTGAAATGAAATGCCGGGAATGATCCCGGGGTTGGACAGGGAAATAAAATATCAATTTATTTTTCTTATCTTTGCCCGTCATATAATCAAATCACGATAAGTTGAAAAATATGGGTAAAATTATCTCATTGGCAAATCAAAAAGGAGGAGTAGGGAAGACAACGACGGCTATTAACCTGGCTGCGTCGCTGGCTTCGCTGGGACAAAAGGTGTTGATTGTTGATGCCGATCCGCAGGCAAATGCTTCGTCTGGTTTGGGAGTAGACATCCGTACGCTTGAATTTACAATTTATGAATGTCTCATTGATGGCGTGCCAACGCAGCAGGCGATACACGAAACTGAAATTAAGAATCTGGATATTATCCCGTCTCATATTGATTTAGTGGGCGCTGAAATTGAAATGCTGAATATGGAAAACAGGGAACGTGTTATGGAGCGTTTGCTGAATCCACTGAAAACTGTATATGATTATATCCTCATTGACTGTTCTCCATCGCTGGGTTTGATTACTGTTAATGCATTAACCGCATCGAACTCGGTTATCATTCCGGTTCAGTGTGAGTATTTTGCACTGGAAGGAATTAGTAAGCTGTTGAATACCATTAAAATAATCAAGAGTAAGCTCAATATGGGGCTTGAAATCGAAGGGTTTCTGCTGACCATGTACGATAACCGCTTACGTTTGGCTAATCAGGTATTAGCCGAAGTGAAAAAACATTTCGAAGGCATGGTTTTTGAGACTGTTATCAGCCGCAATGTACGATTGAGTGAGGCGCCAAGTCACGGAAAGCCGGTTTTACTTTACGATGCAGAGTCCAAAGGTAGTACCAATTATATGGATCTGGCAAAAGAATTGATACAGAAAAATATTTGATTTTAATTTTTTACCACATAAGTCACATGAGTACACTTTAGTTTTTTGTCAAAAGACAAAAGTCTGATATTTTGATTTAAACGTTTGACTTTTGACTTTCGACAATTGTAAATCATGTGGTTAACATACATAAAAGTATAAGCAATTTTATGGCAAAGACAACAGGATTAGGGAAAGGATTGGGGGCGCTGATTGATACGGATAATTTTAATGCTGTTGGTTCGTCGTCCATCAGTGATGTTGATCTTGACCTGATAATCACGAACTCCAATCAGCCCCGCACTTATTTCGATCAGGATGCGATGGAGGAACTTGCAGCATCTATTCGGGAGTTAGGTGTGATTTCACCCGTAACCCTGAAGAAAAATAACGATGGAACTTACCTGATTATCGCTGGTGAACGTCGTTACAGGGCATCAAAAATGGTAGGACTTAAATCGATTCCTGCTTATATCCGTACAGCAGCTGATGAGCAGGTAATGGAAATGGCGCTGATTGAAAATATTCAGCGCGAAGACCTGAATGCCATCGAAATTGCGTTGTCTTTTTATCGCCTGATGGAAGAATATGAACTTACCCAGGAACGCCTCAGTGAAAGGGTAGGGAAGAAAAGGGCAACAATTGCCAATTACCTGCGCTTGTTGAAGTTGCCTGCTGAAATTCAGATGGGCATCAAAGATAAAAAAATTGATATGGGACATGCAAGGGCTATATTGGGGCTTACCGACCCGGTTGCTCAGCTTCACTTGTATGAGATGATTATCAAACAGGGCTTTTCGGTAAGAAAAGTAGAAGAATTGGTGCGTAAGTATACTGAAACAGGAGCTTTTGAAAAAGTTGTTCCGGTGAAAACAAAGGTGAATCTGACTGAATACAAAGAACTGAAACATCGACTTGGAAAACTTTTTGACACTAAAGTTCAGCTGACATCCGACGAGAAAGGAAAAGGTAAAATTACCATATCTTTTAAAGATGATGATGAATTATCCCGCATCATGGAACTATTAGATACGATTGACAGAAACTAATAACAACCGAAGTAATTGTGTTTGAGCAACCAAAAATAGGATTGATTCTGCTGATTGTGCTTTTTCCTTTTTGTCTTTCAGCTCAGGATAATACTATTGTAAATGCTCAGGATACAGTCCAGTCGCTGCGGCGCCTTGACTTGTCTGAACCCCTGATCGTTCCGGTTGATGAAAAAGAGGCTCCGGTTCAAATGCAAACGTATAAGCCGGATCCTGTACGCGCCATCTGGCTGGGTGCTGTAATTCCGGGTTACGGACAAATACTGAACCGGAAATACTGGAAACTCCCGATTGTATATGGTGGTTTTTTGGGTTGTTTCTATGCTATAAACTGGAATTCGAAGCAATTATTGTCGTACAAAAACGCTTATCTTGACATTACTGATGCTGACGATAATACCAATAGTTTTCTGGAAATAATACCACCGGGTTATACTATTGATAGTTACGGTGGAAAAAATGCTTTTACCAATTTATTGAAAAGCGGAATGGATAAATCGAGATATAACAGGGATCTCAGTATTATTGTTTCGATTGCTTATTATGGTTTGACATTAATTGATGCGTTTGTGGATGCACACTTATACGATTTTGATATTTCTCCGGATCTATCCCTGAGGTTGAGACCATCCATCATCAATGACAGATTTACAATGAATCAAATGCCTAAAACATCATTTTCTTATGGGTTAACAGGCAGTATAAAATTTTAATAGAAGAATGTTTTTAAAGAAGTCTTTTATACTCGTATTATTGCTGCTTCAAGGAATCTCATTATTTGCTCAGTCGGATTTTAAGCTGATTGACGATACAAAAAAAACACCTGTTGCTGACAGTATTCCTGTTCCCGATGAAGTTACCTACGCGCTTGATCACATGCTTTCAAACTGGTTTGTAAGTAAAACCAGAAAATCTAATTGCGATACTACCCGTTTTGATCATCATGTGCCTGATTCTGTCATCAGTACACGTCTCAGGTTGATGCCCTGCGTGATGGAAATGCCTTTTAATAATTATGTGCGGTCATTTGTCGATCTATATACGGTAAGGAGACGAAATCAGGTCAGTTACCTGCTTGGACTGGGAGATTATTATTTCCGGCTGTTTGAACAGGTCCTTGATAAAAATAAACTGCCTATTGAACTCAGATATCTTCCTGTTATAGAATCGGCGCTTAATCCGACGGCTATTTCAAGGGCAGGCGCTGCCGGACTATGGCAGTTTATGACAGCTACGGCCAGAATGTATGGACTCGAAATAAACAGTCTGGTGGACGAGCGTATGGATCCTTATAAATCGACACATGCTGCAGCGAGATACCTGAAGGATCTCTATGATATCTATGGTGATTGGCACCTGGTTATTGCAGCATATAATTGTGGTCCCGGTAATGTGAATAAAGCAATTCGCAGGGCTGGAGGTAAACAGGATTATTGGGCGATATATCCATTCCTGCCAGCAGAAACCAGGGGGTATGTTCCCATCTTTATTGCGGCAAATTATGCTTTGTACTATGCCAATGCGCATAATATCTGTAAAGCAACGATTGATTTTCCCAAAGCGGTGGATACGGTTATGATTAATCAACGGGTTCATTTTGATCAGATTGCATCTGTGTTGAATATGCCTAAAGAACAGATTAAAATGATGAATCCTCAATATAGAAGAGAAATTATTCCGGGTGATTTAAAACCTTATGCTGTTGTATTACCGATGAAAATGACGGGTATGTTCATCGATAAAATGAATGAGATAGTTGCTTATAAAGCAGACTCTTTGGTTAATAACCGCAGGGTTGAAGTATCGATACCGAAAGCAGCAGCTTCTTCATCTGGTAGTAAAGTGATTTATCATACGGTTAGAAAAGGCCAGACATTAAGTGGTATTGCTGCCCGGTACGGCGTCGCTGTATCCCGGATAAGGCAATGGAATAACCTGAGAGGATCGGTGATAAGGCCCGGTCAGCGTTTAAAGATTCATAAATAATATCCTGTTGTATATGGAAAAACTGTTTTATTCCATTGCTGAGGTTTCGAAAATGTTGAATATCAATGCTTCAAATTTGCGTTTTTGGGAAAAAGAATTTAAGCAACTCAAGCCAAGACGCAATGAAAAAGGTACTCGTTTCTATACCGAAGATGATATCAAACTGGTTAAGCAAATCATGTTCCTGGTCAACGAACAGAACCTTACGCTGGAAGGTGCCCGACAAAAACTGAGTCAAAAAAAAGACCATGTGGCTAAACAACAAGAGTTGATTGAGCGTTTAAAAAGAATTAAAACTGAATTAAAGGGAATTTCAAAAGCCCTTGGTGCAGTTTAGCGCTTGATGTTTTTAATAAGATTTAATTGTGATGTTAAAGAGATTTACTGCCTTGCTGTTTGTCGCAACTATCCTTTTGGGATCCGTTTCGGCAACAAAAAAACCGGAGAATGTTATTCTTTTAATCGGAGATGGAATGGGAATGGCGCATATATATGCAGCCATGGTTACAAATGGAAATAAACTCGAATTAGAACGGTGTAAACATGTTGGATATTCAAAAACATATTGCGCTAACCGTTTTGTAACGGATTCGGGTGCAGGCGGGACAGCCCTCGCTACCGGAGTAAAAACCAATTACGGGATGATTGGAATGAGCCCCGACTCAGTTGCCGTAGAAAGTATCCTGGAACAAGCCGATCGTAATGGCCTGGCTACCGGAATAGTTGTTTCCTGTGCTATTACCTATGTTACTCCGGCTACGTTTATTGCTCACCAGTTTCATCGAAGTATGTACGAGGCGGCTGCGGCTGATTTTCTGAAAACAGATATCGATGTTTTTATCGGCGGTGGCAGAAAGTACTTTGAATCGCGTAAAGATGGCCGGAACCTGATACAGGAATTAAAAGACAAACAATATCAGATTGCTTATGACCTGAATGAAGTGAAAAAAATAAACTCGGGGAAGCTGGCAGGATTAATTCATGAAGATCAACCACCTGCCATGCCTGAACGTGGTGATTTGCTTCCCGATGCGACGGTGGTTGCAATTGATATACTGAATAAGAACAAAAAAGGTTTTTTCCTGATGGTGGAAGGCTCACAGATCGATTGGGCGGGTCATACCAATGATATCGAGCAAATTATCAGGGAAACACTGGATTTTGACAAGACAATAGGTAAGGTGCTTGATTTTGCTGAAAAAGATGGCAATACACTTGTTGTAATTACCGCAGATCATGAAACAGGCGGATTAACATTAACTGATGGTAGTATTGAAAAAGGCAAGGTGAAAGCTAAATTCTCAACAAAAGGTCATTCGGGTGTGCCTGTGCCGGTATTTGCATTCGGACCGGGTGCGGAAGAGTTTACTGGCTTCATGGAAAATACCGATTTTAAAGGAAAAATTGCAAAACTGCTTAATCTGAAATAATTATTTGTCCTCACCAGAGCATATCTGTTGTATTGGGACATAAATAATTGAGTTATATGGCTGTATCGGAGAAATTCTGATACAGCTTTTTTTTGTCAACATTTATAAAAGTTGACAAGAAACTTTATGCGACATGATAACTTTGTCAGCGATATGTAAAATCCAGTTAACTTATTAAATTAATTATTATGAAATCAAATTCTGCTATTCCGTTTTTTTTATTTATCACATTGTTGAATTTTTATTCTTGTGAAGAAGTTTTCAATCCGGAAGATGAAGAAAAGGCTGCTGATGTAAATACAATAGCGGCAAAAATTAATGGAAAGGATACAGTATTGGCAATTTCCAGGGTTATGCTGACCGACTATCCGGCAGAAAATAATAAGCCGGAACATCAACAATTAACACTCATAACAATGGGTACCCGTCCGGGATTTTCGATTGATTTTTATATTAATGATGTTTCGGGAAAACTGAAAATCAATAAAAATTATCCGGTTGGCGGAAATGCTGGTGGGACGGCATTTACCACGGTTTATCTCAGAAGGTATGCAGATGAATATGGTTATCCAAGTGTGAGCACAGCAACAGCTGATTCTACTTTATATTATTCGAAAGTTACCGAACTCTCTGATACGGCAGTAAAGGGCTTTATCAAATTTAATGTTGGAGGTAACTTTGATTTCGAAGGAACGTTCTATGCCAATCAGGTTGAATGAATAATCACCTAAAATAGGTTTAATTTTAATTTAAAAATCACATGAAAAGGATCATTTTAAAATCGTTAATGCTTGTAGCTTTTCTGCCGGGTATGTTCATCGTTTCTCAAACCCTGAATATCGGAAATCTTACCTCATTGAAAACCGGTAATGACGTGATATATGTTGCCGGTCAGAAAGGGGTGGCTGCATTGAAACCTGCAGATATGTCGGTTATCTGGGAGAAGATATTACCCGAAGTAACCTGTCGGCTCATCGAATGTAACTCAACCGGTTTGGTTTGTTCAGGTTATAATGTGGAGGGCAAAAAAGGACAGACGCTTAGTGCGTTTTCATCTCTCTGGGATAAGGTTACCTACAATGCTTTGTCCGTCGAAATGTTCGATTCTGATGGTAATCAGTTGTGGTATACCCGGTTGAATGCCAGTTCTAAGTTGTCGGCACCTGCAATCAGTGATGCGATTGTTGCGGTATCGAGTAATGATTCATTATACATTTTCGATCCGGGTACCGGTAAAATTAAATCACAAACGTATTGTAATGAAAAGTTCCTGTTGGGAAAAACAATTAAGGAGCATGCAGTCCCTAATCAACCATTGATTCTCAAAAATGAAATTATCAATGCTGCGCCTTTCAAACTTACTAAAATAGGGTTGGATGGTAAAATGTTGAAAAGTAAAGAACAATACGGAATGTTACAGTCGCTTCCGATTATGACTGTAGCTCCGGTAAGTTTTCAGAATCTTGTTTTTGTGGCAAATGCTCCGGTGGGACAAAAAAACACAAAAGAAGGTACAGCCAGGTTGTATTGTATCAATGAAGATCTGGATAAAAAATGGGATAGTTTTGTGGATGTAAATGGTCAGACCGGCGTAAGTTCACTTGTTAAAAACGCAAATCAGCTATTTGTGGCAACCAATGGTTCTGTGCTTTCTTTTAATGTAAAAGGTAAGAAACTGTGGGAATATAACAAAAAAGTAGGGATTCCTGATTTGAGAGGAGTGCGTTATCCGGGTATGGGATCAACCTTGGCAACTAAAGTGTCACATGGAAAATTCCTGGCTGCCGGAGATAAAATGGTTTACCTGGCAAGTGGCGCTAAAGTAAAAAAGAACTGGATAAACCAGATGCTCATTTTAGATGCCAAAACCGGAAAACTGGTTAAGATTGTTGATTTGGACAATATTGTTGTTGATATGGATATGCTGGGTGAAAACCTGGTTTATATTACAGAAGCAAACAAAGTGTACTTAATGCAATAACACATTAGGCGAATTGGTTATTCGCCTTGAAATTAACCTTTTCTTTGAGATACGCTGAAGGTAATTTGTCTGTTTGTTTTTTGAATGCATTGTAAAAACTGGTTCTGTTGTTAAAACCGCTTTCATAAGCAACGCTTTCGATGGTCAGATTCTTTTTCTCAAAGTCATCCAGTAAGGTTAAAGCATGTCTGATTCGATAACTATTGATAAAATCCCTGAAATTTGTATTGAATTTTTTATTAATAACCATCGAAAGGATGTTGGGGAGAATGTTAAGTTCATGAGACATAGCTGCGAGACTGTAATTCATAGCAATATATGGTTTTCTGTGTTCCATCAGTGTGACAATTTCTTTGTATATCATATTGATTTTCTCTTCATCAACATGTATGGACGCATATTTTGCCGAATCTTTGATAATGAAAGTGGTTTCAAGGTCTTTTATAGGTTGTACATAAGAGAACTGCATCAGGGCAGATGTTGAATTCGATAACCTCAGGAACATATAAATAAAGAAAATTTGTCCGAATACCGGCATATACAAGATGATGTATCCGATATCTGCTTTCAACAGAAAAGGTACAAAGGCAAACAATTGCAGAGCCAGCATCAATGAGAGCATTTCTCTTCTTTCTCTTAATGCCTGATTACCTGTTGTGTCATTCGTCTTTTCTGTTCTGATTTCTTTTATCAGCAGCAAGATATTAACCGCAATGGCATAGATACAAATCAGAAAATTGTAAAACAAACTGAAAAAGTTCATTTCATTGTTATGCAATTTGCGAATTGTTTCTTCGGCCAGTGTTGAATCAATAATTGTAAGAATAATAAAGGGAATATAAAGTATTGAAGGTGTAAATAGAAGCCAGTTGATTTTTGTTTTCCTTTGTTCCGGGTTTTTCAGGTTTTGAAAAAACAAGTACAAATATGCTCCCCAGGACACATTCAGCAATAAGGTTATGTGTTCTAAAATAATATTCCCGTTTTCGAGCAAAAAATGGGTGTTGTTTATGATTGCCAAAGTGGGAGGGAAGAATATCCATCCCAACCAGAAAAAAGCCGGGATTTTTACTGAACGTATCCAGCAAATAACTGTGAGTAAACCTAAATTGAATGCTCCTAAAACGGCAATGGTTAAGATAGCGTTTTTTTCCATAGTGAGTATTCCCGGTTAAAGCTTTATTAGTTTAATTTTGTACTCACTATGGAAAAGAAAAGGTTTAAAAGATATCAATAGTTTCATATGAAAATATTGATTGATTGTTTGTTTTGTTTCTTTATCTGAGAATAGTCTGTGCCCGGTCGGGACCTACCGATACGATTTTAATGGGCACTTCCAGTTCTTCTTCCAGAAAATTCAGGTATGCATTGAATTCTTCCGGGAATTCATCTTCCGATTGCATTTTGGTCATATCTGTTTGCCATCCTGGTAACTCAGCGTAAATGGGCTCAATGTCTCCTTCAATCGAGTAGGGAAATTCTTCTGTAATAACATCATTGATTTTATACGCCACGCAAGCCTTGATGGTTTCGAAGGCGTCCATTACATCACTTTTCATCATGATGAGTTGTGTGACGCCATTGACCATCACCGCATATTTCAGGGCAACTAAATCAACCCATCCACAACGACGCGGGCGACCGGTTACCGAGCCGAATTCATTGCCGTTTTTACGCATTAAGTCTCCTGTTTCATCGAAAAGCTCTGTCGGAAACGGACCGCTACCTACACGGGTACAATAGGCTTTAAAGATTCCATATACTTCTCCGATGTTGCGTGGTGCAACACCCAGTCCGGTACAGGCTCCGGCACAAATGGTGTTTGAAGAAGTCACAAAGGGATATGAGCCAAAATCAACATCCAGCATGGTGCCCTGAGCTCCTTCTGCCAATATTTTCTTTTCTGCCTTGATAGCGTCGTTAATTACATGTTCACTGTCAATAAGTTCAAACTTCCTGATACATGCTATGCCTTCAAACCAATCTTTTTCAAGTGTTGCCAGATCATATTCGAAATTATATTGTGCCAGCAGTTCCTGATGCCTTTTGATAGCAGTATTGTATTTTTCTTCGAAATTATGCAATATATCGCCAACTCTTACCCCGTTACGACTGACTTTATCCGTATAGGTGGGACCGATACCTTTTCCGGTTGTGCCGATTTTTCCTTCTCCCTTAGCTGATTCATAAGCCTGGTCGAGTAAACGGTGTGTCGGTAAAATGAGATGTGCCTTTTTTGAAATTTTCAATCTTTTGGTCAATGGGTGTCCTGATGCTTCGAGTGCTTCAACTTCGGCCTTGAAAAGGGCGGGATCGAGCACCACTCCGTTGCCGATTATATTGGTTTTGTCTCCCTGAAAGATGCCTGAAGGGATGGAGCGCAGCACGTATTTTTGTCCTTCAAATTCGAGTGTGTGACCAGCATTGGGCCCCCCCTGAAACCTTGTTACCAGATCATAGCCGGGCGTTAATACATCCACTACTTTCCCTTTTCCTTCGTCACCCCATTGGAGTCCTAATAATACATCTACTTTCATTGTTATATTATAAATTATTTTTTACTGCATTTTTTACATATCCCATAGATATAAAGGGAATAATGTGTGCTTTGAAAATTGGCAAACTCCTTCGACTGAATTGCTTTTTTTATTTTTTTATCTGTAAACTCCTTGACCTTTCCGCATACAATACAAACAGAATGGTTGTGGATGTTAGCGCCGATTGATTTTTCGTATTGGGCTGATAAACCGTCAAACTGGTGTTTTATGACAAGCCCGGCTTCCAAAAGTAAATCAAGTGTGTTGTATACAGTTGCTAAACTGACCCTGTATTCATTTTGCATGCTTTCATAAAGTTTCTCAGCATCAAAATGCCCTTCAAGGGTATATATCTTTTCCAGTATAGCAAATCTTTCGGGGGTCTTTCTGTGTTTATGTCTGACCAGGTATTCCGTGAATATATTGACGATGGTGGAACTTTCTTCTTTCATTGATACTGATTAAACCACACAAAGATAAGGCATTTTTCAGAATTTCTCATTCAGATATCCTAAAAATATTAATTCTTGTTTTACTGTCCGAAAGATGTGATTTCTTCCTGCAATGCTGTCATCCCTGAATGGTTCAAGACTTTTGTAGATTGTTTGTGCTGTTTCTTCGTCTTTTCGGGTGAGTCGAGCCATACAAACGGCGACCATATTATGTAATGCCTTTTCATCATTTGGTATCTGCATTTGAAGTACGCGTTGTATGATTTGATTAATCTCTGCAACGTTCAGTTGTTTGTATATTCTTAGCAACAGGCTGAAACCGATTGTTTGTTGTTGCCTGTTTTCCGACTGAATGCAATTCAGACCGAAGTCAACCGCGAAAGGCAGGTGTTGAAATAAATTCATACATACCTGCTCAATTAATTCAATGTTATTGCATTTATTTGACCAATCAGCAGCAAGCTTCGGTGCGAATGTTTCTGCAGGTTGCAGGAGTGAAGCAAGTATCATGGTTTCACGTATCTCAAGTAACCATAAGCGTTGTGCCAGATCATGGCTTTTATCATAACCCTTTGCTATATCTCTGAGTCGGGTGATTGAAACACCGTAATTTTTTTTGTAGTTAATGCCGTGTGCTTTCATCGAATCAGCAATGATGCCGTCCATCGAGAGTCTGATTTGCCTTTTAATATGGTTGATTTGCCGGTCTAATTCAGTATTTGTAAGTAGAAGTCCCATTAGCGTGTTTGTTTATGTGTTTGATAGTCAGCTTTATGTAAAATTTATTTTAATTTTGTCAAAATCGCTTGCATATAACTTTTTGCTGTATTATCTTTGCGCTCGAAAACATGGTGGTTATAGCTCAGTTGGTTAGAGCGTCGGATTGTGGTTCCGAAGGTCGCGGGTTCGAGCCCCGTTTTCCACCCATAGTTTAAATTGAGTAAAACCATAAAGTTCAGCAATAAACTTTGTGGTTTTATTTTTTTGATTTGTTCTTCTTCTGAACATACTGTTCCGGCTTCGGTTCTGATATCAGATTTGTGGCCGAATACAGGTCTGTAAACTGATAGCCGGCATTCTTTAAACTTCCGATGATGGTTGAAAGGCTGTTGTATAACTTATCTTTCCTTCCCGGGTTGGTTCCAAAATGAAATTGCAGGATATACCCGTTTAATCCGTTTGATCTTTCTACCTGCATGATTCTATCCATAATTTCTTTGGTTGAGTAGTAATTTTCTCTCATTTCGGGAAATGTGTAATCGAGATTCGAGTAGGTGCCCGGTGTAGAGCGAACCAGATAGATGCCTGCATCTTTACACCATTTGCTGATACTGTCGTTGTATAATTCAAAAGGCGGATTGAAAAAAGGTGCCTGTTGTTTGCTGATTCCCAGTTTTTTTAACGCGGCATAGTTTTCTTTCAGATCATTCAGGAATGAAGTTTTACGCATATTTGAGGATGGAACTCCGTTCCAGTCGGCAAGTTGCTCGTAATGGTTTGTGGCCGGCCCTATATAATGCCCGTCGTCTTTAAGTTTTTTGATTTTTCGTGCATTGCCCGCTTTTCGCATAAAATCTCCTGAGAAAAAGAAGGATGCTTTAACTTTATGCCTGTTCAGTGTTGACCTGATTTTCTTATAGCCATCAGTATATTGGTGACCGGTGAAAATAATGGCTATTTGTTTTTTATCAGGATTGAAACGGTTGATGCCACCCCGGTCATATTGATTTTTGTCAAAGTACTCCTTCTTTTCACTGTTGGCCTGACGAACGGCTAACAAATGCAATAAAGAAGTTGTTGCATCAATATTCGACTGGTTGGTAACAAAGTCGTTGACATGATCGCGGTATATTGCCCATTCGGTCTGATACCGTTCAAAAGAACCGTCGTAAACCTGTCCCTCAGCGTCTGTTCCTTTGAGACAAAGATTGCTGATTGCACCGTTTACAAGTGCTCCGGATAGTATGCTGTCGGATTCGATATATGCTTTTGAATGGGGGTGCTGCGGAGTTAACCCGTTTTCAGGCAGACCTGTAACCATGGAAATTCCCCAGGGATTACATCCGAAAATCCAGTTGAAAAGCGCTTCTTCCATGTTGACAAAGGTAGTGTCGCCTGTCTGCTTCCTGTATGTAAAACACAGGTTATGTAATGCTGTGATTTTATTGTTTGAATTTTCAGAAAGGCTTATTCCGATGTTAAAGGGATTCTCCTGAGCGGTTAGCTTTGCCCTGAGTAAGGCAATGTGCATGTTCTGCTGATAGTTCTTCTTAATAAATGGATTTTCAACCTGCATCAGCAAAAACGGACTCCAGTTCAGATATGGGTAAAACTGCAGAGGTTTGTCGCAATTTGAAAAAATCCACTGAGGGACAGGTTCGGCAGCACCAAAGTCCATGGCATCCTGCAAATATTCATTGTTGTAGTCGATAAAATATAAATGTGTCGCTGCTAACTGCATGTCATCCTTCCAGTTTTCCTCTGTCAGGACGTCTTCTCTCTTATTCGAAGTTATCAGGTTGACGTTTTGTTTGGCAAACTGATAAATCTCCACTGCTTTTGTGGCATATGCTGTTGAAAGTTCCGGAAAAAAGTTTTTGAGTACATCAGAAGCGAGTGCAAAAGTTGCAGCCAGTTTGCCGGTAACCACAGGACTTTCTGATTTGTAATTGACCTTTGAAAGCCAATCCAGTCCCCATTTGGCTTCGTCTATTATGTTAGGAATGCCGTTAGGTTGTTTTTTACCGTAAAAATCAACCAGATCGCTGAAGACTTCCGGATGTTGATTGTAAGTGTAAAGCAACTGATAGGTCACAGCTGCATTAACTACTGCGCTTCTGTTCTTATTGGATGCATCGTACCACCAGCCTCCTGAGATGTCATCACCGAAACGTTGTGAGTGAATATATCCGATCAGCTTGTCAGTAGTATTGATAAATAGGTTTTGGTTGATGTATATCGTTGGCGAATAAGTATCTCCTGCTTTGATGTAAAAAGCGCCTTCCTGTTTAAACGAGCTGAAATCAACAATGTAATTACTGTTGAACTTATCAAAACTTCCCCATGGTTGAATTGTTTGCAGGGTGGCGCAAAGCTCATTTGTCAGCGCATCGTGTATGGTGAAAACCTGCAATTTAGCGTTTGACTCGCTGAAAAATACAGCCTTTTTTGTAGCTTCAGGAAGGTATCCCAATTGGTTGATTCTGATTCTGGAACCAGCTCCAAAAAGAGGAGCGATCGTCATAATCAAACATAGAAACAGGTATATTCGTTTTTTCATCATATAAAGCAAGCTATTTACGGCAAATTTAGATAAATTTCGTATATAAAGCAAATGCTTATAAATTACAAAAAAAGTATTACTTTTGCAGACTGAAAGATTATAAAGTCATTAATTTACAATGCTTCGATGTAACGCGAGTTCCATCAGACTAAAAAAATTTAAATTTATCGTATGAAGGTATTAAAATTCGGCGGGACATCCGTAGGTTCTGCTGCACGAATCAAAGAGGTTGCAAAGTTGATTTGCGATGGGGAACAAAAAATTGTAGTTTTGTCGGCCATGTCGGGTACAACTAACAGTTTGGTTGAGATAGCTGATTATTTCTACAAGAACAACGCGTCCGGAGCATTGGAACGCATCAACGTGCTGGAACAGAAATATGAGGATGTGGTGGAAGAATTGTATTCGAAAGCATCTTCCAAATCCGATGCGCTTGAATTGGTAAAACGTCATTTTGATTATTTGCGTACTTTCTCGAAAGCTGTATTTACAATTTTTGAAGAGAAAGCAATTCTGGCACAGGGAGAATTGATTTCCACCGGGATGTTCCAGATTTACTTAGAAGAACAGGGTGAAAGTTCCGTATTGCTTCCTGCGCTTGACTATATGAGAATAGATAAGAATTCAGAACCGGACACCGCTTACATCGCTGAGAATCTGGCTAAACAACTGGAGGTAAATCCGGGGAAGACTTATTACATTACCCAGGGTTATATTTGTCGCAATTTCTATGGTGAAATAGACAACCTGCAACGTGGTGGAAGCGATTATACTGCTTCTTTGGTGGGCGCTGCCATCAAAGCTACTGAAATCCAGATATGGACTGATATTGACGGAATGCATAACAACGATCCACGTTTTGTGGAAGGTACAAAACCGGTTCCTTATTTGAACTTTGAGGAGGCTGCCGAACTAGCTTATTTCGGTGCGAAAATCTTACATCCGACCTGTATTCTCCCGGCCAAACTGAATAATATCCCGGTGAGGTTGCTGAATACCATGGATCCGAAAGCTCCGGGCACATTAATCTCCTCAAAAAGTAATAAATCGGGTATAGAGGCAGTTGCAGCGAAAGATGGGATTACGGCAATTAAGATTAAATCTGGCAGGATGCTGCTTGCTTATGGTTTCCTGAGAAAAGTGTTTGAGATTTTTGAATCATACCAAACGCCCATTGACATGGTTACCACCTCTGAAGTAGGAGTTTCTGTTACGATTGATAATACGAAAAATCTGAAAGAGATTGTGGATAATCTCAAAAAGCTGGGAACGGTATCTGTTGATGAGAATATGGTAATCATCTGCGTGGTGGGCGATTTGCAGCCTGAAAATATTGGATACCAGTCAAAAGCTGTGCATGCATTGAAAGATATACCCGTACGGATGATTTCTTACGGAGGAAGCAACTACAATGTTTCGTTCTTAATCAATGCTGATGACAAGAAAGCTGCACTGAAAGCTTTGAGTGCTTCTTTGTTTAATTAACTCTTTTAAACCACATAAGTCATATAAGTAACATATAAGGTTGAAGAATAAAAGCTTATATGTTACTTATATGACTTATGTGGTTAATATAAAATATCATTATGATAAAAGCCAAATACCCTGTCAATAAATTCAGTGACATACCCACTCCATTCTATTATTACGATTTGGATGTGTTACGTGCATCGCTTGCTGAAATTAAGAAACAAATTGAAGGACAGCCTTTTTTGGTACACTATGCATTGAAAGCCAATGTGAATCGGGAGGTGCTGAGAACGATCAAACAAGCAGGTCTGGGTGCTGATTGTGTTAGTGGGGGTGAAGTGCAGGCTGCGTTGGATGCCGGTATTGTTCCGGCTAAGATAGTATTTGCAGGAGTGGGAAAAGCGGATTGGGAAATTAACCTGGGGTTGGACAACGATATTTTCTGCTTTAATGTAGAATCGATTCCGGAGCTTGAGGTGATTGATGAACTGGCCCGTGCAAAAGGTAAAACAGCTAAAGTTGCTTTGCGTATCAATCCGAATGTAAGCGCCAATACCCATCATTATATTACCACCGGCTTAAATGAAAATAAATTCGGGATTAATCTGACAGAGCTTGATAAAGTTACGCAAATTGTCAAAAACCTGCAAAATATAAAATTGATTGGGATTCACTTTCATATTGGCTCGCAAATAACCGACATGTCACCTTTCCAGGATTTATGTGTCAGGATAAATGAACTGCAGGATCATTTTGAAGCAAACGGGATAACGCTTGAAAACATAAATGTTGGTGGTGGTTTAGGTGTTAATTACGAACATCCAAATCATTTCCCTATTCCGGAATATGAAGCTTATTTTAAGATTTTCCGTGAGCACTTGTCCTTACGTCCCGGACAAACTTTGCACTTTGAGTTGGGAAGATCGATTGTGGCGCAATGCGGAAGTTTGATTTCCAGGGTGCTTTATGTAAAAGAAGGTACGTCCAAGAAATTTGTGATTCTGGATGCCGGTTTTACCGATCTGATTCGTCCGGCTTTGTACCAGGCTTATCACCGTGTTGAGAACTTGTCTTCTGATTTAAAAGAGGAAACGTATGATGTGGTGGGGCCTATCTGTGAGTCGTCTGATGTTTTTGTAAAGGACTACAGGATGAACCAAACCAAACGTGGCGATATCATTGCACTTCGTTCTGCTGGTGCTTATGGTGAAATCATGGCATCACAATATAACCTCCGGAAATTACCGAAAGCCTATACTTCGGATGAGTTGAAGTGAATAAATAAATATAAGCATAACAAAAAAACCGGTTTTATAACCGGTTTTTTTGTTAGAAATGGTTTCGTCTTTAATCTTTGAATTTTGCACTCAGGTATTCCCTGTTCAACCTTGCGATGTGTGAAATCGAAATTGCTTTCGGGCATTCTGCTTCACAAGCTCCGGTATTGGTACAGTTGCCAAATCCGAGTTCGTCCATTTTGGATACCATGGCTTTAGCCCGGGCAGCTCTTTCTACCTGACCCTGTGGTAAGAGGGCGAACTGACTCACTTTTGCAGCCACGAACAGCATGGCTGAACCATTTTTACAGGCGGCAACACAAGCTCCACAGCCGATGCAGGATGCTGCATCCATCGCTTCTTCAGCTTTGTGTCTAGGTACCGGAATGGCATTGCCGTCAGGAATACCTCCTGTGTTGACAGATACATAACCGCCTGCCTGAATGATTTTGTCGAAAGCGCCACGGTTTACAATCAGGTCTTTGATTACCGGAAATCCGGTTGATCTCCAGGGCTCAATTGTGATGGTGTCGCCATCTTTGAATCTGCGCATGTGTAGCTGGCAGGTAGTGGTTTCACCATCCAGCCCGTGCGGGTGACCGTTGATGTAGAGTCCGCACATGCCACAAATACCTTCGCGACAATCATGGTCAAATGCAATAGGCTCTTTGCGTTCGCGAACAAGTTTTTCGTTCAACACATCCAGCATTTCGAGGAAAGAACTGTCGGTTGAGATATTATCTAATTTATAGGTCTCGAATTTACCTTTTACTTTCGGACCAGCCTGACGCCATATTTTTAGCGTTATATTGATGTTTTTTTCCATGATTTCTGATTATGCTTTGTAATTACGTTGTTGACGTTTCACGAACTCATATTCCAGCATTTCTTTAAACAATGTTGGTTCTTCTCCTTCCCCGTTGAATTTCCAGCAGGAAGCAAATGCAAAGTCATCATCATTTCTGAGTGCTTCGCCTTCTTCTGTCTGATATTCTTCCCGGAAGTGTCCTCCGCAGGATTCTTCCCGTAACAAAGCATCCCTGGCCATCAGTTCGCCGATTTCAATAAAGTCGGCCACACGTAATGCCTTTTCCAGTTCATTGTTCATGTCTTCGGCCTTACCGGGAACATAAACATTGCTCCAGAATTCTTTGCGGATCTCCTTGATTCTTTCCAATGCATGTTCAAGACCTTCCTTGTTGCGACCCATGCCGACAAAATCCCACATAACCAATCCCAGTTCGCGGTGAATGGAATCAACGGAACGTTTTCCCTGAATGGACATGATGCGTTTGATTTTTTCGCTGATTTGTTTTTCTGCTTCTTCAAACTCAGGCAAGTCTGTGCTGAAACGGGGAACCCGGATTTGATCTGCCAGGTAATTCTGAATGGTGTAGGGCAGGATGAAATATCCATCGGCCAGACCCTGCATCAAGGCAGATGCTCCCAAGCGGTTTGCCCCGTGATCTGAGAAGTTGGCCTCACCAATACAGAACAGCCCTTTTACAGTCGTCATCAATTCGTAATCTACCCAGATACCCCCCATGGTATAGTGAATAGCGGGATAAATCATCATGGGTGTCTTATAAGGATTGTCATCCACGATTTTTTCGTACATCTGGAAAAGATTACCGTAACGTGCACGAACCACATCTTCTCCGAGTCTTTTGATTGAATCTTCAAAATCAAGATAAACTGCCAGTCCCGTGTTTCCAACGCCATAACCGGCATCACATCTTTCTTTTGCAGCACGTGAGGCTACGTCGCGGGGAACTAAGTTTCCAAATGCCGGATATCTTCTTTCAAGGAAATAGTCCCTGTCTTCTTCTTTTAAATCTGTAGGTTTGAGTTTTCCCTGACGGATGGCTTCGGCATCTTCTTTCTTCCTGGGAACCCAAATTCGACCGTCGTTACGCAATGATTCCGACATCAGGGTTAGCTTTGACTGGAATTCACCGTGCACAGGAATGCAGGTCGGGTGAATCTGTGCAAAAGCGGGATTGGCGAAGAAAGCGCCTTTTTTATACATTTGGATGGCTGCCGAACCATTACAACTCATTGCATTGGTCGAAAGGAAAAATGCATTTCCGTAACCACCTGAACCAACTACAACAGCATGTGCTGAAAATCTTTCAACTTTACCTGTTACCAGGTTGCGGGCTATGATACCCCGTGCGCGACCGTCAATAACCACCACGTCAAGCATTTCGTAGCGGGTGTATAATTTAACGCTGCCTTTGCCTACTTGTCTGCTCAAGGCTGAGTATGCACCCAGAAGTAACTGCTGACCGGTTTGACCACGGGCATAGAAAGTACGGGAAACCTGTGCGCCACCAAACGAGCGGTTGTCGAGCAATCCGCCATATTCACGTGCAAATGGCACGCCCTGTGCAACGCATTGGTCGATGATGCTGTTTGAAACCTCAGCTAATCTGTATACGTTAGCTTCACGGGCGCGGTAATCACCTCCTTTTAAGGTGTCGTAGAAAAGACGATATACTGAGTCGCCGTCATTCTGGTAGTTTTTTGCCGCATTGATACCACCTTGTGCAGCAATTGAGTGTGCACGGCGGGGTGAATCCTGGATACAAAAATTTAACACGTTGAACCCTAATTCAGCTAATGAAGCTGCTGCAGAAGCGCCTGCGAGACCGGTTCCCACTACAATGATATCCAATCTGCGTTTGTTCGCGGGGTTGACCAATTTTTGATGTGCTTTGTAATTAGTCCATTTCTCCGCTAAAAGCCCTTCCGGAATCTTAGCATCTATGATTGGAGCTTCTGTTTGAGAAGTTACTTGTTTCTTAGTCATAATAATTATAAATTTGGAAATGGATGATAAGTTGAATTCGGTGAAAACAGAGGTCCGGCCTCAAGTAATCCGCAAACCGGGATAGAGATGAACAATAAAATAATAATGGTCGCTACTACGTTGGAAATAGATTTAACACGGGGTAACCACGTTTTATTATTTAATCCGAGTGACTGCAATGAACTCCAAACGCCATGTGTCAGGTGATACCACAAAGCCACAAGCCAAACAATGTATAATATTGAATAAACAGGCTGGCTGAAATAATGTTGCACCCAATGCGCTCCTTTGGCTGCGAGCCTTACTGCCTCTTCGTCGCTATGTGCACCCACTTTATGCATTAATTCAACCAATTGCATTTTACTCCAGAACTGGAATAAGTGTAAAGCAAGGAACCCGAGAATCACTGCGCCCAGAATCAACATGTTCTGTGACGCCCAGCTCACTCCCTTTTGTTTTGATGTTACCGCGTAGCGATCGTTACCACGTGCCCTCATGTTTTGTAATGAGAGGAAAAACGCATACAGGATGTGGATGACGAAGCCTGCGGCTAATCCCGACGTTGCAACCAGTGCATACCAGTTGGCTCCCAAAAATGCACAAATTGCATCGTAAGCATAAGGATTAATGATCGCCACAAAATTCATTATGCTGTGAAACAGCAGGAATAACACGAGCATAGCCCCCGTGATACTCATGATTAGTTTTCTCCCGATGGAGGAATCAATTAGCCACATAGATTTTTGTTTTATTATTGTTTAATTAATATAAATTGCAGATTAACAGCTGTTTTAAACTGTGTTTCTATCGCTTTTTCCAGCACACAAAAGTAGTCATTTCGTTTCAAAACAACAAAGCATTGCGGAAAAATTTCTTTATTTATAATCATTCAGATTAATAATGATGAATGTATTGTATATCAGTTAGATTCTAAAACTTCTCCAATCAATGTTGCGGATGATGCAGATAGAATTCTTACTTTGATGAACTCTCCGATGCGTCTTCCTTCTCTGGGGAAAATGACTACCTTGTTTTGGGAAGTTCTGCCGAAGAGTTGTTCATTTGATCTTTTCGAAAAGCCTTCTACAAGTACCTCGTAGGTTTTTCCGATATCATCCTGGTTGCTTTTGTTCGATATTTCGTTTTGCAATGCGATAATCTCATTTAATCGCCTGATTTTAGTTTCTTCTGATACATTGTCGGGAATGCGTTTAGCTGCAATTGTTCCCGGACGTTCAGAGTATTTAAACATAAATGCCTGATCGAACTTCACCCGGCGCATCAAATCGAGCGTGTCCTGATGGTCTTCTTCTGTTTCATCGCAAAACCCGCAAAATATGTCAGTTCCAATAGCGCAATCGGGGATTATTCTGCGGATGGTGTCAATCCGGTCGAAATACCATTCGCGGGTATATTTGCGGTTCATCAGTTTCAGTACCTTATTGCTTCCTGACTGAACGGGAAGGTGAATAAAGCGGCAAATGTTGGGATAGCGCGCTATCATTTCAATTGTTTCGTCGCTCATGTCTTTGGGGTGTGGACTGGTAAAGCGGATGCGCATATCAGGTACAGCTTCTGCCACAATTTGCAATAATTCGGGAAATGCTACTGTTTTGCCGTCTTTTTCGTATTTATATGAATTGACGGTTTGACCGAGTAGTGTTACCTCCTTGTAATTTTTTGCGTGTAAATCTTTGATTTCATTCAAAATGCTATCGACGTCGCGGCTTCGTTCTCTTCCTCTTGTGTACGGGACTACGCAATACGTACAAAATTTATCGCATCCGCGCATGATGGATACGAATCCGGAGATGGAAGCGCCGATTCTTGTCGGCATTACATCGCGGTAGGTCTCTGTTTTTGAAAGTTCTACATTGATGGCTTTTTCGCCGTTTTCAACCGAATTGATGAGGTTGGGGATGTCAAGGTACGCATCAGGTCCGACAACCATATCTACTCCATGTTCCGTAATCAGGTTTTCTTTTACCCTTTCAGCCATGCAGCCGATTACCCCGATTACCATTTTTTTCTTTTTTCTCTTGAGCGAATGATAATACTTCAATCGCTGATAGATCTTTTGCTCTGCATTGTCTCTCACCGAACAGGTGTTTACGAAAATTGCATCTGCATCGGTAATTTTATCTGTCAGCGCAAAGCCATCCATCTCCATGATGGATGCAACGACCTCACTGTCGGCAACATTCATCTGGCAGCCATAGGTCTCAATAAAAAGCTTTTTGTCGTTCAGAGCGGATTTAGAGTCCGCTGAAACAACATTTGTTTCTTCTTGTTTCATGATTATAATTGTTTGTAAATGTATTTACAAAGGTAATGGATATTGATTAAATATGGAAATGATATATAAACTACAAGATTAATAGGATTTAACAAATTAAATTTCTGTTAAGCCCGTGTTTTAATGGATTGATAACCAGACAAAGGTAAAATGTAAAATGTTGGAAAAAGTTAAATGTTTACCTTTTGCGTGTTTTTTTTGTCGAATTGTTTGGTGGATTAAACAATGAGATATATCTTTGCAGAGTAAACAAACAGATAAATTTTTCATAGTTAAGGTTTAGGTTAAAATGTGCAATGGGTGGCTGTGAAGTTACCCATTGTTTTTTTGTGTCCGTTTGTTTCGTGAATCAAAAGCTTTGCGTATATTTGTCGGAGTAATAAAAAATGAATGGACAGCTTAGGTGATTACATATATCTGATTGTGATTCTGATTGCTGGTGTCAGTAGTATATTAGGCAAACGGAAGAAAAAACGGGAAGCGGAGGTGGAAACCGTCGATTTTCCGGATTTGGAGGATATTATTCCGGAATTCACGGATTATGTCAAGCCTGAAAGACCGGTCTATCAGGAGATAAAGAAGAAAGAGGCAAAAGTCGAAATCCCTACTTATGATACTGTAAGAGATGTATCAGTCATGAAGGCTAAAAAGCAGGTTAAACCGGTTAGGCCTTTTGACGAACTGCAACCGGAGGAACCTGAAGCATCCAATTCCTATGAAATTGAACTGGATAATATTGATGAAGCAAAAAAGGCTGTCATTTATTCAGAGATATTTAATAGAAAGTATTGATAAATATTGTTTTATAACATACAAAAGATTTTTTATTTCGGAAAAGTTAATCTATATTTGCAACAAATAATCAGGGTAAAATTAAGAGTTCCGGCAACGTTAGTCGGAATTCTTTTTTGTTTGAATTAATTATAAACGTTTTTTGAGGAGGATTTATCATGGCAGTGACTTACATGACAGAAGATGGGTACAAGAAATTAAAAGAGGAATTGAACGAGCTTGAGCGGGTTCAACGACCGGCAATTTCCAAACAAATTGCTGAAGCCCGCGACAAAGGTGATTTGTCGGAAAATGCTGAATATGATGCGGCCAAAGAGGCTCAGGGCTTGCTTGAGATGAAGATATCTCAATTGAAAGAGACACTGGCTTCTGCACGGATGATTGATGAATCGAAAATCAATACCAATGAGGTGCAGATTCTTAACCGTGTTAAGATAAAGAATCTCAAGACCGGTCAGGTAATGTCGTATATGATTGTTTCGGAAAGTGAGGCTAATCTGAAAGAAGGAAAACTTTCTGTTACTACACCTATTGCAAAAGGATTGCTGGGAAAGAAAGTCGGAGAGAAAGCCGATGTCCAGGTTCCATCCGGGTTGATGGAGTTTGAAATTGTAGATATTTCATTATAACATAAAACACCATGACTATCTTCAGCAAAATAATCCGGGGCGAAATTCCCTGTTATAAGATTGCAGAGGATGAAAACTTCTTTGCATTTCTCGACATCAGTCCCATGACCAAAGGGCATACATTGGTTGTTCCTAAAATTGAAGAGGATTATATTTTTAATCTGGAAGATAAAATGGTGGGTGACATGATGATTTTTGCCAAAAAAGTAGCAAAAGCCATCCGGCAGGCTGTTCCATGTGTGAGAATTGGTGTCGCCGTTCTGGGTATGGAAGTGCCGCACGCCCACATCCACCTGGTGCCAATCAGCAAGGAATCGGACCTGAATTTTAAGAACCCGAAATTAAAACTCGAAAAAGAGGAAATGATTGCTATTGCTGAAAGTATAAGTAAAAATATAGCATTGTAAAGCATAATTAAGTAAACGCTTTTGCATTAAGTACAGCGTATATTTTAGAATCTTCCTGCAGGTTAAATTCAGTTTTGCCGGCAGGAAGATTTTTATTTAAGATGGATGTGAATGTTTTCTCTGTTGTCTTAATTGGTTTTCTTAATTGGTTTTCTTAAGAATCAAGGCACTTCTTGCGGGTAAATAAAGCATCAACCACTCTTTTCCACTTTCATGAACAGGTTTCGACAGTGTTATATGTTCAATGTTTTCATCTACCAGGTTGTATCCACCGTATTTTGAATTGTCGGTGTTGAGTATAACTTTATATGTGCCTTTATCGGCAAGGATTCCGTAATCGACATAAGATTGATCTCCGTTGAAATTATAAATGAAGATCAGATTGCCGCGCTGATAGGCAAGTACTTTGTCGCCTTCGTTGTCCCATAGTTGCTGGATGGGTAACTGGTTAAATTCATGTACGGATTTAATCAACGTAATCATGTCGCGATCGAAAACACCCAGGTCGTGATACAGGTATTGTGCGTTGTCGACTAATTCCCATTGGCGACGGGCGTATTTGTGCGACCATCCGTTTCCTTCCCGCGGAAAATCAATCCATTCCGGATGACCGAATTCGTTACCCATGAAATTAAGATAAGCTCCGTTGATGGTGGTAGCGGTGATTAATCGTATCATTTTATGCAGTGCAACACCTCTGTCGACGGTAAGGGTGTTGTCCCCTTTTTGCATGTGCCAATACATTTCAGCGTCAATTAGTCTGAAAATGATTGTTTTATCTCCAACCATGGCCTGATCATGACTTTCGGCATAATTGACGGTTTTCTCGTCTGCCCGCCGATTGGTAAGTTCCCAGAATATATGTCCGACTTTCCAGTCTTCGTCGCGGACTTCCTTGATGTATTTGATCCAGAAATCGGGAATGCCCATGGCCATGCGATAATCAAATCCTATACCCCCGTCTTCCACTTTTACGGCCAGTCCGGGCATACCGCTGACTTCTTCGGCAATGGTGACGGCGTTGGGATTCACTTCGTGGATCAGTTTATTAGCCAGTGTCAGGTAGCAGATGGCATCTCCGTCCTGATTCAGATTATAGTAGGATGAATAATCTCCGAAATCTTCTCCGAGTCCGTGACTTCTGTATAGCATGGACGTAACTCCATCGAAGCGAAAACCATCGAACTTAAATTCTTCCAACCAGTATTTGCAGTTGGATAAAAGGAAATGTATAACGGCTGGTTTACCATAGTCAAAACAGAGGGAATCCCAGGCCGGATGTTCCCGGCGGTGACCGCCATGGAAGTACTGATAAGGAGTTCCATCAAACCGTCCTAATCCCTCAACTTCATTTTTAACCGCGTGAGAATGAACAATATCCATGATTACGGCAATGCCGTTTTCATGTGCTTCGTCAATGAGTATTTTCAGTTCATCGGGTGTTCCGAAGCGGGATGAAGCTGCAAAAAAGCTGGAAACATGATATCCGAAAGAACCATAATAGGGATGTTCCTGAATGGCCATCAGTTGTATACAATTGTAGCCGGCCTTGATTACCCTGGGCAGAACATTGATTCGGAATTCGTTGTATGTGGATACTTTTTCATCACTACCCGACATGCCGATGTGACATTCGTAGATGAGTAATGGTTTTGTTTGCGGTTTGAAGTTCTTGATCTTGAAATTATAGGGACGTAAAGGTTGCCATACCTGCGCACTGAAAATTTTTGTTTCGTGGTCTTGTACAACCCTTCTGGCCCATGCCGGGATTCTTTCTCCTTCGCCGCCTTCCCACTGAATAAGTAACTTATAGAGTTGACTGTGCGTGATGGCATATTCAGGTAATTTAATTTCCCAGATACCGTTCTGAAGTTTCTTTAATTGGTAATCAGGATGTTTTTGCCAATTGTTAAAATCCCCGATCAGATAAATGGCAGTGGCGTTCGGAGCCCATTCCCGAAAAACCCAGCCGTCGGTAAGCCGGTGCAACCCAAAGTACAGATAACCGGTTGCAAATTCAGACAAAGAGTGGCTTTCTGTCAGCAATCTCTTTTCAATCTGACGGAAATAATCGTATCTGCCATAAATTGCAGCTGCGTATGGCTCCAGGTAAGGATCGTTTTTAACGAAGGGAAGTATTTCCATAATCTCTAAATGTTTGGCAATGAATAATTATATACTGAAAAATCAATTATACCCTTACTTTAACGATAATCTTCCTGTAAGTTCCTGTTGAAATGCCCGGTTGATGTCCGTCTTCAGGAAAGAATATGGCAAATTCATAAGGAAGTACATCGATAAAACAAGTTGCTTTGTCACCAAAGAAAGTCACATCTTTGGCCTCATTATAGGGTTCGGTTATATCAGCAAGTTTATCGGCAGCTTTCCATCCCATTCTTTCTGCTTGTCCAACCGGCACCTGAATATCAATGAAATTTTGATGCGTTTCCATCCGGGCCTGATCTTCCGGTTTGCCTGTAATATCAACAATGTTGACAACAAGATCGGAACCATCCAGTTCAACCTTTCCAACTGCTAATGCCGATAAGTCATTGTTGTTCAAATATTCGAAAGCTTTCGCAAACCGCGGATTTAACGATGCGTATTTTTGTCCGTTTTTTAAAGAGTCAAGAATCATAAGCGCTGTTTATTTAGTTTATTTCGATTTAATATTATGACCACAACAGATGAGTTAAGAGTTTACCATGTATTCGTTTTTGGTTTTCCGTTCTTCGCTTTCTGTTCTCTCCGCTTATCAGGATACTTCATCGACCGTAAAGTTAAGAAAAGCATTCAGCGGTTGAGCCGTTTTCAGGATGCGGGCAAGTTGGGATACAAAGTCTTTTTCAGCCAGTAAACTTTCCGGTAATGTGTACTCGACCATGTAATGTTTGAGTTTCAGTAAATCAATGTCCGGAAAATCTTTTGGAAATCCTTTGGGAGCTGTTTTCAGTTTTTCTTCCTCATAAAATCCCTGAAAGTATTGTTTGAAAGCAGGTTCACCGGTAATTTCCTTCAATTCTTCAATGTTGTCGAAGATGCTTTGCCGGAGTGCCTTGAGTACATCAGGAGGAGGGCACCAGACCCCGACGGCCACAAAAGACTTCCCGGGTTCAAAATGCAGGTAATATCCTCCGCGTACACTTTTTCTGCCACCACCGGCAGCAATGAATACGCCATAATGTGTTTTATAGGGAGTTTTATCCTTTGAAAAACGGGTGTCTCTGTAGATCCTGAAGACACAATCTTTAGCTGAAACGTGTTTGATGTCTTCATCAAAACGTGCAATTTCGTTGATGAGGGATTGACTGATTGCTTCAAAATCAGCTTTGGTTTCCTCATAACGATGTTTGTTCTCGGCAAACCATTCGCGGTTATTATTTTCTTTTAAATCACTTAAAAAATTCAATATACCTGCTATGCTCATATTGTATTGTCTTTTTCAAACACACAAAAATAAGCTAATATTTTCGATATTACGAGGGTTGTGAACGAAAATATTCTATTTCGGGGATATTTGCGAAAAAATCATTAATTTTGCAGGCTAATAAACGATATGTTGGAATGAAAGAAAGAATAAAAGCATTGCTGAATGAAATCAGGAGTTTGAGTGCTACCCGCGTGGATGAAGTGGAAGCCCTGAGAATTAAGTTTTTGAGCAAGAAAGGTGAAGTGTCGGTTTTGTTCAATGAATTCAGAAATGTAGCCAATGAAGAAAAACGTGAAGTAGGGCAGTTGCTGAACGAGCTTAAAAATGAAGCGCAGGATAAAATCAACAGTCTGAAAGAAGCCTTGAGCGATGCTGCCGGACAGGCTGAAAAATCGGATCTGACAAGATCGGCCGAACCTGTACGTCTGGGTACAAGACACCCGCTGTCATTGGTTAAAAATGAAATTATCGATATATTCTCCAGAATTGGTTTTACTATTGCCGAAGGTCCTGAAATTGAAGATGACTGGCATGTGTTCAGTGCCCTGAACTTTGCGCCGGAACATCCGGCGCGGGATATGCAGGATACTTTCTTCATCGAACAAAATCCTGATGTGGTACTCAGAACACATACTTCATCGGTACAAACACGGGTGATGACAAAACAAAAACCTCCAATCCGGATGATTTTCCCGGGCAGGGTATATCGCAATGAAGCTATTTCATACCGCGCCCACTGTTTTTTCCATCAGGTAGAGGGACTTTATATCGACAAAGATGTATCATTTGCAGATTTGAAACAAGCGCTGATGTATTTTGCCAAGGAAATGTTTGGAGAGTCGACCGAGATACGGTTACGTCCTTCTTATTTCCCGTTTACCGAGCCCAGCGCCGAAATGGATATCTCCTGTAACCTCTGTGGCGGAAAGGGTTGTCCTTTCTGTAAACATACCGGCTGGGTGGAAATTCTGGGCTGTGGCATGGTGGATCCGAATGTACTCGAAAACTGTGGCATCGATTCAAAAATTTATTCCGGATACGCCTTCGGGATGGGGATTGAACGCATTACCAACCTGAAATATCAGGTAAAAGACCTGCGCATGTTCTCGGAGAACGATGTGAGGTTTTTGGAGCAGTTTAAGGCAGCGTATTAATTTAGCGAAAAGCGAAAAGCGGATAGCGAAGAACTGAAAGCTAATTCAGCTCTCAGTTTTCCGTTCTCCGCTTTTAGTTTTACGCAATCCTCCCCCCTCTTTCTCTTCTTTCTTCTACTTTCAGCGGGTTAGAACGAATTTCCTCATCCAGTTTTCTGTTTTGCAGGATGTCATATGCCATGAACAAGGCCTGTCGGAACGACTCTTCGGAAGCCAGGTTTTGTCCCGCCAGATCGTAAGCAGTTCCGTGGGCAGGAGAGGTGCGTACTGCGGATAAGCCGGCAGTGTAATTTACCCCGCTCTCCATCGAAACGGTTTTAAAAGGAATCAATCCCTGATCGTGATACATGGCTAAGATACCATCGAACTTATTGAAATGTCCGCTGCCGAAGAACCCATCGGCTGCATACGGACCAAAGCAGAGCAGTCCTGCTTTTTGCGCTTCTTCCAATGCGGGTTTGATGATGGTTTCTTCCTCATCGCCAATTACCCCTTCATCGCCGGCATGTGGATTTAAGCCCAGCACCGCTATGCGCGGACGAATAACCGTGAAGTCCTGTTTCAGCGATTGATTCAGTGTTTTCAGCTTTTCCAGAATTAATTCTTTGGTAATGACAGAGGCGATGTTTTTGACCGGGATATGCCCGGTTACGACTGCAACCCGCATGACATCATTCACCAGCAACATCAGGGAAGAGTTTTTTTCTCCGAAAACCTGTTCGAGGTATTCAGTATGTCCGGGGAAGTGAAATTCCGCCGATTGGATGTTTTTCTTGTTGATGGGAGCCGTAACCAACGCATCTACTAATCCTTTTTGCATGTCGGCAGTAGCTCTTTCGAGGGCGGCAAACGCGGCTTTACCTGCTTCTTCAGTTGCTTTGCCCGGCTCTACCCGTATGTCTTCATCGGTGCAGTTGATGATGTTGATTTTTTTTGCGTGGGCTTCTTCAACGGTGTTGATAATGTTCAGATTGAGACCCTGAATGTCAAGTTGTTTGCGGTAAAACCCGGCTGCTTTTGAAGAACCATAGATTACCGGGACGAAGTCATCGTAAACTCGTGGCTCAGCTAAGGTTTTCAGTATGACTTCATAACCGATTCCGTTGATGTCTCCTTGTGTAATGGCTATGATTGTTTTGTTGTTTATCATCTTGTGTGAATTTTATTTAGTGTCTTTTTTGTCGGCCACAACCGATACTTCTTTTATTACATTGATTTCCTGTGGAAGTTTCACCGTGTATATGGCTGCTTCCAATTGCCGGATGTGATTACGCTTTTTAGCTCCGGGAGCGAAAACAAATCCTTCTACCGTGATTACCCGTTTGTTGATTTCGTCCACGCGGGTATGACTGTAAAACGGCCCGCCCATCGAACCTCCATTGAACATCCGCCACAGTCCGCTTAATTCTGCGCAATAGGTGTCGTTTACATTTATTTCTCTTAATATCGGTTGATAATGAACCAGCTCAGTCCCCATGTATGAACCTTCAAATTCACCCGGGATGTTGGCCTTCATAAAAGAATCTCTTTTGGCGATGAGGTATTCCTTTGTAAAGGTGTTTTTATCTCTGTAAGGATAAGAATAGATAACCATATCCTTCCTGGTGTGATGATGGTCGTTTGTAATCCAGTAAAAATCTTTACCTTTCGTGACTTTTGTTAACTCGCTGGGGATATCCACCTGAATGCCGAAAATTGATTCAATTTCATTTTTGGCTTTGTGGTTGATGTAATTCTTGCCGATTTCAATCTGGCGGTTTCTTTCTGTTGTCAGGAAATAATCCAGGACCTTGTTACCCGACTCATTCAACAATACGGTTAAAGCCGAATCGCTTGCCACCTCAATTTTAACAACGGTTTGTGGCTGTGACCAGGTATTCCGCCCATAGGTTATCTTCGGGACTTCGAAGCGGGGATTAATTTCAGTAATCAGGATGTTGCGGCTTGGTTTTAAGATATCGCCGAAATCCTTTGGTTGACAGTACATGATGCTCATGACCGGCTCAGCTTGTGGCATGGCTTTCATATCCTGGTCGAACAGGGCTACCAATGCCCGGCCTCCCGTGGCTTTCCAGGCTGTCTGATCCATTACCACTAAAATTTCATATCTGGTTCCGGTGGCCGATGGCAGCACAACGCCTGATCTGCCGCATGAAAATAAGATCAGGGTTAAAACAATGGTAAGTGCAAAATTTTTATACATATCCTGGTTTTTTAGGGTTGTTTTTTAGTATTGAAAAAATGTAATACAGCCGACATAATGCGGTTCCGTGAATCTTCATCTTTAATGGTTTCAAAGGGGAATCCGAACGTGCATACTTTGTATTTTCCTGCATAAGCTACTCCTGCGGCGTAATCATTTCCTTCGTACCGGCATATTGTAAATGCTTTTTCGTCGACCGGCACTAATAAATCCGGATCCTCAACGGCATACATGCTGTTATTCGGCGTATGATGGTATTCAAATTGCCTTCTTCCTTTGAAGAAAACAGGATGCTTGCTTTCGTACAATAATCCACTGAAAATAATCGTATCTTTATCCAAGGGTTTTACTTTCAGCAGGTTGGTGACGAAATTTTCCTCATTCCCTTTTTCCTTGTTATACAGGTCGGAAGCTACATAAGCGCCGCTGACCATCAAATTGCCACCTTTGTGACAATAGTCCGTTAACTTTTGCTGCAAATCTAATGGAAAAGTTTGAAATTCCGGTGTTTTTTTTACAATTCCTGACATAGTTTGTTTTTGTTTTCCCAAAATCAGGTCGATGGCCTTGTATGCATGCAGGTCGATATCGCCGGAAGTGACAGCTTTCACACTGGTTGAGACAAATGAATAACCGGCTGATTTGATTGATTGCCCGTGTAAAAAAGGATAGTCGAATGTATTTCCGGCAATAATCAACTGCTCATAGTTTGATTTGCTGGCTCCGAATCCCGGATTTTCATTGTCCTTATAGGGGACATCTACTCCAAACTCATATTGAGAGCCGGTGTGGCTGAGATCGTACTGATAGGGTACACCGGCATCTTTGTCGGTCATGAAGCCGGCTAATGAGGTGAAGTTGAAACTTTCTGGTCCGCCGATGCGCTCAAATCCGTTGATGATCAATACTGTTTCCTTTTTTCGCGGATCTTTATATGCTGAAAGTATTTCCGACGGGAAACTTTCGCCTCCCCGGTTGACAGCCGTAACTTTGAAGCTGTAAATTTTCCCTGCACTAATGTTCATTTCGAAAGTGTTTCCGGCAACCATCCTGCCATTGTCAAACCCTTGATCGTTGATGCGGGTATAAACAACGAAACTGTCGGGTGTTGCTGTTGGTTCAAGGGTATCGAGAACCGCTTTCCATTGCAGCCTGACTTTTCTTTCACCTGCGAATGTGCAACTGAACGATTCAACCGGTAAGGGTTGTACCACATATTCAGTTCCGTGGGTGAAGGCAATGTGTTTTAAAATACCTTTATAGATGGCGCGACTGACAGTGAACCTGAATCCCGGCTCCAGCGCGTATTTCATGTCTCCGAAATTCTGGTGCGAGAGTAGTTCGAGCAGCATGGTCGGAACTTCCGGAACCCGCGATTCGCTGTAAGATCTGTTCCAGATACCCCTTCTGGTCCATTCGGGATGCCAGGTTTTGCGTATGTCTTCCACAATTTGCGACTGTATCAGGTCTACCATATCCCTGGCTGCCCAACGGGAAACTCCGTTTTTGTAAATTGTGTCGCCGTTGTTGTTCCCGACCGTGCAAATACCCAAAGTGCCTATAATCGAGTCATTCTTTTTGGTTCCTGCATCGGTATGAAAAGAGAAGGCCATGTCAACCGGAACACCCAATCCACCTGTCCCGGGATTAAGCTCTGAACCACCCGTCAGGTAGTTTACCCAAAAGCCACGGGATTGAAAATCGTCAGAATACTCATTGGTGTTGGTCGTGCGACTGTAAACTGAATCGGGAACCCCGGCCCATTGCAACCAATACTTGGCTCCTTCGGTAAAACGTGGATAGTTGCTTGTTACAGCCAGTGTGTCGGGGTTTAACACCAGGTCGCTGTTTTGACTGATGGGAACAGGCTTGACGGCTATATTCCCCATACCACCCCCGAATTTTACCGCATCGGCCGTAAGTATACTGTTTTTATCCTTGCTCAGATTGTTGAGGATCACTTTCCCATCCTGATTTAATCCTTCATCAAACATAAAATGTCCCAGGTAAAGCCAGGTGCCACCATAGATCTTTTGATTGACCAAAAATGAAGTTTCACCCCCCAGGTGATGTACGGTATAGTTGGCATCTTCCGTACTGTTTTCTACGGTACGATAGGAGACATAAACGGCATACATTCCTTTTTCAGGGATGTTGGGAATCCATTCAGCCTGGCTTGTTTCTTCCGGGTCGGTTGTCGTCCTGACAAAGCGGTAGGTTCCCATGGTAAAGGGATTCTCCGGATATACATAAAATGCTTTTTTGTTTGAAAAGCCGGTTTCTCCTTTTTGCCAGTGGAATCTGTCGTTTGATTCCTTGTAACGCGACTGATTCCTGTCGTCATTGTCCACCACAACTTCATGTGTTTGAATATCTCTCTCCCGGGGAATGAAGACCTGTGCGCCCGCGTTCTCCAGCATCGGGGCCAGGTAGGGCAACACGAAAGCGGTGGTTAACAAGTCCTCAACTGATAAAAATAACCTCGGACGCTGCCAGATCCAACGGCCTTCTTTCCGGCCGAAATGTTTCCCGTGACTGTTCCACAGGGCTATGTTCCTGTTTTGAAGTCCCCTGTCGATGCTATACGGGACCGAAAGCTTGGTCACAAGCGGGGTGTGCAACCCATTGTTTTTGAATAACCGACTGCTATCTTTATTTTCTCTCAGGTGATTTGGAATTAAAGTTTCGATATCCCGGTTATAGGCCTGTGCGCTTATGGTGTAACCCGGATATGTTTTTCCCAGAATGGATTTCAGCGCCTGGTTGATTCTGTCGACATTCTCCCTGCGAAAAGGCAGAAACCCGAAGTTGTCGGCAGCAGTTACGATGATGGTTTTATTCGGACGGTTGACATCGATTTTAATCCGGTTGATTTTATCTGACATGACAGATGCATTGGCGATTACCGTTAGCGAATCGGAAATGCGTTGTTCCAGTAACTTCTGAGCAAAGAGTTGCTGACCGGAAATCAATCCCAGTAACAGCATCAGTATATATGTGCGAAAACTGTTATTCATCCTTTATCTTCCCGATTCGTCCGACAAACGTTTCCCAATCCATATTCCAGGGGTCGGTCTTGCGACCGGGAGCTATATCGCTGTGTCGCAATACATATTTAACCGGATATTTCTCTTGCAGGTATTGCACCAATGCTACGGTAGCATCTATTTGCTGGTCTGATGGCGCTTCATTCAGCGAAGTGATTATTTCTATTCCGATGGAACGGCTGTTGATGCCGGAAGTACCATCCGGTAAACGACTCTCACCCGCATGGTAAGCAATGTCTTTATCTGCTACCATCCTGTATATCTTACCTGCTCTGTCGATGAGGTAGTGCGGACTGACCTTGTAACGGGCAAACTGCCTGATAATTAAATCAACATCATATTTTTCGCCGCCTGAAGCGTTGTAAACAGAGTGGATGATGATAACATCAACTTTTCTTTTTTCAGCCGCCTTAAATCCGAAGTTTACTTTTTTAGGAATGAATTCAGGTTCTTCTGTCGGAAATGCCGGCATTGTCATGCACAGGAGCATCAGGAAGAGGGACAATATAAATTTTGAATTCATAAATGACAAGCTGGATTTTAGCTCTCAAAAGTAGTTATTATTGGCAGAATATAAGGGTGAAAAAATAAAAATATTTTACAAAAATCAGAAAATTAAGCCATGAAAATACATCCAGACAATGTATCTCACGAATTTACCAAACAACATGGCTCCGGCAACAATCCATACATTACAGCGAAAGAAGCCGGAAGCTACGGCAATGGCATCACCTACGCCCGGCAGAAAGGAGAAAAATGCAAACCAATCGCCGTATTTGTGAAAGCGGGTAAGCCACTTGTCTAACTTTTCCTTTTTAACGCGGAGGTATTTCTCTATCCATGCTAATTTCCCTAATTTCCCGAGGTAATAACAGCTCATCCCGCCCAGCCAGTTACCCGCTGTAGCAACAAATACACAGGTCCACCCGTCGAGGCCGCCGAATACCAGCGCCGAGAATACCACTTCTGAACTGAAAGGAACGACCGTTGCTGCCAGGAAAGATGCGATAAACAACCCCAGATATCCGAGTTCGATGAAGTTTTCCATTGACTATATGATGAAATAGTTGATGTACATGTATCCGGCGTGAATCGCTACAACAATGAAAAACAGGATGGTGTAAAATCTTGTTTTTTGCAGGGTAAATGGATGTGCAAGCAACATCGCCATCAATGATGCAATCAGGGGGAGGAATGCCAGTGCGTGTTTTGGGAAAATAAATACCAGCACGATCAGAAAAACGAGCATGAGTACCAGTACATTGATGTTCTTGCGGTTTTGCACCGAATCACTCAACAGGTTGTTGTAAATGCCGAATAAACTGATGATGATAATCAGGATAAGCGCGACAATATAAATTTGTTCGTAGATAGTAAGCGCATGCAGTAGAAAACCGGGTTGAAACTCTTCGAATAATGTCCTGAAAATGACAATTTCATTGCCGGCATACAACTGATAGGAGAAATAGAATACCCACGGAAGTAGCATGCCCATCAGGGAGGCCAGGAATACGCGTGTCGAGAAACATTTTAATTGCACGAAACCAATCCAGATAAGGGGAATCAGGAATAAATATACAGGGTTCAGCATTCCTGAAAGAGAAATGAAGAGTGTTCCCCAAAAAGCGGGAATTACGGCAGTCCTGTTTTTGTACATGCCCATAAAGATCATCAGGCTGATTAAAAACACTGAAACGGCCAAATGAGAGCAAATCAGGAAATGACTTTCTTTCCAGGAAGTAATAAAAAGGGCGTAGAAAAACACCGGCAGAAAAGATCGCTCCCTGATGATAGAGAATTTATTATTAATCAGAGCGATTAAAAGTAGATTCAGTACCGTTATGAGAAAGATGCCGGTAATCAGCCAAAAGCTGTTTGGCTCCAGAAAACTGGTGCTTGCCGCCGGATAATGTTGTACGTCGCGAATAAAGAAAAAGTTAAGTCCCCAACTAACCAAATAGAGCAACACGAGCAGCACCGCGAGCGGTACGCCGGGTTTAATAAGCTGTTGGATAGTCGGGGACTTCTTCATATACGTATTTGCTATTGAATAAATCCGCGTTTTCTTAACAAGGCAGATGGATCCGGTTCTTTACCCCTGAATTTGAGGTAAAGTGTCATGGCATCTTCCGAGTCTCCTTTTTCAAGGATGTTTTTGCGGAATGAGGTTGCCACTTCCTGATTGTAAATGTCACCTGTTTCAACGAAAGCCTGATAGGCATCAGCATCGAGTACTTCGGCCCAGGTGTAGCTGTAATAGCCGGCTGCATAACCACCACCGAAAACGTGGTTGAAGTTGGTACTGCGGTAACGTACGATGATTTCCGGAATCATACCCATTTTATCCAACGAAGCTTTTTCAAATGCATTTACATCCAACTCATCCGCATTGGTAAGCGTATGATAATCCATGTCGAGGATGGCGGCAGATAACAATTCGGTCATGACAAAGCCCTGGTTGAAGGTGCCGGCTTTTTCAATTTTTTCCATTAGTTCATCGGGCATCACTTCCCCAGTTTCGTAATGTTTGGCATAAGTTTTCATTACCTGAGGTTCGAAACACCAGTTTTCCATAATCTGAGAGGGAAGTTCCACGAAATCGCGTACCACGCTGGTTCCCGACAGACTCATGTATGTGCTCTGAGCCAATAAGCCATGCAATCCATGTCCGAACTCATGGAAAAGCGTTTGCACATCGTCCATGCTCAACAACGAAGGTTTGTCGGATGTAGGTTTGGTGAAATTACCCACGTTCACAATCACCGGGCGGATGTTCTGACCATCCCGGTAATGTTGTTTCCGGTATTCGTTCATCCAGGCGCCTGCACGTTTCCCGGGTCTCGGGAAATAATCGGTAATGAGTACACCCACGAGTGAACCATCGGCATTGGTTACCTTGAAAGCTTCCATATCGGGATGGTATTTCGGATAGTCGGTCAGGGCCGTGAACTGAAGTCCCCATAACTTACCAGCCAAATCAAATGCTCCCTGACGCACATTCTCCATCTTGAAATATGGACGAATGGCTTCTTCATCTAAGTCATATTTGGCTTTCCGGAGTTTTTCGGCATAATACCACCAGTCCCAGGCTTCTAATTTTTCACCTTTACCTTCCTCATCCATCAGCTTTTGTAAATCATAAGCTTCTTTTTTGGCCTGATTCACAGCCGGCTGCCAAACAGTTGCCAGGAATTCATACACTTTCTCCGGTGTTTTGGCCATCTTGTTTTCCAGGATAAAATGAGCCGGTGTTTCATATCCAAGCAATTTAGCACGCTGAATGCGCAACTGCATCACTTTTTTGATGGTTTCCTTGTTGTCGTTCGCGTTTCCATTGTCACCGCGGTTGGCCCACGCCAATAATAAGTCTTTACGTAACGGACGGTTTTCGCCATATTGCAATACCGGCATAAAGCTGGCTTTTGAAGTCGTGAAAAGCCATTTGCCTTCCTGTCCGGCTTCTTTGGCCGCTTCGGCAGCCGCTTGTTTTACACCTTCCGGCAGACCTGCCAATTCAGCTTCGTCGGTTACAAAACGTTGATAGGCATTGTTCTCAGCCAGCAGGTTTTGCCCAAAGGTAAGTTCGGCCATGCTCAATTCCTTGTTGATGTCACGTAATTTTGCTTTGTCTTCTTCGTTCAGGTCAGCACCACTTCTCACGAAATTCTTATAATAGTTTTCGAGTACGCGGTTCTGTTCATCATTCAATGAAAGACTTTCTTTGTTGAGATACAAGGCTTTGATACGTGCAAAAATCTTATCGTTCAAATAGAGGTTATCACCATGTTCTGATAAGAGCGGAGATACTTCGTTTGCAATTTCAGCCAGTTCGTCATTTGTCTCGGCTGAATATAAATTGAAAAATACGGAGGATACCTTGTCGAGTAATACGCCACTCAACTCCAGGGCTTCGATTGTGTTCTCAAATGTCGGAGCTTCCGTGTTTTCAGCAATGGCATCGAATTCAGCTTGTTGCTGTTTAATACCTTCTTTGAAAGCCGGCAAATAGTGTTCAGTCTTTATTTTCTCAAACGGTGGAATCCCGTATTCATTCTCATATTCAGAGAAGAACGGGTTTTTCGAGTTACATCCGATCAGTGTCATACCGATTAACAGGGATAAAATGAGTTGTTTCATACACATAATAATTGCTTTTTTGAATTTCTATTCGGCAAATTTACAAAAAGTTTTTCAGTCTACGGTCTCCAGACACCAGTCACCAGTCACCAGACACCAGACACCAGTCACCAGACACCAGTTTCCGTTTTCCGCTATTCGCTATTCGCTATTCGCTTTCCGCTTTCCGCTCCCAACACAGCCTCCTTATCACTTTTTAGTTGTTCAATCAACGCTTCTACAGAATTGAATTTCTTTTCGTCTCTTATTTTCCGGATAAAAGTTACTTTCAGTTGCTGATGGTAGATGTCTGCATCGAAATTGATGATATGGACCTCAAGGCTGACTGCATCGCCGTTGTCGAGCGTTGGTCGCCGACCGATATTCATCATGCCTTTGTAAGAATTTCCTTTCCAGTCAATCAGTACCGCATAAACTCCGATACCCGGAATCAGCTTGTCAGGTTCCACCGGATTCAGGTTCGCGGTTGGAAACCCTATTTTTTTACCCACCTGAAAGCCTGTTACCACGTAACCGGTAAAAGCGTAGGGGTAGGTGAGGAGGGTGTTGGCTCTTTCGATGTCGCCTTTTATCAGGGCGTTGCGGACTTCCGACGAACTGATGTGGCTGAACTGTTCGGTGCTGTAGCGGGTTGCCTGTATGACTTCCATCCCGTTCTGCCGGCCATAAGCAGCATATTCAGGAAAGCCCTCTTCCCTGTTTCTGCCGAAGCGGTGGTCGTGACCTACCAACAGGAGCTTAACACCTAATTGTTTGGCTAATATTTGTTCGATAAATTCAGCTGCGGTAAGTTGCGCCATTTCGACCGTGAAATCCAGTTCCACCACCTCATTCACGCCGGTTGATTTCAGTTGTTCCTGTTTTTCTTCAGCTGTTGTAAGCAATTGCGGCAGGTAGGCAGCATGTAACACTTTCCGGGGATGCACTTTAAACGTGATGACCATGCTTTTCAGTCCCCGCTTTGCCGCTTCTTTTTTCAATTCGGCGATAAGAAATCGGTGACCTGTGTGTACCCCGTCGAAAAAGCCGACAGTTGCAGCATATTTTTTATTAACCACATTTGTCATATCCCCAAACATTTAATATTATCGCGTACGTCCCCTGATTTTAATTTACACACAACTTATTTACAACAAAAAATCAAGGCTTTGTCCGGGAGTTACCAGGTAAGTGTTGAATCCCAGCGCGGCGGCCGTCTCGATGTTTTTCTTTCCATCATCCAAAAACAGGCAGTTTTCAGCCTTTACATCAGCATCCTGTAACAGATGCAGAAAAATCTCCTTTCCGGGTTTAACTGCACCCACTTCGTAGGAATAATAGCATTTGTCGAACAAATCATCCATGCTGAGTCCTCTTTTGCCCAGTTCGTTTTTGGTGCTGACTAAAATATGCAGCGGGTTGGTATTACTGAGTAGCAGCAGGCGGTATTTCTTACGCAGTTGCTGCAACAGTGCTATCCTTTCATCCCGGATACCGATCATGATGGCACACCAGGCATCGTCGATTTCCTGATCAGAAACCTCTTTTACACATCTTTTCCGGATTTCATCCCGGAAGGTATCCACACCAATCTGACCATTTTCCCACTGAACAAAAAAATCGTTGTGCGCAAAATGTCCGATGTATTCATCAGCATCTGTAAATCCCAGTTCTTTCAGCTTATTGATACCAAGCTGTATGTCAATGTCGTAAATTACGCCTCCAAAGTCAAAAATCAGGGTGTTTACCTGTTCAGGTACCATCATATATTCAAAAAAAAAGTTCCTATTGTTTGCAGGAACGGTAAATAATATTACTTTTGCAATCGCTTTGCAAAGATAATAAAAGATTTGTAAAAAGCAGGGCCCTTAGCTCAGTTGGTTAGTAGCACCTGACTCATAATCAGGGGGTCGTTGGTTCAAGCCCAACAGGGCCCACTTCGGGAAAGAAAAAGCACTTACATGATGTAAAATGTAGGTGCTTTTTGTTTTTTCATCCGAATATCAAATTTATTCGTTTTCCAAGCCCAAATTCAAAAATTCGGTAAAGTGTCGAAAGTTGAATATCACACTTTCCGTTTTCAAGTCTGGAAATATAACTTTTTTTCGTTCCAACTTTCTCTGCCAATTGTTCTTGTGTCATATTAGCTTCTTTACGGGCTTCTTTCAACATCTCGCTAATAACAAAATACTGGGCTTTTTCTTCAAAGCTATCTCGTTTTTCAGAACCTGCTTTTCCATATTTTATGTCTAATAACTCGTCAAAGTTTTTAGCATCTCTAATGTTTTTTTCTTTGTTCATCACTTTTTGTTTTTTGAGTTAAAATATTCATCTTTTAGTTTTAAAGCCATATCAATTTCCTGTTTAGGAGTTTTTTGAGTTTTCTTTTGAAATCCATTAAAAAGAACTACAAGGTTTCCTTTGTCAAAGCAACAAAAGATTCTATAAATGTTGCCGTCTAATTCAATTCGGATTTCATAAAGTCCTTCAGTTCCTGTCATATGATCCAGGAATTTCTTTGGGACATTTTGAACTGTTCTTAAAATTTTAAAAACATACTCAATCTTTTCCTGAACTTTTTCGGTCTGTCCCAAATAGAAGTCAATGAAATAGTGTTTATGGAAAATTATTTGTCTTTGTTTTTTCATGCCGCAAAGTTAACTCAAAAGTTATCATTATGCAAGTTTTTTACTGTTTTTTTACACTTACCGACAACGGGGGGGGGTTGCGCAGACTCCCGTTGTATTACACCCCGGTATTGGCTTTTTCTGTCGTTCCTTTCCCCGTACTATATTGTCCGGACAGTTTCGCACATACCGGTTGCACAGTATGCACGTGTCCGTAGGCTAATTGCGATGGAACGCAAGGTTTAATCATTTATTTAATGAGTGTTAAGAAGTTGTATTAAGCGACTTCTTGTCGCGCTACAGTGGTGTGAGCGGCTCTCCCAGTCAGTTTGCACAGGCGGGGCGGTCTACTCGATTAGCACCAGTTATTTCTTATCATTTCTCAAAGGTCAAATTAATAAAGTCGTCAGTATTAAATCTTAAGTTTCGCATTTCTGGATTATTCAGAAGTTTGGAAATACCTTTAATCATCATTACTGCAACAATGGTTTTCATTTTCCAATAAATCATTTGAGCGAGTGTCTCTTTTCCATCAAGTTTTACATAATCATAAGGGTCGTATGAACGTTCTCCGTGAGCAATGTCATTTCTTATTCGATAAGCAACATCTAATAAGCTTTTCATTTGTCGTGCATCTTTCCTTGTCTTGCATAAACTTAGAATGCACATTGATTTAACAAAGTCAGAGGACGTGTTCTTTTCAAATAAACCTTCAAGGGCATAAATCAAATCTAGTAAATTGTCCATTGAAATTTGGTCAGATTCAACAGCATTGAGGTATCTCTTTAATGGCCATAAATCATAATGCCATACAGATGCAAGTCCCTTAAGATTTATATCAATATTCGATTTTTTACTTGTTTCAATAAGTATTTCGTGCATAAAGGCATTAGAAGCTACCTTAGTTGCATAACTTTTACTACCTGATTTTATTTGAAAAAATCCGTCATTTAATGGTGTGTCATTCCGCATCATAATTGATTGAGTGGGAAAACTTAAATGAAGACCAGCAAGAAAAAAAGAAGACAATTCTTTGAGGACCGCTAACTGTTGATGATACTTCTCAATGAATTCCATTTCATAATGCGGAATGTAATCATCAGTCAAATCTTTCTTTGAAGGGATATTTTTGGTTTTGGTATTGTACTCTATTTCAATTATTGAACAACCAATTTGATAAGACCATTCCTTGTAGCTCTTAACTTTTAAATGCGTCGCAATTTTTCCACAAACTTTTTCAATTATTTCTGGGATTCGTTTTTCATTAACATATCCCGAAATAAAACGAGGATAAACTTTTATTATCGCACTTTTTATTTCTGTTTGATTAGTGTTTTTTAGTCCCGTGCTAAAACCGTAATCAAATTTTCTATTCCAAACTTCATTTTTCAGCATAAGTTTCAAGTGGTCAGTCAAGTCGAAAATCAACTCGTCTGTTTTATGTTTTTCTTCCGTAAAATAACTCGGAACTACCCATCTTGAAATTGTTGTCATTCTCTATTTGTTGGTTCTGCTGTCTTTTAATATTGCCACCCAACTCACTTATACCATCACCTCATTTTCATTACAAGTGCACAAAGCATTATAACGTATGAATGCATTGTGCACATTATTAATTTTTATAAGTGAATTAAGCAATCCGCAAATATATAAAAAATCTAAGTAAATACTCACGTTTTACGACCTGAATTTTAACATATTCAAAATCCGGGAGTTAACACAACTTCATTTCTCAATGAAAATGTTCATGCTTTACACTTTCCTCTGTGGTTAAGTGATTCCCCTCTTGTGGATGAGCCTCTATACTCCCTGTGTTGATGCGTTATAGCCTGTGCAGAGGTGCTTAGTGCAGTAGTACACTAAGCGATAGTGTAGTACTACACTAAGCCTTAGTATACATGTACACTAAGTGATAGTGTACTACTGCACTAAGCACCTCATATTAGGTAGTGTTGGTGTGCCACTACCGGTATGTTGCCCGTGCCATAGCCCTTATTTATATAGTTCGCTAAGTTTGGTTACTGTGGCTGTGGCAGGTTTATAAACTACTTCGTCGGTACTTACTATGCTGATTGTAGGGAAGAACATGCCATAATAACCTTCGGCTACATACATAAATCCCTTGTCGCCGATACCGATTATCTGCCCGTAATCTGAAATGACTTTTACGAATTTGCCGTTACTTTCGCAGAGATTCAGTTTGATGACGTACTTAGTTCCGATTTTATACAGATCGTCGGTAATCGTATAGGGACTTCTGGTGCTGTCGACCACCGCTACAAATTGCAGGTAACGATCGGTTCCCCAATCAATGCTTCCACCATCGGGGTCGAGCGCTCCTTTGAAATTGTAGAGTGTCCAGTCTTCGTCAGCAGTAGGGTAGGATGGTGTCCTGAAAGCATCCCAAACCTGATTGCTTTTGTACTTAGTAGTGAAAATGGTGGTTTCTTCAATGTTGGTAGGTTCTTCTGTTACTGGTTCACAACTTGTAAAACTACAGGACAAAACCACTGCAAAGAATATGTTAAGGAGTATTTGTCTCATTTTTTTTATAGTTTTATCGAAACACCCAATTCAAGTGCTGAAATTCCGTAACCGATTTCAGCATAAGCGCCGAATTTCTTATTGAAATTGTAACGAGCTCCGGCAAAAGCTGAATACCCGATACCGCTCGCGCTGCTTGCACTGCCAACGTAAGGAGCAATGGCATCACTGCCGTAGTACTTGCTTGAAACAATATTGTAGCCCAGCATCAATCCTGCATAAGTGTCGAGTTTCTTAATCAACTGATAGTGGAATAAACCGCGGGCGCCCAAAATAAAGTAGGAGTATTTATAACCCCATGTTTCATTGTTAAAATAAGATTCCCATTTGTTGGCACTGTAGCCCAGATAACCACCAACACCGATTGAAGCTTTTCCTCCAAGCAGTCCTTCGAGAATGCCTTTTTCGTAAGATGCCGAGATGGGTGGAACACTGTTTGAATATCCATCACCGCCGTAATAGCTTCCGATGCCGATACCCAGCTTAACAACCTGTTCTCCTTTTGAGATAATGTCTTTTGCACTGACATTCATTAATGCTCCGCATGTGAACAGAACAACAAACGTAAAAAAGATTTTTTTAATCATGATAATAATTGTAATTAACCGACTTCTGATAATATTTCTTTTCGAAGAGCCGAAGTCTTGTTTAAACTCATCGAAAAATGCTGCTGCTTGTCAACTGTTTATTGATATGACCTCTTTCTATACATTTGACTATGTTTGAAAAAGGACTGACATGATTGCCGGAAATATAGTATTTCGTTGGCGTGGCAAAAGTAGGGAATTTCGTTTGCAGGCTGTGATGAGGGCGTTTGCATAGCGTAAAAATGCATTTGCCAACGGTAAAAATGTTTGTTTTTTTGATTACCTTCGCAAACCAAAATAGAAATGACCAGATGCTGCGTGTACATTTTCATTCAAACAACCTGTTAAAGGCGCTTTTTAAATACAAACGGGTTGTTATTTACAGTCTCATTTTAATGCTTGTCGGCGCCGGGCATTATTTTTTTATGCAGATACCTTTTGAGCTTTTCAGATCTGTTCGCTGGTCGGTTATTTCAATGTTATGTTGTTTGTGCTTAGGCGGGTCGTTCATGCTGATAGCCCGGAAAAACGGAGGTCGTGCCCGCGCTTTGTTTGCCTTTGTCATGTTTATGGTAGGACTGACCAATCTGCTATCTCTTATCAAAGGATTGACTACCGGATATGCAGGCGTGGTGGAGTATAAATTCTTGTCGCTTCCCATGCTGATTTACGGAAGTGTGTATGCCTATATTTTTCTTTTATATCCCATAGAGGCTTTTCGTCCCGGATGGCTTACGTTGAAACGGGCGGTATTACTATCACTATCCACTGTCGTTATTCCGGGTATATATTTGCTTCTTGTAAAAATTCAGCAAGGGCCCGTGTCGGCAATTGATAACCGGATGGCTCTGACTCAGGATTTCTGGAACATCCATGTGTGGGTGCCACTGCTCATGCTGGCCTATCCTGTTTTCGGCCTGATGATTATGCTTCGCTACCGGAAAAATTATATGAAATGGTGCGAAAATAACTATGCTTCGTTGGAAAACATCGATATAAAATGGCTGGAAGATTACATTTTCAGCAATTTTGTGATTACGCTTTCCTGTTATGTCGTGGTGTTAAGCGATAATGTTCGCAGTGTGCTGATGCACAACATCATTTTTCTCGTTTTCTTTCTTTATGGTTTTTCTCGTGTTTTATTTCAGAAGAGTCCTTATCCTGAAGGCTATTTTAAGGAAAGTATGAATGAAACGGAAGCGGAAATCAGAGAAGCGTTGCATACCGGCGAAAAATGTGAGGGAGAGGATGTGCCGGCTGAAGTGATTTCAGCAGATGAAACAGAATCAAATTCAAGGTATCAGTTTGCGAATAAGCTACCTGAATATAAAAACAAATTAGAGCAGTGGATGCAGACCGAGAAACCCTATTTGCGTAAAGACTTTAAGTTAACGGATGCGATGGAAATACTGCCGCTTAACCGCAGTTATCTCTCGCGTCTGTTTAACGAAGGATATGGTGAGACCTTTTATCAGTTTGTGATGCGTTATCGTATCGCGGAAAGTAAGCATTTATTGTTATCCCGCCCCGATTTAAATATCGCGTGTATTGCCGATTTATCCGGTTTTAGTTCTCCACCGGTGTTCAGCAGGGCATTTTTGCAGGAAACAAATTATACTCCCATGCAGTGGAGAGAGCAAAATATCCGGAATTAAAACTTATTTTTGCAACTTGTGTTATAAAGATTATTAATGCGCATCAGGAGTTAAATTAATATGAAAATAACAAAACTATTCATTCTTATTTGTATTGCCGTGGGATTACAGGAAATAGACGCTCAGGAAAACCTGACATACCAGTTGCCGCCGGAAAGTATTCTCCGGTTGGCCGATTTTGAACGCGCACCGCAGGTCGTGATCGACAGTAATAACGAGAACATGCTGTTCAGTTACCGCAGTACCTATAAATCGCTGGCCGACCTGAATCAGCAGGAAATCAGTCTGGCCGGTTTGCGGGTGAACCCGGTTACCAACATCAGTTCTTCCATTACCTATGTCAATAACCTGAAGGTTAGAAAAGTAAACGGCGATGAACCGGTACAGGTGAAAGGACTGCCGGCTAATCCCAGACTGACTTACCTCACCTGGTCGCCCGATGAAAGCAAGGTTGCATTTGTGCACAACACAGGAGAAGGTGTTGAGTTGTGGGTGCTGGATTTTGAAACTGCTACCGCGATCAAACTTACAGAAGCACGTGTGAATGCCAATCTGGGAAATCCGGTCAATTGGTACAGAGACAGTCAGTCGCTGCTGGTGAGATTACTGCCCGAAAATCGTCCGGCTCTGATCGACGGCAAAAATTCCTTACCCGACGGCCCCATTATCTCCGTTAGCGATGGCTCGAAAGCTCAAAACCGCACCTATCAGGATTTATTAAAGAACCCGACAGACGAGGCTAACTTTGTAACCCTGACCACTTCGGAACTGTACCGGGTACAACTTGATGGAACCCGTAGTTTGTATAAAGCTGCGGATATGTATGCTAATGAAAGCTTTTCACCTGATGGCTCTTATGTGTTGATAACCACCATTCAGCGGCCGTTTTCGTATATCGTACCCATTAACCGTTTCCCACAATTGAATGTAGTGTACACTTCGCAGGGCGATGCTGTGAAAACAATTTCGGAAGTCCCGCTGACAGAAGTTTTGCCGAAAGGATTTATGGCCGTGCGTACCGGCATGCGTGCCGTCAGTTGGCGTCCCGATGAACCGGCAACATTATGTTATGCTGAAGCGCAGGATGAGGGTGACCCGCAAAAAGAAGTCGAATTCCGCGATGCATTGTACTTGTGGAAAGCCCCGTTTAATGAAAAACCGGTGTTGCTGACCAAAACAACACTGCGTTTTGCCGATATTATCTGGGGCAACGCGAACACGGCCGTGTTACAGGAAGAGTGGTATGATACCCGCATGCGCCGGGTTTCTCTTTTCGATCCGTCTAAACCGGAAAAAGCGCCCCGGTTGTTCAACGAGCGGAATTTTCAGGATATCTACGTCGACCCGGGTTATTTCGAAACCAAAAAGAATGAATATGGTAAATATGTCCTCGCGATGGATGGAAATAAACTTTTCCTGATTGGAGAAGGACATACACCCGATGGTCAGTACCCCTTTATCGATGCTTTAGACATCAAAACATTAAAGACAAACAGACTGTATCAATCGGCTTACACAGATAAAATAGAGGAAATTTTCGATTTTACGAATGTGAAAACCGGTGAAGTGCTGGTACGTTTGCAATCAAAAAACGAATATCCGAACTATTTTATCCGCAATCTGAAACGCAAAATAGCGCCTGTACAGATTACCCATTTCCCGAATCCATTCGCGAGTATCGAGCATGTCTATAAAGAAGTGATAAAATACAAACGTGAAGATGGAGTGGAGCTAACAGGCACTTTGTATTTGCCTGAAGGTTACGACCGGGAAGCGAAAACAGAAAAACTACCCTTGCTGATTTGGGCGTATCCGGCTGAATACAAGGATAAAAATAGTGCCGGCCAAAGCACTGCCAACCCGAACGAGTTTACTTTCCCGTACTACGGTTCGTTCGTGTATTGGGTAACACGCGGTTACGCGGTGCTGGATGATGCCGCTTTCCCCATCGTTGGAGAAGAGAAAGAAGAACCGAACGATACCTTTGTTGAACAATTGGTTGCCAATGCCAAAGCTGCCATCGACGCCGTGGATTCACTGGGATACATCAACCGCAAAAAAGTAGCGGTAGGCGGACATTCCTACGGGGCTTTCATGACCGCCAACCTGCTTACCCATAGCGACTTATTTGCCTGTGGCATAGCCCGTAGCGGCGCCTACAACCGCACGCTCACACCCTTCGGATTTCAGCGGGAGCAGCGCAACTACTGGGAAGCACAGGAGGTCTACAATGCCATGTCGCCCTTTATGCATGCCGATAAAATGAAAACGCCCATGCTGTTGGTGCACGGCGAAGCCGATAACAATCCCGGCACATTCACCCTGCAAACCGAACGATACTTTCAGGCATTGAAAGGCCTCGGAGCGCCTGCACGGCTGGTAATTTTACCGAAAGAGATGCATGGCTATGTGGCACGGGAGAATATCCTGCATCTGTTGTGGGAGCAGGACAGGTTTTTGGAGCGGTATCTGAAATGACTAGAATTTATACCGGGCAGCCACGTTGAAACCTGCTGTTACCTTGCTTACTGCAATAATAGATGGATCCCATTCCGTATAATTCTGGTGGAAATCGGCGGCATTTATTTTGAAATTCCATACCAGTGAAGGACCTGCCAAGATTTCGAAATGATTTCCAAGGTTAAATCCTACATTACATCTTAAGGTAGAATAGTGATTGAAATCAAGAGAAACCTGATGCATTCCTTCAATTTCGGGGTTGATAAAGAAAAGATTACTAATATCGAAGTTAGAACCAATACCGTAACCAAATGAGAAGCGATCATCTGTTTTGCGCCAGTCATACGCCAATACAGGGTAAGTGTAAAATTCGCGAATACCTGTTTTAAAAGCGATGTTAAAAGGATTTATGTCATTGTAGGAAACTTCAATGGCTTTAAAACCACCATGCTTTACAAACGAAAGAAAACCAATGGGCAACCCATTTTCAATATTGTCAACGCTATTAATGAAACCGAGTTGTAACCCATTCAAGGTGCTGGCGCTGTTAATAAATCCATATTGCAAGCCAGTCATGCTGCCTGTTGAGTTTATAAACCCACATTGAAGGCCTGTAACACCTTTGCCGGATGCATTAATAAATCCTGTTTGAACTCCGAATACCTGTTCACTCGAATTAATAAACCCGCCCTGAATGCCAACGTTTTTATTGCCATTCGAATTAATAAAACCCGATTGAATTCCTTTAAAATCAGCAGCTGTGCTATTGATAAATCCAGATTGAATACCTGCGAAATCAGCATTAACAGCATTAATAAACCCGGATTGAAACCCGGTTACCCTTCCTCCGACACTGTTGATAAATCCCGCCTGCACGCCACCAAAATTGCCTGTTGTGTTGTTCACAATCCCAATCTGAATACTCTCGTGGTTGCCGTCCACATTGTTTACGAATCCGATTAAGGGGTAATTCCATTCAGATGGAATGTTGTTGGTGAAAAAATGATACTGAACTTCATTGTTTCTGTTGATTTCTTGATGTTGAGCCATTATGCAGGCTCCGGCTGAAAGTAGCATAGTTAATGCTAAAATTGTCTTTTTCATACGTTTAAAAAACTTTGTTGTTAATTTATTATTGAGTTAATGCATAAAGATTTTCATCTTACAGTAAAATCTATTTTGAATGATTATCTGTAAATCCAAAAATCGCAACAAAAGTAATTTTGCAGAAAAAACTGTACAATAAATATATTGTGAGGGTATGAAAAGGGGAAATGAATGACCTAAAAGCGACCTTGATTAGAAACAAATATAAGTTGCTATGGCATAAAAAAACACGACTGAGAAGTCGTGTTTTTTTATGTGAGATTATTTTCTCTTATTCAATTGTACCCGTTCCGGCTTTGAAGTCGAGTGTAACGACCTGTCCGGCTGTTACAGGAACTGCAGCCTGGTCATCACCATTACCACGGTATTCAATCTTACCACTGAAGATGTTGAATTCCCTTGTCCACCAGTCGGTAGTTTTGATTGAGCTTTCAGCATACATGCGCAAGTTACCTGCGGCAGATACTGTTGCTGTCAATTTCTTTCCATCTCTGCTTAACGCAAATTTGTTGGCAGCTACAGCCTGATCCCATCCTCCGAATGCATCACCAATTCCATATACTGAAGCAGGTTCGATAGCAATTTTGCTATTAGCATAATCAATGTAAATCATGTATAAGCCTTCAGCAGGTACAACGCAGTTGCCACCAACAACTTCGTATCCTGTATTGGTAGTCATTCCACTAAAGTCTTTACCCCAGGCTTTTTCCGGACTGAATTTGAATCCGGCAGTTGTGAAGTAGTTGATGCACCAGAAAGCACCACCAACGCCATTCACAGGATTCATCTTTACAATGCCCGGATTATTCCAATCCCAATTTTCACCACCAAAATCGCCACCATTGATGTACATTTCGGTAGGAAGAGCAGATGCTTCAGTAAGTTCAGCTGTATATTTGAAACTTTGAGAAATAGCTCCCTGTGCCAGTGCGTATTTCAATGTAATTCTGTATTTGCCGGCTTCAGCCACTTCAATGTCAGTTGCACCTGGAATCATTCCAGCACCCAGGTTTGTATTAGCTTTTACTAAACCTTCTTCATCCAGGATGATTTTCCAACCGCCACCATACGCAAATTTAAATTTAGCTCCGGCAGCCAATTCCTGATTTTCCAATATATAAGTAATAGTATCACCTTCAATGGTTTCTTCGAATGCGGTGAATCCCCAGCTGTTCATTCCTCCGCGTACACCTAATTCAGCAGGAGCAACAAGGATTAATTTATCAGCTAAATCATTGTTCAGGTTCAAATCCAGTACAATGTGATAAAGTCCTGATTCAGCAACCTGCATGGTTGTGTTTTCAGTCATTGTTCCTTTATAAACCTTGATACGTGGTTCGTTTTCGCCACTTAATGTATCACTGAGTGCAAGCGTAGCGCCATATTTAGTTTCAGTAACACCTTCTTTTAAAACCAAAGAGAAGCTTTTTCCTCCTTCAAGATAGATGTATTTTTCATACATGCCGGCACGTTGACAGGCTGCAGAGATTTTTTCTTCGGCAGTGAGTCCTTCAGCACTTTGTAATACTTCATTAAAACCTACAGCCATGGTGGTTTTTGCAGCGCCAGTAGCCTGAAGGTTTGCTATACCTGTAGCTTCACCTACAACATAGAATCCATCTTCAATAATTTCATCTACGTTAGGGTCTTCTTCCGGATCACAAGAAACGAATGAGAATGATAATGCTAATAAGCACATCATAAGATAATTAATTTTTTTCATACATAATTGAATTAAATGATTAGTAATGATTGTGATTTTTGTTTTTATTACGAGTTATTTATTGCCAGTTGTTTTGCGTGTAAATGCCCGGGTTATCATCCTGCACCCATCTTGGAATGGGGAAGATAGCACGATTCGCTGAGCGGGCACTCATAAATTCCCACATGCCGGTAGTGAATTTACCAAAGCGGATTAAATCCTGACGACGGTGACCTTCCCATGCCAGTTCACGACCACGTTCCGCTAACAATTCATTCAGTGTCAGCGTAGCGGTTGTGTAATCGTCTAATCCAGTACGTCCACGTACTTCATTCACAGCATCCAGGGCTTCCTGGTTGGCGACACCACCATTCAGTCTCATCAAGGCTTCGGCTTTCATCAGCAAAATGTCGGCATATCGGTAGATCGGGAAGTCACTGTTGGCATGATGTTCAATCCCGGGTTCAATTTCAAATTTAATAAAGCGGGCTCCTTCAAAAGTATTTGCAGCCGTTGGGTCCTGAATAGTAGTAACTTCCGGGACGATGATTGCAGGAGCATCTTCCAAAGTTGCGTTAGAGTATTTAATTACTTCACCATCTTTCATAACCGGACCGGTAAACCATTGCGCTTTTCGTTTGTCGTTGCTGGCATAGCTGTCGTAGAATGATTTCAGCGTACAGGGACCGTTCCAGGTTTCTGTTGTAAATCCATAAGCCTCCTGTTGCGTGTAATGTAAAGTAATCAGGTGAAACATATTACCTTTTGCGTAAACTGCATCAAATACAATCGGGAAAATAATTTCTTTGTTTCCTACATTGTTTTTCTTGAAAGTTGTGAAATAGTCATCATTCAATGCATAACCATAACCTCCTTCGATTACCGAATCACATTGAGCAGCAGCATCAGCCCAACGGGCAGTGCCTGTATAAACCTCAGCATTTAAATACATTTTTGCTAAAATTGTATGAGCTACCGGTTTTGTCATGGATCCATATCGAACACGGTTGTCTAATTTGTCGATATTATCCAGTATTTCCTGTTCTATCCATTCAAAAACTTCTGTGCGTGTATATTGCTGAAGTTCACGTTGATTATCATCGATATGAATGTTTCCATATAAATCCATTGCTAACAAATGATAAAAGGCACGCAATACTTTGGTCTCAGCAATACCTGATTTTGCTGCATCATTATAGGTCGATTCATCCGTTCCCATGATATTGATGATGTTATTCAACACATTGTTACATTTGGTAACGCCGCCGAAAGCAAAACTCCAACCATTATTTATATCCCGGGTATCTTCTTCCCAGGTGTGGGTATGCATTTTTATAGGTACACCAGCATCATACCAGTCGGTACCCCTGGTTGGAACAACTACCTCATCAGATGTATATTCCTGCATGCTCCAGTAACCTTCCCTGTAAATATATCCATATTCGCCCGCTAACTGTGCATAGGCATTGGCAATCAGGGTTGAGAATTGAGCCGGAGTTTGAAAATAATCTTCTTTCTGAACATCGGAGTAAATTTCCGGTGTTAAATCAGTACATGCCGTTGTGAATAACAAACCCAGTGAGGCAATTCCTGTATATAACTTTATTAGTTTCATATAAATAACTTTTTTAAAGTTTTGAAATTAAAATTTGAAAGATACTCCCAGATTAAAGGAATGTTGTGTCGGATAATAAGAACGTCCATCAAATCCGGGGGTCAAGCCCGACATGCTAACCGTTGAAGGGTCGTGTCCGGTATAACCGGTCAGCGTAAAGATGTTCTGTGCCGTGAAATACACCCTTAAGTTGTTGATGTATTTTTTTGTTTCAGTGGAAAGAACCGGCGTGTATCCAATTGTCAGGTCGTTAAGCTTTAAATAAGAGGCATCTTCCAGATAAAAATCAGAGAACCTGCGTAAGGACGCTTTGTCGGAACCGGATGTTTTCCAGTTGGTTAATTTTGCCGCATTCCCTTCGAAAGATGACAGTAATACATTTTCGGTACCACGGGTGTTTTCATAGAAATAACGGGTTTCATTGAATATTAATCCACCAAGTTGTCCACGGAAGTTTAACGAAACGTCATAATTTTTATATCGCAACGCACCACTCAACCCATAAGTCAGCCAGGGGAATGCATTCCCAAGAATCATTTTGTGCGCATCCTGCGGGTCAGTCGTGTAGCCTCCTGCCGGTGTTTGAAATACCCACTCTCCTTTGGAGTTGATACCGTAATACTTCCATCCCCAGTAGTTGCCTATAGCACCACCTTCAGTCAGTCGCATTACATAATTTCCTGTTTCTCCATCACCGGAAGAAATATAACCAGTATTCTGGAAACTTGCAATTAAATTGCCATTGGCATCATAATTTCCATATTGAGTCCCGGTAATTCTTACAACTTTATTTTGGTTCCAGGCTGCATTGAAAGTAACATCCAATGTTAAATCCTTTGATTTGATAGCTGCGCCATTTAATTGGAATTCAATTCCATAGTTATGAATTTGTCCGTAATTATCCCATTTGTTTGAGGATACGTTTTCCCCTGCCAAAGGAACTTTATATTCATACAGCAAGTCAGTTGTGTTGCGGAAATAGCCATCAAGAGAGCCTGAAATTCGGTTGTTAAGTACTGCAAAGTCAACACCACCATTAAATTCATGTTTTTCTTCCCAACGAATGTATTGATTTGTATTGGTAGTAGGCCCCCATGGTAAAATAAACTCACCATCGCTGAATACATAGTCACTTCCCGGTCCGACCAGCATCAAATACAAGTACGAATTTCCGGGCATATTACCGGTAACCCCATAACCCAAACGAAGCTTTAAATCATCAATAAAATAAATTTCGTCCATGAAATCTTCATCCTTGATATTCCAGCTACCACTGATTGATGGGAACAACCCCCAGGGCCCTAATATAGCGTTTGCTTTGGATCCGAATTTGGAAGAACCTTCGAGACGGGTACTGGCACTCAGGAAGTAGCGGTTGTTGTAGTTATACATGATACGGGCAAAGAATGAAGCCAATTTATCTTTGTATTTGTAGCTTCCCATATTCACATTTGCATCTTCACCGGTTGTAATTCCCTCTCCAATTCCCAGGTTATTATATGAAATTTTATCTAATGGAAAATCCGAGTTGTAGGCATTGAATCCATGTCGCAGATTTGTTTGGTAACTCTGACCCAATAAAGCCTGAAAACTATGTGCATCCCATGAATTCATATAATGCAAGGTGTTTTCTACTACCTGTTGATTTTCATAGGATTGGGATTGGTTGGCAACACCACCTTTACCTGCCACTGAGCGTAAAGTACTCATTTGATATTTTCCTGTCCATGTAGAGGAGTTCTGTACAGAATAAAATGTAGTGAATTTCAAACCACTGAAAATATTGTAAGAAGCACGAACACTTCCCAACAGAATTTGATCTTCCTGATCATTTGTAGTTTGATTGATGTCAGAGACCGGATTTCTGGTATAGAAATTATCGGATTCATAATAACCACCGTATTTCTCAAATTTTGCGTCAGAAGAATAAATTGGCATCGTTGGATTAGAACGAATAGCCTGATTGAAGTTATCATAATTTGCCCAGTTTTTCTTGTTTGAAGTGTAGGCGAAATCGTATGAAATATCCATCTTCTTATTCAAGGCTTTTTGGTTAGCAACAAATCGACCATTTATTTCTTCATAATCCGAATTTATTGCCAGTCCCTGTAATGCCCTGTAACCGACAGAAGCTCTGTAGTTAAAGTCAGTACTACCACCAGCCAATGAAACGTTGTGAGTTTGACTGAATGGAGTCCGGGTTATCGCGTCAATCCAGTCGGTATCGTGACCATAATCAATTCCTAATCCGTTTGCAACCATCTTATCACGGTACTCAGCAGCGGTCAGTACCCTGGGTTTATTAGCAATAAAAGCAGTAGTTACCGATCCGGAGTATTCTGCTGAAAAACTTCCATCTTTACTGCCTCTTTTGGTAGTAATTAAAATAACACCTGCATTAGCACGTGTACCATAAATAGCAGCAGCCGATCCATCCTTCAGGACATCAATAGATTCTATGTCACCGGGTAATACGGAAGATAGATTTCCTCCGGGTACGCCATCAATTACATACAAAGGTTCTGCAGCTCCACTTAAGCTACCAACACCACGCAACTGTACATTGTAACTGTTTTGTGCCGGGTCGTCACCTCCATTTTTAATGATAGTTAAACCAGCTACCTTTCCCTGAATAAGTCCCATCGGGTTGGCAGTAACGCCTTTGTTAAAGTCCTCTGCTTTTACACTGGAAATAGAGCCGGTAATCTCTTTCTTAGTCTGCGAACCATACCCGATAGCCACCACTTCACCCAGCATCACCGCATCTTCGGTCATGTTAATGATGTGGGTTTTTTGTCCGGCAACGGCAACTTCCACATCTTTATAACCTACATACTTAATCAGTAAGGTTCCGTTGGATTGTACATTCAGGGAGAATTCACCATCGAAATTGGTGATGGTTCCGTTTGTTGTACCTTTTTCAACAATATTCGCACCGATAACAGGCTCACCGGTTGAGGCATCTTTTACTACTCCTGTAACAGAGATTTGCTGTGCGTGTAATAACGTGCTAAAGGCCAACATCAAAAGCAGTGTCGCATATGAGCGAATCTTCAGCTTAAAGTTAACGTGCTTCATGCAATAGTTTTTTAAAGTTGATAAATTTAACTTTGTGAAATATCGATAATCAAAAAAGAATTTTTAACTCAATGAAACTATGCTAATTTATATGTTCAACAATTCGCCGTCTAAAAAAGTTTATATTTTCCTTATGATTATGCGGACAAAAATAGAGGATTGAACTAAATAAGCAATCTCACTTTCGGGTTATTGAGTTAAAAACAGTCGCAAACGTTTGCATTTTAAAATAATTTTTTATCTTTGACTTTCACTTTGCTGATATTCATCAAACTATATCTTTGTGTTATGAAAAAACCACCCATCACCATCAAAGATATCGCCCGGGAGTTAAATATTTCACCTTCAACGGTTTCCCGTGCGTTGCAAAATCATCCCGACATCAGTCTGGCTACCCGTGAACGAGTGCAGGCATATGCGAAAGCGCATCATTACAAGCCGAACGGATTGGCGTTGAGCCTGCGTACCAACAAAAACAAAACCATCGGGGTTATCATTCCCGAAATTATCCATCATTTCTTTTCGTCTGTTTTATCAGGTATCGAGGAGGTTTCGGATGAGGAAGGGTATAATGTAATTGTTTGTCAGTCGGGAGAGAAATATGAAAAGGAGGTGCGAAATACCGAAGCGCTTATTTCAAGTCGTGTGTCGGGGGTGCTGGCCAGTCTCTCTAAAAATACAACTAACTACAATCATTTTCAGGAAATTGTCGACAGTGATATTCCACTCGTGTTTTTTGACCGGATATGCATTGGCATTTTAACGGATAAGGTAGTGGTGGACGATTATAATGGTGCTTTTTCTGTGACTGAATACCTGATTCAAACGGGTTGTCGTCGGATTGCTTTCTTCAGTTCACCGCCTCATCTTGAGATTTCTAAAAACAGAAAGAACGGTTATTTAGATGCCCTCAGGAAATATAAAATACCTGTTGACGAAAGTTTGATTCGAATTTGCGACACCCGGGAAGATGCCATCGTGGTAACTCCGGAATTTCTGCAAATGGAAGATCGGCCGGATGCTTTTTTTGCCATTAACGATGAGAGTGCGGTAGGAATATTATATGCCGTTAAACAAGCCGGCCTCAAAGTGCCGGATGATGTTTCAATATTTGGTTTTTCAAATGGCAGGTTTGCACTGGCATCCGACCCAATGTTGAGTACGGTGGAGCAACATGGTTTCGAAATGGGAAAGAACGCTGCCAAGCTGTTGATATCCAAAATTAAAGGAGAAACACAGGGACAGTTTACCAATAAAATCATCAAAACGAATTTGGTGTTGCGGGGAACAACGAAGCAACGAATAGTGAATAGTGAATAACTGAAAGCGGAAAGCGGAAAGCGAATAACGAATAATGAATAATTCGAATCAGTATTTAAAAAATCAGATAAATGAAAGCAACAGATAGTTTTCCGTATATATGGTTAAGTAATCCGGCAGCCGATCTGACTTTCATCGCTCTTTGAATTTTTGTTTTTTCATTAAGCC